>JBJXGN010000328.1:0-2520 GCA_046160585.1 Kofleriaceae bacterium
GTCCTGACGGACGGTTCGTCACCGCGCCGTACTTCGCGCTCGATCGCATCGCGCGCTGGGCCAGCGCGCAACCCGACGGAGCGAAGCTGCTCGAGCCGATCGTGATTTCGCTCCCCGCGGTCTCGCAGACCGGCGTCGGCGTGAAGTTGCCCGACAGCGCCGTCACGAAGCCGGACATCCTACCGGTGCAGATCACCGTCACGGCGTCGACGATGAACGTCGGTCCGATGCCGATCGCGAAGCTCGCGGCGAATGGCGTCCTGCCCCAGGGCGAGCCGTATCCGGGTACGTCGGCGGAATCGACGAAGGCCCAACCGAACAAGCTGCGCGATCTGGCGATGAAGCTCGGCGACAGGGTCGCGCTGTTCGCCAACCCGCAGGTCCCTGCAACGCGGATTCGCGACGCGGCCGCGTGGAGCGGTATGGGTGGGTACCTCGCAGTGACGTCGTCGATGGGCCCCGTCGGCTGGCCGCAGCATGGCATCTCACCGGTAAAGCTCACGGTCGGGAAGCCCAGTCCAACCGAGATCGCGATCATCCTCGACGACACGGGCGCAACTGCGATGGCCGAGGTAAAGAAGCTCGGTGCTGATGCGGCGAAGAAGTCGATCCGGATCGTGCTCGAGCCGAACGCAACGGTGGGTGGGCTCGCGACGCTCCTCGGTGCGCTCGCGTACTTCGAGGTCACGCAGGTGAACCTCGACACGAACAAGTCCGACGAACGTCGGATGCGTGGCACTGCCGAAGGCAGTGCGAAGGTCGAAGGCAAGAAGTGACGGCACCCACATTCGACGTCGTCGTGATCGGCGGCGGCATCACGGGTGCGGGGATCGCGCGCGACGCCGCGCTGCGTGGCCTCAAGGTCGCCCTGTTCGAAAAGGGCGACTACGCGTCGGGGACGTCGTCGAAGTCGAGCAAGCTCGTACACGGTGGACTGCGTTATCTCGAGCAAGGCGAGATCGGGCTCGTGTTCGAATCCGTCAGCGAGCGCCGCGTTCAGACACAGGTCGCGCCGCACCTCGTGCGCCCGCTGCCGTTCTTGATCCCGATCTACAAGGGCGCGAAGCCCGGTCTCGAGCTGATGAACGTCGGCCTGTGGATCTACGACTCGCTCGCGCTGTTCCGCGCGCCGCGCATGCACAAGACGTTTCGCGGTAGCAAGGCGGCGCTCCAGCTCGAGCCGCAGCTCAAGCCAGAGGGTCTGCGGGGCGCTCTCGAGTACTACGATTGCGCCACCGACGACGCCCGCCTCGTCCTCGAAAACGCGATCGACGCCCGCACGCTGGGCGCGGACTGCCGCACGTACACCGAGGTCACGCGCTTCGAGCGCGCGGCGAACGGACGCATCACCGGCGTTCACGTGCGCGATCGACTGACCGATACGAGCTCGCTCGTCACCGCGCGTGTGGTGATCCTCGCTGCGGGTGCGTGGACCGACGAGATGATCCGCCGGTTCGAGATCCCGATGGAGCGTCCGCTGCTACGCCGGACGAAGGGCGTGCACATCGTGCTCCCGCGCGAGCGCTTGCCGCTCGCACGCGCGATCACGTTGATCTCGCCGGTCGACGGGCGCGTGATGTTCGCGATCCCGTGGCGCGAGCGCACCGTGCTCGGGACGACGGACACCGACTTCGTCGGTAGTGCCGACGAGGTCGCGGCCGACATGGCGGACGTGGCGTACCTGTGCGAGTCCGGCAACGGGTATTTCCCCGGCGCGAACCTAACGACCGACGACGTCATCTCCACCTGGGCGGGGCTCCGCCCGCTGATCGCGGCGCCGCCGAACGTCGACGAGAGCGAGATCTCGCGCGAGCACGAGGTGTTCTCGCGCAACGACGGCCTCGTCATCATCGCGGGCGGCAAGCTGACCACGTATCGCCGCATGGCACGCGAGGCTGTCGACAAGACGGTGGAGCTGTTGCGCGAGCTCGACGAACCCGTCGACGTGACGCGCGCCTCGACGAAGTCGCGGCCGTTGCCGGGCGCGGTCGGACTCGCGAATACCTCGCTCGAAGGCGTCGCGGAGATCGGGCGCAAGCTGATGGACGACAGTGGTCTCGACGTCGACACGGCCACGCACCTGTGCGGCGTGTATGGAACGCGTGCGCCGCTGATCGCCGCGCGGATGACCGAGCAACGCGACCTGCGCGAGCGCATCGATCGCGAGCTGCCGTACGTGTGGGCGGAGGTCGAGTTCGCCGCGCGGCACGACCTCGCGCGCACCGTCGAGGACGTGCTCGGACGTCGCGTGCCGCTCTTGCTCGTCAGCCGCGATCAGGGCCTGTCCGCGGCCGACCGCACCGCCGACATCCTGGGGGCGGTCCACGGGTGGTCCCCCGCCCAACGCACCGCGATGCTCGACGAGTATCGCGCCGAGGTCGAGCTGAGCCGGAAATGGCGGCGCCCAGGACAAGACCGATGAACATCGGGCGCGTGGCGCTCCCGAAGGGAGTGCGGAGGTAAATGACAAGACCGATGAACATCGGGCGCGTGGCGCTCCCGAAGGGAGTGCGGAGGTAA
>JBJXGN010000329.1:0-7626 GCA_046160585.1 Kofleriaceae bacterium
CCGATCTGTTCCCGGGGTGGCCCCGACGACGGGGTTCCCGGGGTGTCCCCGACGACGAAGTTCCCGGGTCCCCGACGACGGGGTTCCCGGGGTGTCCCCGACGACGGGGTTCCCGGGGTGTCCCCAACGACGAAGTTCCCGTGTCCCCGACGACGGGGTTCCCGGGGTGTCCCCGACGACGGGGTTCCCGGGGTGTCCCCAACGACGGGGTTCCCGGGGTGTCCCCAACGACGGGGTTCCCGGGGTGTCCCCGGGTGTGCAACGATCACGATCGTGGGTGTCCGGTTCTCGGATGGGACCGTGCGAGCGACGACCTCGTCGCCCGGTACAGCCACGTTTCGCGTCGGTGACTACCAGGTCACCGACGAGCTTGGCGCCGAGGAAGCGGGCAGCTTCTACTTCGGCGAGCACGTGCTGTTGCCGCGCAAGGCGGCGATCAAGATCATGCATGCGGGTGGGAGCTACAACAAGAGCACCGCCGTCGCGATGCTGCGCGAGGCGTGCCTCGTCGACGCGCTCTCGCACCCGGGCATCCCGCGCGTGTACGAGTGCGGCGTGCTCCCCGACAAGCGGCCGTGGACGGCGTTCGAGCTTGTCGAGGGCCACTCCGTCGCGACGCAGATCGCGGAGACGCCGATGGCCGTCGCGGACGTCGTCGTCCTCGTGCGTGACGCGGCCGACGTCCTCGATCACATCCACCGCCGCGGCATCGTACATCGCGCGATCACGAGCGAGGCCATCATCCCGACGCCGTACCGCCGGTTCCCGATCTTCGTGCGCCATTGGGGCGAGGCGTGCACGCTGGACAGCGCCAGTGCGCACGCGGATCCGCGCGACGACATCCGCGCGCTCGGCGTGGTCGCGTCGAAGGCGCTCGCGGGCACGATGCCTCCGCGCGACGTCGCGCTGCTGATCGATCAGATGATGGCGTCGGACGTGACCCGCCGCCCCACGAGTGCCGAGCTTCGCGAGAAGGCGGCGTGGCTCGCGAGCACGGTCGAGATCAAGCCGAGCGCGCCGATCAAGAAGACCTACGAGGGCATCGGCGATCGGATCACCAACGACGTCGAGGACGTGGGCGCGGGCTTCACGATCCGGATCAATACGCGCACACCATCGCGCTGACTCGTGTCGCGAGCGGTGCGAGCTCAGTCGTCGAGGTCGTCGTATTCGCCGAGCTTGCCGACGGCGAGCTCGGACGCGCGCGCGTGGCCGTAGATGCCCGCGAGCACGCTGTCGAGGAAGTCGTCCGCGACCGCTTCGTCGTCGGTCTCCGCGAGGAAGCCGATCGTCGACGTCTGGATCGCCGGATCGGCTTTCTGCTTCTTCGCCGCCTTCTTGACCGGCGCGGCAGCCTTCACCTCGTAGCGCACGCTGCAGATCATGTCGTACTTGCGCGCGGTGTCGGGGCAGCCGAGGAGCAAGCGCACCTCTTGCTGATCCTCGTCGAGGCCGACGACGCACGCGTCGACCTTGTCCTTCTTGGTGATCCACGCCTTCGCGGCGTCGAGGCCATCCTCGAACATCACGAGGTCGAGCTTGGCGCCCGGCACCTTGCGACCGATGCCGACATAGCTCGGCGTGTGGTCGCCATCGGCGAGTGTCACCAGCGTCTGGGCGACGAGTCCGCCCGCGGCGTGTCCGATCGACTTCACGTCACGCATTCTCAATCCTCCACGAGAGGGCCATAGGCATCCGGACGACGATCGCGGAAGAACTGCCACGTGCGGCGCACTTCCTCGATCAGGGAGAGATCTAGTTCGGCGATGACCAGCTCGTCCTTGTCGCGCGATCCGATCGCACCGACGAACTGGCCGCGCGGGTCGACGAAGTACGACTGACCGTAGAACTCACCGACGTTCCACGGTGCCTCGGTGCCGACGCGGTTGATCGCGCCGACGAAGTAGCCGTTCGCGATTGCGTGCGCGGGCTGCTCGATCTTCCACAGATGCTCGGACAGACCGGCGACGGTGGCCGAGGGGTTGAACACGATCTCGGCACCCGCGAGCCCGAGCGCGCGTGCGCCCTCGGGGAAGTGGCGGTCGTAGCAGATGTACGCGCCGATGGTCGCGTAGCGCGTCTTGAACACGGGGTAGCCCATGTTGCCCGGCTTGAAGAAGTACTTCTCCCAGAAGCCGCTCGTCTGCGGGATGTGCGTCTTGCGGTATTTGCCGAGGTATTTACCGTCGGCGTCGACGACCGCAGCGGTGTTGTAATAGACGCCGGCCTGCTCGCGCTCGTAGAGCGGGATGACCATCGCCATCTGATACTTCTCGCAGAGCGGTGCGAGCTTCTCGACGGTGGGACCGGGTACCGACTCCGCCGCGTCGTACCAGCGCTTGTCCTGGCCGGGGCAGAAATACGGGCCGTTGAAGATCTCCTGCAGGCAGAGGATCTGGACGCCCTTCTTACCGGCGTCGTGAATCATCGGCAGGTGCTTCTCGAGCATCGCGGCTTGGATCTCCGCGACCGACCTGGACTCGTCGTTGATCGGGTTCGAGGCCTGGATCAGCCCCGACAGAACTTTGCGAGACATTCGCCTGCGTCTCCTAGTTGGTCACGAGCGTTGAGGTTTCCTTCGCGATGTCGCCCTTCCAGGTCTCGACATCCTTCGCCTGCGCAGCCCCGGTGGACTTAGCACGGGCGGCTTCTTTGGCCTCGCGCGCGGACTTCTGGCGATCGACGAGGTCCATGTGCGTCGTGAAGTACGGCAGGCTCTTGCCGATGAACTCGCGCAAGTTGCCGAACTTGTGATCGGTCATGAACTTCGCGAGCTCTTCCTTGAGCTCCGTGATGATCTCGTAGCCACGGAGCATCGCGCCCGTGCACACCTGCACCGTCGACGCGCCGAGGAGGAAGAACTGCGCGGCGTCGAAGCCGGTCTCGATGCCACCGATGCCGCTGATCTCTACGCCGGGGTTCGCGCGCGCGACCTCCATCACCTGGCGCAGAGCGATCGGGCGAACGCTCTGGCCGGAGTAGCCGCCGGGGACCGAGTGGCCCTCGACCGTCGGCATCGGGCGCAGCGTCTTCAGGTCGATGCCGCTCACCGAGAGGATCGTGTTGATCATGGCGATGCCGTTCGCGCCGCCGCGCAGCGCGCTCGCCGCGGGGACGGTCGGGTTACCGACGTTCGGCGTCATCTTTGCCCACACCGGAATCTTCGCGACCTCCATGACCCAGCCGACGACTTCCTCGACGATGTCGGGGTTCTCGCCCATCGCCATGCCCATCTTGCGCTCGGGCAAGCCGTGCGGACACGACAGGTTCATCTCGAAGCCGTCGACACCGGTCTCCTGGACCTCGCGCACGATCTGCTGCCAGGCCTCCTTGCGGTACTCCTCCATGATCGACGCGACCAGGACCTTGCTCGGATAGTTCTTCTTGAGCTGCTTGAGATCGTCGATCCAGTCCTCGTACGGGCGATCGCTGATGAGCTCGATGTTCTGGAAACCGATGACCTCGTCGCTCGTGCGGCCGCGGACCTTCGCGTAACGCGGGGCCGTGTTGATGACCTTGCTCGCGTCGAGCGAGAACGTCTTGCACACCATGCCGCCCCATCCAAGATCGTACGAGCGAGCGATCACCTTGCCATTCGTTCCTGGAGGCCCCGATCCGAGAAGGAACGGGTTTTCGAACTTCATGCCATTGACGGTGATGCTCAGGTCGGTCACGTCGCCTCCGCAGCAGGTTCCGGGGGGGCCCGGAGTTGGGGAAACGGTGTGGCTAGCACAGGGTTCGACGCCGCTTCAACCCTCAACTGCTGGACGTCCGGATTCGGCCTCGTCGACGGCCCCAGGGGCTCTGGAATCAGGGAGCCCACGCGATCGCTCCGTGATATGGCTCCCGCCCTATGGCGACCCGCACGATCACGCACTGGATGGACAACCAGCCGTACGAGAAGACAGCAGAGCGTTTTGGCGAGGTCTACAACCCCGCGACCGGCGAGGTGCAGGCGTACGTGAACCTCGCAACGCCGAACGTCGTCGACGAGGCAGTCGAGTCAGCGTGGAAGGCCTCGCAGACATGGCGCTCGGTCTCGATCGCGAAGCGCACGAAGGTCCTGTTCGCATTCCGCCAGCTCGTCGACAAACACCAGCACGAGCTCGCAAAGCTGCTCACCCTCGAGCATGGCAAGGTCACGCTCGACGCGCTCGGCGAGGTCAACCGCGGGCTCGAGGTGATCGAGTTCGCGTGTGGCATTGCGGATCTGCAGAAGGGCGAATACAGCGAAAACGTCTCGACGGAGGTCGACAGCTACTCGATCCGCCAGCCGCTCGGTGTCGTTGCCGGCATCACGCCGTTCAACTTCCCGGCGATGGTGCCGATGTGGATGTACCCGCTCGCGATCGCGTGCGGCAACACGTTCGTGCTCAAGCCCAGCGAGCGCGATCCGTCGTGCGCGAACTTCTGCGCGCAGCTGTTCGCGGACGCGGGCCTGCCACCCGGCGTGTTCAACGTGGTGCACGGTGACAAGGTCGCGGTGGATCGCTTGCTCGAGCACCCGAAGATCTCGGCGATAAGCTTCGTCGGGTCGACGCCGATCGCGAAGTACATCTACGAGACGGGCACCCGGCACGGCAAGCGCGTGCAGGCACTCGGCGGTGCGAAGAACCACATGATCGTGCTGCCCGACGCCGACATGGAGCTCGCGGCGGACGCGGCGGTCTCGGCGGGCTACGGCTCTGCGGGCGAGCGCTGCATGGCGATCAGCGTCGTCGTCGCCGTCGGCGGTGCGGCCGACAAGCTGGTCCCGCTGATGCAGGAACGTATCGGCAAGCTCAAGGTCGACGACGGTCTGCGCGCGGGCGCGGAGATGGGTCCGCTCATCAACAAGGCGCATCGCGACAAGGTCGCGGGCTACGTCGAGGCCGGCCTCGCCGAGGGTGCGACGCTCGTGTCCGATGGGCGCGCGCTGCGCGTCGAGGGACGCGAGAAGGGCTTCTTCCTCGGTCCGAGCCTGTTCGACAACGTGAAGGTCGGGATGTCGATCTACAAGGACGAGATCTTCGGGCCCGTCCTCGGCGTGACGCGCGTCGACACCTACGACGACGCGATCAAGATGATCAACGCGAACCCGTACGCGAACGGCGTGGCGATCTTCACGAACGACGGCGGTGCGGCGCGCAAGTTCCAGCACGAGGTCGAGGTCGGAATGGTCGGCATCAACGTGCCGATTCCGGTGCCGATGGCCTACTACTCCTTCGGCGGCTGGAAGGCGTCGCTGTTCGGCGATCACCACATCTACGGGCGCGACGGCGTGCACTTCTACACGCGTACCAAGGCCGTCACCTCGCGCTGGCCGGATCCGCGCCATCGCGGCGTGAACCTCGGGTTCCCGACGAACAACTAGTGATCGACCTTGGCGAGGTCACGGTCGACCAGCTGACCATCGGCTGGACGATCGCGCAGCGCAAGAAGGGTCACCGTCACTCGACGGATGACCTGCTCACCGGCTGGTACGCCGCGGAGAAGATGCCGCGGGCAACGCGGCTGCTCGATCTCGGCGCGGGCATCGGCAGCGTCGGGCTGCTCGCGCTGTGGCGCGCGCCGGCCGAGGCGACGCTCGTGTCGATCGAGGCGCAAGCGGTAAGCTTCGCGCTGCTCCAGCGCAACCTCGCGGACAACCAGCTCGGTGATCGCGTGCGTGCGATCCACGGTGATCTGCGCGAGACCGCGCTCGACGATCAGTTCCAGCTCGTCACGGGATCGCCGCCGTACTGGGATGTCTCGGAGGGCGTGCTCCCCGACGATCCGCAGAAGCAAGCGGCGCGGTTCGAGCTACGCGGGACGGTCGCGGACTACGCCGTCGCGGCGCGCCGGTTCCTCGATACCGATGGTCGCTTCGTGTTCTGCTTTCCGAGCGTGCAACGCGAGCGCGCGGTCCAGGCGTGCCACGGCGCGGACCTCGTGATCGAGACCGAGCGCGCCGTGATCCCGCGCAGGGACGCGCCTCCTCTGTTCTCGCTGTTCTGTGCACGGCGCGCCGAAGATGCGGGCGCGACGGGCGAGCTCGAATCACCGCATGTCGTGCGCGACGAGACCGGCGATCCGACGGCGATGCACGCGGCCGCGCGCGCGACGTTCGGCTTCACGACATCGCCGCGCTGACCTGGTCTAGGATGCGCTCATGACGAGGACGCTGATCAAGAACGGCACGGTGGTGCTCGCGAGCGACACGTTCGCGGCGGACATCTGGATCGAGAACGACAAGATCTCGGCGCTCGCGGCGCCGGGCGCGGTGCCGGGCGACGCGGACCTCACGATCGACGCGAAGGGGCAGTTCGTCATCCCCGGCGGTATCGACGCGCATACGCACATGAGCCTGCCGTTCGGCGGCACGACCGCGTCGGATGACTTTCACACCGGCACGGTCGCGGCGGCGCACGGCGGCACGACGACGATCATCGACTTCGCGATCCAGTCCAAGGGCAGCTCGATGCGCGCGGGCCTCGATGCGTGGCACCAGAAAGCGGAAGGGAAGGCGGCGATCGACTACGGCTTCCACATGATCAGGACGGAGGCGAACAGCGAGACGCTCGCCGAGATGTCCGACATGGTTCGCGAGGGTGTCACGTCGTTCAAGATGTTCATGGCGTACCCGGGCGTGTTCCTCGTCGACGACCAGCAGATCTTCCGCGCGATGTTGCGCGCGGGCGAGCTCGGCACGCTGATCACGATGCACGCGGAGATCGGGCTGCCGATCGACGTTCTCGTGCGGCGCGCTCTCGACGAGGGTCACACGGCGCCCGTGTATCACGCGCTCACACGGCCGGAAGTCGCCGAGGCGACAGGCACCGAGCGCGCGATCGCGCTGGCCGAGATGGCGAAGGTGCCGGTGTACATGGTGCATCTCTCGGCGGAGCGCGCGCTTCGTCGCGTGATGGAAGCGCGGGATCGCGGCCTGCCGGCGTACGCGGAGACGTGCCCGCAGTACCTGTTTTGCTCCGAGGACAACCTGCGCGGGGAACCCGGCAACGAGTGGAAGGGCGCGGGCTACGTGTGCACGCCGCCGCTGCGGCCCAAGCACCACCACGATCACCTGTGGCGCGGGCTGCGCGACTACGACCTCCAGACGGTGGCCACCGACCACTGCCCGTTCTGCATGAAGGATCAGAAGGAGCTCGGTCGCGGCGACTTCTCGAAGATCCCGAACGGCATGCCGGGCGTCGAGACCCGCCTGCACCTGCTGTGGGAGGGCGTCACCCAGCAGAAGATCTCGATGAACCGCTTCGTCGAGATCACGTCGACCGCGCCGGCCAAGCTGTTCGGGATGTACGGCAAGAAGGGCACCCTCGCGATGGGCGCCGACGCCGATGTCGTCGTGTGGGATCCCAACCGGCCCAAGCGCCTCGATCACGCGAACCTCCACATGCGCGTCGACTACGCCGCGTACGAGGGCCACACCGTGCCGGGCAGCCCGTCCCACGTGCTGTCGCGCGGCGAGCTCGTCGTGAAGGACGACCAGTGGGTGGCCAAGCAGAAGCAGGGCCGCGGCCAGTTCCTCCGCCGCGCCACGTTCGGGCTGTGACCCGGTGGTGAGGTGTGGGATCCTGGACGGGTATGAGGTGGCGCGGCGGTTTCGGGCTGGTGGTGTGCGCAGGCATGCTCGGCGGATGTCGCTAC
>JBJXGN010000330.1:0-7124 GCA_046160585.1 Kofleriaceae bacterium
ATCATCGCGATCGAAGGAGAGAGCTACCGCCGTCGCGAGGCCCAGGCTTCCAAACCATCACGCCGTCTGAAACCCAAGGCGTGATCCGGCTGGTTCAGATTCCCGCGGATTCACGCGACCGCCAACAATCCGGTGGCGTTCGCGGATCGCCGCTGCGGCGCGCGTGCTCGTTGTCCTGCTCGCCACGAGCGGCGCCGGTGCGCTCGAGGCGATCGCGATGCGCGCCGGGCTCGAGGCCACGCGCGCGGATCTCGTCGAGGCGCACGCCGTGGTGGCCGGCGTCGCACGCGGGACACGACTCGCGGCGGTCGCGACGCTCGTGGATCGGTTGGAGCGCGGAGTGCGTCTCATGTGAGGTCGGCGCTCGTCGCGCAGCTGTGGGACGGCGTGGCGAGTGGATTCGATCCCATCGTTTGTGGCGGCTGCGATTCGACACGATGCCGCGATGGACGACGACACGAGGAGAGCCATCGCCCTGTTCCGATTCGGCGTGCTCGGCCCGTTGGTCAGCGCGCGCCTCGAGCACGGCGATCGGGTCGGCTACTTCGTCGAAGCCGCCGCAAGGCGTCACGAGCTACCGCCCGACGGTCGCATCGTGTGCTTGTCACCACGCACGATCGAGGCGTGGTTCCACCTCTACAAACGCGGAGGACTCGACGCACTCATGCCCGCGGCGCGTGCGGACCGCGGCACGTCTCGAGCGATCCGCGCGGAGCTTGCCGAGATCATCGTGCGCGCCAAGCGCGAGAAGCCGCGGCGTTCCGTGCGTCGCATCATCCGGATGCTCGAGCGCGCGGGCATCGCGAAGAAGGGTGAGCTCGCGCGCGCGACGGTGCATCGTTTGCTCGCCGCCGCGGGCATCTCGGCGCGGCCGGTGCGTGGCCCATCCACCGAGCGTCGTAGTTTCCTCGCCGAGCACGCGGGCGATCTGTGGGTCGGCGACGCGATGCATCCGCGCGCGCCGGTCATCGCGCCCAACGGCAAGCTCCGCAAGGTCATCCTGTTCTCGCAGATCGACAATGCGACGCGATTCATCCTGCACAGCTACCTGGTGATCGTCGACGGTGAAAGCGCGGCGGTGCAGGAGGATGGCCTCAAGCAGGCGATTCGCAAGTACGGCCTGCCGAGGGTCTACTACGTCGACCGCGGTCCCGCGTATGTCGCGCATTCGCTGCGCGACATCTGCGCTGACCTCGGGATCCACTTGCAGCACGCTGGCGCCGGTGATGCCGAGGCCAAGGGCGTCATCGAGCGATGGCACCGCACGTGGCGCGAGGAAGTCGAAGACGAGCTTCCGGAAGCGCCACTCACGCTCGCCGACCTCGCCGCCAAGCACTGGGCATGGCTCGGTGCCGAGTACCACGCGCGAAAACACGAGACGACTGGTCGCGTCCCGCGCGAGCACCTACTCGCGGACGCGGCCGAGATCCGCGCCGTTTCGCGCACCAAGAATCTCGACGAGATCTTTCTGCACCGCGAGACGCGCAAGGTCCGCAAGGACGGCACGGTTCGTTGGCGCGGCGACTTCCTGGAAGTCTGCGCGGAGCTCGCGGGCGAGCACGTCGAGCTGCGCTTCGATCCGAGCGACGACAAGGCACTGCCGCGCGTCTTCATCGACGACAAGTTCTTCTGCGACACCGTGCAGCTCGACCGCTTGGCCAATATGCACCGCGAGCGTCGTCGCATCGCGGGCGACGCAGATCCGCTCGCGACGAGGACCGGGCTCGATCCGCTCGCGCTCATCGAGGACGAGCACTACCGCCGCACGCGCCTCATCACCGTCGCACCCGACGACGATGACGCTGACTGACCACACGAAAAGGAAGACTATGACCAGTGACAGGACTCGATTCGATCTCTCCTCATACCCGTTACCCAAGGGCGCCCAAGGCAAGTCGTTCTTCGACAAGAGCCCCGGCTACACACGCGTCAAGCGTGCCTTCCGGCAACTCGTCGACGATCCGGGCCTCGGCGTTCTCACCGCCGAGCCGGGCGTCGGCAAGACCGCCGCGCTTCGCAACCTCTGCGCCGATCTCCCGCGCCCCGATCACCTCGTCCTCTACTTCTGCGATACCTCGGTCTCGCCGCTCGAGCTCTATCGCTCGCTCGCCGTCGAGCTTGGCATTCGCCCGTCGCATCGACGCGGTCAGTTGTGGGCGGATATCAAGAAGGCGCTCGTCCACATGGTCGACGAGCGCGGCACCGTTCCGCTCGTCATTCTCGACGAGGCCCAGCACCTGTCCGACCGGTTCCTCCTCGATCTCGCGGGCTTCCTCAACTTCGCATTCGATAGCCGCGACCTGATGACGCTCTGGCTCGTCGGCCAACCTTCACTCACGCGTCGACTCCACATGAGCCAGCATGCCGCACTCCGCACGCGTATCGCCGTCGAGATCCGGCTCGAGCCGCTCGACCGCGAGGCATTCGTCGCTGCGATCGAGCACGGACTCAAGGCGGCCGGTGCGTCGCAGAAGATCCTCGCCGACGCCGGCATGGAGATGCTGTTCCGTGGCAGCCGCGGCGTGCTTCGTACCGCCTCCAAGGCGTTGCGCACCGCCATTCGGATGGCAGCCGATCGCGAACAGAGCTTCCTCGACGAGCCCGTGATCCAGGCCGCGCTCGACGAGCTCGGAGTCGCGTGACGACCACCTCGGACGACGACGCGCTTCCCGTCGTTCGCGCCGTCGATCTCGATGACGGTGACACGCTTCCTCGCTGGCTCGTCGACACCCTTTGGGCACGCGCCGCCGTCGGCGTCCTCGGCGGTGCACCCAAGTGTTGCAAGTCCTGGCTCGCGCTCGATCTCGCCGTGTCGGTCGCGACCGGCACACCTTGTCTCGGCACGTTTGCCGTCGACGATCCAGGCCCGGTCCTGCTCTACATGGCCGAAGACGCCGCGCCCGTCGTCAAGGCGCGCCTCGCCGGCATCTGCCGCGCGCGCGCGATTGATCTGACGCATGCGCCGATCCACGTCATCACGAGTCCGGCGCTCCGGCTCGATCGCGGCCGCGATCAGGCACGCCTTCGCCACACCGTTCGTGCGATCGCGCCACGCTTGCTCGTGCTCGATCCGTTCGTACGCTTGCATCGAATCGACGAGAACGACGCCGGCGAGGTCTCCGCGTTACTCGGCTACCTGCGGACCCTTCAGCGCCAGCACGATGTCGCGGTGCTCGTCGTACACCATGCTCGCAAGAACGGTGGCACCGGCGGGCAAGCTCTCCGCGGGAGCGGCGACTTCTACGCGTGGGGTGATTCGTATCTCTACGTCCGACGACAGAAGGGCATGCTTGTTCTCGCGATCGAGCATCGGGCCGCACCTGCCCCCGAACCCTTGCGCCTCGAGCTCGTCACAGGCGACGACGTCGACGTCCACCTCACCGTCAACCGCGACGACCTCCCTCCCGATGACGATGCGCGCTGCGACCTCGACCGGCTCCTGCTCGAAGCCCTGGGTCGTGCTGCGCGACCGCTCAGCCGCGCGCAGCTCCGTGCCGAGCTCCGTGTTCGCAATGAACGTCTCGGCGACGCGCTCGTGCGGCTCACGAACGCCGGCGAGATCGTTCGTGCGGGCGATCACTGGAGCGTTCCCATTCCCACCGAGTAGTAAGAAACGGGAACGGAACGGCTCACGCCATCAGCACATCAGAGTGCGGGACGACCCGACGCGCAGAGCGCGAGCCGCTACACAAGGGCCGAGCGACGATTCTCGCGGGACGACCGTTGACACTGGCATCTAGGTCCGTACGATCGACGGATGCATGTCAAGAACTTTCAGGTTGTAAGACTACTACTAATTGCCCTGGGATTCGCACACGCATGCACACAAGGTGAAGAGCGGCATTCGCAAAGTGCTACTTCGGCAGTGACCTCCGAGGGAATTACAGAGCCGGAGATAGATGAGCTCGACGAGAGAATCCTAAGCTTCATTGAGGAGTGGTCACGCGCAAACACACCGCTTACGGTTCTGCGTGACATGACTCGGCACATGGACTTCGCCATCGAGTTCACTGCGGGTCCGGGCACCTCTTTCAAGAGCGAAGTCCCGCCGTTCATGCACACACGGCATCAGGTTTCAGAGGTGGCGTCTGTCGGTCGCGATTCTGGCCATGCCAGCGTAGTCTTGTCGATTGTGGTGGCGGGAGGTCGGATCGGCGACGAAGGGGTCAGTGCATCGCACGCTCCGAGTTTCACAGTCGGAGCGCGCTATATCGTGATGGCACGTTCCTTCGAAGCTGTCGGATCCGAGCTTCAACTAAACAGCGATCAGCAAGTCGTTGAAGTCGATGGAGCGACAATGTTGTACTTGAGCGAACGATTTCCATCCAGCGAGATAACTCCACTGCTCTCTCTGGTGGGAAAAGGATCTTAGATATGCGGACTGTATATATCTTGGCAATTCTTGCCGTGTTGTCGACTGACCTCGCGGCACATAGCATGTCGTCATCTTCGGGCCGATATTTTTCCGTGGTGTGCAGCGGCACCCCGCGAGGGCTTCACTGGAATCATCCTGGAACGGTCCCGATCTATGTGAACACATCCGGTCCCAATGGAGTGCAGAATATGAAGCGTCCTAATGGCGCATTCTGGGGCGCTGGCGACATTGTCGAGATGGTAAAGATCGCGATTGGCGAATTCAACAATGCTTCCGGCGTTGGGTTGCGTCTCACGTTTGCTGGAACAACTACTTCAACGGACATCGTCGGGGCGATAGTCGTCAACAGCTCCGGAGTCGCCAACAACTACAACGCCCAGGCATTCAGCTCCTATACGTGCGTTTCGTCGCCCTTCGCTGGGCGGATCACTGCTGCGACAATCTACTTCAATGCAATCAACTCAATGGGCAATCCCAGGTACTTTTCTGGAATCGACGATGGCGCGGGTTCCGGCATAGACATGATGGGAACGTTTAACCATGAACTCGGGCATGCTCTTGGTCTTGCACACGCCGACGATGCACTAGTGTATGACTCTGGAGGGAATCTATACGATCCGACGACAGCGCTTATGTACTACGCAGGAAGCAGTCGGCATTGGACGAAGTATGAGAGGGACGCCCTCTTAGACGGATATGGATATCGCTACGGAACCTATCTGCCGTTCCAGTCAGGGGGGCAGAGAGGGTACGGAAATTCGTGGAAGGTCAATGCTCCAGCCGGGCCGCAGGCAACCCTGTCTCGAGGCGGTGGCAAGATCTCAGAGCAATCGAGCCGCGCCGTCCTTGGCTGGCTAGACTGGAATGCGTCAGAGGTGCGTATGGTAAATCGGCTGACTCCAAGTAGTTACTACAACTTTTCGAACGCCCCGTCGTCGTCGCGTGGCTCGTCTCCTCCAGCGATCGCATTCGGGGATCAACAGTTTCGAGTGTACTGGGTCGAACGAGGCGTCCCCGTAACTCTAGCTAACAACAAGACGGCCGAGTATGGGAGTGGCCCGCTCTTCGCGTTCAATGACAAGCGTATCTTTTGGATGTCCTCGAGCGACGGAGTCAATTGGACCACTCCGGTGGCACTCGTAAACCCATCCAATTCTTCGGAGATACGGACCCGAACAGACGACGTTAACGCTGCGTACGATCCGATCAGGAAGGTGTTTATCGTTACATGGCTAGACACGCTCTACAACGGTAGGTACATGACTGTTCCGGCCCCTACCAGCTCTCAAAGCGGCAACTATTACGGAAGTCTCCTCCTGACGTATTGGGAAGCCCCTTCGATAGCTTGCTCAACTAGCGAGTGTGTAGTTGTTGGTGCCGCAAGAACAACAGCTCCGAATTCGCTATCTCAGTTTCGTCGGACCAGTCGAGCTACGATCTCTGCAACGGGCGCAATGACCGTTAACAACACTGTGGACGAATCCGGCGTTCTGCTTGGACTTCCTCCTAGCGTGGCGTTCGTCCCTTGGAATGGGACATATGTCATGGCATACACGGGTCGTGATGGGCAAACTTTGAATGTGACGAGGGCGACATATCCAGCGGCTTGGCCGAGTGCCAACGCCATCGCGTTCTACGGATCCAACAGTCTGTCGCCGCCCGCTCTTGGGACCTGGTTTTGCGGTAGTTGCGGCGGGCATGTCATGATTGGTATCGTGAAGTATGGCCCGTGATATTTGGCCGATCGTTCTCCTCATCGCTGGATGCGGCTCGCCTGGTGCGCCTACCTTGGGCGATGGCGCGTTGGACGTTCGTGATGAAGCGTCGTCATGCAATGTGGTCCTTCAGTTTGGCTGCAACGTCGGCGACCGCTGCATTTCTATTGGTGACAAGATCACAACTTGTGTCCCGAATGGGAGCATTCCCCTTGGGGAACCTTGTGATGTCGACGTGGACGATTGCAGCCGAGGATCGATGTGTATTAGCGGACTGTGTGTTGGATTCTGTTTTCCAGGCGCCCAGCCAGAATATAGTTGTGTCATCGGACTTTGCTCAAACGTCGAGACAATGACCTGTTCTCCCTCCTGTGACCCGCTTGCACCTCAATGTTCAGCCGGAACCGAGTGCTATCTGCCTGTGTTGTCGGATAGGGAGACTCCTGGATGCTTAGCTCCCGGTACCGCTCAGGTCGGAGCGTCCTGCATCGTGTCGAACGAGTGCGCGACAGGTTTGAATTGTGCAGGCGACAACTTTCCTCAGGAGGGTGCCACTTGTCGGAAGCGCTGTTTGACGAGCAACCCGCAGTGTGACGCTTCGGAGACCTGCCGCGAGCGTGAGGTAGGCGATGGATTCGGGGTTTGTTGGCCGGCGTAACTCGCGCGCTCGAATCCGCCCAAGCCTTACGACGAATCCTGATCCGTCCCATCGGGGTGAGCGTACGGTGGACCGCGCCGGGATCTCGTCGACCTGCCGGCGATCACGTTCGGCTATGGCGATCCTGTAGCGGCTCGCGCTCTGCGCGTCGGGTCGTCTCGCACTCTGATGTGCTGATGGTATGAGTCGTTCCGTTCCGGTTTCCTCTACGTGGTGGGAACGGGAACGCTCCAGCGATCGCCCGCACGAACGATCTCGCCGGCGTTCGTGAGCCGCACGAGCGGTAACCGGTGCAGCGCCCCCGTACCCTGTCGGCGCCGATCGGTTCCGCGAAATCGGGGACCTACGGCGCGAGGGGTAGGTCGCTGGGGCCTGG
>JBJXGN010000331.1:0-31347 GCA_046160585.1 Kofleriaceae bacterium
TAGTCCATGCGGAGGAAGTGCCACCACAGATCTCCGAGGTCGTCGAGCTTTCCCCACGAGCCCCACGTGTCGGGCGTCAGCAGCAGATAGATGTACGAGCACAGCCCCAGGACGAGCCCGCCGACACCCGCCGCCACTGCGAGCGGCGTGGTACGCGTCGACTCGCGCACGCCGCGCACCGCACCGAGTAACCCGACCGGTGCGAGTAGCACGCAGGTCAGCTGGTTCGAGATGCCGAGGCCCGCGACGAGCCCGAGCGCGGCGACGCGCCACGCACCCCGCAGCGGTCCTGCGGTCGCCGACAGCAACAACACGAGCGAACAGATCAACGCGTGAGGCGCGAACACCTCCGCTTCGCTCTGCACGCGCAGCACGATGGGCCCGGCCGTGTACAGCGCGACGACGACCGCCGCAGCCGTCGGCCGTGCGCCCCATGCGCGACACGCGGCGTGGAGAACGAACGCCTGGAGCGTCGTCAGGATCCCCGTCGCGATCGCCGCGGCGTGCGCGGGGCTCTCGGCCGGGAGCCATGACCACAAACGCAACCACATGAGGTACGCCGGATAGCCCGGCGGATGTGCGGCGCCGCCGGTGGTGCCAAGCGTCGAGAACTCCGCGTTGTCGCCGTTCACGACATGCGGCGGCGCGATCCACATGTACAGCGCGAACAGGGCGAGCGTGATCAAGCCGCCACGCTCGACGAGCCAGGTACGCATGCGTTGCTTCATCCGTCCGCGACGCATCATACGCCGCCGTGCGATAGTGAGCACGTGGGCAAGATCCTCGTCGTCGATGACGAGCAGTCGATGCGCGAGTTCCTCGCGATCTGTCTGCGCCGCGCAGGCCACGAGGTCGCGGTGGCGAGCTCGGGCGACGAGGCGGTGATCCAGCTCCGCACGAATCCGGTGGACCTCGTGATCACGGATCTGCGCATGCCCGGCGATGTCGACGGCCTCGGCGTGCTGCGCGCGATCGCGAACGACAAGACGACCGCGATCAAGCCGGAGGTCATCCTCGTCACCGCGTACGCGACCAAGGAGACAGCGCTCGCGGCGATGAAGCAGGGCGCCTACGACTACCTGACCAAGCCGTTCCAGGTCGACGAGATCAACGCGGTCATCGATCGCGCGCTCGAGAAGCGCGCCCTCGTCGAGGCCAACGCGCGGCTGCGCGATCAGGTCTCCGGGCGGTTCTCGCTCGCGAACCTCCTCGGCAGGAGCAAGTCCATGCAGCGCGTGTTCGAGGTGATCACCAAGATCCACTCCGCGCGCACGAGCGTCCTCATCTCGGGCGAGAGCGGTACGGGCAAGGAGCTCGTCGCACGTGCGCTGCACACGGAAGGGTCGCGGGCGAAGTTGCCGTTCGTCGCCGTGAACTGTGGTGCGATCCCCGACGATCTCATGGAGTCCGAGCTGTTCGGCCACAAGCGCGGTGCGTTCACCGGCGCGGTCGCGGATAAGCCCGGCCTGTTCGTGCATGCCGACGGCGGGACGCTGTTCCTCGACGAGATCGGCGAGCTCTCGATGAACCTACAGGTGAAGCTCCTGCGCGCACTCCAGGAGCGCAAGGTCAAACCCGTTGGCGCGACGGAGGAGATCGAGGTGGACGTCCGCGTGGTCGCCGCCACGAACCGCGATCTCGAAGCGGAGGTCGGGCGCGGCGCATTTCGCGCGGATCTCTACTACCGCCTCAACGTGATCGAAGTGTGGGTGCCACCTCTCCGGCAACGTCGCGAGGACATTCCGCTCCTGGCGGACCACTTCGCACGCATGTTCGCGCGAGAGAGTGGACGCCCGGTGACCCTCAGCCCCGCGACGATGCGCAAGCTCGAGACGTACGACTTCCCGGGCAACGTTCGCGAGCTCCAGAACATGATCGAGCGCGCCATCGCGCTATCGACGGTCTCGATCATCGAGCCCGCCGATCTTCCCGACATGAAGCCCTCGCGCATGGAGGTAGATACGCACGCGGCGCTCCCGCCCGAAGGGGTCGATCTGGATCGCCTGCTCAGCGACTACGAGCGCGTGTGGGTGACGAAGGCGCTCGAGCAGTCTCATGGCATCCGAAAGAAGGCGGCGGCGCTTCTCCAGATCAGCTTCCGATCGTTTCGATACCGCCTCCAGAAGCTCGGGCTCGCGAGCAAAGACGAGAGGGACGAGAAGGACGACGAGAACGATCCCGCGTAGCTACCTGAGCGCTACCCCAGCGGCGGGCGTGAATTGACCCATGGGGTGCCGAGATTTGTCACCGCCATTTTCTCGGCCACGGCAGTTCTGCCAGTTACGATGGAAATCGCGTGGCATGGGCGTTGCTCAAACGTCGTGCACGTTAAAGGGGGCAACCAAATGATTCGGAAGCTAAAGCGCGGTTTCACACTCATCGAGCTAATGATCGTCGTGGCGATCATCGGCATTCTCGCGGCTGTCGCGATTCCGGCGTTCATGGACTACATGAAGAAGTCCAAGAAAACCGAGGCATCACTACAGCTGAACAAGATCGGTAAGAACTCGAAGGTCTGGTACAACACCGAGAGCTCGTTCGTCACCGACAACGGTGTTTCCAAGCCGACGCTCGGCGCGAACTGCAAGGGCGCGGTCGAGACCGGCTGGAGCAGCGACGCCGCCTGGTCGAAGCTCGACTTCCAGGTCGACGAGCCGAACCTCTTCGCCTACGCGTACGCTGGTGGTGCGCAGACCGCGTCGGCAACGGCAACGGGCGACCTCGACTGCGACGGCACGCCGATCGTGTACACGCTCTTCCTGACTGCCACCAGCGGCAACCCAGGCGCACGCATCGTGGAGCCGGCTCCCAACTCGGACTAACCGACCCTTCACGATCGAAACCCACGCCGCAGCAATGCGGCGTTTGTTGTTTCGGGTGAAGCTTTCGAGACGTGGAGCCCACGCAGGAACCGCGCGAGCCACGGCACCTCGTCCTCGTGCTCGCCGTCGGCGTCGTGGCGGCGGCCGTCTTCGCGACCGCGATCACGGGCCCGTGGATCTACGATGACGTTCCACTGATCGTGAACAACCCGTACGTGCAGTCGATGGAGTGGTGGCCCCGCTGGTGGACCACGGACTTCTGGCACGTGAACGAAGACACGGTTCGGTTCGGGACGCGCATGGTGTATTGGCGCCCGCTCATCAGCGCGAGCTATGGTGTCGACTGGCAGCTCGGTGGTGGTTCGCCACTGATGTTCCACCTCACGAACACGCTCGCGCACGGGGTCGTCGGCGCACTCGGCTTTGTCGTCCTCCGGCGTTGGATCGGCTCGACGTGGCCCGCGTTCGTCGCTGCGCTCCTGTTCGCGGTCCACCCGACGAAGGCCGAGAGCGTGGCGTGGATCGCGGGCCGCACGGACGTGTTCTGCATGATCGGCGTTCTCGTCGCGACCATCGGTGTGGGTCGGAGGTTGCGTGGTGCCCGCGGGGGAATCGCGCTCGAAGTCGTGGGCACCTTGTTCGCCTACACGACGAAGGAGCAGGCGATCGTCCTTCCGGCGTTTGTTGCCGTCGAGGTGTGGGTCGCTTCGGGATGTCCCGCGATCGACAAGGCGCTGGTGTGGCGAACCGCGAGGTATGTCGCGCCACAGCTCGGCGCGGCCATCGTCTACTTCGTCGCACGCGCGCTGTGGATGCCGATCCGTGCTGCGAACCTAGACAACAGCGGCCTCCCGCTCGTCGACCATGTTCTCGCAGTGCTCGAAACGATGGGGCGCTTCTTCGCCCTCGCGGTCGCTCCCTACGAGCTTTCCATCCAGCAAGGCCTTGTCCGCTACGGTGCGGATCGATCGTTCGTCTACTCGACACCGTATGTCCTTCTCGGGGTGGTCGTCCTGGCGTCGTTCGCGGCCGCGATGTGGTTCGCGCGCAAGCGCTGGCCCTTCGTGACGATCGGTCTCGCGTTCTATCTGGTGACGTTGGCACCGACATCGAACCTCATGTACACGCAGATGATGACGCTCGTCTCCGAGCGTTTCCTGTACCTGCCGATGCTGGGATTGGCGCTCGTCGTAGGGGGCGCACTCGCGCGAGCTCCCGACGCACGGCGCTTCCTCGCGTACGCGCTCGTCGTGTTCGTGATCGGGCTGTTTTCGCTGCAATCGCTTCGCCGGTCATCGGACTACTCCGATGCGCACGCGTTCTGGGCACGCGAGCTCGCACTGCACCCGGGCAGTAAGGAGGCGCGCGTATTCCTGATCTCCGACTCGATCGATGCCAAGCAGTATCCGCGCGCTCTCGCGCTCCTGCAGGACGTCCATCAGGTGATGGCGGAGCAGCAGCGCGACGGCGTCATCATCGACCCGCGCGACACGCTCGACCTCGCGTACCAGACTGCACTCATCGTCGCGAACATGACCCCAGATCGTGACGCCGCAACGCTTCGTGCGATCGACGCGTTTGCAGCATCCCTGCTCGCCGGAGAAGAAGCGCACCTCGCCACGAGCTACCGGACCTTCACATATCCCAAGCGCCGATCGACGCAGACGGTGCTCGACAAGAAGGGCTTTCGAGGACGCCTGCTCGTTCTGCGCGCATCGATCGCGAGCCGCCTCGCCGACGATATCAAGGCCGTGGAACATGCGAACGCTGCTCTCGCGATATGCGACCGCTGCCAGAGTGTCGCGCCACAGGCGGCGCTGACGTTCGCCCGCGCAGGGCGGTACGTCGACGCGCTCGAACTGTTCGACCGGATCGACGGAGCGCGCGACAAGCACATATTGCGGATGACCCGCCAGCACATCGAGCGCGCGTTCGAAGCACACGAAAATGCGGCCAAGGCGACCGGGCCCGCACAGCTCCAGCAGTGGGCACACGAGATGGCCGCGCTCGAAATGTGGGGGCGTGCCTATGCGGTGCTCGCGCCGCACAAGGACGAGATCAAACAAGCGCCCAGCTTCGCGCTCGGCTTCGCGGAGCTCGCTTTTCGTGCGGGCGACACGCCGGTCGCGCGCGAGGTTCTGTCGGCGCAGGTTCCGGCCGCCGAGGTCGATTCCACCCTCGACGAATGGGCAACTGCGATGGGGTGGAAATGACCCGCGACAAGCACGGACGGGCTCTGATCGCCGTGCTTGGATTTCTCGTCGCGATCTTGCTCGCTACCGTGCGCCCAGGGCTGTTCTCCATCGACGAGTCCAGCTACATCGCGACCATCACGGGGCTGCGCGACGGCGGGCTCGCGATTGCCGCGAGCGAACGCCTCGCGCCCTCGCCCGCGCTGTATGCGTTCGACGCTGCACCGCGAAGCCGACCTACGAAGGTACCCGTCACGTCGTCGTCGCCGCCGCTCTTCGCGCCGATCGCGTTGCCGTTCTCGTACGGCGGTGTGCGCGGCCTCATGGCGCTACAGATTCTCTCGTTCGCAGCCTGCGCCGGGCTCGTGTTCAGCTTCGTGCGCCGGCACACGCACCGCGTAGACCTCGCGTGGCTTGCGTTCGGCACGTTCGTCGTCGGGTCCTTCGCGCTCGAGTATGCGCAGGCTGTGTGGCCTCACGCGCTCGCGATGGCACTCGTGATGGGCGCGTTCGATCTCGCCAGCCGCGTTCGAACAGGTGGCTCGGCGTGGCTCGCTGCGGGCGCCGGTGCCTGCGTCGCCATCGCTGCGGGCCTCCGCTATCAGAATACGGTTCTCGTCGCGACAATCGGCGCCGGCCTGTTGCTCGTCAACGCCGCTGGCCGTCCGCGACTGCGCGTCGCGCTCCTGGCATTCGCTCTTGGTGCGGCGCCGATCATCCTCGTCAGTAGCGCGATGAACTACACGCGTCACGGGTCGTGGAACCCCACGAGCAAGGGAAGTGGCTACCTCAAGATCGTCTACAAGAATACGGAGGGCTCACACCTGGTGACGCAGGCGATCACGTCGACGTGGAGTCGCGTCGTCGACTACTCGACGTGGCCGACGAACCCGACGGGCATGATCGCGGACGCGAGCGGGGCGATGGTCCTCGACGGTCGCTTCAAGAAGGCACTGCTTCAGTCATCGCCCTGGGCGATCATCCCGCTCCTCGCGATGCTGCTTGCCTTGCGCAAGCGCGAGGACGAGAGCAGCGAGCTTCGCCGCGAGCTCCTGGCCGCCGGCCTCGTCGTCGCGGGCACGATCGGCATGTTCGCGATCTACGGGCACCGGCGCGACGACGGTTGGAGCTTCAACCAGCGCTACTTCCTCGAGCTCATGCCGCTGCTGGTCGCGGGACTCGCGATCTCCCTCACACGCGTGACCCTCTCGTGGCGAGCTCTCGCCGTCGGCGCAGCTGTGGCGTTCGCCGCGGCGATGGCGGTGCTGCTGCTCGACTCGCAGGCCACGTGGCGATCGTTCGTGGTGATGAGGATCCCGATCGTGCTCGCGCTCGTGGTGGCGGCGCTCTGGTTCTTCGCGCGCGAGTCGCCGCACCCCCGCGCAGTCGGCGCCGTTGTCGGAGCGGCCCTCGGGTGGGCCGCCGCCATGCAGCTCGGCAACGATCTCCCCGGAGCGCGTGGGCGCAGAGCGTTCAACGCCGAGCAGCTCGCGACCATGGAGAGCGTGTTGCCACGCGAACCGTCGGCCCTCTTCGTGTACTGGGGCGCGAAGGATCCATATGGCGCGCTGCCCCTGGATCACGACGTCATTGTCGTCGATCCGTGGATCGACGACGGCATGACCGCGCGCGTCGTTGTCGACAGCGCGCTCGCCAGCGGCCGCCGTGTGTTCACCCTCGCGATGCCAACGCCCACGCTCCAGGCCATGACGGCGAACCTGCGTGTCGCCCGGGTGCCGGGGCCCGTTCGCTTGCTCGAAATTCAGCGCTAGGCCACCATCGAGGCGTGAGGCTCGCCGTCGTCGCACCGATCATCGCCCTCGTGGCGTTCGGCGGCGCGCGCATCGCTCGCACGGCGGCGAACGAGCGGTCGGGCACGCGAGTCAACGTCGCGCCGTATGCACCCTCTCCTGCCTCGGCGCCCATCGTGACGCTGGGCTTTCGCGAGCTGGCTGCCGACGTGTTCTTCGTCCGCATGCTCGGCTACTTCGGCAACGGCAACACCGATGCGTCGGCTGTCGCCGATCTGGCCGAGGCGATCGCGACGCTCGATCCGACGTTCCGCCGCAACTATGACGTCGGCGCGATCGCGATGTCCGCCGCCACGCATGCCGTCGGCAACGAGGTCCACCTTCGCGCGATCGCGCTGCTCGACAAGGCTGCGACGCAGTTCCCGACGATGTGGCGGTATCCGAACATCGCCGGACAGATCTATCTCGTCGACCTGCAGACCAACGACCCCGTTCAGCGTCGCGCGTGGGACGAACGAGGCGCCCTCCTCCTCGAGTCCGCTGCGCGCAAGCCGAAGGCGCCCGCGAACCTCGGCCTCCAGGCAGCCGTGCTCCAGTCGCGGTACGGCCAGCAGCAGCGCGCGATCCAGAACCTGCGCGAGCTGATCCTCATCACGGAGGACCCGGAGTCGCGCAAAGAGCTCGTCGACAAGCTCGCCGCGCTCGCGAAGGACGACGGTGGTGAGGTGGCTGCCGAGCTCACGCTGCAACGCCGCGCGTTCGATCGCGAGTGGGCCGCGCAGCGAAACAGCGTGCCATCGACCTTCTACATTCTGATCGGTCCGCAACTCGGCGAGGCGTTCGACCTCCCGACGCTCGCCACCGGCGGCAGCGATCTCATCGGTACCGTGCCGTTCGAGCGGCTCGAGCCGCTCACCGACCCGCCACCTACTTTGGAAGTCGGTCCGAGTAGTCCTTGATCTCCTTCGTCGGGGCGTCTGCCTTGATCTCGACGGAGAAGGTCTCGCGGATGCCGAACTCGTTGTTCATCAGCGTGATGCGGTGCTTGCCGACGGTGAGCTTCAGATCGCGCTGCGGCGTCTGCTTACCGGTGTTCGTGCCGTCGATGTAGATGTCGCACGACGGCTTCGAGCCGAGCATCAAGGTGCCCATCGCCTTCGCGACGACCTTGGTATCGTTTCCGACCTTGTCCTCGACGGGATCCTTGATCTCGGGCTTCACCTCTGGCTTGACGTCGGGCTTCTTGTCGATCTTGGTGACCGGCCCTGTCTTGTCGGTCTTCACCTCGGGCGTCTTCTTCACCTCGGGCGTCTGCTTGACCTCCGGCGTCTTCACCTCGGGCACGATCGCGACCATGCCCCCGGCGGCCTTCTCGAGTGGGACGTTGTACTTCTCCTCGAGCTGACCGCTGAACACGATCGGCTTGTTGACGGACACGTAGCCCGGCTTCTCGAACAGCACCTGGTAGGTCATGCGCGGATCGAGCGGCGCCTTCTGTGGCGACGGACCGAGATCCTGACGCACGCCGTTGACGATCAGCGAGACCTTTGCACCCGGCGGGTTCGACTCGAATACGCCGTGGATGCCCTGGATCGGCGATAGGTTGATCGAGACCTTCGGCGCCTTGCCCTCCTCGACGATCACCTGCTGGTTCTCGCTCATGAAGCCGGGCGGCGGATCGATCTGCACCGTGTGTGTTCCCGGCGCGATGCCGCGGATGCGCGACGGCAAGCGGTCGGTGCGCGCCTCACCGTCGAGTCTCCAGCTGGAAACGTCGCGCGGCGTGACGTAGAGGTCGAAGCCCGTGTTCTGGTCACCGACCTGCGTCGTCGGCCTCGGTGGTGTTGGCGACACGCCCGTCGTCGTCGTTTCCATCGGAGGCGTGTTTGTCGCCGTCTGGGTCGAGTCCTTCTTCCCCGACATCGCGATGATGATCACGACGACAACGGCGGCCACGACGGCCCCGCCGATCGCGAGGAGCATCGCAGTCTTCTTCTTGTCACCGCGACGCGCGACCGACGAGCCGAACGTTGCCATCGGATCGAACACGTCGGAGTGCGACGCGCGAGCGATCGGCGCGGACTCGCGCACACTCTCGAACAGCGGCTGTTGGGCGCCCGTGGGCGGCAGCGGCACGGGCGTCTTGTGCGAGCCGGTCGCGAAGTTCGGCGTTCCATTGCCGCCGAGCCCCATGCCGTTCATCGTCGCGGCCGGCGACGGTGACATCGAGGGCGGCGGTCCACCTTCCCAGCCCTTCGCCGTCGACACGAGCGACGAAAGATCCGGCGAACCGCCGTTCACCGTCGCCGACGTGGAGGCGGTGGCGCCCGCGAGCGATGGTGCTGCGGGCACACCGCGCATCGTCATCGCCGGGTGGCCCGGATCGGGCGTCGGCGCGGCGACGAGCGGCAGCGGCTTGGAGCTCTGCTTGCCGAGCGCACCAGCCGCACGGTTCGCGACCTGGTTCGCGACCTGGTTCTTCGGGTCGTCCTCGGGATTGTCGTAGATCTGCGTCTCGAGCTCGTCGTCATCCCACGCGAGGCCAGAGTCTTCGCGATCCGCCTTCGCGTTCAGGCGAGGCATCTCGCCCGAGCGGCGATCCGGTGGCGGCGGAGGCTTGGTGCCGACCGCGTTCATCTGCCCCGTCGAGCGCTTCGCGGGAGAGCCGTGCGGTGCCGGCGGCGGAACCGCTGATGCCATCGCGGCGGTCGCGCGCGGTCCGGTGTTCGTGCGCGGCGCGGCGGAAACCGGGGCCGGTGCTTCGGCGGGAGGTGGCTTGAGCTGGCGATAGCTCTCGAGCTTCGCAGTCTCGTCCTCGATCTCCTTGCCGAATGTCTTCTTCATCCACCCCGCGAGATCCTTGCGCGAGTAGAACTCGCCGGCGGTGTAGACGAACGCCTGCAGCTCGTCGTGGAGATCGATCGCGTTCTGATAGCGATCCTCGGTGTCCTTCGCGAGCGCCTTGAGCACGATGCGCTCGAGCTCGTCGGGGATCTTGCGGTTGTACGTCGACGGCGGAAGGATCTCGACGTTGCGGACCTTCTCGAGCGTCGAGAAGTCACTCTCGCCGACGAACAGGCGCTCGCCGGTGAGCAGCTCGTAGAGCACGATGCCGCACGAGAACACGTCGCTGCGGCGATCGATGGGCAGGCCACGGACTTGCTCCGGGCTCATGTAACCGAACTTGCCCTTGAGGATGCCCGCTTGGGTCTTGCTGCCTTTTCCGGCCGCCTTCGCGATGCCGAAATCGATCAGCTTCACCTCGCCCTCGAACGAGACGAGGACGTTCTGCGGCGACACGTCGCGATGCACGAGCGACAGCTCGCGTCCCGCCTGGTCGCGCTTGTTGTGCGCGTAGTCGAGGCCCTCGCAGACCTTCATCACGACGAAACACGCTTGCGCGACGGGCATCGCTTCGCCCGCTGCACGGCAGCGATCGAAGATGCCGCGCAGATCGCGACCGTGAACGTGCTCGAGCGCGATGTAGTAGCTGCCGTCGACGACGCCGAGGTCGAAGATCTGCGCGATGTTTGCGTGGTTCAGCTGAACCGCGAGCTTCGCTTCCTCGATGAACATGCGGATGAACTCTTTGTCCTCCGCGATGTTCGGCAGGATGCGCTTGACCGCGACCAAGCGTTCGAAGCCTTCGACGCCGAAAGCCTTCGCGCGGAACACCTCGGCCATGCCGCCGACGTTGATCCGCTCGAGCAGGTAGTACTTGCCGAAAGGCGCCGGCTTCTTCACGCGTAGTTCTCGTTGCGTAACAACCGGAACAACCCCGGCGTTGTGAGGTGGGACCCTATCCGAATTAGCTTCCTTGGGCCACAAGCAGTGTACTACCCCCGTGGGCGGTGGTCCTACCGCGAAGATCTGGCGAACTCAAAGGAAAACCGCTGTCAGTTGTGAGGTTTGAACAGCAACCACCGCCTCATGTAGTCACACGTAGCGAGTCCTGCGTGGAGTGACTCCCCGTTTCCACGGCAGCGGTGTAGTCGCGCGAACGATGGTTACTGCTGCGCGAGGGCCTGCGCTGGCTGCATCTTGGCCGCTCGACGGGCGGGCAAGTACCCGCCGAGAATGCAGAACAACGTCGAAAACCCGAGGGCGCTACCCCAGATCCAGACCTTGAAGTCGAACCACGAGGTCGGCTTGAACGGGAACCGAGGGATGTTCTCCGTCGCGTACCAGTTCCAGGTGGAGCCGATCGCGACTGCGAGCCCGATCCCGATCAGCCCACCCACGATCCCGATGACCGCTGCCTCGCCAAGGACGATCAGCTGGACGTCGGTCTCGGTCGCGCCGACCGCCCGCATGATGCCGATCTCGCGACGTCGTTCACTGACCTGGATGAAGAAGTTGTGGCCGATGTTGATCACCGCCACCACGAGGATCGCGACCGAGATGATCAGGAACAGAAGACGGATCACGAAGATCACCGTGGCGAACTGCTCCCCGAGCGAATCCTCGAGCCGCAGATCCTCGACGTCCTTGAGCCATTGGCTAAACGGTGCGAGCTGGTTGCGATCCTTCAGGCGTACGATGATCGACGAGAACGCCGTCGCGACCTCCTCCCCCATGAACTCCTGGTTCCACCGCTCGATGTACTGGATCGGAACCGTCACGCCCATGCGCAGCGCGCGCGTCGAGACGCCGACGATCACCGCCTCGATGCGGCGCGCCTGCTTCGCCGACACCTTGCCGCCGCCGCCGATCACCGTGTTGTTGAGACCGACGGAGAAGCGCATCGCGGAGAGGCCGCGACTCTGGATGAGGTAGTTGACGAGGTTCTGATCCGCGACCGGCATCTTGTGCGCCTTCGCGAAGCGCGTGTTGTACAGCTCGACGATCGTCGCGGACACGACCGTCGGAACGCGGTGCTTGCACACGCGTTCGGTGTCGTCGCAGTAATAGCGCTCCGGGTTCGGACACGGGTTCAGGTACTTCTTCGGCGGCGGCGGCGTCTGCGAGATCACGACGGCGGATCCGGAGCCCGCACCGGCCGCAGAGCCCGCGTTCGATCCTGAGCCCGCACCGGCCGCAGAGCCCGCGTTGGATCCTGCCGCCGAACCGGTACCGGCCGCAGAGCCCGCGTTCGATCCTGCCGCCGAGCCCGCAGCCGATCCAGCCGCCGCCGAGCCCGTGTCGGGCGCCGGAGGTGGCGGAGGCGGAGGTGCCGGTGGCCATGGCGACGCCGGCTGTCCGGGCGGCGGCATCTGGTAGTCGGCGGGGATCGGTGGTGGTGTCCCTGGTGGCAGCTTGTTCTTCTCGGGCTCGGGGGCCGGTGTGTCCCATCCGGTCGGCTTTTTCGGCTTCGCGCGGAAACCCGGCGACGCGGCGACGTCGTCATACGGATCCCGCGGCGGCGGCACGCACGCGAGGCGGTTCGGATCGTCCTTGATCGCGTCCCAGTCGCGAAACAGATCGCGGATGCGCTCGTCGTCCTGCACGTAGCCGGCCTCGACGCCGTCGACGAAGCCGCCGAGCTCGAGCTTGAATTCTTTGCCTTCGAAGGATCCGCGCAGCGCGGCCGGGAAGCCGATGTTCATGCGCGGGATCGCGCTCGCCACCTCGGGTCGCGCGAGGATGCGATCGACGGTGCTCTTGTCGAGCCGCTTGTGATCGCCGATCACCGACGTCACCGTCGGCGCCACGACCTCGACCTCGTCGACGGGGAACACTTTCTCGAGCGTGTCGCCGGCGCGCTGTGTGAGCGCGAGGAACAGCACGAAGGCGCCGATGCCGATGACGATGCCGAACGCGGACAGGATGAAGTGACGTGGGCTACGCAGGGTGTTCGACATCACCATGCGGCCGAGGCTGCCGACGGGCATCATGCGGGACCGACCTCCTTTGCCTGCAGCTCCTCTTCGCTGGTCTCCACGATCGCGCCGTCCTTCATCGCGATGACGCGCTTCGCGACCGACGACACGCGCTTCTCGTGCGTGACGATGACGAGCGTGACGTTGTCCTTGGCGTTGAGCTCGCGGAAGAAGTCGATGACCTCTTTGCCGGTCTCCGAGTCGAGGTTGCCCGTCGGCTCGTCGCAGAGCAGCAGCGTGGGCTGACCGAACAGCGCGCGCGCGATCGCGACGCGTTGTTTCTGTCCGCCGGACAGCTCGTTCGGGTGGCGCTGCGCGAAGTCCGCGAGGCCGACGCGGCGAAGGGCTTCGCGACCTCGCTCGTCGACTTGCTTCTTCTTCGAGTGAGCGAATGCCGCCGGAATCGTGACGTTTCCGAGGCAGGTCAGGTGATCGAGCAGGTTGAACGCCTGGAACACGAAGCCGATCGACTGATTGCGAAGCTTCGCGCGCCGGGTGTCGCCGATCGTTTGCGTGTCGAGGCCGAACACCTCGACCTCGCCCGCGTCGGGTGTATCGAGCCCGCCGATGATGTTGAGCAGCGTCGACTTGCCCGACCCCGATTGGCCGACGAGCGCGAGCAGCTCCCCCGGTGCCACATCGAGGCTCACGCCGCGGAGGACGAGGGTCTTTCCCGATCCCGTGCCGTAACTCTTGGTCACGTCACGCAGCCGAATCACCGGCGCAGCTTCGGCCACGGCGCGGGTTTACCATGATTTCGGCGGCCAGCTGTCGGGCGAGCCCAGGCTCTCACCGGCGCGTGCCGCTTGCTGCCAGCACGAGCGACGTACCTTCGATGGCCAGCGACACGTGCGCCTCGCGCCAGCGCAGCAGGCGATCGACGAACGACTCGGGGAGGTCCGCCAGCTCGAACAGATCCTTCCACGTCTCGGCGGAGATCGCGGGTGGGAACAGATCGACAGCGGCGATCGGACCGGGCGTGGTCTTCCCACCGCCGACGGTGCTCGCGAGGAGGCCATCCCCCATCGCGACGTACCCGAGCTTGTCGGTCAGCACGTAGTCGAAGCTGAACATGAACGGGATCGCGATCGTGTGACCGGCGAGCGGTCCGAACTTCTTGCCGCGCTCGAGCGTGTCGCGCATCGGCACCTCGTCGAGCAGGCTCGCGAGGTGGCGCTTGTGGACGAGATCGAGCGAGACGACGCCCGCGCCGGACTTGTCCTCGAGATCGATGCGCTGGATGAACGCGCGGCCGGCGCGAATGCCGAAGCGATCGAGTGTATCGAGCCCGTCGCGGACATCACGATCGGCGACGGTGGTGAGGCACGGCTGTGCCCAGGCCCGGAGCGCGACGATATCGAGGTTCCACTGTGCCGAGATCGGCGCGCTCGCGCTCGCCTTTGGAAAGCCCTCGGGGACCGGCATCGTCGCGCTCGTTACCTGCGCCGCCGCGGGGCCGAGATCGAGCGAGATCTTCCCCTTGGCGGTCCCGCCGGTGCCGACGTCGACGGCGAGGCCAACGCGCTGGATCGGCTCGAGGAGCCGCGCACACGCGATGGCCTCTGGAACCTTCGCGACGATGCGCCCGAGTACGTCCTTCGGATCGATGAAGCCGACGAGGCCCTTCACCGGAGACGATGCCGAGGGGGCGACCTGCGGCCCTCCCGGGCTCGTCGCGGCGCTCTGCGCCCACGCCCAGTCGCGCGCCCAGTCGGTGCTGTGCGGCTTGCGGCTGTTCGTGAACCACGCCGTGCCTTCGTTGCGCGCGAACCTTGGTGTGAAGTGAAGCCAGAGCCAGCTGTCGGCGATCGCCCAGCTCGCGTCGAGCTCGCCGCGGATGATCTCGGCGGTGTAGACCTCGATGCCGTCGACGATCACCGAGCGCGAGACCATCCCGCGCGCGCGCTGCTTGTCGAGAAATGCCTGGAGGAGGTCGGGGGCGTTCAGCCGGGCGACGAACGTCGGCGCGAGATCCTCGCTGAACGCGACGACACTGCTCTGGACGTCGACGCCGACCGCCGCGACCGCCGCCTCGTCGAGCGGGTTGAGAGCAAGCATCCGCGCGAGGTCGCTGCCCGCACTTTCGACGGACACGCCGACGAACATGCCGAGGCCGTCGATGGCGTCGCGGATCGCCCGCTGCGCGTCGGCGAACGTCGGAGCCGCGAACACGTAGCTCGGGCTGGCGGGGACCCAGCGGGTCGCCGGAAGGGCGGGCGCGACCGCCTCGGGGGAGGTCGGTGTGGACGTCCGCGACCCACACGATGCGAGGCCCGCCGCCAGTGCGATGGCGACGGCGATCCGAGTGAAAGCCATGGCCCGACTTTGTCACGGAAACCTCGCAACCGCAGGACGGGCCTGACGAAGGAGGCCGCATGCCATCAGCGCACACGACCAACTTTGGTATGTTCAGGAGGCAGTTATGAGTGGCATTGGTGGACCCGGCGGTATCGGAGGTCCGAAAGGACCAGGTGGCCCGGAGGGGCCGGAGGGACCGGACGGCCCAGAGGGACCGAGCGGTCCCGACGGGCTCGACGGACCCGACGGACCCGAGGGCGTCGACCAGGCGATCGACACGACCGACATCGACCGGTTGGCGGCCGAGGTCGCGGCGGGTCGCCTGACCCCGCGAGAAGCCATCGATCAGCTGGTCGAGGCCACGGCGACGCCGGACCTGTCCCCCACCGAGCGGGCCGAGCTTCGCGAGATGCTGTCCGACCTGGTCGCAAATGACCCGTACTTCGGTGGGCTCGCGAATCGCGTCTAGGCGATCAGTAGACGATGTCACCGACGAAGATCGTGCCGGTCGTCGAGCCTGCAGGCCCGACGAACTGGACGGTCATGGTCGCAGACTTGTCGATCTCGTAGGTCTGGAACGGTCGCGTGATCGGCCGGCCGTCGGCGCCGTGAAACGATGCGATGACGATCGCCTTGCCCATCCGCGGCGCGTCGTTCACGAGGTTCGCCTGCACGACGATGCGCGACACTGGCTTGTCGTTCTCGGTGTACTTGTCGACGAACGCGTGCTGTTCGACGATGCGCATGCGCGGCGGATCGTGCGTGACGAGCGCGCCGGTAACGACGATCTTCGCCGACGTCGTCTCTGGCCGCGGTATTCGCGCCGCGTCGACGAGCGCGAACGTACGGACCTCGCCGGCGGGGATCCACAGCGACTGCGCCTTGAGCGTACCGACCTTCACGCCGCCGTCGCCGAGCAGATCGCCCGCGAGCGTGACATAGGCGCCGTCGGGCGTCGGGTTCTTCGCGTCGACGAGGACAAACGTCGCCTCGCTCGCGAACTTGCGATCCTCCACGACGCGCGGCTCGCGCAGGTTCGTGTAGTCGATGAGATGGCGCAGTCCGACGGTGTCGGTGCGCAGGCGGGCGTTGTCGATCACCTCGATCACCTTCGGATCGAGTTGCTTCGAGGCGCTTTCGCTCCTGCTACACGCCGCGAGCGCGAACAAGAACAAGCCGATCAGCGCGGCGACGACGCGAGGACGCATGCGCCCTCACTATAGCGTCGGGCGCACGGGAATCTAGCGGGCTACGCTGCAGCGACGCGACGGCGGCCCGAACCTTCGTGTGCGCGGAGGACGTCGCGGACCTTCTGCGGCAGCTCGAGCTCCGACGTCTCGAACGTGGCGAGGGCGGTCGCGAGCGTGGTGACGCGCTCTTCGGCGGTCGCACGCTTGTCGATGATGACGCGGTAGGCGCCCTTCACCTTGCACAGGCCCCCGTTGACCACGCTGGTGGCGAGGGGCTCGTAGGACACCGCGATGCCGAGCTGTTCGGCGGCAGCCTCCAGCAGCTCGAGCAAGACTTCTGGCTTCATGTCTACGCCACAGTACGCAACTGGATCGGGGGCGCAACCTTTCTTCCGCGATACTGTCCGGCAAACGGACAGTCCGAGATCACCCGATACCTCAAACAATCGGCAGGATGACGCGAAAGGCGGCACCGCCGAGATCCGAGTCGCCCACCGAGATCTCGCCACGGTGCTGATCGATGATGTTGCGAACGATCGGCAACCCCAGACCGGTGCCCTTGCCATCGGGCTTGGTCGTGAAAAACGGCTCGAAGATGCGCTCGCGATCGGGCTCCGGGATCCCCGGGCCCGAGTCCGTGACCTCGAGCTCGATCGTGGACGGCCCGTGTACGTGGGCGCGAACGCACACCTTGCCGCCGTTCTCGACAGCATGGACCGCGTTGGTGATGAGGTTGATCAGGACCTGTTCGAGCTGCCCCCCGACCGCCTGGATCATGGGCAGCTCGGGATCGACCTCGATCGCGAGCTCGATCCCACCGCGCTCGACGAGGTGCTCGCAGATCGAGACGGAGCTGCGCACGACCGCGGAGACGTCGACGGGCTCGAAATCCGTGCCGCTAGGGCGGGCGTATTGCACCAGGTCGCGCGAGAAGCGAAGGATCCGCTGTGCGCTCGCACCGATGCGGCGGAGCTTCTCGACGTCGGTACCCTCGGCGCCCTGCGACTCGAGCTTGCGCACGAGGTACTCCGCGTAGACGGTGATCGACGTGAGCGGGTTGTTGAGCTCGTGCACGACGCCGGCGGCGAGCTCGCCGAGCGTCGCGAGGCGTTCGGCACGCACGACCTGCTGCTGAAGCGCGTCGACTTTGGATTGATCCTGTCCGATCGCGACGACCGCTTCGATCGAGCCTGCCGACGAGCCCGATGTCGGTAGCGACGACCGACCGACCGGCGCGATGCTCCACATCGTGCGCACGACACCTCGGCCTCGCGTGGGTAGCGAGACGGTGACCGCGGCGTGATGCTGGCCGACGAGCGCCGCGGCGAACGCGCTCGTGAGGTACTGGCGCTGATCGCTCGTGATGAAGTCGCGCACGTCGCGACCGAGGACCTCGTCGCGCGAGTAGCCCGTGAGCTCGAGCATCGCGCGATTGCACACCGTGATACGCCACACACGATCGATGCCGAGGATCAGCGCGTTCGCGCTCTCGAGGAGGCGCGCCTGGTAGTCGCGAAGGCCCAGGGCGTCGTCGGCGAGGCGGATCGTCCGCAGGCCGACGGAGAGGTGCATCGCGAGTGGCCATACGATCGGCTCGTCGGTCGCGCGCGTGTCGTTGCCGGGCGGGTAGCCCACGTCGAGCACGCCGTACAGCTCGCCACCAGCCGCGAGTGGCAGCGCGAAGCCGTTCGCCATGCCCGTGAACGGCGAATCCCAGCGATCGCGCACGTTCAGGCGCGCACTCGCTGCAACGGCGCCCTTGAGCTTAGCGCGTGCGAGCGATGCTTCGCTGATCGTGATGCCCTCGCCCGCCACGCCTTCGCGCAGCGCGCCGGAGCGAACGAACGTGCGGGCCGGATCGCGCGTACGCACGTCGACGACGCGAATGCACAGCGCCCGACCGGCGAACAGCTTGCCGAGAATGTCGAGCGCGCGCTCGACGAGTGCGCCCTCCCAGCTCGCCACGGGCAACTCGGCCGTGAGCTCGTGCAGCGCGGCGAGCTGCGCCTCGATCGAGGTAGCCGACGTGCTCATGTCGCACCTCCCGGACGCTCCGGCCCGGAAGCCGGACCGCTCGGGTCTGTGACACGGGGGCGCTCCGGCTCTGGAGCCGGACCGCTCGGGTCTGTGACACGGGGACGGAGATCGCCGAGTGAATCGATGTCGGAGCGCGACGGCTCGTGATCGCGCAGCTGTGACGGCTTCGCCACGGCGTCGGGATCGAATGTCGCCGCGTCCATGTCGAGCGTCAGGGCGTCGTCGACGGTGCCTGTCGGGACCGCCTGGAACTCGCCCGTCTGCTCTCGCTCCTCGTCGTGGGCGATCGGGATCGCCGGATCGTCCTCGTCGGGCGCGGCGCGATCCAGATCGAGGATCTTCGCATCACCGACGTAGTCCGTCGTCTCGTACTTGGTGATCCTGCCGATCTTCTTCACGATGCCGGCCATGCGTTCCGCCTCGGACATGATCACGCCGACCGCGCGCATGTGTTTGGCCTCCTTCTCGCTCTGGCGCGTGATCAGCTGCGCGTAGCCCATGATCGAGGTCAGCGGCTGGTTGAGCTCGTGCGCTGCGGCGCCCGCGAGCTCTGCAACGAGCGCTTGCTTCTCGGAGAGCTGGAGTTTCTGTTGTGCATCCAACAACCGCTGCTCCATTCGGATCCGCTCGCGCAAGTCAGTGAGGATACCGACGGTCGCGACCTCGCGTTCGCCCTCATACACGATCGATGCGGTCATGCTGACCGGGACGAGATCGCCCCCGCTGATCCTGATCTCGCGGCGTGTTTGTTCGATGCGGCCGACCCCGCCGTGCGACGTGGACCGCAACATGCGCATGATCTGGTTCGCCCCGCCCTCCTCGTAGAGATCCCACACGGGCAGCTTTCCGATCACGTCGCGCGCGCGATAGTTGAACAGACGCTCGGCGCCCTGATTGAACAGGATCAACGACCCGCGCATGTCGGCCGCGATGATCGCGTCGACGGTCGAGTCGATGAGTCGCTCGAGGAACTCCTTCGTCGATCGTAGCTCGAGCTCGAGAGCGCGCTCGGCGGTGACGTCTCGGAACGCGAGGATGACGGCGCCGGTGCCGGCGAGCACGGTCGACGTGGACGCGCTGACCCAGACGGGCGAGCCGCTCGTCGTGGACAGCTCGAGATCGAACGTGTCGACGTTGACGCCGGCGAGCACCTTCGCGATCGCGTCGGTGACGAGCGTGCGCTGCTCGTGCGCCACGAGGTCGACGAGCTCGCTACCGAGGAGGCCGTCACGTGCGAAGCCGGTGATGCGCTCCGCGGCGCGATTGACGAACAGGATGCGGCCGGCGTCGTCGAGGACGACCACGCCATCGGCGCCAGCCTCGAAGTGCTCCTTTAGAGAGTCGATGCCGCGCAGGCGCCGCTCGGCCTCGTATCGCGCGCGGGAGATGCGATGCGTCTGATCGCGCAGGCTCTCGAGCACGGCGCCGTGCCGGAGGTGCGCCGCGGTGATACTCGCGATCAGCTTGCCGAGCTCGAGGCCGCGCGTGCCGAGGTGGCCGACGTTCGGTCGGCCCTTGCGCAAGAGAATCGCGCCGAGTGGGCGGCCCCGCCACTGCACGGGGAACACCGCGATGCCGCGGACGCGACGCGACGACAACATCTCGGCGATGCCGCTCGTCAGCGGGTGGAACAGTACATCGTCGATGAGGACGGGCTGCAGCGTGCGGATCGCCTCGACGATCTCGGGGTACTCGGCGATCGCGAGCGTGAACCGCTGGAGCGGCTCGGCGTCCGTGGCGGCGATGACGAACGCGTGATCGCTGCCCTCGATGTGCGCGACGAGCGCGCCGCGATCGAAGCCGAGCGCGCCCGCGGTGATCGTCATGATCTGCACGAGCGCCTCGCCGTCATCGCCGTTCGCGGTGAGCACCTCGTTGATCTTGGCGAGCGCGGGCGAGCCGGCAGAGTCGCGCCGCGACAGCTTGCACAGGTTGCGGCACCGCGCGGCGAGTACGGCCGGCGAGAACGGATGGCGCTCCACGTCGGTGGCGCCCGCAGCGAGCGCCTCCGTCACCGCGGTCGGCGGAATGGACGCGACGACCGCGAGGATCGGCACCTCGGCGAGTGCGGGCACGTCGCGCGCCTCGGCGACGAGGTGCGCGGCGTCGGCCCCCGTGATGACGAGCAGCGCGGGGAAGCCGGCCGAGAGATCGATCTGCGTGCCGGCGGTCGCGCGAAGGCCGCTGATCGCCAGCTGCGACACGAGCGCGGCGCGTTCGGCGTCACTACCGCCGAGGACGACGATCGATCCGGACTCCACGAGTTACCGACCGTACCACGCGCCGGCCTCGGCTACCCCTCACCGAAGGCGGCGAGCGCGGCGGCAAAGACGAGCTTGGTAGGGACGCCGTGCGCCTTCGCCGCCGCGGCGCACGCTTCGTATTCGGGCGCGATGTTCTGGGTCTCGCCCGTCGGGCTCATGGCGACCTTGACCGCGATCGTCCCGTACTTCGTCACGACATCGACGCTGCGGCGCGCGAGCACGGTACGGTCGCGCGGCGAGAAGCGCACGCCGATCGTAGTGGTCTCGCGCAGGATCGCGGCGATCACGGCGTCGCGGGCGGAAGCCGGCGCGAGCGCCGACAGCGTGAACGCCGGGCGACCCTTCTTCATCGTGATAGGGGTCCACCACGCGTCGACCGCACCCGCCGCGAAGATCGCGTCCATCGCGGGGCCGGCGAGCTCGGGGCTCATGTCGTCGAGGTTCGCATCGATCTGCCAAACGGTGTCGCTCTGCGCCGTCGCCACCTGGATCGCCGCGACGCGGACCACGTTCGCGCGGTCGGGCAGCTCCATGTCGCCGGCGCCCCAGCCGATCGCGACGCACACACCCGCCGGCGCCGGTGTCCACGCGGTCACGGTCGCCGCGAGGATCGCCGCGCCCGTCGGCGTGCACAGCTCGCGCGCGATTCCGCCGCTCGTCGCGATGCCACCCGCTTCGCGCAGCACCTCGAGCGCCGCGGGGGCCGGGATGGGCAAGACGCCGTGCGCACACGTCAGCGTGCCGTACCCCATCGCGATACTCGCGCACGTGACGCTCGCCGGTGCGAGCCAGTCGAGTGCGGCTGCCGTACCGACCACATCGACCACCGAGTCGACCGCGCCCACCTCGTGGAACGCGACCGCGTCGACGGTGGTCCCGTGCAGCTTCGCCTCCGCGCGCGCGAGGCGGTCGAAGATGTCGAGAGCGCGGCGCTTGGTGCCTTCGGTCAGTGCGCTGTCGACGATGCGCGCGCGAATGTCGCCATAGTGGTAGTGCGCGTGCGGCTTGTTCGGCCCGTGCGCATGTGCGTGATCGACACCATCCGCGTGACCATGGTCGTGACCCGCGTGATCGTGACTCACGTGTTCGTGACCTGCGTGATCTGGACCCGCGTGTTCGTGCGAACGCGCGTGCTCGTGCGAACGCGCGTGCGTGTCGCCGTGCGACTCCACGCGAAGTGACAGCTTGTGCGGGCGTGGCGCCAACGTCCACGTCTCGGACGCGCCCTTCGTCAGGGGCGCGATCAGGTTCCCCGACCCCTCCCGCTGCGTCACCGGATCGCCATGCGCGTGGTGCGGGCCCGTCGGAACGCCCGGCCCCGACGGAGTGTGGGCCGCGTGCTCGTGGCGATGCGCCCCCGCGAGCTCGCCCTTCGTGTCGACCTTGACGTCGATCGCGGCGATGCCGCCCTTGTTGATCGGCGTGGCCGACAGGCGCGCCCTGCCCGCCCCGATCTGATCCAGCGCGATGTGCACGACCTCGAGTGGCACGCCGAGATCGATCAGCGCACCGAGCAGCATGTCGCCCGCAGCGCCGCTCGCGCAATCGACGTGGAGATGCAGTCCCTTCACGGGCGCACGGCCAGTCGCGCGATCTTCGTCGCGGCCACCGCCGCCCCGACGCCGTTGTCGATGTTCACCACGGTGATGCCCGGTGCGCAGCTCGCGAGCATGCCTGCCATCGCCACGAGTCCGTCCATCGCGACGCCGTAGCCCACGCTCGTCGGCACGCAGATGAGCGGCCGATCGACGAGCCCGCCGAGCACGCTCGGCAGTGCCGCCTCCATGCCCGCCACGCAGATCACGACCTCGGCCTGCTTGATCGCGTCGATGCGCGCGAGCAATCGATGAAGCCCCGCGACGCCGACGTCCGAAAAGCGGACGACCGACGCGCCAAGAAACTCCGCCACGAGCGCCGCCTCCTCCGCCACCGGCAGGTCGCTCGTGCCGGCGCACACGATCGCGATGCTCGCCGCCTTCGGTCGGGTGCCCGGCGCGCCGAGCACCAGCACACGCGCGGTCTCGTGCACCACAACGTTCGCGACGATCGCCTTCACGGCCGCGGCCTTCTCCGTGTCGACCCGCGTCGCGATCGCACCGCCGGCCCGCGCGGCGAGCTCCGTCATCGCCGCCGCGATCTGTGGCGCCGTCTTGCCCGCGCCATACACGATCTCCGGAACGCCCGTCCGCAGCTCGCGATGATGATCGATCAACGACGCCCCGACCGCGTGCGCGACCTCCGCAAACGGCAGCGCACCGATCTGGCTCGCGGCATCCGCAGGGCTGACCTCTCCCGACCGGACGCGGTCGAGCACGTCGAGCAACTGCTGGCGTTCCACGGCGGTTCCATACCACGCCGCCTCCGTGCCGTCAGTCGTCGTCGACAGCTCGCGGTCGAGTACGGGCGGTTCACCGTGACGTGGACATCCGCACCGATCAGAACGGTGTCGGCGAGGTCACCTCTACAACGGCACCCGTGATCGGATGCGTGAACGAGAGGCGTTCCGCATGCAGCAGCAGGCGCGGCGCGTGCTGGCTCGCGGGCGTGCCATACAACCGATCACCGACGATCGGCGCGTCGAGACCGAAGCGATGCGCGCAGTGCACGCGCAGCTGGTGCGTGCGCCCGGTCAGCGGCACGAGCTCGACGCGCGTTCGTCCCGCGTCCCGCACGAGCACACGCCACGTCGTCGTCGCCGGCTTTCCATATTCGGAGTCGACGATCTGGCGCGGGCGATCGTCGAGATCGACACGCATCGCGAGCTCGATCGTCCCTTCATCGGATAGCACCTCTCCGTCGACGATCGCGACATAGCGCTTCGCGATCGCGCGCCGCGTGAACATTGCCTGCAGCGCCTTGTAGGTCGCGAGGTCCTTCGCGCAGGTCAAGAGCCCCGACGTGTCGAGGTCGAGACGATGCACCACGCTGCCGTCCGTATATCGTGAGCGCAGTCGCGTCTGTACCGAGTCGCGCAAGGCGCCGGACCGGCCGGGAACCGACAACATCCCTGCGGGCTTTTCGACGATGACGAGGTGTTCGTCCTCGAACAGGATCGGCGGCAACGGAGAACGGCCCGAGCCCGACGCGCTCGACACGGCATTCGCCGCCGACGCGCCCGACGGCCACGCGCTCGTCACGGATGCCCCCGGGTCCACGATCGGATCGTGATCGAGCCCGTCGAGCATGAAGGGCAGGATCGGTCCGCACTTTCCGCGACACGCCGCGTAGAGCGCTCCGTCGTTGCGGCCGCCGGTGGCCGGCGATGCGCCGACCCATACCTCCGCGAGCGCGATCGGGACCAAGCCGTGCGCGTACGCGAAGCCAAGGAGCTTCGGCGCCGCACAGTCCCCCGCGCCTCCCGGCGGCTCGCCCGGAGCGAACAGCGCGCGTAACGGGCGCTGCTCGCCACGCGCGTTCGTGATCGTGTAGTGGTCGTGCACCTGCTTCATGAGCCCGCGAGACTCGTCGGCGCGCAGATGCACTAGCTCGACGCGGCGCGACTCGAGCGCCGCGAGGCGAGCGGCGATCCCGGCGCGCTCGGCGGCCCGCTCCGCGTCGAAGCGCTTGCGCTCCGCAGCGTCGGCGCGGCTCTCCTGGTCGAGCGCGTGCAACGCGACCGCACGCGCGTCCACGGCGCGCGGCGACTCGTCGACGCGGACGCCTTCGATGTCTAGATCGAGCCCCGCGCGCGCGATCTTGCGCTGCGCTCGCCGGGCGCGATGGCGCTCCTGGAGAAACGCGAGGTCCGTCGCGAGCTCGCGCTCGAACGACGCGAGGTGCGCCTTCGCGCTCGTGTACGCGGGGCTCGCGACGAGCGCGCGGAGCTCGACCTCGTACGCGCGCAGTGTTGCTTGCCCCGCGGGCCACATCGAGTCGCGCACGGCCGAATCGAACAGCGGCGGCACGAAGCCCGGCAGTGACCACGCGCCCGCGAGCATTCCGGAGAACGCGCGCAGGTAGCCCAGACGCTCCGCACGAGCCGAGGGCACCCGCACGACGAGCACGCCGAACATCTTTCCGCCCGCCGATGGGTCGTTGTCGCTCGCGGGCCGATCGAGGATTCGCGCGTCGATGCCGAGTCGCCCCGCGCGCAGGTCGGCGATCAGGAGCTCTGCCGCGTGGCGCGCGATCGGATGCGGCGGAACCGCGAACGGGCTCGGGAACCGAGCGCTCGATGCGCCCTCACCCGATAGGCCGGCGTCGAGCCACACGACCTCGTCGGGCGCGCTCGCACCTCCCGATGCGCGCGCGCTCATTTCTTCTTGCGCGTGATGCGAACGGTCTCGATCGCGCGGTCGGTCGCCTGCACGATATCGATCGAGTTGCCCGCGACCGTGATCACCTCCCCGGTTCCCGGAATGCGACGGAGCTTCTCGATGAGCAGGCCCGCGATGGTCTCGTAGTCGTCGGACTCGGGCAGCTTGAGATCCAGCTCGGCGTTGACGCGCGCGACCGAGGTGCGCGCCTCGATCTTCCACACGTTCGGCTTCTCGGCTTTGATCGCGGTCGGCTCGGTGTCGTATTCGTCGTCGATGTCGCCGACGATGATCTCGAGCAAGTCCTCGATGGTCACGATGCCGACCGCGCCGCCGTATTCGTCGACCACGATCGCGAGGTGCGTCTGCTCGGACTGGAGCTGCACGAGGAGGTCGGACGCCTTCATCGTCTCGGGCACGTACGTTGGCGGGTGCGCCAGCGTGGACACGGTGCGCGGGTCCGACGGCGACTTGATGGTGCTGGCAGCCTGGAGGATGTCGAAGACGTGGACGACACCGACGACGTCGTCCACGCGCGAGCGGTAGATAGGCATGCGCGAGTGCTTCTTGTCGGAAACCTCGAACGCGGCCTCGTTGATCGGCGCGTCCTCGGGAAGCGCCGTGACTTCGGACAGCGGGACCATCAACTCCCCGACCTTGTACTCGGAGAGCTCGAACACGTTCGCGATCATCTCGCGCTCGTCTGCGGAGATCTCGGGCTTGTCGGTCGACGGCTCCGACTCGATGAGCAGCGCGAGCTCGTCGCGCGTGACGAACGCCTTCTTGCGATCGGTGCGTGTGATCCGCGTGAGCAGCGCCGCGTAGCCACCGACGACGAAGACGATCGGTCGGAGCAGAAACGACCAGAACCGGAGCATCGTCGCGAGGTTGTCGACGACGCGGTCGGCCTGGACCTGGACGATCTGCTTCGGCACCAGGTGCCCGAGCACGAGCATCGGCGGCAACGCGAGGAGCGGCGCCCAGAACACGGAGTAGCTGCGCTCGGTGACCTCGATGCCGACCGCGATGACGGCCATCAGGAGCGCGAGGTTCGCACCGACCAGCGTGGTGGCGAGCGTGACCTGCGGGACGCCCAGCATGCGCTCGGCGCGGACAGCGGCCGCCTTACCTCCCACCGCGCGCGCGCGCAGGCGATTGCGATCGGCGGCGGACAGCGCGACCTCGGCGCTCACGAAGAACGCCTGGAAGATGCCGCAGCCGATGAGTAGGAAGACGAGCGTCGAGGTGCTCATCGCGTCCCCTTGTCGTCGACCTTGCGAAGATCGGTGACGTCGACGGCGGGCGGCGTGACCTCCTCGACCTCGAGCGCACGCGGCGTCAGTCGCGACCTGAGTCCCATCGAGCCGCTCGGACGGATCGCGGCAAACGAGCCGCTCGGTGAGGAGGAGCGATCCGCGGATGTCGCGTGCGTGAGTGGGAGCATCATGCTGTCGTCACCGGACAGGCGATCGGGCTGCGGCAGGTTCGCGTCGAGATCGGGCTCGAGCGCCACGGGCACGCTGCGGTCGTTCGCGTCGTGGTCGTTCGCGTCGCGCTCGTCCATGCGCTCGACCGGCGAGCTCAGCTCGTTTCCATCGATGCGCGGCACGCCACCCGTGTCGATCGCGCCACCACCAGGGTCGGTCGCGGGACGCACCTCGTCCTGCCCACGCGCCGGCGTACGGGCGCGCTGGCGGTTCGGCGCGGAGTTCTGTAGCTCGGCGCGCTCGTCGCGCAGTTGGCCGAAGATCTGCGCGAGGAGGTCGTCCATCGTGACGACGCCGAGCACCTTGCCGTATTCGCTGACCACGATCGCCATGTGGACCTTCTTCTGCTTGAAGGTCAGGAACAATCGCTTCACCGGCGTCGTGCGCGGCACGAACAATGGCTCGTGGAGTAGATCGCCGAGAGGGCGCCCGAGCGGTTGACCGGCCGTGACCTTGACGAGGTCCTTCGCATGGACGATGCCGCGGATGTTGTCGACGGACTTCTGATAGATCGGCACGCGCGAGAAGCCGCGCGCCGCGATCTCCTTGACCAGGCGCGCGACCGGCAGGTCGTAGTTGAGCGCGAACATCCGATCGCGCGGCGTCATCACTTGACCGACGTTCTTGTCGGAGAACTCGAATACGCGGTGGATCAGGCGGCGCTCGCGCGCGTCGACCTGGCCCTGCGCGCTGCCCGCATCGACGAGCGTGCGGAACTCTTCCTCGGACAGATCGCGCGGACCGCGCGAGTGCGCGGCGGCGCCGAACGGCGCGAGGATGACGGCGGTTAACGCCTGCACGAGCAAGCGAATGGGCGTGACGAGCACCATCAGCAGCGCGAGCGGGAACACCGATACGCGGGACCACAATAGCGGCGACTTTGCGGCGAGCGTCTTCGAGGTCACCTCGGCGAACAACACGATCATCGGTAGCGCGATCGCGAGCGTGATCCCGCCGCACGCCCAGATCGACAGATCGCAGTGACGCACGACCTCGCCGAGGATGATGACCGACAAGAAGCTATTGAACGTGACGTTGCCGATCAGCACCGTCGCGATGAGGCGACGCGGGCGCTCGAGCAACGCGACGATGCGGCGATCGAACGATGCCTGCGAACGCGCGAGCTGCTCGCGATCCACGCGGCGCAACGAGAACAGCGCGACCTCGCTCCCCGAGCAGAACGCCGACCCGAGGACACAGATGATCGCGAGTGGGATCGTGTACTGGAGCTCCCAGATCATACGCGGTCCTCCCGCAACGGCGCTGTCTCGGCGAGCACGCCGGGTAGCGGGAACGTCACGACGAACGTCGAGCCTTGTCCTGGCGTGGTGTCGACCCAGATCCGACCGCCGTGCGCCTCGACGTACGCCTTCGCGAGCGTGAGTCCGAGTCCCGTGCCGCCAAACGCGCGGGTCGAGGACGAGTCGACCTGGTGGAACGGCTCGAAGATCTTCGCGACGTGATCGCGCGGGATCCCGATCCCCGAGTCCACCACGACGAGCTGTACGGCCGGCGGCCTGCTGCTCTCGCTCTCCGACGGGCCGAGCGGCCCGCGCCGGACCGCCACACCGACGCTGCCGCGATCCGGCGTGAACTTCACCGCGTTGGATAAAAGGCTCGAGACGATCTGGCGGATCTTGCGCTTGTCACCGATCACGATCGAGTCGTCGACGGTCTCGAGCTGGATCGCGATGCCGCGGCGGCCGGCCTGCGCCTGGAAGATCGCCACCTCGTTGGCGACGAGCTCCGCGAGCGACAGCTGCGTGCGCTCGAGCGCGAGCTGTCCGCTCTCGAGCGAGGAGACGTCGAGGACGGACGTGATGAGGCCGAGCAGCTGATCTGCCTTGCCGAGGATCGTCGTCAGATAGTCCTTCTGCTCCGGTGTGATGTGCCCGGCGAGGCCCTCCGCCATCATCTCGGCGTAGCCGATCACGGACGTCAGTGGCGTGCGCAGCTCGTGTGACATCGTCGCGAGGAAGTTCGACTTGAGGCGATCGAGCTCCTCGAGTCGCGCGACCGCGCGCGTGAGCCGATCGTTGTGGTCCGTCAGCTCGTTGAACGTCATGCGCATCGCCTCGTCGTGCGTGACCGCCGCGAGGTCCGTCGCGTTCGCATGGTGGACCACCATCGACAACATGTCGCGACACAGCGCCGCCGCCGCCGCCGCGTTTGCCCCGTTCGCCCCCACCTGCGCGATTCTCTCACCAGCGTCCTCGACGTCCACGATCGGCGGCCCGGCCGCGTCACTCCCGGCAAGTTTGGTCCCGCGGCGGTCGAAGATCGCGAGCGCCCCCCCGAGTGCACTCGTGATCGATTCGATCATCTCTTCGAGCTCGTCGGTCGGTACCAAGCGAGACAGCTCGATCGGGTCGTCTAGCGACCGCCCTCGGCTCACTGGTGCATTCTAGCCGGTGTCACCCCTCTCGACGTGGGTCTTGGCTGCGCAAAATCCGCTTGGGGATCGCGGGCTTGGATCGTGCACCTACGGCAGCTTCTCTGACCTCTGACCGACGTGCTCGGCAAGAGCGCGCCGGAAGGCCGCGCCATCGATACCGAGCTTGTCCGCCAACCGGAGGTCTTTGTCGAGCGTGTCATACGCACGACCGACCAGCTCGAAGAACGTGGTGACCACACCCACACCGGACTTCGCACACGCCTCTTCGAGGGGGCGCACGGGATCGCCAAAACGATCCGCATGCGCGAGGGCGATCGCGTCCGGAAGGTCGCGCTTGTTGTACTGCACGACCACGGGAATCGACGACAGGCCTTGCGACGCGAGGTTCGTGACCAGGTTCTGCCACGACACGCGGTTCGCCTCGCGCTGATCGGGTTTGGAGTCGGCCACGAACACCACGCCGTCCGTGTTCGCGAGCACGACCTTGCGCGTTGCTTCGTGCACCGGTTGACCGGGCACGGTGTAGACCTTGATCCGGAACGAGAACGACGCGGCCTTGCCGCCGAGGCTGGCGGTGTCGGCACGGAAGAACAGCGGCAGCAGATCGAAGAACAGCGTTCGGTCATCGCGAGTGTCGAGCGTCATGAGACGCCCGCGATTGAGCTTGTCGACGTTCGCGTAGAGCGCGCGCAGATTCGACGTCTTTCCGGAAAGCGGCGGTCCGTAGTAGACGAGCTTCAGCGTGAGCTGTCGCTCGGCGAAATCCACCTGGGCCACGGACGAACCCTACCGCACCTTCTGCGTCGGCGCTTTGACAGGCTTCTCTGCCTGCTGCTTGCCCTTTAGAAACTGGAGGATCAAGAGGAGAGCGACCACCATCAGAACGGCCCCGCCGAGCAGCAACTTGACGGAGTGAAACACGGTCTTGGGCGCGGGCCGCGCGCTCGCCGACGCCACGAGCCGGGCCTCGGCGGCCTTCCGGACGCGCGCGAGCATCATCTCCGCGCGCGGGTCCGGCTTCTTCGCGCGGTACTGTTGCGCCGCCCAGGCGAATGCGTTCCCGTCGACGACAACACGCATGAACGCAGCGTGGCGGGCGTCGTCGTCCCACGCAATCGCGAGCGCATCCCACGCGGCGCGTACGTCCGCCGGGACGTCCTCGTCGAGCTTGTGGGCGAAGGCCTCCATCTTGTCCGTCGCGAGGCCGCATTTGGGACACGCGGACGCCGCTGGCGTTGCCCCGCACTTGGGACACGTCGTGTGCGCCTCCGCGAAGGTCACTCCTCGATCCTACAACACCGGCCGGAACGGCACGGGGATGAACAGGAGCACACACAGGATCATCATCGCGATCGCCGCGCGCCGGCGGTTCGGCGAGAGCGGCTTGGCGCCGACGGGTGGGTGGTACGCAGCAGCGCGCTGGCGCATCCAGTAGAGGAGTCCACCCCACAGAAGCCACGGCACCGCGCCGCTCTGCGCATAACGAAGCGTGTCGCCCCAGTCGGTGTCGGCGCGCACGGCGATCACGAGCATCACGACGCCCTGCACGACGCCGAGGATCGGTAGCGCGATGTTGAGGTGAAGCGAGAGCCTCTCGTGCCGCTCGCCAAGCAGCGCCTTCGCGATGTGGCCGCCGTCGAGCTGGCCGATCGGCAACAGGTTGATCGCCGTGATGAGCAGGCCGACCCACGCGGCGAACGCCATCGGGTGCAGCTGGACATCCACGCCACCGCCCGGCAACCACTGGCCGAACATCCCGAGCTTGATCAGCGCGTAGAGAATCGAGTTCCCTTCGATCGTGGTGTTGGCATCGGGCACGCTCGGCGCGACCGGCGACATCGAGAGGCCGATCAGAAGCAGTGGGATCGCGACGACGAGCCCGGCGATCGGTCCGGCAGCGCCGACATCGAACAGCGCGTCGCGATCTTCGATGGGCGTGTCCATCTGGATGACCGCGCCCATCGTGCCGAGCGAGATGCCCGGCGGCAGTGGGATGAAGTATGGCAACGACATCGGGACACCACGCCGCCGGCCGACGACGTAGTGACCGAGCTCGTGACAGAGGAGGATCCCCATCAAGGTCCCCGCGAAGTACGGGCCACCGAACCAGTACGTGGTCCCGCACGCCGCCAAGAAGAGGGCGAGGTGGACCCAGATTCGCCGCACGAGATCGGCAGCTTACACTGCCAACCCCGGGCGACAACGTGTCTCCCGCGGCGGACGAACGGTGGCGTTGGATCGGCCGTCGCCGACGAGATCGGCGTCAACCGCGATGTACGCCGAACGCGGGTTGCGCTTCGTCTCCTTCGAGAAGCAGCGAACCGCGCCTCGGATCGTGCAAGCCGTGAACATCGCTATCGAGCGATGTCGGCACGCTGTCTGTATATGCGAATGGTCGGAGGAAACATCACCATGCAGAACATCGAAACGTCCAGCTTCTCGACTCTCTCGATCGACGACCTCGCGTACATCACCGGCGGTGCCGGCAACGGCAACGGCTTCTGGGATCGCGCAGGTCGCGTGATGAACACCGTGGGTAACGACGCGCAGAACGGCGCGGGCCTCGGTGCAGCGGTCGGTGGCGTGGGCGGAGCGGTGGTCGGTGGCGTCGGTGGCGCGGCCGCGGGCGGTGTCGGGGCGATCCCGGGTGCAGCGGGCGGCGCGGTCGCCGGTGCCACGACGGGTGGCACGGTCGGTGCGGCGGTCGGCGGGCTCTGGGGCCTCGGCCGCGGCGTCGTCAACGAGTTCCGCCGTTAGTCAATCGTCGACGACAGCGTCGTCGACCACTTCGCGTTTCCCTCTCGACTTTCTCGTCGGGGGGCCCACACCACGAACC
>JBJXGN010000332.1:0-4171 GCA_046160585.1 Kofleriaceae bacterium
GCGATGGCCATTACTCGGGCGCCGGCTACGCGACCTACGATCTCGACTGGATCATCCACGCGATCCAGATCGCCAACGTCCACCCCGGCCACGACGATCCGACCGACCTCGTGATCGACTATCGCCGCGGGATGTATGCGGTCGAGCAGTACCTGTTCGCCCGGTCGTACATGTATGCGCAGGTCTATCACCACAAGACGGTGCGCGCGGCGGAGTGGATGTTCATCAAGACGCTCGAGCGGTTCGCGCAGCTGGCGCGACAGGACATGGAGCCGCGCGGGTTGCCGATCGCGGGCGAGATGGCGCGCGGTGCGACCGTGAGCGTCGATGACTATCTGAAGCTGCACGACATCTCGCTGTCGATCGCGATGGACATGTGGGCCGGCAGGGATGGAGCGCCCGCGGCGGATCCGGTGCTGCACGATCTGTCGTCGCGGCTCGTCGATCGGCGACTGTTCAAGACGTTCGATCTCGGTGACGACAAGGCGGCGGCGGATCGGTTGTGGCCGCAGGCGCTCGAGGTCGCGCAGCAACGGTTCGGTGCGAACGCGACGAGCTACGTGTATCTCGATACGGCGCGGCAGGTCGGGTACCTCGCGGCCGACGACGAGGAGCTGCACGTGATCGATCATCCGCGGTACGGCGCGGTGACGTTGTCGCGGTTGCTCGAGGACATGCCACTCGGTCAACCGATGTCGGCAATCCGACTGATCTACGCTCCCGAGCTGGGCGACGCGTTGAGGCCACTCGTGGAGCACGCACTCGGTCGCGGGCGCGGTCGTAAGTAGCGGGGTTCCTCGATATGCTCCGCCGTTGAATGGGAAAGCAACGGATCGCGATCCTGGGCGGTGGCGTGGGTGCTCTGATGGCGGCGTTCGAGCTGACCGACGCCGACGGCTGGCAGAACGACTACGACATCACCGTGTATCAGCTCGGCTGGCGACTCGGCGGCAAGGGCGCGTCGGGGCGCAACGCGGAGCACGAGCAGCGGATCGAGGAGCACGGGCTGCACATTCTCCTCGGGTTCTACGAGAACGCGTTCAAGGTGCTGCGCAAGGCGTACGGGTTGCTCGGACGCAAGCCAGACAAGCCGCTCGCGACGTGGCGAGATGCGTTCAAGCCGCACGACTACGTCGTGCTGATGGAGCAGCTCGACGACAAGAGCTACGTGCCGTGGGTGATGGATTTTCCGCCGAACTCGGGTGTGCCGGGAGATGGCGGCGTGTTGCCGACGCCCGCGCAGCTCGTCGAGATGGTGATCGGTTGGCTCAAGCAGATCTTCAAGAAGCAGCCGAAGCTGCCCGACCGGCACGATCATCTCGAGGACGCGCATCGCCACGCGAAGCTCGGCAATCACGAGGGCGTGCTCGACGCGCTCGAGCGAGTGCACGACTGGCTGCACGACAAGATCCGCGGTGCCGAGGAAGAGCTCGAGACGCAGATCGACTGGCGCCGCGACTTCATCACGTGTGACCTCGGGTTCGCCGCGATGCGTGGCGTCGTCGAGAGCGGCGTCGTGAAGACGGGCGACTGGTTCTCGCAGGACTTCCTCGATTTCCGCGCGTGGTTGCAGAAGTACGGCGCGCACACCGTGTCCGTGAACAGCGCGTACATCACGGGCATGTACGACCTCGGGTTTTCGCTGCCGGGACAGGTCGGCGCGGGCACCGCGATCAACGGCATCCTCCGCATGTGCTGGACCTACAAGGGCGCGGTGATGTGGAAGATGCAGGCCGGCATGGGCGACACGATCTTCGTGCCGCTCTACGAGGTGCTGCGGAATCGCGGCGTGAAGTTCGAGTTCTTCCACCGCGTCGACGACATCCAGCTGTCGCGTGAAGGCACGGTCGTCGAGACGATCACGATCGGTCGCCAGGCGACGCCGAAGCGCGGCTCGTACGATCCGCTCGTGAACGTCCTCGAGCTCGACTGCTGGCCGAGCGAGCCGAAGTACGACTTGCTCGAACAAGGCGATGCTCTGCGCGAGGTGAACCTCGAGGACTGGTGGACCGACTGGAAGGATCCGGTGCCGCCGCTCGTGCTCACATATGGCGCGGAGACGAACGGCTTCGACAAGGTGATCCTCGGGTGCTCGATCGGAATCTTCGAGTACATCGCGAAGGACGTGATCGCGAAGAACAAGCCGTTCCGCGACATGGTCACGAACGTGAAGACCACGCAGACGCAAGCCGCGCAGTGCTGGCTCGCGCCCGATCTCGCGGGGCTCGGTTGGACGCTGAAGAGCCCCGTGCTCGACGGCTACGAGGAGCCGATGGACACGTGGGCCGACATGACGCATCTCCTCGTGCGCGAGGACTGGTCGAAGAGCCCGGTCGTCCCGAAGAACCTCGCGTATTTGTGTTCGCCGCTTCCGGATACGGTGTGGCCGTTGCCGCCGCGCACGCAGCACGACTACGCCGAGAAGCAGAACGAGCTGGTGAAGGAGAACGCGATCTCGTGGCTGTCGAACTATAGCGGCGGGCTGTGGCCCGCGACGCGGAAGAACGGAGACTTCGACTGGAACCTGCTCGTCGGATCGACGGCGACCGGGCGCGCGCGCTTCGACTCGCAGTACTGGATCGCGACGTGGAACCCGTCGGACCGCTACGTGCTCGCGATGCCGAACAGCGTGAACTTCCGCCTCACGACGCAGGGGCATGGCATCGGCAACCTGTACCTCGCGGGCGACTACCTGAAGACCGGCATGAACGTCGGGTGCGTCGAGGCCGCGACGATGGGCGGCATGCACGCGTCGCGCGCGATCTGCGGGCGACCCGAGCACATCGTCGGTGATCTCACGGACGAGCAAGACGAAGCGTCGAAGACCTGGAGGCCAGCGTCGGGTGCGGGTTCGTCGTCGCGGGGTTCTGGCTCGTCGGCGGGTGTGGGTTCGTCGCAGGGTTGGGGCTCGTCGCGGGGGGCGGGCTCCTCGTCGAGCTCGCGATCGGGATCGCACGCGACGATCTTCGAAACGATCATCGAAGGCGCGACGGAGATCGTGACCTCGATCGCTCACGCGGCATCGGATCTCGCGATGCAGATCTCGTCCATGATCGGCGGCAATCGCAGGGATTCGGGTTCGGGTTCGGGTTCGGGTGGATCGGGTTCGGGTTCGTCAGGCTCGGGCTCGGGTTCGTCGGGCTCGAACGCGGGCTCAGACTCGTCGAGCTCGAACGCGGGCGAAGACTCGTCGGGCTCGAACGCGAGCTCACACTCGTCGGGCTCCACGACGAATCACGCTGCGTCCGGCGCTCGGCCGCCGTACATCCAGCGCGGTGGCGACCTCGTGATGATGCCGCCGCTCGCGCTGACGAACGCCACGATGTACTCGTTCCTCGTCCAGGCCGACATCGGCAAGCTACAGGCAATGTGCGACGCGCATCTCAATAGCGTCACCGCCGCGAGCGGCACGACGTATCGGCCGCTGATGCCGGCGGTGTCGATCGTCTGCGCGGACATCAAGAAGTCGTTCTCGACGACGAAGCCCGACTCGCAGAAGGGCTGGATGGCCGAGCGCGACTTCGGCGTGTGGGTCCCCATCGTCGACAACAAGGGCCGCATCGCGTGGTACTTGCCCTACGTCTTCGTCGACAACGTCGCCGCGATGGTAACGGGGCGCGAGGTGTTCGGCTTCTTCAAGCAGATCGCGACGCTCGCGATGCCAGAGACGCCGCAGGCGCCCGGGCCGTTCACGATCGACGCGCTCGTGATCCAGAAGTTCTCGCCCGAGTCGGAGGCGAAGTCGATCCGCCTGATGACCGTGTCGACCCCGGGTGCGCCCGCGCCGGAGGGCACGTGGAAGAGCACGCTCGAGGGACTCGAGATGATCTGGAAGGACCTCGTGTTTCTCCGCGGCGAGACTAGCGACCTGCCGCTCACGCGCGAGCAGGAGCTCAAAGATGCGTTCACGATGCTCCTGACGCGCAACGTGCCGATGGTGTTCCTCAAACAATTCCGCGACGAGACCACAGATCAGCGTGCGTGTTACCAGGCGGTGATCGAAGCGCCGGCGCGGCTCGACAAGTTCCATCGCGGATGGATCACACATCCGCACGACATCGTGATCGCGCCGGCGGACAGCCATCCGATCGCGAGCGAGTGCGGGCTCGGCACGGGCACGCTCAAGAGTCAGCTCGGGTTCTGGTGCCAGATGGACTTCACGATGATGCCG
>JBJXGN010000333.1:0-17703 GCA_046160585.1 Kofleriaceae bacterium
TCTTGGAAGCGACTTCCTTGACCATCTGCGCGCCCATGTTCTGGAACTTGTTTTCGATCTCGATCTCCTTGGCGACGGTGACGCCGTCCTTGGTGACCGTGGGAGCGCCCCACGACTTCTCGATCACTACGTTGCGACCGCGCGGGCCGAGGGTGACCTTTACCGCGTTCGCGAGGAGGTTCAAGCCCTTCGCGATTTCGCTGCGTGCCGAGGAGGAGAAGATGATTTCTTTGGCTGCCATTTGCGTGTGTTCCTAGCTGTGCGAAGTGTTCGAAGGGTTGGATCAGTCGAGGACCGCGAGGAGGTCGTCCTCGCGGAGGATCAGGTGCTCTTCTCCGTCGATCTTGATCTCGGAGCCCGAGTACTTGCTGAAGAGGACCTTGTCGCCCTCCTTCACGTCGAGCGGGATGAGCTTCCCGTTCTTGTCGTGCTTGCCGGCGCCGACGGCGATCACCTTGGCCTGGATCGGCTTCTCCTTGGCGGAGTCGGGGATGAACAGGCCACCGGAGGTCTTGGACTCCTCATCGAGGCGCTTGACGAGAATGCGGTCGTGGAGCGGACGAATCTTCATGACCGCCTCTATAGATACTCCGCGTGAGGTTGGCAACCCCCGGAGGCGAGTGCTAACAAACCGATCTTTTCGTACACAATTTCAATCAGTTGGAAATCCTATTCCAGCGATGTATGCGACTGATCCAGAAGCGCCTTCGTCTGGATGGGCATGCGCCGTGTCGGATCCTGGGTCTGTGCTCTCCTCGCAATCGCTGCCTGTGGAAAAGCCTCGCCGATGACGGGGGGTGGTGGTGACGACGATCCGAACGCCGACGGCGGCATGGATCCGACGGGGGACGGCGGGATGCCGGACGCATCGATGCCGGGTGCGTGTGGTGGCGCGGGGTATCCCGCAGTGCCGTGGCCGACGACCGGCGATGCGCCGAACAACGTCGCGGTCGCCGACTTCAACGGCGACTCGCGCGCGGATCTCGTCACGACGAACTACACGTCGAACAACGTGAGCGTGATGCTCGGGACCGGCGATGGAAAGTTCTCACAGAAGGCGGACTACGCCACGTATTCGCAGCCGTGGGGCGTCGCGGTCGCGGACTTCAACGGTGACAACAAGCAGGACGTCGTCGTCGCGAACGCGGGCGGCAGTTATGCGAGCGTGTTCCTCGGCAACGACGACGGAACGCTGCAGGTGAAGCGCGACATCGTGACCGGCACGTCGCCGTACGGCGTGGCGACCGGCGACCTGAACGGCGACGGCAAGAAGGACTTCGTCACCGCGAACTCGTCGAGCAGCACGGTCAGCGTCCTCCTCGGCAACGGCGATGCGACGTTCGCGAAGACCGACTTCGCGACGGCGACGACGCCTCGCACGGTCGTGCTCGCGGACGTCAACAACGACACGCGCGCCGACGTGATCGTCACGAATATGTCGTCGTCGAGCGTGAGCATCTTGCTCGGCAACGGCGACGGCACGCTCCAGAGCAAGCTCGACTACACCACCGGCGCGAGCCCGCGCGGCCTCGCCGTCGCGGACATCAACGGTGACGGCAAGCCCGATCTCGCCGTCGGCGGATCGGCAGATCCACTCGCGATCCTCCTCGGCAACGGCAACGGCACGTTCCAGGCAAAGGTCGATCTGACGATCGGCGTCGGCCAGCTGTTCGGCGTCGCGCTGCGCGACATCGACGGTGACACCAAGATCGATCTCGTCGTGTCGAGCGCGAACACGAACACCGTGAACGTGCTGCGCGGCGTCGGCGACGGAACGTTCATGCCGAAGGTCGCGTACACGACGGGCCACCAACCGCAGACCGTGGTCGTCGCGGACGCGTCGAACGACGGCAAGTTCGACCTCGTCCTACCGAACTACGGCAGCGACACGGCGACGGTGCTACTCGGTCAGGGCAACGCCGCGTTCAAGGAGCGCCAGGACTTCGCGACGGCGCCTGGCCCGACGGCCGTGATCGTCGGTGACTTCAATGGCGATCAGCTGCCCGACCTCGCAGCCGCCGACTCCACGGCGAACACGACGAGCATCCTCATCGGCAACGGCGACGGCACGTATCAGCCGAAGCGCGACGGCGGCACCGGCCGCAACCCGTCGTCGATCGCCGCCGGAGACTTCGACGGCGATGGCAAGCTCGACCTCGCAGTCGCGAACATGGACGACGCGACCATCAGCGTGATGCGCGGCAACGGGAACGGCACGATGATGACGAAGACCGACTATCCGAGCGGACCATCACCGCGCAAGATCGGCGTCGGCGACATGAACGCCGATGGCAAGCTCGATATCGTCACGCAAAACTACTCGAGCACCGGGTCGTTCAGCTTGTTCCTGGGCAACGGCGACGGGACCTTCATGGCGAAGACCGACATCACGACGAGCCAGTACGCGGCGACGCTGGCGGTCGCGGACGTCACCGGCAACGGCCAGCTCGATCTCGTCACGGCGAGCTACTACAACCAGACCGTCAGCGTTCACTCCGGCAACGGCAACGGCACGTTTCAGACGCGCACCGACTCGTATCCGTCGATCCAGCCGCGCCAAGTCGCGACCGGCGACCTGAACGGCGACGGCAAGCTCGACGTCGTCGTCACGCCACACACCGGCGAGGACCTGAACGTCATGATCGGCAACGGCACGGGCTACTTCGACAACGCGCTCCCCTATCGGGTCGGCACGGTCGCCCAAACCACGAACGTCGCGATCGGTGACATCGACGGTGATGGCAAGGCGGACATCGCGGTCCCGATCCAGAACGGCAACACCGTGGCGGTGCTGCGGGGCAAGGGCGACGGCACGTTCCACCCGAAGCTCGACTACGGCACGGGCAAGTCACCGGGTGGCGTCGTCATCGCGGACGTCGACGGGGACATGATGCCGGACCTCGCGGTCACGAACTTCGGTGGCGACTCGGTCAGTGTGCTGCACCTCAGTTGTCACTGACTACGCAAATCTTGCGTCGGGCAGATCGGGCGTCCGTAGTGCACAGAACGCGCACGCGGGCCGTGACGAAACGCGTCGAAATCCCCCGCGTTCATTGTGGCCCGTGGTCGTGGTACGAAGCGGCCGTGGCGCTCACCGACTACGAGAAGTACATCCGCACCGAGGAGCTGCTGTCGCTGCAGAAATCGCCGGAGGCGTTGACGTGCCACGACGAGCTGCAGTTCCAGATCGTGCACCAGGCGCACGAGCTGTACATGAAGCTCATCGAACATGAGCTGCGCTTCGTGTGCCGTTTGCTCGCCGAGGACCAGGTCCCGCGCGCGATCACGCACCTGCATCGCATCTCGCTCACGCAACATGTCTTGCTCCACTCGGTCGAGCTGCTCGACACGATGGCACCCACGGACTACATGACGATTCGCACGGGCCTCGGTCGCGGATCGGGCCAGGAGTCGCCGGGGTTCCGCACGATGTTGCGTCTGCCGGGCGAGGTCGTGTGGCCTGCGTTCGCGTCGTTCCTCGAGAGGAAGGGCGTCACGCTGCGCAAGATCTACGACGACCCGCACCAGCACCATCAGCTGTTCCAGCTGTGCGAAGGGCTCGTCGACTACGACCAGCTGTTGCAGACATGGCGCGCGCGCCACTTGATGCTCGTGTATCGGATCATCGGCACGGGGACACCGTCGCTGAAGGGCAAGCACTCCGATCTGCTCGCGAAGGGAATGGTCACGCGGTTCTTTCCGGCGCTGTGGGACGTGCGCGACGAAGTGTTCGGCGACTGGACGGCGGAGCAGGCGGCGAAGGGCAAAGAGACCGGCTACCACGGATGATCGCGACGAGACGCGCCGCTGCTCTCGTCCTCGTCGCGAGCCTGTGCCTCGCAGCATGCGGCTTCGCGAAGAAGCACCCCGCGATTACCATCGGCATCACGTCGGGCCTGATCGCCGAGGGCACGTGCGAGCTGGCTACGGGCGAGCACCTGACCTGCCTCGGCATCAGCACGGGCATCGGGATCGTCCTGGCCGGCATCGTCGCGATCGCGATGGTGCTCGGCGGCGAGGGGGACACCATCCTCGGCGGGAACGACCCGGACGCCCCACCGCCTCCCGAGGTCCCGCAGGACCCGACGCTCGACGAGCCGCTGGATCCCGAGCCCGTGAAGGTTCCGCCGGTAGTGCCAGCGAGCGAGCTCGCACCGCCGAGCCCTTCGGCCACGAGCTCGGCCCCATGACACGGGGGCGATGTGCCGGCATCGACGCCGTGATAAGCCACTCGCATGGCTGACCCCGTCGCCGAGAGTCTGCTCGAATACCGCAAGAAGTTCCCCGCGCTCGAGAGCTGCGTGCATCTGATCTCGCACTCGCTCGGCTGCGTGCCGGCGCAGGCGAAGGAGGATCTCGGCGAGTTCTTCGACCTCTGGCAGACGAAGTCGATCACCGCGTGGAGCGACTGGTTGCCCGAGGTGGATCGCGCGGCCGAGCGGATCGGAAAAATCATCTCGGCACCGAACGGCTCGGTGATCATGCATCAGAACGTGTCGACGGTGATGGCCGTCCTCGCGTCGTGCCTCGAATACGCGCCGGAACGCAACAAGGTCGTGTACGAGGCGTTGCAGTTCCCGACGGTGAGCTACGTGTGGCAAGCCGAGCAGCGGCGCGGTGCGGAGTGCGTGCTCGTCGAGAGCAAGGACGGTACGACGATCGACACGGATGCGATGTGCGCTGCGATCGACGAGAGGACGCTCGTCGTTCCGATCTCGCACGTGGTGTTCTCGAGTGCGTACATCCAGGACGTGAAGAAGATCTGCGCGCGGGCCAAGGAGGTCGGCGCGCACGTGATCCTCGACTGCTATCAATCGATCGGTACCGTGCCTCTCGATGTCGTCGAGCTCGGCGTGTCGTTCGCGTGCGGTGGCTCGGTGAAGTACGTATGCGGCGGACCGGGTGCGGCGTGGCTCTACGTGCGACCGGATCTGATCGAGAAGTTCGCGCCGCGCGTGACCGGGTGGTTCGGCAACGAAGCGCCATTCGCGTTCACGATGCCCGACCAGTCGTACTCCGAGACGGTGTGGCGCTACATGGGCGGCACACCCGCGGTGTCCGCGCTGTACCAGTCACGCGCGGGGCAGCAGATCATCGGCGAGATCGGCGTGCGCAAGATCCGCGAGAAGAGCCTCGTGATGACCCAGAAGTGCATCGACTGGGTCGACGAGCTGGGCATGAAGCTCAACAGCCCGCGCTCCGCAGAGACGCGAGGTGGTTCCGTAGTGTTCGACTTCGTCGGCGCGGCCGATGTTTGCCGCGAGCTGAACCGGCGCAAGTTCTTCTGCGATCACCGCCCGACCGCGGGCATTCGCATCGCACCGCACTTCTACACGAAGCCCGACGAGGTCAATCTGTTCTTCAGCGAGCTGAAGAAGATCCGGTTCGGCGCCGGCGCCTAGGCACGCCGATCACGAGGAGCGCGAGGAGGACCGGCCAGCCGCGCGACGGTGCGGACGAACCGGCGCACGTGCACGCGTAGAAGCTCGTTGGCTCGAGGATCGGACCCGACGCGTCGCCGAAGATCTCGATCGGGCGCGAGATGCCGTCGATCTCGAGCTCGATCGTCGCCGCGTAGCTGCCGCGGCGCAGCGGCGCGAACTCGACTCCGATAAGTTGCACGCCGTCGGGCGCCAACACGATCGTGCCGCGGTTTGGCTGCACGTCCCACACCTTCGTCCCGCCGGTGCGCCCGGTGACGCCGCCGAGGTCGAGCGTGACCGGCGCGGTACCGCAGTTCTCGAGCCGGATCGTCTTGCGCTCCGACCGAGTCTCGACGGGGATCACGCCGAACGGCAAGCGACCCGGCGAGACCGCTGCACCGTCCGCGATGTACTCGAGGCGGACCGGGATCCGGAACGGCGAGCCGGGTGCGTCGACCTCCCAGCTAAGCGAGCCTTCGAGCAGGCCCGACGTCGACGCGGACGGTGTCACGCCGATCATCGCCGTCTTGTTCGCGAGAAGAGGGGCCGGGTAGTCCATCGGATCCTGGTACAGCGCGGCGAACGCGTTCGTCATCGTCGGGCGCTGCATCGTCAGCGTGGCCGTGCCGTCGTTGATCATCAGGACCTGGCCGACGACCTGCGAGTCGACACACGCGGTGCCTAGGTCGAGCTCCTCCGGAACGACGAGCACGCGTGCGCGCACGACCTTGCCGGTGACCGGGAAGCTGAGCATCGCGTTGTCGACGGAGATCAGCAGCGATAGACCGGCGAGATCGACCTCCATGTCGGACTCGAGCACGAGCTTCGCGTTGCGGACCGCGCCCGGGCCGAGCGTCGTGTCCGTGTTGATCGGCGCGTCGAGCGAGAGGGAGCCGCTCGAGCTCGACAGCCGCATCGAGTGGATCACGAGCGACGCTGTCGCCGACGGATTGCGCAGCGTGAATGCGAGCTCTGCGGTCGGTGCGCCGACGCGCACTTCGCCGAAGTCGAACGGCGTAGGCGTGACCTCGAGATCGGTATCGGCGATCTCGCACCGCGCGGTGATCGACATCGTCTCCATCTCATACGCGTTCGAGGTGAACGAGATCGTCTGCGTGAACGGACCGCCCGGCGTCGTGCTCGAGCACGAAACGTTCGTGCCGCCCGGCGTTCCGGGGTTGAGACTGAAGATCGGTTGCATGACGCTGAACGGCGCAGCCGGCGGCGTCACGTCGACCATCACGGGGATGTTGCCGGTCGCGAACATCGTGAGTGGGCGCTGCGGGGACGAGCCCTTCGGGATGGTGCCGAATTCGATCGTGTAGCTCGGACTCGGAGGCGCGATCACCGAGAGCGTCGCGCCGCTGCCGCTGCCGACGAGGGCGACGTTCACGGGGTTCTGCGTGCCGTTGTTGTCGATGACGAGGTTCGCGCTGCGATCGCCGTATGTCTGCGGTGTGAACGTCACGTCGACCGACGTCGACGAGCCCATGCCGGTCAGCATGCACGCCGACGAGACGCAGCCGCTGACGGCCCATTCGCCGCTCGCGGGCGTCGTGATCTGCGCGGTCAACGTCCCGCTGCCTGCGTTGGTCAGCGTCAGCTCGAACGGCGGCGAGGACATGCCGACCGGGTACGAGCCGACGGACAGCGGATTCGGCGTCGCGATCAGTACGGGCTGTCCGGCGCTCCCCGGGATGCACCGCAGCGTCGCCGTGTCGAAGTCGTTGGGGCCGCCCTCTCCTTGCACGACGAGCGTCGCGGTGCGGATGGTGCCGTCGGGTGTGCACTCGATGTCGAGCGTGCTGGGCAGCGCGGCGTCGGGCGCTTCGAACATGCAGCTGTGTGCCGTTGCGCATCCGACGAATGCGAACACGTTGCCCGGATCGGAGTTGATGTCCGCGCCCGTCATGCGCCAGGCCGCCATACCGATGTGCGTGACCGGCACGCTCGCGGTCGTGGGACTTCCCATCGGTCCGACGATGTCGACCATCATCGGGACTTGGATCTGCGCGCTTCCTGCGCCGCCGGTACCGGTGCACATCAGCGTCATCGACGCGAGCTCCGTGGCTGCGTAGGCAACACCACCGTATAGGCCGAGCGTCGCGGAGCGCGTGCCGATCATGTTCGGGTCGCACTTGATCTGTAGCTGCTGCGTTCCGTTCGCGGCGATCGTCGTGCCCGCGCACGACTGCTGGCCCGAACACGGGCTCTGGAACGTGAACGAGCCCGACGGATCGTTGATCACGGCGGCCATGTACGCCGCCGAGATCGCTTGGTGGTTCTGCACGAGCGCGGTCTGCACTTCGAAGCCGGGCTGCGTGCCGAAGTCCATGATGCGCGGCTGGAGCTCCCACGCGCCTCCGCCCATCGTCGCGAACGTGACGCTGAACTGCTCGACGGGGCCGGTGTCGGGATCGTTGATGTCGAACGTACAACCGAGGGGGCCGCCGAGGCCCATGGAGATGTCTTGCGCAGTGAACGTGCCCTGCACGAGGATCTGGAGCTGCGCGTTTGGTCCGAGCGTGACCGGAAACGGCGCGCCGTTGAGCGTCGATGCCGTGATCGCCGAGACGCATGTCGTGCTGAGTGGGACCGACTTGGAGATGCCCGTGATCATGCGCGTCGCGGTGCCCGTGTTGCGAATCGACACGACGGCGCGCGCGGTCTGCCCGAGGGGGACGTTGTCGGCGTCGGCGGGGTCGCTCGTGGTGGTGTAGTCACCCCACGCGATCGTCGCGACGACGACCGTCGCGAGGACGATGCTGAAGGCGACGAATCGTGATCTCTTCCTATTCACAACACCTCCGCATCGCTCCGGTCGCCACAAACTTCCTGCGCCGGCGCTTCATCACCCGAAGGCCGACGCCGGCGATGCCGATCACCAGTACAGCACTACTGTCGCCGGGCGTCGAGCAACCGCCGCAGCCGTAGAAGCTCTGTGGGACAGGGAAGGGCGGTAGCACACCTGCATCCGGCGGCACCACGGGGCGCGCGCCTTCCCCCGTAAGTCTCACGGTCAGCGGCTCGTCGAGCTGCTCCGACAGGATCGTTAGCGTCTCGTCGAAGAAGCCGACGCGCGTCGGATGAAACCCGATCGTGAACGTCGCGCTCTCGTTCGGCGCGAGCTCGGGAGGAAAGTTCGCACTGTCGAGGCGAAACGGCGGCGGCACCGAGGGATCCGCAAACACGATCGTCTGCGTGTCGCAGTTCTGCAGCGTGACCTTCTGCGCGTTGTCCTGCTCGAGGTGGATCGTGCCGGGTCCGAACGACAGCGCGTCCGGTGCGACGGCGCCGCCGTCATCGACGAAGCGCGCGCTGATCGTCGTGGTCGACGTCTCTGCGAGGTCGACATCGGTGGTCCACACGATGTCGTCCTGCTGAACGCCGGCGGAGCCTTGACGTCGCGGCGTGACCTCGACGATCGCGACGCCGGCGGGGCCGAGCAGTATCGGATACGTCGATGGCGCCTGCGGCTCGATGTCGAACGGCGACATCGGACCGAGCGCCATGACCGGTGCCTCGAGCTGGAGCGTCGCGGTTCCGGTCGAGCGAAGCGCGAGAGTGTCGGAGGTGGTCGGCTGGCTCACGCAGAACGTCCCGAGCGAGCGCGCGAGTGGCTGCTGGTAGGTCGCCGTCGCAATCGTCCCCGAGATCGGCACGCGTACCGTCGCGCCGCTGGAGGCGACGAGGACGAGCTCGTTGTCGAGGTCACCCTCGTTCGACGGCGTGACCTCGAGCTGGATCGTCGTGGGCGTCGACATCGGGAGGTTCGCGACGACATCAAGCAACGCCGATGACGTCGCGAGCGTGGCCGAGGCGATCGTCAGCTGCGCGCCGGACGAGACCAGGACCTGAATCGGCACCGACGTCGTGCCGGCGCTCACGCGAACCTGTCCGAGCATGATGCTCGAGGGCACGGCGTACAGCGGGCTGGTGGTTCCCTCACACCGCGCCGGGATCTCGATCGCCCCCGACATGAAGGCATCGGAGCCCATCGCGCCGATTGTCGTCAACGCCTCACCGACCGCGGTCGGGCGGCACGACGCGACGACGGTCCCCGGCATGCCCGGAACGACGTTGATGGAGGCCGATGGCACGAGCGAAAACGGCGACACCACGGGATCGAGCATCGCGGTGATCGTACGGTTGCCTTGGTTCGCGAGCTGGAACGGGAGATCCGACGTGATGTTGATAGGCACCGTGCCGAAGTCGAAGGACTGTACGCCACCGACCAGCGAGAGCGTGGCGCCGAGTCCTTCTCCCTCGAGAGGAATGGATCGCGAACGGGTCGCGGTGTCGAAGTAGTCGATGACGAGCGTGGCACCGCGCGCGCCGATCGAGCTGGGGTCGAACTCGAGACGCAGGGAGAGCACTTCCTCGGGCGCGAGCTCGCACACCGGCGGCACCGAGCCGTTGCATTCGCCGGACGCGACGTACGACCAGTCGGACGCGGCGCCGTTGCCACCGTCGAAGATCTGGACGTTGGTGATCTGCAACGCGCTGGCGCCCGCGTTGCGTAGGCGCAGCGGAGCCGGCGACGCCGATCCGGCAAGCGCGTCGACGCCGCCAGCATCGACGGGATCGCCGGTGATCACGAGCACGGGCGTGGTCGCCGCGACGCCGTTGCACGCGAGTGTGATCGGCGCCGACAGGAACTGCCCGGTCTCGGCGGCGACGTGCAGCTCCGCCGTGTTCGCACCTGCGCGCTTGGGGCGGCAGCTCACCGTGATCGGTGTCGTCTCGCCGCTCGCGATGGTCGCGATCGACGCGTCGCACTCGCGCGCGTCGGGGTTGCACGGCGCACCGAGCTCGAACGTGCTCTCGAGATCGGTGGTGTGCAGCGAGAGCCGCGTGATCTGCGTCGCCGCGTTGTTCGAGAGCATCACGGTGGTGCTCGAGCTCGCGCCGATCGTGACGTCGCCGAAATCGAGGTCGTCGGGTGCAGCGCTGATCGTACTCGCCAAGCCCCCCTCGCACACGCCCTCGAAGTTGACGAGCGCGTTGCCTGCCGGCGGGTTCGCATGGAATAGACAGCGCCGGTGCCCGCCCGTGATCGTCCCCGCACACTGGATCGTGATCGGCGTCGAGCCGTTCCCGGGGATTATCGCGGGCAGCGCGAGCACGTGCGTGACCTCGTCGTCGCACGACGGATCACGCGTGATCGACGTGATGGTCACCGGATCCGACGTCTGGTTCGTGAGGGTGAGCGAGCTCGAGATCATCCCCGGACCCGGCGCGTGGATCACGCGCACGGTGGGGTTCGCGCGCAACTTCGGCGGATCCGGCACCGCCGCGAGCGCGACCCCGACAGCTGCGGCGACGACACCAGCCGCGAGTGCACGCCGCCGAAGCTTCACAACCGTCCGATCACTCCGACGGTCGGAACGAACACGTTCGCATCGAACAAGGTCTCTTCCTCGTCGATGAAGAAGTGCTCGTAGCCGGCATCGGCCTTGATGCTGAGGTGGCCGTTGATCTTCAGCTCGATGCCTGCGGCACCGCGTAACCCGACGCCAAGCTGTCGCGACGAGTCCATGATCGGCGGCGTGAACGCGAAGCCCGGAACGCCGGCGGCGACGTAAGGACGGAAGAACCCGGTCAGGAAGCGATAGCGTAGGCCGATGTAGCCGCCCCAGATCTCGGAGCGCAGCACCATCAGCTCTGCCTCGAAGTTGCCCCGCGAGACCGCAATGCCGAATCCGCCCGCCAACCCGCGGCCCTCACCGTCGATGCGCATCAAGGCGACGACGCCCGACGAGATCGTGTCCTGCTCCGGCGGCTTGATCCGGATCTGTCCGGACGCGGTGAGCTCGTAGTCGGGGATCACGGCGTCGACGTCGTCGCCGCCGAACGTCGTACGTGTGGTGCGTTGGTTGCCGCTCGCGTCACCGCCGTACAGCGTTCCGTTCGTGAGCCACGGGGAAACTTCGTCCGGTGGCGCCGGCATCGGCTTCGGATCGGGCGTGGGCGTCGGGCCGGGGCCGGGAGGCAACGGTGGCGCGACCGTCTCGGCGATCACCATGTTCACTTCTTTGTTCTCGCCCTCGAAGCCGTTCACCGACTGCTCGGCGATCTCGTCGCCCCTGCGGATTCGCACGAGGTGGATGCCTGGGCGCACGCGCGTCATGAGCGAGATGCCGACCGGGATGAACGGGCCACCGTCGATCGAGATCTCCGAGCCGCGCGGCGTGACCCTCACGGTGAGGATCGTCAGCTCCATGTCGAGCGTGTTGAGGATCTGCTTCACCTCGGCGACACGCTCGGGACCCGTCGCGGGATCCTGGAGGTAGCGCTGGTACGTGTTCGCCGCGTCGGCGGTGCGGCCCATGTCCGAGAGGGTGCCGGCGACGTTGAGGAGGATCTTCGGGCTCGGGTACTTGTTGTACGCCTCGAGGAAGTTCGCGAGCGCTTGATCGAACTGCTTCTCGAGGAGCTGCTTCACGCCTTCGGTCATCAAGGCTTGCGCGAGTGCCTTCACCTTCTGATCGTTCACGGGGATCGCGGGATCGGAGGTGATCTGCGCGAGCGCCTCGGCGAGCTGCTTCTCGTCCTTGAGCTTCGCGAGCGGCGCGGTGCCATCGAGCGCGCCCTCCGCCGGCGGAGGTGGCGGCGCGTCCTGCGCGCGTGCGATCGCGGGTCCGAACACGGAGGCCGCGAACAAAGTGAGCAGTAGGCGCGTCAAGGGGTCTTCTTCTTTTCGTCGTCGTCGATCGAGGTCTCGAGAGGTTTCTGCGTGATCGGAGTGCGAACGTCCGGGGTCGTGGTCGGTTTGTTCGGATCGTCGGGCGTCCCGAGTGGCTCCACGCCGTCGGGGCGCGTGACCGGTGTGCCCGCGACCTCGGGCTTCGTGCCGCCCTTCTTCGGGGTGCCCTTCGGCTTCTTGTCGGGTGTCGTGACGGGCGTCGCGACGATGTCGGGCGGCGCCACCGGCACGTTCTTTTCGGGCGCCTTGTCGGGTGTCTTGACGATGGTCGTTTCGGGGGCCTTGCCGGTTGCGGTGTCGACGGTCTTCTTGCCGGGTCCCGTCTCCGCTGGCTTCGTGGCGTTCGAGCCCGGCTCGACGACCGCGGGGGCCGTCTTCGACGGTTCGTCGCTCGATTGCGCGAGCGCGAAGACGGCGGCGCCACCGGCGAGCACGACAGTCACGATGCCCGCGACGAGCGGCATCGACGACTTCTTGCCGGGGACGAACTCCGTCGGTCGATCGTCCTGGAGCGTGCCCGTCAGCGGCCCGCGCGATGGCACGGTGAGCTGCTGCGAGGGTGTGTATGTGAAGCGCGGCGACGACAGCCCCGCGTTCGGGAGCTCCGCGGATAGCCGCGCGGATAGCCGACTGGCGACGCCGGAAAGCGCGGTCACCACATCGGCCGCGTTCTGATAGCGCTGCTCGGGCTCCTTCTCGAGGAGCTTCATCACGATCGCCTCGAGCTCCGGCGAGACCTGCGCGAGTCGATCGCGCAGCGGCTGCGGCGGCGAGAACATTTGCAGCGCGATGATCTCGCCCGCGCCCTCCGCGTTGAACGGCGGGATGCCGGCGAGCAGCTCGTAGAGGACGCAGCCGAGTGAATAGAGATCCGCGCGGTGATCGATCGCCGCGGCGCTGCGCGCTTGTTCCGGCGCCATGTAGAGCGGCGTGCCCATCAGCGCGCCGGTCTGCGTGTGGCGCGTCTCCGCTGGAAACACGTCGGCGAGCTTCGCGACGCCGAAGTCGAGGACCTTGACGCGATCCCCTTCGTCGCCGGGGATCAGGAACACGTTGTCGGGCTTGAGATCGCGATGGACGATGCCCTTCGCGTGCGCCGCCTTGAGCACGTTCGCGATGCCCTTCGCGATCCGCGCGGCCTCGACCTCGCTCAGGCGTCCCTGCGCCTTGATGCGCTTGCCGAGCGGCTCACCGTCGAGCAGCTCCATGACGAAGTAGGCCTGGCCGTCCTTCGTGTAACCGAAGTCGTACACCTCGATGATGCCGGGGTGCCGCACGGCGGTCGCCGCCTTCGCTTCGTTGAAGAAGCGCTGGACGATCTCGGCGTTGGTCGTGAGCTCGGGCCGCAACAGCTTGATCGCCGCGAGCTTGCCGAGTTGCGTGTGCTCCGCACGATACACGCTCCCCATGCCACCCGAATCGAGCGCTTCGACGACACGATAGTTGCCGAGCACCTCCCCGAGCATCGAGATATCAAGCATATGCTAGTTTCCGTCGTGGATGCCGTTCTTCCAGCGCCACGTCTTCGTCTGCACCAACGAACGGGCCGCTGATCACCCGCGCGGCAGCTGCAAGCTCAAGGGCAGCCCCGAGGTGCGAGATGCCCTGAAAGCAGAGCTGAAGAAACGTGGCATCTCGAAGGATATTCGCGCCAACAACGCGGGATGTCTGGATCAGTGCGAGGATGGGATCACGATCGTCGTGTACCCGGAGCAAGTCTGGTACGGACGGGTGACCCTGTCGGACGTCCCGGAGATCGTCGAAAAGCACCTGATCGGCGGCGAGATCGTGACGCGCCTGTTGCTGCCGAATCAGCCGCAGCTCCCGGCCGGCACATTGCCCGTGCTCGAAGTCTCGAACGCCGATGTAAAGTCATCGGAATGAGGGTCGTCGCGATCGCCGCTGCGGTGTGTGCACCAGCGCTCGCGTTCGGTGACGAGCTCGAGCCACGGCCGAACATCGTCGTCGACGCGCCCGTGCACACTGCGCCGATGTCAACTGAGCTGGATAGGGAGGCTCTTCGCGCAGGGGAGGAAGCAAACCTGTTTCATCGCGATCCTGAGCGTGGGCGGCAAGGATTCTTCTTGCATCTGGGGTTGGGACCGTCCGTGACTGTGGGCGGGGGAACCGGATCAGGGGCTGGCGCAACGTTGCTTCTTGGCACGTCACTTAACGAAACAGTGGTCGCATTGGTGGGACTTACCGTCAACGCCCAACGTCATCAGGTCAAAGGCACCGTCTACACCAACGACTACTCGAGCGTCACTCTCGGTTTGCAATGGTGGCCTCGAGGAGGTGGCGTCTATTGGCGTACGACGTTTGGTGTTGGTGGATATCGTTGCACGCAATGCGCCGATCCGGCTGAACCCACCGACCCGGTCCGCATCAACTATGACCGTAGGGGAGGCGCAGCTACATCTGGTGTGGGAATCGATCTCTATAGATTCAGCTTTGGACTCGTGTGGGGGGTTGAAGCAACTGCAATACTCATGGTGCATTCGGCTCCCGGAGCAGTTCTTTCCTTGGGATTCCACTCATTCCTGAGCATCGACTAAATTTGGGCTCATCCGGCTTTCAGGTGGCTCGTCGGATAGAGATCTAGACCGCCGCATCGAAACAACACGGCGGTGCGGAAGTTCGTAACCGGTGCAGCGCCCCCGTTCTTGGCCGGCATCGCCTGATCCCCGACAGTCGCGGCCATGGCGGATGCGCGCACGATCTGGAAGCAGCGGGTCAGACTCTTTTTCGACAGTGATCCCGGGGGGCCCGGATTGGCACGGGAGCAATCCCGCGGGGTTGCGAGCTTTCGTTCGTACGAAAGTCGTCGAAAATCAGTCATACGATCGGGTAGCGATCGGCGCGGCGCGATCGTCGTGGAGGGGCTTGAAGCTGGCGTGCGGATCACGATCGAGCGAGGTGCGGACCGCGAAACGATCACGACGGTGCTCGCGATCGTCGGTACGCCGCGGAGCCGACAGTGATTCCGCGTGGGGTCGAGATCTTTGTCGCGCTCGATCCGATCGACATGAGATGGGGCTTCGATCGTTTGTGCGGTGTGGTCACCGAGCGGCTCGGGCGCTCGGCGCGAGGCGGTGCACTCTTCATCTTCTTCGGGCGGCGGCGCACCGCAGTGAAGGTCTTGTTCTGCGACCGAACGGGCGTATGCGTATTTTATAAACGCCTCGACGCGAACACGTTTCGCGTTCCGGATCCGGCGATCGAAGGTGACGTGGCTCGTCTGATCGACGAGAACGCGTTCGAGGATCTGATCGACGGGATCGACATCGAGCCGACATCGCGATCGCGTCGCCGCGTGCACTGAGTCGCGCGCGATCGGGGGCGCAAGTTCCGGACCATGAATCGCGCGCTGTAAAAGCGGTTTCGATCGTGTCTCTCTTGCGCGATCGGATCGCGAGATCATGATGCGCGTCGTGGGCTCGACGAGCAGCGACGACGCGACGACCGCGATGCGGCTCTCGGAGCTCGAAGCCCAGATCGTCGTCCAGCAGGCTGCGCTCGATGCCGAACGCGAGCGACGCATCGCGGCCGAAGTCGAGCGCGATCGACTGCGCGAAGCGTACGAAGCCCTCAAGGTCCAGGCCGAGCTGGCGCACCGCCGTCTGGTCATCGCGAAGGCAGAGCGCGTCGACACGACGCAGTTCGAGCTCGACTTCGCCGCGACGCTCGCGGAGCTCGACAAGCACGCAGGACTCGATCCCAACGCGGACGATCCACTCGGCGATGGCGGCTCGAACCGACCGGTGACGGAAACGAGAGGAAGAAGAAGAAGGGCGGAGGCCGCCGCGTTCCGCGGAGACTGGCTGGCGAAGAGCGCATCGAGATCACGGATCCAATCCGCGAGGGTTCCGTGGATCGTCTCGGCAGTATCGAAGAGAGCTCGCGGGTCATGTGGCGGCGCGGCGGCATGGTTCGCGTCGTTTTCGAGCGCGTGAAATACAAGCCCACCGAGTCGGCCGCGACGGTCGACATCTCCGCCGAGGCGGATGCCGACTCGGCGCAGAGCGCGGTAGCTTCGGAGGTCGTGATCGCACCAGACGAGAGCGAGAAGAACGAGAGCGGGACGAGCGGCACGGTCGGCGACGTAGATGCTGCATCCGTGTCGGCCCCGTCGGTGACCCGGCGAACCTTGGTGGCGCCGCTGTCGGCGGTCCGCGATCCCGACGCGAGCGGCATCGTGACCGCACCGATGCCGCCTCTGATCCTGCCGAACTCATACGCGTTGCCCTCGCTCCTCGCTCACATCGCGACGGACAAGTTCTGCGACGGCATGCCGCTCCATCGCCAAGAGGATCGCTTCGCACGGCTCGGCGCGACCATCCACCGCAGCACGATGGCGCGGTGGCTCGAGGAGCTCGGCGCGATCGTCGGGACGACGATCGTCGAGGCGATGCGGATGGAAGCGATGGCGACGGCGTTCTGCATCGCGACCGATGCCACCGGCGTGCGCGTGCTGCCGACGCCGCGCGCGGACAAGAAGCGTCAGCCTTGCCGACGCGCGCACTTCTTCGTGCAGATCGCCGATGCGGATCATGTCTTCTTCGAATACTCCCCCGACGAGAACGGCAAGGTGGTCAGCAAACTCTTCCGCGGCTTTTCGGGATTCGTCCAGGCCGACGCCTCGAGCGTGTTCAACGTCTTGTTTCAGTCACCCGACGAACGAGATCGTGTCGACGATGAACCACCCGATCTCGCGGTTCGCCGCGAGGTCGGATGCTGGAGCCACGGCAGGCGCGGCGCATGGGAAGCAGCGGTCGCGACCCAAGACGTCGTCGCACGCGAGATGCTCGCGCGGATCATGCGCATGTTCCAGCTCGAGCGACTCTGGAGCGATCGATCGCCCGACGAGCGCAAGGCGCTACGCGATCGTCATCTCCGCGTGCACGTCGTGTCTTTCTTTGCGTTCGTCGAGGAGCAGTTCGAGCGCGTGAAACATCAACGTGGTCTGTTGCGCTCGGCACTCGGCTACTGTGTTCGTCAGAAGGACGCGCTCATGCGATTCCTCGACGATGGTCGTCTCGAGATGACGAACAATCGATCCGAAAGGCAACTGCGCCGCGTAGCGACCGGGCGCCACGCATGGCTCTTCATCGGTAGCGATGATCATGGCCAAGCCGCGGGGAATCTGAGGACCCTGATCGCGTCGGCACGTCTTCACCAGCTCGATCCGGAGGAGTACCTCCGCGACATCTTCCGCGTGCTGCCCTGCTGGCCGAGCGAACGCTACATCGAGCTCGCCCCGCGATACTGGCGGCAAACTCGTGCCCGTCTCGTTCATGACGAACTCGACTGCGACGTCGGCTGGCTGACGGTCCCGGAGCCGCCCCTCGAGACCGCGAAGTCGGCGCCCAGCGAGCTGCCCCTCTCGCCGTAGATCGCGGATTTCGCGAGCACGGCGTCGACGCGCCACGGGGCCGCTGCACCGGTTACGATGGTCGGGCTCATGAGGGTCTCCGCTGGCGTGAAGAACCGCGAAGATCCTCGCCTCCTCCGACTTCTCCAACTTTCGCGCTAGCGGCTGTCTCGTCTCGCTCTGGCCTCGATGGCTCAGACCCG
>JBJXGN010000334.1:0-25934 GCA_046160585.1 Kofleriaceae bacterium
GAGATCGCCGCGATCACCGATACCAAGGACGCCCCGACGTTCGCGAACACGATCGAAGCGTTCGAGGACATGTCGCGCCCGTTCAACCGCGCGCAGATCATCATGAGTATCTACACGTCGACGATGAGTGACGCAGCCATGCAGGCGGTCGAGAAGGAGATGGCGCCGCTCCTCGCTGCGTTCAGCGACGAGGTCGTGCAGAACGAGAAGCTGTTCGGGCGCATCAAGACCGTCTACGACGGGCGCGAGGCTGCGAAGCTGTCGCCGGACCAAGCGCGCCTGCTCGACGTGGTTTGGCGTCGCTTCACGCGCAACGGCGCGGCGCTGAACGCGTCCGACAAGGCGAAGCTCAAGGAGATCAACGGCAAGCTCGCGACGCTATACACGACGTTCGGGCAGAACCAGCTCGCCGACGAAGAGAAGCAGACTGTCGTCCTCGACAAGGAAGCCGACCTCGCGGGCCTGCCCGACGAGCTCAAAGCGAGCGCGAAGTCCGCGGCCGAGGCGAAGGGCCTGGAGGGAAAGTGGCTCATCTCGAACACCCGCTCGAGCGCGGAGCCGTTCCTCGTGTTCGCGTCGGATCGCGCGCTGCGCGAGAAGGTGTGGCGCATGTGGATCGGTCGCGGCGAGTCGACGAATGGCCCGATCATCTCGGAGATCCTGGCGCTGCGCGCCGAGAAGGCAACGTTGCTCGGCTTCGCGAGCCACGCCCACTGGATCATCGACGACAACATGGCGAAGACGCCCGACGCCGCCCTCGCGCTGACGATGCGCGTGTGGAAGGCAGCCGTCGGCCGCGTGAAGGAAGAAGTCGCCGACATGCAGAAGGTCGCCGACAAGGATCCGGGCAAGCCGAAGATCGAAGCGTGGGACTACCGCTACTACGCGGAGAAGGTCCGCAAGGCGAAGTACGACCTCGATCAGAACGAGGTGAAGCCGTACCTCCAGGCGGACAAGCTGCGCGACGGCATGTTCTTCGCGGCGAAGGAGAACTTCGGGCTCGTGTTCACGCCCGTCGAGGGCCTACCCGTCTATCACCCCGAGGTGAAGGTGTGGAAGGTCGAGCGCGATGGCAAGCAGGTCGGTCTCTGGTACTTCGATCCATACGCGCGCCAGGGCAAGCGCAGCGGCGCGTGGATGAACGAGTACCGCACGCAGGAGCGCTTCAAGGGCGAAGGCACGCTGCCGATCGTGTCGAACAACTCGAACTTCGTGAAGGGCAAGGATGGAGAGGCCGTGCTCGTGTCGTGGGACGACGCGACCACGATGTTCCACGAGTTCGGCCACGCGTTGCACGGGCTGCTCTCGAACGTCGCGTACCCGACGCTCGCGGGTACGAACACGCTGCGCGACTTCGTGGAGTTCCCGAGCCAGCTGCTCGAGTACTGGTTGCCGACGAAGGAGATTCTCGACAAGTACGCGTTGCACTACAAGACGGGCGAGCCCCTCCCGGCGGCGCTGCTCGCGAAGATCGAGAAGGCCAAGAACTTCAACAAGGGGTTCGTGACGGTGGAGTACCTGATGAGCGCGATCTACGACCTGAAGATCCACGTGCTGCCGGGCGGCACGAAGATCGATCCGACGGAGTTCGAGAAGTCCGTGATGAAAGAGATCGGCGCGCCGACGGAGATCGTGATGCGACACCGTCCCACGCAGTTCGGCCACATCTTCTCGGGCGACGGCTACTCGGCGGGCTACTACAGCTACCTGTGGGCAGATACGCTCACGGCGGATGCGGCCGAGGCGTTCCAGGAGAAGAAGAGCTTCTACGACAAGGAGACCTCGAAGAAGCTCGCGGACGCCATCTTCAGCGTCGGCAACTCGGTCCCACCGGACGTCGCGTTCCGTAACTTCCGTGGACGCGACGTGGACCCGAACGCGCTCATGCGAAGCCGCGGGTTTCCGACAAAGTGAAGGCCCGAGTAGCCGGGGCGTACCCGAGCGAGTGCCGCGTCCCGACGACTTCCTCTTCATGAAGTCCGAGACGGTAGTTCTGGACCGCACGTACGAGCAGGCATTGAAGAAGTTGAACCTCAGGGTCGAGTACGGTGTCGACGATCACGACATGATGACCGTGCCGATCCAGGTGGTTAGGGGGACGGCGACGGTCCCGCTCCCCAAGTCGATGCTCGCGACCCTGCCGTCGTTCTGACTCTAGTCGCTCGCCGATAACGCCCGGCGGATCAGATCCGGCGGCACGGTCACCTTGGGGATCTTCGCGACCTGCGGCTTGAACCACGAGCGCGTATCCTCGTCGAGCCCGAGGCCGTGCATGAAGTTGTAGACAGCGCGGCGCAAACCATCGGCGAGCGCGTCGTGATCCGTGCCGACCGGATCGGTAAACGCGACCTCGTTCCTCGCGAACGTGTGCTTCTTCCTCGAGAGCTTGATGCCGTAGGTCTTCGGAGCGAGTCCGATCGGGCTGTGGACCGTGGCGGCGAAGCGATGCCAGAACGCGGACTGCACGCAGCCCTCGGCGAACAGCTGGCGTACGCGCTCGAGAGCGTCGATGGTGTCCTGCATGGTCTGCGTCGGGAAGCCGTACATGAGGTACGCGTGCACCATCACACCCGCGTCGGTGAACGCACGTGTCACGCGAGCGACCTGCTCGACGGTGACGCCTTTCTTCATCAGCGCGAGCAGTCGATCGCTCGCGACCTCGAGGCCACCGCTGATCGCGACGCAGCCGGAGCGGGCGAGCAACTCGCACAGCTCCGGCGTGAACGACTTCTCGAATCGCACGTTGCCCCACCACGTGATCGTCACACCCCGCGCGATCAGCGTCTCGGCGAGTGCGCGCAGGGCGGCGGGCGGCGCTGCTTCGTCGACAAAGTGAAAGCCGCTCTGCCCCGTCTCGGCGATCAGCGCTTCGATGCGATCGACGAGCAGGTCGGCCGGCGCGCGCTCGTAGCGTCCGATGTAGTCGAGCGAGACATCGCAGAACGCGCACTGCTTCCAGTAGCAGCCATGCGCGATCGTGAGCTTGTTCCACCGCCCATCGGACCACAGGCGGTACATCGGGTTGAGCATCTCGAACAGCGACACGTAGCGTTGCAGCGCCAGGCCGCGATACGACGGCGTCCCCGCCGCGACGATCGGTACGTCGTGCAGCGTGTCCGTCGTGACGAGCTCGACCTTGTCCGCGTTTCGGACGAACGTGCGGAGCAGCGGCTTCTTCTTGCTCCGGAGGTGCTCGAGGAGCGCGAGCACCGGCGCCTCGCCGTCGTCGAGGGTGATGTAGTCGAAGTAGTCGAACACGCGGGGATCCGAGAGCTCGCGCAGCTCGGTGTTCACGTAGCCGCCACCGAGAACGAGCTTCGTCTTCTTCGCGACCCGCTTGATCGCGCGTGCGATACGAAACGCGCCATACACGTTTCCGGGGAACGGCGCCGTGAGTCCGACGATGTCTGGCGTGTACGTGTGCACGAGCGCCTCGGCGAGATCGTCGAGCATCTCGTCGATCAAGGTCGGCGCGCTCTCGAGTGCGTCGCGCAGCGGATCGAAGCTCGGAGCGCTCGCCGCGAGCCTCTCGCCATAGCGCGCGAGCTCGAAGTTCGGATCGATGCCGGTCCGGATCGCGTCGGCGATATCGTCGATGTAGAGGCTCGCGAGGTGCTTCGCCCGATCCGCCGTGCCGAGGCCCCCGAACGCCCACGCGAGCGGATCGTCGTCGCCGCTCCCCGGACCGTCGGAGAGCGACGCGAAGCGCCGGCCCTCGGGCAAGAAGTCGCGATTGACGATGCGCAGCGCGAGGCCCGGATCGCCTCCCTGCAGGAAGCGAATGACGCTGTCGATCGTGGTGATGTATCGATCGGCAGACGCGAGGAAGTGATCGGTCTCCTCCGACGCGTCCTGCCGTGCGCGCAGTACGTCGCGCACGCGAGTGAGCCCCGGTTTGCTGAACACGTCCAGGAACAGCGCGAGCGCGAGATCGGCCTGGTTCACCGTCAGCTCGAGGCGTTCCTGATGTTGGCGCAGGAAGCCCATCAAGTACGCCGTCGCAGGATACGGCGTGTTGAGCTGGGTCATCGGCGGGGTGACGAGGAGCAGGTTCAAACGTCGAACAAGGTAGCTCACCCCGGCCGTAGTTGCGTATAAGGACATCCCGTGCGGCTGAACAAGTACCTGTCCGAGAGCGGTGCCTGCTCGCGCCGCGAGGCCGACGAGCTGATCAGCGAAGGTCGTGTGACGGTCAACGGTGTGCCCGCGGTCCTCGGGACCCAGGTCGACGACTGCGACGAGGTGAAGCTCGACGGTGACGTCGTCGGCGGCGCGCGCAAGAAGGTCAAGCCCGTGTACATCGCGCTCAACAAGCCGACCGGCATCACCTGCACGACCGAGCGCCACGTCGCGGGCAACATCGTCGACTTCGTGAACCACTCGGAGCGCGTGTTCCCGATCGGTCGCCTCGACAAGGACAGCGAGGGGCTGATTTTGTTGACGAACGACGGTGATATCGTCAACGAGATCCTTCGTGTCGAACACGGCCACGAGAAGGACTACGTCGTCAGCGTCGACAAGCCGATCACCCCCGAGTTCCTCGAAGGCATGGCGCGCGGCGTGCGCCTGTCCGATGCCACGACGAAGCCATGCAAGTTGGAAAAGCTCGGCGCGAAGATGTTTCGCATCACGCTGACGCAGGGACTCAACCGGCAGATCCGTCGCATGTGCGAGGCGTTCGGCTTCGAGGTCGTCACGCTCCAGCGCGTGCGCATCATGCACATCAAGCTCGGCGAGCTTCCGCTCGGTCGCTGGCGCAACCTGAACGAACAGGAGCTCGCGGGTTTGATTCCAAAGAAGCGCGACCCACCACCGAAGCCACACACACCGCCGAAGCAACCCGCCCTACAACGACCGACACCTCGCGGCGGATCGTTGCCGTCCCATCGCGGCGGATCGTCGCCTTCCCCGCGGGGCTCTGCTCACCGCGGTCGCCGTCGATAGCTGGCAATGGTCATACCGGCGAGCGCGGCGCTGCGTTTGCAGGGCGAGGTGCCTCATGCGTGTCGCCGTCATCGCTGTTCTGTTCGTCACTGCGTGTTCCTATGCGTCCGCCTTCGCTCCCAAACCGTTGCCCGATCTCGTCGCGACGGGCTCGCCGCTCGGACCGCTCGACGCGTCGAAGTTCGTCCTCGACGGAGGCGAGTCGTTCGCATGGAATGTGAAGTTCCATGGAGTGTCGATCGGTCGCGCCGAGATCGCCGTCGGTGATCAGGAGGTTCGATCGCGCTTCGAGACCAACGCGCTCGCGAGCTCGTTCGCCCGCGTGAAGTACGAGCTCGTCAGCGTGATCGATCGCAACGGTCACCGGCCGATGGGCGCGAACGAGCTCGCGGAGATCGAAGGGGAAGCGACCATGACGAACGCGAGCTTCGACGGGCGCTCGTACGCGATCGGCGAGCCACCGGTCTCGCACTCGATTCCCGACGGCAACGTGCACACGCTGCACTCCGCGTTGGGCGTGATCCGCGGCTGGGCACAACCGCAAGCTCGCGGCGGCGTGCTGCACGTCCTGGTCGGCGGGAAGATCTTCAAGCTCGTCCTCTCGCGACCGATTCCCGAGGACCTCCACTCCGCGCCCGCGATCAAGGTCAGTGGTCGCGTCGCGCCGCTCGAAGGTTCGGGCCCGGCGATCTCCTTCGCGATGTGGGTGACTAACACGCCGGCGCGCGTGCCGCTGCGGGTCGAGGTCAACGGAGACGGCAAGACGATCACCGCCGAGATGATCGACCTATGAGATCGAGCGTGAAAGTGACGCAGGTGAGTGACACGTGTTGCGCGTGCGGCACACGTCGGAAGATCACACTCGCGGCTAACCGGGTTCCGCGCATGGAGCGGCGCGATGGCCCGCGCGATGCACGATGCGCCTCGACCATGAGGGCCGTCTGCACCGCGCATGCGGTGTTCACCGCGCTTGCGTCCGCGGTGATCGCCGTCGGTATGCCCGCGATCGCAAGCGCCGATGATCTGCCGATGATGCGCAGCACGAACGTCGTGCACTGCGCCGCCGACACCGGCGGGCAACTGTGGCGCATCCAGTGCGACCCGACCACGAAGGTCTGCCTCTACGCACCGAACGAGGAGCTCGACGCTGACGGAGATCCCGTCAAGCCGCTCGAGCGAGCGCGCGACTGCGAGCTCGACATGCCGTTCGATCGCAAGAAGCTCGAGTCCGACGGGTACAAGTTCATGCCGGGGCGACCCGACGCACCGTGGGGCTGGACGCGCGACGAACGCGGGCGCGTGTTCCAGACGAACTTCGATCTGCGCAAGCGCCTCTACTTCGGCGTGGGCTACTCGCCGAAGAAGGTCCTCGAGAACCCACTCGAGTCGACGCGCACGTCGATCGACTTCGGCCTGTTCTCGTTCGACATGTACTCGAAGGGCTCGCCGATGCGGCACCGCTTCCGCTTCGTCGAGGGCGAGGTGCGCATGGAGCCGTTCTCGGCCGAGATGGTCGTCGCGCACTACGACTTCTCGCGCAAGTTCACCGATCCGCTGCTCCGGATCACGACGTTCGTCGGCGAACCACGCCGCCACGATCTCCACATGAACATCGGCTTGTGGACCGAGGTCGGCGGGCTCGAGATCCATCGCACCGCGCTCGGCCACTCGCAGTTGTGGAAACACGCGACCGCGCACATCACGATGGACCTCTGGCAGTCGGCGAACCTCGACTCGTTCGCACGCGTGCGCACCGGCGTCGCGCTCGAGGGCCAACAAACGGACCTCATCGGCTATCGCTCTGCCGTCGTGTACGGCTCCGCGATCGAGCTCGACTGGGTGCTCGATCGCGAGGGCTTCCACAACGTGCGCTTCGAGGTCTCGCACGACATCCCGCGCTACTTCGTACCGCTCGAATACACCGGAAAGGTCGCGCAACGCATGAAGGCGCGCGTGCAGTATGAAGCGATCGTCCTCGCGGTGAACGATCAGCCACTCACCCTCAAGCTCGCCGCGGGTGGCGAAAAGCGCGACGACGTCCCCGGCATTCCGTCGCAGTGGGCGTTCGTGATGGACGCGGGCCTCAGGTTCAACTTGTGGGCACCGCCAAAGCCGCGCTGATCACCGCCGCGCTCGTCGTGCTCGGCACGGCGAAGGCGCGTGCGGATCGCTGCACGGGCATCACCGACGAAGGCGGTCGCTTCGTCACGTGCTTCGATCTCGGCAATCGGCTCGTGGTCAACGCGGGCTCCGAGGGTGTCGGGGGCGCGATCTCGCTCCGCCACGTCGTCACGTTCGATGACGAGCCCGACCTGATCTGGAAGCTCGAGCATCGGATCACCGACACGACGCACGCGCTGTTCACGAACGCCTTCGACGGGACGATCTATCGCGGGCGCTTTCTTCGCCACGCGCGCGATGGCCACATCGTGCTACCGCTCGGCACGCCGAAGAAGGTCTTCCTGCCGTTCGATATCGGCGCTCTCGCCGAGTTCGGTACGCTGCGCTGGCGCGACGACGCGTCGCCGGTCGAGGTCGGTGTCATCAAAGTCGCGGCGCTAGTCGACTTCTCGCGTACGCGAACGTTTCGCCGGCGCTTCTCGATCGGCCCCGTCGCTCGCTGGGACGTGCACCTCGAACGCGACCCCGACGGCGATCTGATGCCGCGCCTCGCCGTCGACGAGCACGTCGTGGCGCCGTTCTCTGCCGGTCTGCTCGAGCTCGCGTTCGAGCCGATCGAGGGGCGCACCGCGGGCTCGCTACGCATCGAGGTCGGCGGCGCGTGGTCGACGCTGCACGGCTGGCGCCCGGAGGCGCGCGCGGAGGTCGAGCTCGAGCGCATCGTCATCGCGATCAACGATCGGCCCGTGTCGCTCGTCCTCGGCGCGCGCTACCAGACGCGGCCCGACGCCGACGCCGAGGCCACCGCGCGGATCGGCGCGCGCATCGTCCTGTTCGACCGCCGCGACGCGCGCGTCAACCTGCGCCCGCTCGCACCTGTGCGTTAGTCGCAGCAGGCTATGGACAGCGATGTCGAGCAGGCGGTCGTCACGATGCCGCTCGGCGTGACAGCACGGCCGTAGGTCACCAGGTTCGATCCGTACGACGTCATCGTCCAGCCGCCGCAGTTGGTCAGCTCGTGTAGCGCGCTGTAGCGACCGATACCCTCGGCCGCGATGCCGTCCTCGACGTCGGCGCCACCGTTCACGCGGATGTACGCGCTCGAGTCGAGCCACGCACCTGCCGTCGGCGGCGAAGTCTTCGCGGCCGCGCGGTAGTACTCCGACGCGTGGCACATGTGACTGCCGGAGAACTGCGCGCCGCAGACCTGGTGCATCTCGGCGCGACCGCCGTTGCGCGCGCCGTTGACCGTCGTCGTCGAGAAGCCGCGAAAGCCCGCCGACGTCGGCGTCGAGCAACACGCGAGCGGCAAGCTCTGCGTGCACGCGGTCGTCGCGATCTGCGCGGGGCCGACCGCGCGCCCGTACGTCACGAGGTTCGACCCGTACGAACCGAGCGTCCAGTTCGCGCAGTTCGTCAGCTCGTGCTTCGACGTGTACCGACCGAGCTCCTTGCTGCCGAGCGACGTCGTGACCGTGATGTTCCCGAAGTACGCCTCGATGCCACCGCTCGCGTCGATCCACGCGCCGCCCGCTGGCGGAATCGTTGCTCCGTTCGCGAGGTGGTACTCCGACGCGTGACACAGATGCGATCCCGAGAACGCACTCGCGCATCGCGCGTTCATCACCTCGCGTCCACCGGCGACCCCCGTGTAGCTCGTCGACGTGAAGCCCGCGAACTCCGACGCGACCTCGCCGGTCTCCGCGCCACCTGCCCCCTGCGCGCCCGGAACCCCTTGCGGTCCAGTGGGGCCCGCGGGTCCTTGCGATCCTGCGGGGCCCATCGATCCTGTTGGCCCCTGCGAGCCCGCGGTTCCCTGCGATCCTGCCGGGCCCATCGCGCCCATCGGGCCCATCGCGCCCATCGGGCCCTCGGGTCCCTGCGGCCCTTGCGGTCCCTCGGGGCCGGGCGGTCCTTGGATCACGCCACCATCGAGAACGGTGACCTGTCCCGGCGGGCCTTGCGGACCTTGGGGCCCTTGCGGACCCTCCGCACCTTGGGGTCCCTGAGGTCCCTCGGGTCCGGGCGGGCCCACTGACGCTTCGTCATCGCCGCCGCTCGCATGACTAGAGCACGCAGCACCGAACAATAACGACACGATCAACATTCGGCCCAGCATGTGGTCGAACGATCGGACGGACGATCGCGTCCGCAGTCGCAACGAAAGAGATCAGCGCACCTTGCCGTCGACGTAGACCCAGCGCCCGCTGATCTTGCGAAACCGCGAGCGCTCGCGCTGTGCGAATGGCTTTCCGTTCGTCGTGCCGCGCGCGATGAACTCGACGACGCCGCGCGCATCGCTCGCCGTGCCGTACTCCGTCGCGACGATCTCGAGGCCGAGCCATTCGGTCCCGCGCGACCACGCCGCGATCGAATCGCGATCGAGGCTCGCACGGGTCGCCGGATCGTGGGTCTCGACGAGGTAGTCGATCTCGCCGTTGACGTAGGCCGTGTAGCGCGATCGCATGAGCGCCTCGGCGGTGGGCGCGGCTTCGCCGCGGTGATAGCGGGCGCAACACGCGTCGACGGCGATCCGCGATCCACATGGGCACATGCGCGCAGCGTATCAACGACGGCGGCGGCGGCGCGGTACGAGCGTGAACACGATCGCGCCGAGAACCACTCCCCAATCGGGGCGAGGGCCGTTGCCGCTGTTGCACAGGCAGCCATCGCTGGGGCTCTCGTCGTTGTTCTTGGAGCTACAGCCGCACTTCGATTCATCCTCGACGGGAACGCGGATCTCCACGATCTGGTCGACGATCTCGCGCACCTCCGGATCACCGTCGCGCAGGATCGCGACTGGGTCCTCGTCGGCCGTCGTCGGATCGAACGTGTATTCGTTGCGCGTGAGGAAGCTCGTGCCGTCGTAGCCGACGCGAAACGCGAACGGCACGCGGGCGCCCGGCAGATCGTAGCGATGCGCCGCTGCGATGTAGACCGTCATCGGGAACGCATCGCTCGGCGAGCCGATTGCCGCGGGTAAGCGGATCTCCGAGCCAGCCCACGTGAGCGCGATCGGAGCGAGCTGCCCGTCCGACGTGCTGTCGAGCGCCACGCGGAGCGCGACCACCGTGTAGCCCTTCGCGATGTACGGCGCGAGCGCGGCGACGTCGTCGGGCATGACGAGGTAGTCGAGGTCCATCAGCCACGCCATCAGCTCGGCGGTCGTCGATGGCGTCGCGCGAAGGACCTGATACGGCCCGACGTCGTCGAGCGAGTAACCTCCGTCGAGCTCGCCGAGCCCGCCATCGCCGATCACGGGTGGCTCCCAGTACGGATCTTCGAAGCTAGGACCGCCACCGCAGCCCGCGGTCGGATAGGTCCGGCACACGGTGCCGAGCGCTGGATCGGGCACTTCCTTCTCGATCTCGCGGATCACGGGCGCCGAAACGTTCGCGAGCGACTCGAACACGGACGGCGTCGTTTCGACGACGGGGCGCGACGGCGTGACCATCAGGATCGCGAAGCGCGCACCGGTCGTGAGCTGCGAGAAGCGAGGCTGCATGACGAGCGTGATCGCGTCGCCGGGGATGTGATCGCACGGATCGCCTGCGTCGATCCCTGCATCGTCGACACCCGCGTCGACACCCGCGTCGACCGCGCCGTCGATCGCGGCATCGTAGGCGCCGTCGATCCCGCCATCGTCCCGACCGCCGCCATCCATCCCGACTCCCGCATCGGGCGGTGTGCAGCCGTTGCCGACCCGGATGTCCTGGCGCTTGAGGACGAGGATCGCCTGATCGGTGAGCTCGGGCGCGGGGGCGTTCGCTTCCGCAAGGACACGTGCGAGGACGAGGGTGACCGCGAGCATGCGAGGTCCCGGTGTCCATTCCTCGTGCCACGCGGGTGCGTGGAATCCAGGTGAGTTGCGTCGATCACGCTTCGGCACCTGCGCCGATTCCGGACATCGATGTCTCGGCTCACCCCGAGCTACTCCCTGGCGTAAGTCGTTGGAATAGAGGGTTTGCCCGGAACCGCGCGGAGGATGCCGGTGTCAGGATGCGAACCATATGCGCCGATCTGGGGCTCGTTCGGTCCTGTCATTGTGGGTGGCGACGTCGATCATCGTCGGAGGTTGTGGCGCGCCGGCGCCTCGCCCCGCGCCGAAACCGGTGACCGTGGATGCACCGTCCGCTGTCGCGCCGCCGGTCCTCGCGACCGCCGGACGCCCAGAAGTACCGCTCGCCGATCCTGCCGATGGGACGGCGAAGATGACGATCGCGTTCGCCGGCGCGCCGCCGGTGACGCAGGCCGGGAGCGTGACGACGCTGTCCGACGCGCGGACGAACGAGCTGCTCGCACGCATGGAGCCGCTGCCGACGCTCGACAACACGCACGCGCCGGTGATGCGCGCTCCGAGTGCCGCGCCCGCGCGAGCAGGTGCGGTGCAGCCCATCGCGTTTCTCGCCCCCGTCGGCAAGCCCGTCGCGGATGCACCGCTGAGCGCGGTGACGGCGACGCCCGCACCGATGACCGCGCCCTCGATCCTTCCAACCGGCGACGTGCAAGCCGAGGCCGAGATCCGGATCCGGTTCGCCGATGCGATGGTGCCCGTCGCGAAGATCGGCGACGTGACTGCCCCACCCGCGCGCGTCGAGCCCGCGACGAACGGCACCTGGCGGTGGATCGACACGCGTGTCCTCGGCTTCTTCGCCGCCGGCAAGCGCCTCGCGCAGGCCACGACGTACACGGTCACCGTGCCCGCAGGAACGAAGTCGCTGCTGGGATCCACGCTCGCCGAGGATGTCGTCGGCACGTTTTCGACCAAGGCGCTCGCGCTGCGCGACGCGTTCCCCTCGCAGCTTCGTCCCGACTCCGCGATCGCGGTCTCGTTCGACGCGGCGAACGATCCGGCGAAGCTCCTGCCATTCCTGCGCGTGCAGACGAAGGCCGGCAAGCGCATCCCGTTCAAGCAGATCGATCGCGCCACCGCGAACGCCGCGTGGGCGAAGTTGCCGAAGCTGAAGGTGCGCGACGCGGACCTCGGGACGAACTACGTGCTGATCGCGCCCGAGGCCGCGTGGCCGTCAGGGACCGAGCTGCAGATCGTGCTCGCGAAGGGCGCACCATCCAGCGAGGGGCCAAATCCTGCGGCAAAGCCATCGTACGCGAGCACCACGGTCGTCCCCGCGTTTCGCCTGCTCGGGCTCGAGTGCGACGACGACAAGCCGCGCATCACCGGCGCGCGCTGCGGCGCCGGGAACATGTTCGCGATCCGCTTCACGAACAACGTCGAGGAGTCCTCGTACCGCGCGGCGAAGGTCCAGATCGACAAGCAGGAGACGGAGGATCGCTGGCTGTACGGCGACTACGTGAACGCGTGGGCGCCGGCTGTCGTCGGCAGGACCCTCCATGTCGTGATCGGCGACGGGCTCGTCGACGTGTACGGCCAGCCGTACACCGGCGTTGTGCGCGCGTCGTTCGTCACCAAGCCCCATGTCTACGACGCGCACGTCGACCTCCCGACGGGATTCCACGTCATCGATCCACGCTTCACGATCCCGCAGTTCGTGGTGTCGCTGACGGCGATCAGGTCGCTCCACGTCGACCTGTACAAGGTCACGCCCGCCGACTACTTCGCGTACGAAGACTTCGAGCAGAACCCGCGCGCGAAGCCACCCGGCACGAAGCTCCTGTCGAAGGACTATCCCGTCGGCGCGCGGTTCGCGGCGGACCTGCGCGTCGATCTGCGCCCGCTGCTCGACAAGAACGGCACCGGCCACGTCATCGCGGTCGCGACGGCGACACCCGTCAAACCCGTAGGCAAAGACGAATGGTTCAACGCGCGGAATGTCGCGTGGATCCAGGTCACGAAGCTCGGCATCACCGCGCGTCACGACGGCGACAAGATCAGCGCGTGGACGCGCGAGATCGATCCCGCCCGGTTCCTCGCGCCGATCGCGAACGCGCAGCTCTCGATCATCCGCGAGGGTCAGCGCGGCGCGAAGCTTGTCACCGCGAGCACGGACGCCGATGGCCACGCGACGCTCGCGCTACCCGAGCGCGTGAGCGACAAGCAGGGCGGAGCGCGGATGACACCGAGCATCGTGTTGGCCGAGGTGAATGGCGACTCCGTGTTCTCGTCGTTCGGACGCGACAAGGCGGTGCGTGGCGAGCGCGCGCGCTGGTACGTCACCGACGATCGCTTCACGTACAAGCCGGGCGAGAAGGTCTACGTGAAGGGTTGGGTGCGGTGGTCACACGACGGCGTGAACCCGGACATCGCGATGCCGGCCCGTGGCGACAGCGTGGAGTGGTCGCTGTTCGACGCGCGCCGCAATCGCATCTCGACGGGCACGGCGCGCCTGTCCGACCAGGGCGGCTTCGATCTCGAGACGACGCTTCCCGACACGACGAACCTCGGACCGGCGACGTTCCGGTTCAACACGCGCGACCAGAGCACGTCCCACGTGATCTCCGTGCAGGAGTTCCGCACCCCCGCATATTCCGTCACGATCGCCGACGACATGCAGTTCAGCGGGTCGCGCCCGTTGATCGCCGGCGAGAGCATCGAGATGCGAGCCGAAGCGAAGTACTTCGCGGGCGGTGGGCTGCCGGGCGCCGACATTCGCTGGGCCTCCACGCTGTCGCCGTCGACGTATCGACCGCCGGGATGGGACCGCTTCGTGTTCGAGCCGATGGGAAGTCGCTCGTTGCGCAAGGACCGCTGGCGCGGAGTGCGCATCGTGGGCGAGCCGATCGAGGTCGCGCAGGCGACGACACTGTCGGGCGAGTCCGCATCGACGGCGACGTTCGCGATCGCGGCGACTCCGGCGCATCGCCCCGCGTTGCTCTCCGTCGACACGACCGTCGCCGATCTCGACCGCATGCAGATCCGCGCGAGCTCGCGCCCGATCCTCGTGCATCCGAGTACGATCTACGTCGGCGTGCGCCAGAAGCCGATGCAGCCGGCGCTGCTCGAAACAATCGTCACGAACATCGATGGAAAGCCGGTCGCGGGCGTCCCGATCGATGTCCGCGTCGAGGCCGTGCTCGGCAGCGAGCGTTGGCGCGACGATGCGAACGTCATCGACGTGCAGTCGTGCAAGCTCGTGAGCGGCGAGGCACCCGTGACGTGTGCGTGGAAGCGCGGAAAACCCGAGTGGTCGTACACCGCGATGGTGCGCGTCGCCGATGCGCGCGGCCGCGAGAACTCGACGGAGTATGCGATCCCGTGGTGGAGCTCCGACGACACGCGCGAGCTGAGTCTCGTCCCCGACAAGGCGACGTATCGCCCGGGCGACACCGCGAAGGTCGAGATCAGGTCGGCCACGCTGCCCGCGACTGCGATCGTCACGATCGCGCGCAACGGGGTGATCCGCGAGCAGCAGCTCGCGCTGACAAAGCCGTCGACCACGGTCGACCTCGCGATCGATCCCGCGTTTATCTCGAACGTGTACGTCCTAGTCGATCGTGTGAGCGCGGCGCGGAGTACGCGCGGTGGCTCGACGTTGCCGTTCCCTCAGCTTGTCCAGGAGCAAGTCGAGCTGACCGTCGACACCGAGAGCGCGCGCCTCGAGATGACGACCGCCCCCGACAAGCCGCTCGTCGAGCCCGGTGCGATGGCGTCGTTCGAAGTCACCGTGAGGCACGACGAGAAGCCGGTCCCGAATGCGGAGGTCGCGCTGATGGTCGTCGACGAAGCGATCCTCTCGCTGTCCTCGTCCAAACATCAGGATCCGCTCGCACCGTTCTATCAGGAGTACCCGGCGAACGCGCAGCTGTTCGAGACCCTGCGAATGGTCCGCGATCAAGGGCCCGAGCTCGCCGGCGATCCTGGGTTTACGCGCATCGCGCTCGACGACATCGGGACCATCGGTCGCGGCAGCGGCACTGGCTCCGGCTACGGGGTCGGCGGTGGCCGCGGGGGCATGTCGGGCCGATCGGCAAGCAGTGTGATCGAGGCGCGCAAGGACTTTCGGCCCGTCGCCGTATTCGCGCCGCTCCTCCACACGGACAAAGACGGCAAGGCGCGGGTCTCCGTGAAGATGCCGGACAACCTCACGCGCTATCGCATCGTCGCGCTCGCGACCGCGAACATGCGCTTCTTCGGCAAGGCCGAGAACGTGATCGTCGCGCAGCGCATGATCAATGCGCGCACGATCGCGCCGCGCTTCCTCACGCAGGGCGATCGCTTCTCGCTGCCGATTCTCGTGCAGAACCTCGCGAGCACACCACGCGACATCGAGATCGCGGTGCGGGCCGCGAACCTCGTGGCGACGGGACCGCAGGGCAAACACGTCACGCTCGCGCCCGGCCAGCGCGCGGAGGTCCGCTTCGACTTCGCGACGCAGAGCCGCGGCAAGGCCGTGATCCAGACGGTGCTCGTCGCCGGCGATCAGACCGACGCGTCGAACGTCGAGCTCCCCGTGTGGGAGCCCGCCACGACCGAGTCGTTCGCGACCTACGGCATCGTCGACGACAAGCCCGCGTTCGAGCAGCTCGCGGTGCCGGCCAACGTCTTCCCGGACGTCGGCGGCGTCGAGCTCGAGGTCAGCTCGACGCAGCTGCAGTCGCTGACCGACGCGTTCTGGTACCTCCAGGCCTACCCGTACGAGTGCGCGGAGCAGCGCTCGAGCCGCATGCTCGCGACGAGCGCGATGTTCGACATCCTCGACGCGTACGCGACCCCGGGCCGCCCGACGCGTGTCGAGCTCGCACACGTCCGCGACATGGATCTGAAGAAGCTCGCGAAGGACCAGCTGCCGAGCGGTGGCTGGGGCTACTTCCCGGGCATGGATGTCGATCCGTTCGTCACCGCGCAGGTGCTGTCCGCGCTGGGCGCGCAGAACGCCACGGGTGCGGTGCGCGACAAGGCGATCGGCTACGTCACGAGGTCCGTCGATGCGGATCTGACAAAGCTCGCGAAGGCCGCCGCCGTGCCCGAGGCCGAGCGCACGAAGACGAACGGCGAGAGTGCGTACCGCGTATCGCTGGTCGCCGCGGGCCTGTCGGCGCTCGCGACCGCGAAGGCCGACGTGCGCGCGCGCGTCGATCGCCTGCACGCGCTCGCGACGACGCTCGGCACGTATCCGATGGACGCGAAGGCGCGCGTACTCGCACTCGTCGCGAAGCAGGACCGCGCGAAGGCGATGCGCGCGAAGCTCCGCGGCGACATCCTGTCCGCCACGCACGAGACCGCGTCGGCGGCGACCGTGACCTCGTCGTTTGGCGAAGCGGAGCGCCTACTGCTCGTGTCGTCGGTCAAGACAAACGCGCTCGCGCTCGACGCGCTGATGCGCGAAGTGCCGGAGCACGCGCTGATCCCCAAGATCGCGCGCGGAGTTCTCGAGGGCCGGTCGAGCGGACGCTGGCGCACGACGCAAGACAACCTCGTGGTGATCACGGCGATGCGCCGCTACTTCGACCTCTACGAGAAGGTCGAGCCGAACTACAAGAGCAAGCTGTGGCTCGGCAAGGCCGCCTACAGCGAGGCCGCCTTCGTGGGCCGCGGCTCGAACCGCGGCATTGCGAAGGCGGACTGGGAAGGGCTCGTGCCTGGCCAGACGCACGACCTCGCGATCACCAAAGACGGCCCCGGCCGCATGTACTACCGCGTCGGCATCACGTACGCACCCAAGCAGACGAACCTCCCACCGCTCGACGCCGGGTTCGTCGTCCGCCGCAGCTATGCGCCGATCGACGACCCGGCCGACGTCGCCACCCTGCCCGATGGCCGGATCAAGGTGAAGCTCGGTGCGCGTCTGCTCGTCCGCGTGCAGGTGACCAACGCGGCCGCGCGCCATGCCGTGGCGATCAACGACCCGCTCCCCGCAGGGTTCGAGGCCGTGAACACGGCGCTCGCGAACGCCGAACGCGGCGCACCGAAGGCGATGACCGATGACGATTCTCGCTGGGGCTTCCGCGCACTTCGCGACAACCGCGCCGAGGCGTTCTCCATGCAACTTCCGGCGGGCACCCACCAGATGTCGTACACCGTGCGCGCGACCACACCGGGCACCTTCGTGGCGGCCCCGACCAAGGCGGAGGAGATGTACAGCCCCGAGACGTTCGGGCGCTCCGGCGGAGTCACGGTCGTCATCGACTAGCGCGCGGGGCAGTGTAGCATCGCGGCATGCGTGCAGCTCTCCTCGGGGGCCTGGCCCTCGGTCTGTTCGGTTTCGGCTGTGGCGATCGCGACGACGGCGGCGGTGACGTGACATCGATCGAGATCGAGCCGGCCTCTGCCACGATCACACTGCCGATCGGCGGCAACGCGACGCAGGACTACAAGATCTACGGCGTCACGCAGAGCAGCACGCGCCGCGACATCACTGCGTCGTGCACGCTCGCGATCGACACGTCGTTTGGCTCCGTGACCGGCGCGACCGTCACGGTCTCGGGCCGCGGCGGCAAGACCGACGTGATCGCGGCGTGCGATGCGCTGAGCGCGACCGGCGTCCTGGTCATCAACCTCGAGGGCAACGTCATCGGACCCGGCGCACCCGCGAACGCCGCCGAGCTGTTCGAGAACGCGACGGCGACGACCGACGCGGCGCGGACACCCGGCGTCGAATATCCGCTCGACAAGGCTGTATCGCCACGCAACATCCCGTCGGTCGAGATGCAGTACACGGCCGCGGGCAACGACCTGTTCCACGTCACGATGTCGTCGCAGTTCGCGAACGTTCACATCTACACCACCGAGCGCGAGGCGATGCTCTCGCAGAGCGACTGGTCCGCGCTGGCGAACACCGCCGCCGGCGAGAACCTCGCGTTCTTGGTCGAGGCGCTGCTTCAGTCAGCGCCGTTGTCGAAGTACGTCGCGCCGCCCGTGTTCGTCACGATATCGACCGACACGATCGATCAGAGCGAGATCTACTGGTGGGCTTCGTCGTCGGGCTCGGTCATGTCGCAGACGTTCGGTGACGCCGACGCACCGGATCTCGTCAAGGACAACTGCACGTCCTGCCACGCGGTGTCTCGATCGGGCTCGCGGATCGGCTACAGCCGCTGCGTCGGGACCTGCGCGAGCCAGGACCTCGCCATCGGGTTCATGAGGTACGACGCTGTCATGGGCCGCTGGGTCGACACGATGAATGCCGACGGCAAGGCGGTGCTCGGCTCGTACACGACCTTCGCGCCCGTCGGCAACCCGTTCCCCACCGACGAGCAGTCAGTCGCTATCGTCAGCAAGTTCGGCGGAACGCTCGGCCTCTACGATCCGGACACCGGCGCCGCCGTGCCGTCGAACCTCGACGTCGCGAACGTATCCGGTCGCGGGGCGTTGATGGCCGACTGGTCCGCCGACGGTACGAAGGTCGTCTACACGCAGTCGAACACGGGTGCGTACATCGATCTGAACAGCGGCCGCCTCGCGACGATGAGCTACTCGTACGCGGGCGGCGCGCACACGTTCGGGACGCCGGTGGTGATCACACCAAACCCGATCACGCTGACCGGCGGCACGTACGACAACTTCTTCTTTCCGAGCTTCTCCACCGACGGCCAGCTCGTCGTGTTCAACGCGACGCGCGGAGGATGGCGCGGCAACCGCAACAGCCGCCTGATGCTCGCGGCCACCGACGGTGCGTGGACCGTGGATCTCGAGGCGCTCAACGGCGGGTTCGAGGATGATCACATCACGTGGCCACACTGGGCACCGAACTCCTCGTCCGAGTACCACTGGGTCGTGTTCTCCAGCGAGCGGGACTACGGACATCGATCGACCGTCGCGACGAGCCCGTTCGATTGCATCAGCAACGGCATCACCCTCCAGTGCAAGCAGATCTGGCTCGCCGCGATCGCCAAGAACAAGCTCGGCGGCGCAGTGGATCCGAGCGCGCCGCCGATGTGGATGCCGGGTCAGAGCCCGACGGCGAACAACATCTCGCCGTACTGGACTCGCCCCGCCGTGATCCAGTGATCGCCCCGGCGTGGTAAGCACGCCGTCCATGGGCCACCTCGACGAGCCGAAGTTCGAAGCCATCGTCGCTGCAGGGTGTAGCGCGTGTGGCTCGAGCACCGTCGAGATCCACAGCTTCATCGATCGCCGCGTGGTGCTCATGCTCGCCGATCCCAACGACGCGGGTCGCTGGGTGCACGACGGCGAGAAGTTCGTCGACGGCACGTATCGCATCGCGTGTGCGTCACCCGCGTGCAAGCGCGTGCTGTTCGAGGACTCCGCGTGTCCGCGTTGCCATGCGACCGGTGGACTCTCGAGAGCGCTCGGCGATCTCTCGCGCCTGCCGATCCCGAAACGGTGCCCCTCGTGCAGCGAGCTCGAGCTCCTCGCGCTCGCGCTCGTGCCCGCAACGGCGAACTACGGCGGCGGAGTGTCTCCGAAGCCCAAGCCCCTCGCTGACTACGGCGAGGCCGCTTTTCACATGGTCGCGTACGCGTGCGAGTCCTGTGACAACGCGGTCGTCACGCAGACGTGCCCGCTCTGCGATGCGCCCGGGCCGCTACGACCGCGCCCCTAGGGGATCGACCGTCAGATCGCGGTCACAGGCAGCGCGATCTTCGGGCCGTCGATCTCGCACTTGTCGTCGGTACACACGCCGAGCTTGAACTGTCCGTTCAACGTGTGCGTCCCCGCGCTCGCGGGCGTCACGCGGATCGACATCACACCGCGCGTCGGAGTCTCCACCGTGAACTCCGTCGCGCCCACGCCGAGGCCTGCGGTGACCCCTGGCTCGAACTTGGTCGGATACTCGACGTTGATCTTGTGCCCCGCGAGCGCGGTCAGCGCGATCTTCACGTCGCACGGCGCGGCTGCCTTGCAGGCTGGCTCGCCGGCGAGATCGAGCCGGTAGTACTCCTTCTCCGCGAGCGCCGGCCCCGACATGGCGACGACGCTCCTCTCGGCCCTCCCGGTACTGGGGGCGGCGCCGTCCGGCTTCGACGAGCCGCACGTACAGCCCGCGAGCGCGGCGATCACGAACATCGAGCGGTGCCACATCATGGACATGAGGATCCTCCGATCACTTCTTTGCGTACTTCACCGAGCATCCGTAGGCCTTGCTCGTGGTCACCGCGACGGGCTTGCCGGCGGTCACCGCGGCGACCGCGTCGTCGACGTAGTTGACGAGCTTGCCGTCGGGCGCGGACTTCTTCTCCGCATCGGGCGAGTTGTCGATCGCGCCGGCGTAGGCGAGCACACCCTTCTTGTCGATCACGAACATGTGCGGCGTGTTCGTCGCGCCGTACGCCTTGCCCACGGTGCCGTCCTCGTCGCGCAGCACGGGGTGCGCCATCGCCCACGTCTTCGCCGACTCCGTGTTCAGCGACAGCTCGTTGCCCTGGAGACCGGGTGCGCTGCTGTTGATCGCGAGCCACACGACACCCTTGTCGGTGTGCTTCTTCGCAGTGTCGATGAGCGAGCCAACCGTGTGCGACTTCTTCACGTACGGACAGCCCGGGTTGAACCACTCGAGCACGACGACCTTGCCCTTGAACGAGGACAGCTTGACGTCCTTGCCGTCGAGATCCTTCAGCGTGAAACCGGGCGCGGGCTTGCCGACGGTCGCCGTGGTCGGCGCGGCCTCGGTCTTCTCTGCCGCCTTCGGTTTGGGTGCGTCACCGGCGAACGCAGGGGCTGCTACCAACAACGAGACGAGTGCAATCGACGAGGGTAAACGCATGCGCGCATTGGAACACGAACAGGGGGCTTCGGCATTCCGTCAACGCACTGCGACACATAGGACACGCGCGACCTACACACGGGTTCACCGACGTGGACCAATGGTATCGGTCTGCCCGTCGCTCACGCGTCGCGGAGCCGGAGCTTCGCGGCGATCTCTTTACCCTTCGCGAGTGCCACGTCGGCCGACTCGCCTTGCGCGAGCACTACCCCGAGCCGGCGACGCGGTCCCGCGCTCGGCTTGCCAAAGAAGCGCACGTCGACATCTGGCGTCGCGTAGGCGTCCGCGAGCCCGTCGATCACCGGGGAGCGTAGATCGCCCTCGGCGCGCAGCGCGACCGATGCACCCGCCGAGTGGCGGCGGATCGACGGGATCGGCAGCCCGAGGATCGCCCGCGCGTGCAGCGCGAACTGCGACCAGATCTGCGTCGCCATCGTCACCATGCCCGTGTCGTGCGGGCGCGGAGACACCTCGCTGAACATCACCTTGTCGTTCGCGCAGAGGAACAGCTCGACGCCGAAGATGCCGCGACCACCGAGGCGATCCGTGACGCGCTGGGCGATCGCCTGCGAACGCTCGAGCTGCACCGCGGACATCGCGTGCGGCTGCCACGACTCGACGTAGTCACCACCGACCTGACGATGACCGACCGGATCGCAAAACGACGTGCCGTGGGCGTGGCGCACCGTGAGCATCGTGATCTCGGAGTCGAACTGGATGAACTCCTCGACGATGACGCGGCCCTTGCCCGTCCGGCCACCCGTCTGTGCGTACTCCCAGCACTTCTCGAGATCGGCCGGAGTCTTCGCGACGGACTGGCCCTTGCCCGACGAGCTCATGATCGGCTTGATCACGACGGGCCAGCCGAGCTTGTCGGCGGCGGCCGCGAGCTCGTCGAACGTGTCGGCAAACGCGTAGCGCGCCGTCGGGAGATCGAGCTCCTCGGCGGCGACGCGGCGGATCGCCTCGCGGTCCATCGTGAGGCGCGCGGCCTGCGCGGTCGGGATCACGGTCCACCCTTCGGACTCGAGCTGGACGAGCTCCGGTGTCGCGATCGCCTCGATCTCGGGGACGATCAAGTGCGGCTTCTCGCGCTCGACGAGGGCGCGCAGCGCCGCACGATCGAGCATGTCGATCACGTGGCTGCGATGCGCGACCTGCATCGCGGGCGCATCGGCGTATCGATCGACGGCGATCACCTCGACGCCGAAGCGCTGGAGCTCGAGGACGACTTCCTTGCCGAGCTCGCCCGATCCGAGGAGGAGGACGCGTGTGGCGTGAGGCGAAAGTGGGGTGCCGATCGAAACGCTCATGTGCCAGGGGATATCACACACCCACCGCCGAGGCGTCGACGTACCAGCAGGACACCCATGTCATCCGCCACGGCTTCGAGGTACCACCAAGACGCCATCGGAGTTACCAACACGCCATCGGAGTCACCACCGAGACGCCATCGGAGGTACCGCCATGAGTGCCAAGCGGGAGAAGCCAAGCGCCCTCAGTGTCGCTAGGCGATCGCCTTGGTCGATCCGCGGGCGAGGATCTCCGGCGCGGTCGAGCAGCGCTTGCGTGGCGGCGTAACGTCCCTCCCCCGCTCGTCGCGCAGGCACGCGTGATCGAGGAGGAGGTGCATGATCGGCAGCGCGAGATCACCGACGTGTGGACCCGCGAGTCCCGTGAGCTCGAACGAGCCGCACGTCCAGTCGAGGAGAGACATCAGCACAGCGCGCGGATCTTCGCCCGTCGCGGAGCCGGCGCTCGCGATGCGTCCCTCGACGATATCGATCCATGCAACGTATTCGCCGGTGAGGGTGAGGCGGCCGGTCTTCTTCTCGATCTCGAACATGGTGAGCAGCGCGGGCAACGTGGTGTCGGTCAGCGTGCCCGCGAGGATGATGCGCTCGCTCGTCCGTGGGCTCGTCTGCGCGAGCCGGCGCGCGCGCACGATCAGCTCGAGCGTGGTGAACGGCTTCGCGATGAAGTCCATCGCGCCACGCTCGAACGACGGCGCGAGATCGTTCAGATCGGCGCTCGTGACGATCACGGGAACGGTGGCGAGCGCGCCGTCCTCGCCGAGTGTCTCGAGGACGCGAAAGCCATCGAACACCGGCAGCTGACGGTCCACCACGATCACGTCGGGGCGCTTGCGCAGGCACGCCGCGATCGCCTCCATGCCGGTGGTCGCGGTCGCGACGGAGAAGCCGGCCTCGGCCAGGGCGTTCGACTGCCGCTGCAAGATGCGCGTGTCGCCGTCGGCGATGACGATGTGCAGCCCGATGCTCGGCGTGCTCGAGCGCTGCGCGCGGCACATCCGCTCGACGGCGAGGGCGAACAGCTGATCGCCCGGTTCGGTGGGCTCGCGAAACTGGATCCCGATGCCGGGGTAGCGGCCGAGGCGCAGGGCGTCCTCCGGCAGCAACAAGTGAGTGACCGTCGCGCCGGTCGCGACGCGCTTGCCATCGATCAACAGCACGACGTGAACCCACGTGCCGATCGGGATCGTCCTGGACACCTGCAGAAACATCCCGGTCCGCGACAGATCCTGGAGGGCCACCCATTGGCGTTGCCCGTCGACGGTCAGCTCGACCTGCAGGTCTATCGTGTATCGATCAGCGAGTCTACGCACAGGGCACCTCTGTAAAGGTTCGACCGCTGCGCCGCCAGCGTTTCTTGTGCGAGGCACCCCGCAGTTACCCGAGTCGCTCGCTCACGTTTCGGGAATTGTCATCAGCGTCGCACTGCTTGCAGCTGCGCGGCGGTCACCCCAAGGAGTTGAGCTTCTTCTCGAGCTCGCGAAGCTCGTAGTCTTGGACGAGCTCGGGCAGGTTGTCCGCGGTGACGCGCGCGATGGCCTCGGCGAGGATCCTGGCGCGATCCTCGAGGGAGGACGCTCTGGCCAGCTTCGCGTAGGTCGGCTCGAGATCGATCTTGGCGACGGCCTCGACGAGCTGCGCCCGCGACGCGTCATCGGTGAACGCACCGAGTGCCCGCACCATCAGGTGGCGGCGCCCCGCGGGGCCCGTCGCCTGCAAAAGCTTCGTGATCCACGCGGGGATCGTCGACGGAGGATCGGCGACCGGCGCCGCCGCGGAGGGGACCGCGACGCGAGCGCGGGCGTGCCCCTCGAGCACCGTTCGCAGCCGTGGCGTCGGCGCGTGGAGGATCTTCACGTTGTGCTCCGCGAAGCGCGCGGCGTAGGTCGGCGACGCGAGCTCGAACGCGGTCGTCGATCCCGACCAGCCGAGGTACGCGACTGCCTTGCCGGCCGCAGCACACGACGGGCCGCGCATGAGCTCGGCGGCGCGGCGGCGGCGCGTGACGAGGACATATGCAACGGCGATCGCGACAGGGATCGCGACGAGACCGATCGGGCCGAGCGCGACCGTCGCCGCGATCGCCGCGACAAGGCCGACGAGCAACGCCGCGGCCGATGCGATACCCGCGGCCTCCGACGCAGCGATGTGCTGGTTGCAGCGCTTGCACGACGGGACGTCCATCGACCGCGCGCTCGTTCGGGTCGCTCGTTTACCGGTCACGGGGATGACCAGCTCGGCATCGGGGACGGCACCGCAGCACGGGCATTCGTGCGGGATCGCGAACCGCCGCGAGGAGACCTCGACCAGCACGCCGCTCATTCCCCGATTCTAGCCCCGCCTCGGGGTACAACCGCAGCAAATGAGGACAACGTTGGTACTCGCAGCGAGCACGCTGACCGTGTTGACTGCGTGCAAGCCGCCCGTGGCCAAAAAGCCTCCCGCCAAGCCGACAGCCCCGGAGCTCGACGTCGAGGAGAGCTGGGTCGATCCGACGACGGCAGGCCCGCTTCGCACGACGGGCGACGAGAAGATGCGGCAGGCCGCGCTCAGCAATCCACGCGCGCAGCCGATCGCGATCCGCGGCGCGACGATCCTCACCGCCGCCGGCAAGGAGATCCAGGGCGGCACGATCGTGCTGTCCGGCGGAGCGATCACCGCGATCGGCCCCGACGGATCCGTGGCGATTCCCGCCGGCGCGCGCGTCGTCGATGCAAAGAACAAGTTCGTCACGCCCGGCGTGATCGACGCGCACTCGCACATCGGCGTGTACTCCGCCCCATCGTCACGCGCACACGACGACGGCAACGAGTCCTCGGCACCGACGACCCCGCAGGCGCGCGCCGAATACGCGTACTGGCCGCAGGATCCACAGATCGCGCGCGCCGCCGCTGGTGGTGTCACGACGGCCCTCATCCTCCCGGGCAGCGCGAACCTGATCGGCGGTGAAGGGTTCACCGTCGCGATGCGGCCCGGTCGCGTCCAGTCCGACGTCGCATTCCCCGGTGCGCCACACACGCTGAAGATGGCGTGCGGCGAAAATCCGAAGCGCGTGTACGGCGACAAGTCTGGCCCGAAGACGCGCATGGGCGAATACGCGATGTTCCGCAGCACGTTCTACAAGGCGCGCGCGTACGTCGCGAAGCAGGCCGCGTACGATCGCTCGCGCGCGCTGTGGATCAAGAAGCGCGATCGTGCGGCCGAGCTCGACGCGGCCGTGAAGCCGGGCCAGCCGAAGGTGAAGGTCGAGGCGGCGCCGGAGGAGCCCGGCGTCGAGCTCGAGAACGAGACACTCGCGCGCGTGCTGTCCGGGGCGACGCTCGTGCAGGTGCATTGTTACAAGGCGAGCGATATCTCGCAGATGATCGCGATCGCCGACGAGCTCGGCTTCTCGATCCGCTCGTTCCACCACGCGCTCGAGGCGTACAAGGTCCGCGACCTGCTCGTCGCGAAGAACATCGCGATCAACACGTGGGCGGACTGGTGGGGCTTCAAGCTCGAGGCGTTCGACGGCATCCCCGAGAACGCGGCGCTGTTCACGGAGATGGGTGGACGCGCGACGATCCACTCCGACTCCGCGATCGGCATCCAGCGCCTGAACCAGGAAGCGGCCAAAGCGCTCGCGTCCGGGCGAGCCGCGGGCATCCAGATCTCCGACGAGCAAGCCCTCCGCTGGATCACGGCGAACCCCGCCTGGGTGCTCGGCATCGACGACGTCACCGGCACGCTCGAGGTAGGCAAGCGCGCCGACGTCGCGCTGTGGTCGGCACATCCGTTCTCCGTCTACACTCGCGCCGAGCTCGTCCTGTCGGGCGGGGACGTGACCTACGATCGGACAAAGGGCCTGCCACCGTCGGACTTCGAGCTAGGACACACGACGATCGACGCCGGGAGGACCCCGTGAAGCGCGTCGTTCTACTCCTCTCTCTCGCGTCGAGCGTCGCGCGCGCCGAGACGATCGCGATCACGAACG
>JBJXGN010000335.1:0-67400 GCA_046160585.1 Kofleriaceae bacterium
ACGTCCAGGTTCTGGACGTGCCGCGGAACGTACTCACCGTACCAGCTGTCGGGCGGAGTCACCGGGCGGACCCTACCGCGCCCGTTGGTCGAGGGGAATCCCAACGATCGCCCGCCGCCGGTCACGCGTGGAATGCCCGGGATGGCAGGTCCGGTCTATAGTGAGGTCTCGATGTCGCCGCGCCGCCGCACGATCGCACTCCCCTTGTTCGCGATCGCGTTGGCGGTGATCTTCGTGCCGAGCCTCGCGTTTGCGGGCGGCGGCGGCGAGTTCGAGGAGTACCAGGCCAAGGGCTGGCTCTGGATGTACCTCGGCGCGTTCGGCGCGGGCTTTCTGACCTCGCTGACGCCATGCGTGTACCCGATGATCCCGATCACGCTCGGCATCTTCGGCGCGCGCGGCGGGGACGCCTCGAAGGCCAAGCGGCTCGCGCTCGCGACCTCGTACGTCGTCGGCATGGGCGTTACCTATGCGGTCCTCGGCGTCACGTTCGCGATGCTCGGCGGCAGCGCCGGCACGCTGCTCGCCAATCCGTTCGTCGTGATCCCGATCGTCGTGTTGTTCGTGGTGATGGCGGCGTCGCTGTTCGGCGCGTTCGAGCTGAACCTGCCGTATTCGTGGCAGCAGAAGTTGAACCAAGTCGGTGGCAAGGGCTTCGGCGGCGCGTTCGCGATGGGCCTCGTCGGTGGCTTCATCGCCGCACCGTGCACGGGCCCGTTCCTCGCCGGACTCCTCGCGTTCACGGCGAGCACGAAGAGCGTATTCGGCGGTGGCTCGCTCCTGTTCGTCTACGCGCTCGGCATGGGCGTGTTGTTCTGGGTTCTCGCGGCGGCCGCGATGTCCCTACCCAAGAGCGGCCGCTGGATGGACGTGGTGAAGTCGATCGGCGGCGTGCTGCTGCTGTTCGGCGCGATCTACTTCTTGAAGCCGCTCATCCCCGGCATGCGCAAGATCGCGACGCCCGACACGTGGTTCTTGCTCGCATCGCTCGGCCTCGTCGTGGTCGGTCTTGCGATGGGCGCGCTGCACCTCTCGTTCTCGGGTCCGTTGATCGATAAGGGACGCAAGCTCCTCGGCATCGGCTTGGTAATCGGGGGGCTGTTCGGCGCGTACGCGTGGTCGCTCACGCCGAAGAAGCACCTGCCGTTCGAGCGCGAGGAGAAGGTCGCGTTCGAGAAGGCGCGGGCCGAGAACAAGGGCGTGATGGTCGACTTCGCCGCCACGTGGTGCGGACCGTGCGAGGAGCTCGAGAAAGTGTTCGGTGACTCCGACGTCTACGACGCGATCACGGCCGACTTCGTGCCCCTGCAGTTCGACGTGTCGGAGTTCACCGACGAGAACAACGCGCTCAAAGAGCGCTACGGAGCGAAGACGTTGCCCGCGGTGATCTTCTTGGACACGCAAGGCAACGTCGTCGCGCGGCTCAAGGATCTTGTCGAGGTCGAAGAGATGCTCGAGATCCTTGGCCCCGCGAAGCGCAAGGTGCGCGCGAGCCGCGTCGGCAGTCTCGAGACGAAGAACTAGATCAGAACAGGCGGACGTTCGCGCGCAGCGTGAGCAGCGCCGCGATCTGCGCGGACTGGTAGTGGGTCGACAGATCGTTGACCGTGGCGCCCTCGCCGCTCTTGAAGTAGTAGCCGTACTGCACCGGCACGAACACGCCGATGTCGAAGATCGTGTTCAGGTGCTTGCCGAAGCCGAAACGACCCTCGGCGAAGAAGCCCTTGTCGGTTACCTCGTCGTTCGACAGCGGCGGCATCACCTGCGCGCCGGTGCCGAGGCCGAAGCCGATGTTCAAGCCGGCCTCGATGAACGTACCTTTGCCGTTCTTCTTGTCCTCGGCGGTCTGCGTGCCGACCGGGATCTCGAAGCGCATACCTGCGTGGAATGACGTCCACGTCGCGAGGTCTGGACGCTCGGCGTCGTCGGAGAAGCCGCGCAGCTGGAGGTGCGAGATGTGGCCCTCGAGGAACAGGAACTGTGCGCCGACCTGCACGCCGTACGCGAGCGGGCCCGCGTTCTCGAAGAACGCCTCGTCCAACATCATCGTGTTGTTGTTGACGAGATCGCCACCCGTTCCGGTGCCAAACAGCCCTCCGCCCTGCGCCTCGGCGAACAGCTTGAACACGCCAGCCTCCGCGGTGCTGGTACTGGCCACGGACATCATCACGAGGGACGCGGCGACTGCTGCTGTACGCATGACGACGATTGTGCCCTGCGTGGCGTATGCTGCGCCAGGTATCGATGTCCGCGCGTTCGGTTCTCGCTGTGCTGTGGATCGCATCGGCGATCGGATGTCACGAGGACGAGGTGAAGAGGCTCGAGGTCCTGCGCGACGAGCTCTGCAAGTGCAAGACGGTCGAGTGCGGCGAGGCCGTGATGCAGCGCGTTCCCGTCATTGCGGACGCGGGCAATCGACGATCGCAGACCGTCGCGCGCGCGATGCTCGGCTGCATGGCGAAGCTCTACGACAGCTCGCGCCCCCAGACGGGTCCCGACGTCGAGACACCGGTGGAGAACAACGGCAGCGCCGCACCGGCGACCGGCAGCGCGGCTAGCGTCCCTTGAACGCCGGCGGGCGGCGCTGCACGAACGCGGCCATCGCCTCGCCGAGATCCTGCGACGGCAGGAACGCGGAGTTCCACAGCGCGACCGTGCGCAGGCTCTCTTCGGCGATGCGCTCGGAGCGCGCGTTCAGCACCTGCTTCACGCCTCGCACCACGAGCGGCGGGTTCGCGGCGATCCGCGCGGCCATCGCGCGTGCGTGAGCGAGCAGCGCGTCGTGGGTCTCGAGCACGTCGTTGACGAGGCCGAGGCGCAGCGCTCGCACGGCGTCGATGTCGTCGCCGGTGAGCGCGAGCTCGCGCGTCGCACCTTCGCCGATGATCAGCGGCAAGCGCGCGAGCGTGCCGACGTCGGCGACCATCGCGAGCCGGACCTCGCGCACGCTGAACTTCGCGTCCGCGGAACACACGCGCACGTCGCACGCGGTTGCGAGATCGACACCGCCGCCGATGCACCATCCGTGGATCGCAGCGATCACGGGCTTCGTGCACGAGGCCACGCACGTGATCGCGCGCTGCAAACGCGTGATCATCTCGTGGAGGCGAGTGCGCTCGGCCGCGCCGCCGCCGGGCGCCATCAGCTGTGCGAGGTCGGCGCCCATCCCGCCGAGATCGAGGCCGTAGCTGAAGCCCTCGCCCTCGCCGCGAAGCACGATCGCACGCACGTCCGCGGCGGCGTCGAGCGCCGCGAACAGCGCCGGCATCTCCTGCCAGAACGCGAGCCCCATGCGGCTCGCCTTGCCAGTGGCGCGCAGGACGACCTCGGCGACGTGGCCGTCGAGGGTGACAGTGGCCCAGCTCGGCGTTGGGAGGGCAGGTGCGGTAGACGGCGACTCGCTCATGCGAGCGGTCGTATCACGCAATCGGTGCTAACCTGGTCAGGTGATCACGATCCGATACTGCAGCGCTTGAGGCTACAAGGCCAGAGCCGCCCGGGTGGCGGCCCAGTTGAAGGACGAGTTGGACGTCGACACGAAGCTCGTCGTCGGAAGTAGCGGCGAGTTCACCGTGTGGTTCGGCGGTAACAAGGTCGCGGAGAAGACGCGCGGCATGTTCCCCGATCCCTCCGACATCATCACCGCCGTTCGCCACGCGATGTCCAACGCCGGGACGTAGTCACAGTCGCGGTCATTTTTCGGGTGCTGGGAGATCGGGGAGATCCGGGTCGAGCGCGGAGCCTTCGATCGGCCCCGCGCGCTCGTCCATCTCCTTCTCGATCCGGATCGGCTCGGGCGACATGAGCGACACGCCGCCGGGGACGCGCCGGATCCCCGGGATGATCAGCGCCATCGCGGGCGTGATCACGACGTCTGCATCGGACTCGCGACCGAAGAACGCGGTGTGCTCGTAGTACTTCACGGCGTAGCGAACGAGCACCGCGAACGTCGCGGCGAGCGGCACGGCGAGCACGACGCCGACGAAGCCGAGCAACTTACCGCCCGCGATCACGGCGATCAGCGCACCGGACTCCGACAGACCGACGCGATGTCCGACGATCTTCGGGGTGAGGAAGCCGGCCTCGATGACGTGGAGGACCACGATCACCGCGGCGACGAGGCCGAGCGTCTGTGCGCTGCCTCCATCTGCGAGCGTGACGATGCCGGCGATCGCCGCGCCGACGAACGTGCCGACGAACGGGATCACCGTGAGCGCACCGACGAGCAGTCCGATCGGCACCGACAGCGGCATCTCGACGATCGAGAAGCCGATCGCGTAGAGCACCGCGAGGATCGACGTGACGATCGCCTGCCCGCGCACCCAGCCGGCGACGACGCGATCGACCTCGCGCGCGACCTCGCGGACCTCGGAGCGACGGCGCGGCGGAATCATGTGCTCGATTCGTCGGAGCAGATTGGGCCAGTCGACGAGGAAGTAGAACGAGAACACCGGGATCAGCAGCAGCTCCGCGAGGAACGTGAGCACGGCGAGGACGCCGCCGAGCGCGGCTTGCGCGAGCCGTCCGAGCGGCCCCGACTGCGCGGACAGCGTCTCCTGGAGGTGATCGCTCTGTACGGCCTCGCGCCACTCCTGCGGGATCTCGATGCCGAATCGATCCTCGGCCCACACGCTGAGGTTCGTCACCATGCGCGGGAGATCGTCGACGAAGTGCGAGATCTGATCGGCCACGCGCGGTGTCGCGACCGTGATCGCGGTCGCGATCAGGCCGATGAACGCGATGAGCAGGATGCCCGCGCCCGCCGCGCGGCTCATGCGGAACCGCCGGACCAGAAGATCGAGCACCGGGTTCAGGAGGTACGCGATGACGAGCGCCGCGAGGATCGGCGCGAGCACGCCTGCCAGGTAGGACAGGACCACATATCCCATCACGACGAAGATGAGGATCAGGAGCCAGCGCACGAGCGCCAGGACCTGAGGAAGATGCGGAGGATACTGGCCCTGACTCACTCGGCAGCGGGCGTACCACAAAAGGCCCCTCTACACGGCGCGCGACTCGGTCGATACACCGCGTGATGCTGGGCTGGCTCACGCGACTCTTTCGGCGACAGCCGCCGGTGGCCTCGGTGCCGATGCGTGCGCCACGCGTCCCCATCACGGCCGAGGGATCGGGCCCCGTCAAGCCCGTCACGACAGCGTCGGTGATCGAGGAGCTCGCGGAGAGTCTCGGTGGACCGCTCGGCGAGGTCGACACCGCGTTCTTGCACCCGATGGCGAGGTGCGTCGTCGCGCGCGGCGAGACGATCTCGCGCCCGCCATCGTCGTTCCCGCTCGTCGCGTCGCAGATGATGTCCATGCTGCGCGATCCCGCGCTCGACCTGAACCGGCTCGTCGGCGCGGTCCAGCGTGATGCCGGCATCGCGACCGCTCTGCTCAAGCTCGCCAACTCGCCGGTGTTCGCACCGGCGGTCCCGATCAACTCGCTACGCGGCGCGGTGTCGGCGCTCGGTGTCCAGCAGGTCGGTCGGCTCGTGATCGCGAACGCGGGCCGGACGCTCTACGACGTGCCGAAGAAGTCGGCGCTCGACATGTATCCCGACCTCTGGAACGTGATGTTCCACGACGCGATGGCGAACGCATTCACGGCGGGTCGTCTCGCGCTCGATGTCCGCGGCGCGAATAGCGAGCTTTCTCTGATCGCGGGCCTGGTCGTCGATGCGGGTCGTCCGGTCGGCCTGCAGATCATCTGCGAGCTGGTCGAGGACGGCATGGCGCGTCCGAACGACGTCGAAGCGATGGCGATCCTCGACGAGGTCACGCCCGCACTCGGCAGTATCGCGGTGCGCAAGCTCAAGCTGCCGACGGAGCTCGAAGCCGCATGTGTTCCGGACGCGATCGAGCCCACCATCGACGGACACATCGCGCGCCTCGTCTCCGCGATCGGCGGCGTGCAGCGCCGTACGCCGCGCATCGGGTCCGCCGCGAACGACGTCGCCCACCACGCCGACAAGATCGGCCTCGCGCCGTATCAGGTCCGCGCGCAGTTCGGCTCGCGCGAGTCGTATCTCGCGCAGGCGCGCGCGTTTGGGTGACCAGCACGTTCGGGTGACCAGCACGCCTAGGGGAGGACGGGCGCCATCTCGAGCGCGACCTTCTTGCGCTCCGCCTTCGCCAGCGTGAGCTCGAGGTAGCTCGAGAAGTAGTCCTCGTGGCGCAGCTCGAAGCGATGTGTCCCCGGCTCGACGGCGACGCCTCCGCGCAACGCACCGAGCGGCCCGATGAAGCGACCGTCGACGTAGAGCTGCGCGTCGGTGACGTTGGACGAGAGCTTCACGATCGCGTCGTCGCTATCCACACCGCGCGGATTCTGCTTCATGCCACCGCACGCGGCGAGCACGAGTGCCAGGGCGGGCCCGACGGCGAACCGGGTCACGGCGAGACTCCGAGTGCGATGTCGATGATGTCACCCGTGACCCTCACCTTGACGTTGGTCTCCGCGGTCGGTGCCTTCTTCGCGATCTGCGAGATGCGCTCGACGGACTCCGATGTCGCCACGCCGATCACCCAGCCGCCCGGCGAGAGCCGGCGCAACACGGCGCTTTTGATGCCCTTCGCGCCCTGTAGGTACTTCAACTCGGCCGCGACAAGGCCCCACGGCGTCTTCGACGGCAGGCGAACGAGGACGACGCCCGGCTCCGCGATCGGCGTGTCGTGGCCCGTGAACGGTCCGCCGCCGGTGAGCACCTGACGCTGCGGCGGCAAGACGTCGCTCGCGGCCGCGACGAGCGCGTGCTCGACGGTCTTGCCGATCACCGTCGGCTCGGTGCCCTTCGTCGCGTACAGCGCCGTTCCCTGCCCCACGACCTTCTTGCCGCGGCGCTCGACCATGCGCACCGTCGCGGTCACGGGCACCGCGTCGACGGGCAGGCCACGCACGGCGACCGGCTGCCCGATCGTCACGCCCGCGATCGCAGCCACGTCGGCCTTCACGCCGTCGGCGATCGAGAGCGCTTCGTCGTCGTCGAGCGGCAGCGCACCGCCGACCTTGGCCGCCGCGCCACTCGCGGGCGCGCGCTTCGGCAACATGCCGGCGCCGCGCAGCGCACTGGTGAGCGCGGCGGATCCGGGGACGTCCTTCTCACCGCCCGAGCCGTACGTGGCGCGCGGGCCGGCCGGGTCGTCGATGCGCAGGAGTAGCGTCGCGAGGCGTGTGGCGATGTCGAGCTCGGCGAGCCTGGCAAGCATCTTATCTCGATCGACACGCACCGTGACCGCCAGTTGCCGGCGCTCGCCGACGGTCGTGTCCTTACTGACCGTGAACTTCGCGACCCACAGCCGTGCGCGTCCGACGATCTCCTTGTCGAGCTCGGTCTTGCGTGCGGTCCGGACATCGGAAGACACGAGCTCGGACAGCGCCATGCCGACCGCGCTCGCGAACGCCTCGTCGAGCGCGGCGACGCGCGGGTCTCCACCGGCCGTGTCAGCGTCGCCCTCGGCTTCGTACGCGACGACGTCCTCGCCGTGTGCAGCGGGCACCGCAGCGAGGAAGAGACCGAGAACAAGCGATACACGAAGCACGCCTGGAGCCTAGCAAACCCGACGAGCCCGCGCGCGTTGTGGGGGGCGAACACCTCTGGAGCGCGGCTTGTTCCTCGTTTCACGCTACTTCACGTTGCACATGGACGGCGCTCCGCCGCCACACACACACGCGCAGCCGCTCGACTTCTCCTCCACGGTCAGCGTCCGCGCGGCACCCTCACATGGGCAGTAACATGTGCCCGTATCGAAGGCGCACCCGGGCTTTGCTTCGCACGCCTTGCGATCACCCTGCCGGAGGCCGATCTCGCACGGGCCTTCGTCGGCGCGGCAGCGATAGACGTTGTTGCCGAGCAGGACGAGCGTGCAGTGATCGGATTCGAGGCACGCCGCGCGAGAGAGCGTGCTGCATAAAGGCGGCCCCGACGGCGCGCGCGCCGAGCCGGCGTCGGGCGGCTGCACCGCCGGAGGCGGCGTCGTCGTGGGCGATGTCGGGCGCTCGGGCGTCGTGGGCTCGGGCGACTCGGCCTTCTTGCACGCGCCGACGAGCGCCACACCGATCACGAGCCGCGAGAGCCTCATTGCTCGGACGATAGCTCAGATGGGGGCGCACTCCCTCGTAGAACACGGATCGAGGTCTTCGTTGGCTCACGTCCGCACGCACGTGTGCGCGATCCCGCCGGCACGAGATCGCAGTCGTGTCGAATCTGTCGTAGTCCAATCCGCACTTCAGCGACGTGAGCGCGGTGCTTGCACGTACTCGCTCTGTGACCGGCGCGCAGCATGGCTCGGATACGGCCAGGCGCCGCTCACCTTCGCGTGGCGAGGACACGAGCTCGCCGGCGTGCTGATGGACAGCCGCCACGATCCCCGGCGCGACGACGAACGAACGGACGGGCGGCTGCCCCACAGACGCCGGCGTGACGAGCTTTCCCGCCGCTACAAAGAGATGAGATTTTCGAAACCAGAGACCGTCTCCGATGTGGCTGCGAGTAACGCCGCCCGTTTTGGTCGGCCCTGACTACTTTGGTTATGTGGCCACTTCTCGCTCGCGGGTTCCGTACGCCGAACACGGTGTCGCCGGTCTGGCCGCCGCGATCGCGAGCTCCACGAGCGAACCGAACCGGAGAGCCGCGCGCGTTGTCCGGGCGGTTGCGTGCACTCGCCGCGAAGAAGAACGACCACGGCGACGTCGAGATCGAGTGGTCGTCCGCGATGGACGACCCGTGATCACGCGCGGCTATCTTCAGATCGTCGACGGGATCGAGCGGTGGCAGGCGTGGCTCATCGCGGCCTCGCTGATCGGCGGCTGCGTGGCCGCGCTCGTTCTCTTGTGCGTTTGGTACATCTGGCCGTCGTGGCGACGCGATCGGTTTCCCGACCTTGCGCGCCACCGCTCGCTGTAATCGGGGACTACTCCCACTCGATCGTGCCGGGCGGCTTGCTCGTGATGTCGTAGACCACGCGGTTCACACCCTTCACCTCGTTGACGATCCGGGTCGAGATGCGAGCGAGGAGCTCGTACGGCAGCTGCACCCAGTCCGCCGTCATGCCGTCGCGCGAATTCACCGCGCGCAGGCAGAGCGTCTCCTCGTACATGCGCGCGTCGCCCATGACGCCGACGGACTTCACCGGGAGGAGCACGCCGAACGACTGCCAGATCGACTCGTAGAGGTCCGCCGCACGGATCTCCTCCTCGATGATCGCGTCCGCGTTGCGGAGCACGTCGAGACGCGCCTTGGTCAGGTGACCGAGGCAACGCACCGCGAGGCCTGGGCCCGGGAACGGCTGCCGGGTGATCATATGTTTGGGCAGGCCGAGCTCGAGACCGAGCTGGCGAACCTCGTCCTTGAACAGCTCGCGCAGCGGCTCGACGAGCGCGAGCTTCATCCGCTCCGGAAGACCGCCCACGTTGTGGTGCGACTTGATGACGGCGGACGGCCCCTTGAACGAGACCGACTCGATCACGTCGGGATAGAGCGTGCCCTGTGCGAGGAAGTTCGCACCGTCGATGAGCTTGGATTGCTCCTCGAACACCGCGATGAACTCGTAGCCGATGATCGTGCGCTTCTTCTCCGGATCCGTGACGCCCTCGAACGCCTTCAGGAAGCGCTCCTCGGCGTCGATGACGCGCAGGTCGACGTGGAAGTGATCACGGAAGATGGTGGCGACGTAGTCGCGCTCGCCTTTGCGGAGGACGCCATTGTCGACGAAGATGCACGTGAGCCGGTCGCCGATCGCTTTGTGGATCAGGGCCGCCGCGACCGACGAGTCGACCCCGCCCGAGAGGCCGCAGATCACGCGGCCGGCCGGGCCGACCTGCGCGCGGATCTTGGCGATCGCCTCGTCGACGAACGACGCCATCGACCAGTCGCCCGCACAGCCGATGACGCCGAACAGCCAATTGCCGAGAAGCTCGGCGCCGCGCGGCGTGTGCACGACCTCCGCGTGGAACTGCACGCAGTGGATCTTTTTGGCGACGTTCGCGAACGCCGCGTAGGGACAGTTGTCTGACTCGGCGGTGTGGATGTAGCCCGGCGGGATCGCGTCGACGTGATCGCCGTGGGACATCCACACCGTGAGCTCGTCGGCGGCGGGCACCGTGCGGAACACCCCCGCATGATCGCCGGCCTCGCGCACGCGAACGGTCGCGCGTCCGTACTCGCGCTTGTCGGCGGGACGCACGACACCGCCGAGCAAGTGTGCGGTGAGCTGCGCGCCATAGCAGATGCCGAGGATCGGGATGCCGAGGTCGTACAGCTTCGGGTTGATGGTCGGCGCGCCGTCGTCGTAGACCGAGGACGGCCCGCCGGAGAGCACGATGCCGGTCGGCTTCATCGCGCGGAGCTGCGCGAGCTCCGCGTCGTTGGCGAGCGTGTACGGATGGATCTCGCAATAGACGGCTTGCTCGCGGATCCGGCGCGCGATCAGCTGCGTGTACTGCGATCCGAAGTCGAGGACGAGAATCAGCTGATGTGCGGCCACGCGTGTCTCCGTGTCGTGTCGTACCGCGCGGGATGCGCGGCGGTGATCATTCCGTTCGGTAGTTCGGTGCTTCCTTGGTGATGATCACGTCGTGGACGTGGCTCTCGCGGAGCCCCGACGACGAGATCTTCACGAACCGAGCCTTGGCGTGCATCTCGGCGATGGTCGCGCAGCCGAGATAGCCCATCGACGCGCGCAGCCCACCGACGAGCTGGTAGATGGACTCGCGCAGCGGGCCCTTGTACGGCACGCGCCCCTCGATGCCCTCGGGCACGAGCTTCTGTGGCGTCTCCACGTCGCCCTGGAAGTAGCGGTCCTTGGAGCCTTCCTTCATGGCACCGATGGACCCCATGCCGCGGTACGACTTGTACGAGCGGCCCTGGTAGAGGATGACCTCGCCCGGTGCTTCATCCGTGCCCGCGAAGAGCGAGCCGATCATCACGGTGTCTGCGCCCGCGGCGAGCGCCTTGGCGACGTCGCCCGAATACTTGATCCCGCCGTCGGAGATGATGGCGACGCCCGAGCCCTTGGCCGCGGATACCGCGTCGGAGACCGCCGTCAGCTGCGGCACGCCGACGCCCGCGACGATGCGCGTCGTGCAGATCGATCCGGGACCGACGCCGACCTTGACCGCGTTCACGCCGCACTCGATCAGCGCACGTGTGGCTTCGCCCGTGGCGACGTTGCCCGCGACCAGCTGCAGCTTGGGGAACTTCTTGCGCGTCTCTTTGACCGCGGCGAGCACGCCGGCCGAGTGACCGTGCGCGGTGTCGATGCAGATGACATCGCAGCCCGCGGCGATCAGCGCGTCGATGCGCGCGTCGCGATCCGCGCCGACACCGACCGCGGCGCCGACGCGCAGGCGACCCATGTCGTCGACCGCGGCCGACGGATCCATCTCTGCCTGCTCGATGTCACGAATGGTGATAAGGCCCTTGAGGCGGCCCGCTGCATCGACGACGAGCAGCTTCTCGATGCGATGTTTGTGCAGGAGGTCCTTCGCCTCGTCGATCGCCACGCCCTCTTTGGCCGTGACGGGGTTCTTGGTCATCAACTCGCCGACCTGCAGATCGAAGCGCTTCTCGAACCGCACGTCGCGGTTGGTCAGGATGCCGAGCGGGCGTTTCTCCGCGTCGACGACGGGCAAGCCGCTGATCTTGTGGTGGCGCATCAACGCGAGCGCTTCTTCGAGCGTGCGCGACGGCGCGATGGTCAGCGGATCGACGACGATGCCCGACTGCGCCTTCTTCACGCGGTTCACTTCGCGCGCTTGGTCTTCGATGCTGAGGTTCTTGTGGATGAAGCCGAGGCCACCTTCTCGCGCCATGCGGATCGCGGTGGCCGACTCGGTAACGGTGTCCATGGCCGACGACACGAGCGGCATCCGCAGCGGGATCGCCGGGGTGAGCCGTGTGGTGACATCGACGTCGCGCGGGATCACCTCGGAGAATGCGGGGACCAGCAACACGTCGTCGAACGTGAGCGCCTCTTTGAGGTGGTCGTCGAGCATGGCGACTTATACCCGATCGTGCTGACACCCGCAGAACGTCCTCGTCGCCCCGATCAGGGCGGCTGAAGGATCCATGCCGACAAGGCGTCCTGCCCGATCGGATCCACCATCTCCGTGCCCAGCGCAGGCATCTTCGTCGGCACTTCGGAGGATCGCGTCCGAATCATCATCACCGAGCTGTCAGGATCCCCCGGGGCGACAATCGGCCCGACAAGTCCGCCAACGATCCCGGGCACGTCGACGGTGGTCTTCCGTGCCGGGACCTCGTCGAGCGATCGGATCGTCGTCGTCAGGCGGAGCTCGACAGGCGTGTCGAGGTGGACTCGCGAACGCGGGTTGTGACAACCGCCGCAGTTGGCGTGCAAGTAGCCGAACGCCGCGCGATCGACCTCCGTGCCCGGGACGGGAAACGCAGGATCGCCGAGCGCGCCGAGCGGCTGAGTCAACACATCGGTCGCCACCAACTCCGCGAGCGAGAGTGGGGTCGCGCCATCGAGAGACATCGCACCGAACCCGAGCACGCGGGTCGGCATGTTGTCGTGACAGCCCTGGCACTCCGAGCGCGATGGAATGTCGTGCAGCGTTCCGTTCGCGTCCCTGACCCCGGCCTCGGGCGCCCGCGTCGTCTCGTCTCGCGCCGCGTTCCACGCGAACGAGGTGTAGAGCCACGCACCGGGTGCGGCGTCGTCATCGAGGAGCTTCGTCAGGTAGCGGGTCTCGACGCGCACACCGTCGCGCTCGAACTCCTTCCACAGCCGTGTCCCGACAGGGAATCGCCAGTAGTCCATGTCCGACGTATCGATCTGCGTGTCGTCGGGCAACGCGATCCAGCGCCGCTTCTGGGCGCCGTCCGAATACAGCGAGTAGCGCGGCGCGAACGCGAGAACGTCCTGGGCGATTCGCTCGCAGCGTGCGTCCGCGCACAAGCCGGTCTCGATCAGGGTCTGCGGATCCGTGGGGTTCGTGGGCACGACACGCGGCTCGTCGCACCCGAGGAGTGCGGTGGTAGAGCTCGCGAGAAGCGCGAACCACGACCTCATCCGTAAACCCATCGCATGACTGCAGTGTAGCCGCGTACAATCGGGCGGATGATCCGGATCGCCGCGTTGGCGCTGGTCTCGCTCTCGGCAAGCATCGCCGCGAGCAACGGGCGCCCCGCGGAGACATCGTCGATCCACTTCGGTTCCGGGGGACGCATCGCGGCGGGCACGACGTTCGGCCTCGTGTTGTCCGAGGATAACGGCGCGACCTGGCGGTGGTCGTGCGAAGACGCGCTCGGGTATGGCGGCGAATACGACCCGGTGTTCGCGTTTTCCACGGACGGCGCGCTGTTCTCGACGAGCTTCCGCGGTCTGATGCGCACAGACGATCACTGCACGATCGCGGCGTCGACGCCGCTCGGCGCGAAGTTCGCCACCGTGGTGACGCGCGGTCCCGATGGTGCGCTGTTCGTCGCACTTGCAGAGCCCGCGAACCCCATGACGATGAACCCCGGTGACACCGGGATCTACAAGAGCCTCGACGGTGGCCAGACGTTTCCGACGAGCGCGATGCCGTCGCCGATCGGGACCTGGTGGTACAGCATCGAGGTCGCCCCCCAAGATCCGCTCCGCGTCTACGCGACCGGCTTTCGCGTCGAGCTCGGCCAGCGCGAGCTCAAGCTGTTTCGCTCCAGTGACGGGGGCGTGACGTATCAACCGATGGGAACGACCGGGCTCACCACGAGTCCGAGCTCCGCCATGCTCCTCGTCGGCGTCTCCGCCCAAAACCCCGACGTGGTCTTCGCACGGGTGACCTACCAGGACAACAACCCGAACCACGACGCGATCTTTCGAAGCGTCGATGCCGGCATGACGTGGACCAACGTGTTCTCGCGCCAGACCTCGCTATCGGCGGTCGTGCGCACGAACGGCGATGTCGTGATCGCGAATCGCTACGCCGAGGCGTGGGTGTCCCGCGCGCCCTCGAACGGCGACGTGTTCGAGCCGCTCGCGGGGGCGCCGCACATCAATTGCCTCGTCGAGAACAGCGCCGGCGAGGTCTGGGCATGCACGCAGAACTACGCCCCGTCCGACGAGACCCGCGATGACGCGGGCATCATGAAGTCGGCCGATCTCGCGACCTGGACGCGCGTGCTGAAGTTCCAGGACATCGCGGGACCGATCGCGTGTCCGACGGGAACGACACAGCGCGATGTCTGTGTCGATGACGCCCTTCGCTGGTGCACGATGCGCCGTCAGTTCGGCATCGTGGCGGATCCGACCATGTGCCCGGCGCTTGTCGACGGAGTGCCGCTCGTCGACGACGCGGCGATCGTCACGCGGCAGGGCAGCGGCGGATGCTGCGATGCCAATGTCGACGACACGTCGACGACGCTCGTGTGGCTGTTCGCGCTGCTCGTGTGGCGTCGATCTCGTCGATCGGTTTGAGCGGTGGTCGCACAGCGGGCGCCCGCCCCCTTCCTGGTCCGAACACTCCCAGTGGGAGGAGGTACGACCTCCAGGTAACCCCATGAAATCCCAGTATCCTTTGATGGTCGAAGTTGGATCCAAAGATGTAATGTTCGGCGCTCGTGGAGGGATTCATGCGATCGATCGCTTCGACTTCATTGTTCGTGTTGGTGGCCTGCGCCGGAGAGATACCCTCCGGCCCTGGTCCTGACGAACCCGACGCCGGTGTGGAGATGCCGGGCCCGCAGCCGACCGACCCTGTGGTTCGCTCGGTCGTTGGCGGCTCGTTCCGCCCCCTCGCAGCGTTCACGGGGATCGAAGGCCGAGCCCTCCTCGTTCGCAAGCTCGACAATACCTCCGACATCAGCATCGCGCTCAACGGCGGCACCGCCGGCACCAACTACGTCGCGCACGTTCACATCGCACCGTGCGATTTCCAGATCGTGACTCCTCCGGCCGTGGCCACCGCGACCGGTCACTACATGATCGATCCGGCGGTGATCGACGTGATCGAGGCGAACGAGCTGTGGGTCAACCCGACCACGACCGCGACCGGCATGATCGTGGGCGCCGCGACGTTCACTCACATCCCGCGCGAGGAAGCGATCTCGATCGTCGTGCACGATCCCGTGATGGGCAAGATGGCGTGTGCAGATCTCGTCAGTGACGAGGCCGCCGAGACCATCGACTTCGCGGGGACGGTCGCCTCGTTCCCGACCGCCCTCCTGGATCAAGGCATCACCGGCACCGTCACCGCGACCCGTCGAGCAACCTCGACGGCGTACAACCTGACGCTCGCGGGCCTCACCGCTGCGAACAATTACGAGGCGCACCTCCACAACCAGCCCTGTGAGGTCATCACCGGCGGCGGTCACTACATGATCGATCCGACGGTACCTCCCCCCGCGATCCAGGCGAACGAGGTGTGGTTCACCGTGCCCGCGGCCTCGACCACGGCAACCCTTCCAATCACCGTTCCGTTCGGCGCGCGCACCGACGCTCAATCGATTGTCACGCATCGCCTCGAGGACAACGCCGGTGTGATCACCAAGGTCAAGGTCGCGTGCGGAAACCTGACCCGCACCACCCCGTTCGCCCCGTTCGAGACCACCGCCACGCCCCGACCCCTCCCCGCCGCGGCCGGAATGAACCTCAGCGGCACCGCGCTCATGACCCGCAAGTTCAACGGCGTGACCGAGGTGGCGGTCGTGATGAGCGGCCTCGCAGCGAGCACGGACTACTCCGCACACGTGCATAACCAGCCGTGTTCGTTCGAGGCGGGTGGTGCTCACTACAAGTTCGATCCGGCGAGCACCGAGCCGAGCAACGAGATCGTGTTCGCACTCAAAGCCAACGCGGAGGGCGAGGCCAGCGATTCCACGTGGTCTGCCAAGCTCGCCACCGCCGAAGCGCACTCGATCGTCGTCCACGGCACCGACGGATCGCGGCTCGCGTGCTTCGATATGAAATAGTCGGACCTCGCATCGCGTGAGCGGAGGTTAGACTTTGTCCGCGACAGGGTGGGACCTCTCGCGCGATAACCCCGCCATGCGCACGCTGTTTCTCGCGTCGATCACGGCCGTCGGCCTGGGCTCCAGCCTCGTCACCGCCGAGCCGTACGATGTAACGCGACCGACGGATGAGGTGTGGACGCGCGGGCCCAACAGCTGCGCGACGCCGCAGGTGCCCGCCGTCGCGCCCGACGGATTCGCGCGGGTCTTGCTCGCGCCGGGTGCGCAGCGCGTAGTGTTTCTGAATCGCCTCGGCGGCATGTACAACGTCACGCAGGCCGCCACGGACTCGGGGACGAACACGGTGAGCAGTCGGATCACCGGCCGCGCGCTCATGGCGAACATCGCGCCGCTCGGTAGCAACTTCGACTGGCCGATGATCGTCACGTGCGTGAAGAACCACTTCAAGGACATCGACGTCCGGTTCGTCGAGACCCAGCCGGCGGCGGGTCCGTTCCTCGAGGCGGTTGTGGGCGGCAGCGGCGCCGAGCTCGGCTTCGGCGCGAGCTCGGGGATCCTCGGCATCGCGGCCGCGGACAACTTCTGCGATGTCACCGAGACCGGCATCTGTTTCTCGTTCTCGGACGCGCACGGTGGAAGCTCGCGGAACGCGGAGCTGTGCACGACGGTCTCGCACGAGATCGGTCATCTGCTCGCGCTCGAACACGAGGTGCTCGCCACCGACCTGATGTCGTACGTGCCCGTCACCTCGCAGCCGAACAAGGGGTTCCAGAACCAGGCGAGTGCGTGTGGCACGTATCCGCAGCAGCCGCAGAACTGCTCGTGCAGCTCGTCGCAACAGAACTCGTTCAACCGCCTGCAGACGTACGTCGGGCCAAAGCCCGTCGAGTCCGTCGCGCCGTCGCTGTCGATCAGCTCGCCGTCGAACGGTGCCACGGTGCCGCCGGTGTTCGAAGTGGTCGCCACCGCGAGCGACGACATGGCGATGGCCGATGTCCGCGTGCTCGTCGACGGTGTCGAGGGCGGCCACGCGGCGGTGCCGGTCGAAGGCAAGTACACCGTGACCGTCAGGGACGCCGCGCTCGGCGATCACCAGCTGATGATCATCGCGCGCGACGAGGCGGGCAACGAGACGACGCAGACGATCGCCGTGAAGATCGCGAAGGCGCAGATCGGCGACTCGTGCGTCGCGAACGAAGCGTGCGAGGGCAACCTGTGCGCGACGAACGCGGACGGCAACTTCTGCACGCAGACGTGCGACGTCGCGAACGACACCTGCCCTTCGGACTTCGAATGCCAGGACCTCGGCGGCACGAGCGTCTGCGTCGTGACCGGCGGCTGCGGCTGCAGCACGTCGAGCCCGCGCGACGCGATCGGCGCGCTGCTCGTGTTGTTCGTCGGACTTTTGGTGTCGCGCCGCAAGCGCCGCTAAATCCAGCCGGGCTGCAACCGATCGAAATCCTGGTGCCGGGTCGCGGTGTTTAGGGGCAGGCCGTAGACTCTGGGAGTGCGTGCACTCCTGGCTCTCGTGATCGGCGTGTCAGCAACCACCGCCGGCGCGGCCCCCGTGGTCGACTGGGAGACCGGTCGCGTCGTCGAGACGGGTGTGGGGCTCGCCGATCGACAGGCGCCGAACCCCGCGGTCGCGCGCGGACCGGCGCGGCGCAAAGCCGAGGACGCTGCGCGGGGCGCCTTGCACAAAGCGGTCAGGGCGCTGCCGGTCGCGGGCGGAGGCACCGTGAAGGACAAGCTCGGCGACGCGGCGATCGCGGCGCGCATCGATCGCGCGATCGGCGCGGCGCTCACCGTGTCCGCGACGCCCGAGACCGACGGCGCATGGACCGTGACGCTCGCGGTGCCCATCGAGGCGCTCCGCCAGGCGCTCGCCGACGGGCCGCGCGTGCTCGCGAAGGACGGCGACACCGGCCCCGGGGTCATGGTTGTCGAGGGCGCGAGCAAGGCGACGGCGGCGATCGGGACGACGATCGGCGGCACGAGCGCACCGATTGTGTGGGTCAAGAAGCTCCCCACGTGGGCCGAGAAGGCACCGCGGATCCAAGCGCGCGGCGCGAAGCCCGGCGCGATCGACGCCGATACGAAGGGCGCGACACCGTCGACGCTGTTCGTCGTGATGCCCTGAGCGGGGGAACCGGCCCGCGCGAGAACCGGGGACGTCTACTGCGCGACCGTCGGCGACGCGGGCAGCGTGACGAGCTCGGGGCCGCGGCTGCGGCGGTGATTCTCGGCGATCGCCGCGTTCGCGAAGTCCTCGAGGTCGTTCAGCACGTCACGCGCGAGATCCGGTGCGAACTTCGCGATCGCGCGCGAGGTGAGCTTCTCGAGCTTCTGCTTCTTGTGCCACTGGTTCGTCGACTGCGACGCGGCGATCGCGCGGCGCGTGGTGAACATCAGCGTGCCGGTCTTCACGTCGAACATCGATAGCTCGGTGTAACCCCACACCTCCTGGCGATTGCCGGGGAGAAACAGCGCGCCGACGATGGTGGCGTAGCCCCACGCGACTGCGGTGAGCATCGAATCGTCCGCGAGTACCTCGCGGTACAACATCGCGTAGCGCAGGCGATAGCGCGCCGCGATCTCGCGAAGCGCTTCCATCCCGAGCGCGCCCGACGGGATGACCATCGTCTGCGTGAGCAACGTGAAGTGCGGGCTCTTGCGCAGCGCCTCGACGAGCGGCTCGACGCCCGAGGGCACGCGATTGTCCGGGCCGGGTCCGCGCCAATCCTTCGCCGTCATGATCGGGATGAGGCCGACGCGCGCGGGGAGCTCGAGCTCGATCGGCGCGGCGAGGATCTTCTGGAGGTTCTCCTCGGTCAGCGCACCGTGTGGGTTGCGATCGAAGAGCGACTTGTCGAGCGGCGGCGGCGCGCTCGGCATCGCGGGGGCCTGCCCCGCGGCGATCGCCGACGTGGCCATCTTCTGCGAGGCACCGCAGCCGAGTGTGACGAGACCCAAGAGCAGGACGAGAGACAAAGCAAAGCCAACGCGCGTGTGCACGGTTCCTCCGTTCGAAGCGCCGGACGGTCGACGCTTCCGTGCGAAGAGAACGGAGGAATCGCTTGCGGCTTACGCGGTTCGTGCAACCGTCGCGCAAGGCTGCGAGACTGTTGTCACGAGTCGCCGCGTGATCGGCACGAGGCCTACCGCGTGCTCGTGCGCACGAGTATCGTGCAGGGTATGCGACCGCGGATTTCGACGACCCGCGATGTCCCGTTGGAGGTCGCGGTCTTCGGCGCGGGCGCGATCGGTTGCTGGGTCGGCGGGCGGCTCGCGGCCGGCGGTGCGAACGTGACGCTGATCGGCCGCCCGCGCGTTCTCGACGAGCTCGCGAGCGGACTCACCGTCTCGGACCTCGAGGGAGACCGCTTCACCGTGAAGGTCACGACCACGACCGACGCGGCGGCGGCGAAGCGAGCGCGGGTCGTGCTCGTCACCGTGAAGTCCGCGCAGACCCAAGAGGCGGGGATGGCACTCGCGCCGTACGTGGCGGATCCGTCGACGCTCGTCGTCAGCCTCCAGAACGGCGTGCGCAACACGTCGACGCTCGCATCGGCGATGCGCCGCCCTGCCCTCGCGGGCATGGTGCCGTGGAACGTCGTGCGGCGCGGAGCGGCGACGTATCACCGCGGCTCGTCGGGCACGTTGATCATCGAGCACGCGGCAAACGCGGTGGAGCTCTACGACGCGCTCGCGTGCGGCGGCCTCGAGTTCGCGACGCGCGAGGACATGGACGCGGTGCAGTGGGCGAAGCTCGTCATGAATCTCAACAACGCGATCAACGCGCTGTCGGGGCTGCCGCTGCGCGACGAGCTCTCCCAGCGCGGATATCGGCGCGTGCTGGCAGCCGCACAGCGCGAGGCGCTCGAGCTGCTCGAGAAGAAGGGCCAGCCGGTCGCGAAGCTCACCCCGCTACCACCGCGATGGATGCCACGCGCGCTCGAGCTGCCCGACGGCATGTTTCGCGTGCTCGCGAAGAAGATGATCGCGATCGATCCGCACGCGCGATCGTCGATGTGGGACGACTTCGAAGCGAAGCGCCCGACGGAGATCGACTATCTGCAGGGCGAGGTCGTCCGGTTGGCGGACAGTCTCGGGGCGACCGCGCCGATCAATCGTGCGCTCGTCGAGCTGGTGCGCGCCGCCGAGCGTGGCGGGCGGCGCGCGTTCTCGAGCACCGACCTCGCCGCCGTACTCGGCATCTGAGGCGACACCCGCCTGCTACGCGCCGGAGGACGTCGAGCGCGAGATGCCACGGGCGCCGTGCGGGTTCGGCGCGTATGATCGTCGCGTGCGTACGTGGATGGCGATCCTTTGGGCGGTGCTCGCGGTTTCTTCGAGCACGCAGATCGCGCGCGCGGAGTTCTGTGGCGCGATGGGGCAGACGGCGAAGGTCGTCGCGACCGATCTCGTGATCCCCGGCGACGGTGGCATCCTCGTCGCGTCGGTGCCCGGCAACGGCCCGATGGACGGTGACGCCGCGGATCAACCGACGTGGACGTTCCGCACGGGCGGGGTGTCGTCGGCGCCGCGACGCACGACGCTCGCGCCCGGCCTCGTCGTGTATCACGCACGACAGGACGGCAACGTCACGCTCGTCGACAAGGACGACCAGCAGCAGGCCAGCGCGTTCGTCACGCGCCGCCCGCGTGCTCGCCTTCCCGCGCCGGTGGTCTCGTGGATCGTTCGGGATCCCGAGCGGTCGGACGTCATGCTCGCGCTCGTGGGCGAGCCGCCGATCGAGGCGGTCGCGATCGTCGTGGTCGGCAAGAATGGCAAGGCGCGCTCGTGGGACTTCATCGATCACGACTCCGTGCACCAGCGCGTGTTCGGCCCGCGCGGGTGCGAGACGCAAGCCGCAGGTACCGAGCCGTCCCAGGCGGGCGAACACGTCACGGTCTTCTTCGTCGATCTCTACGGGCGTCCCTCGCCACACTCGAAAGAGATCACGATCGCGTCCAAGACTCCGTCCCAGCGCCGACTGTCGGACGACTAACCTTAGAGTGTCTACGCGGCCCAGCCGGCGACCGCGATCGACGCGAGCACGCTCCCGACGACCAGCCCGTCGAGTACGCGGCCGTAACTCTGGAGTCGGTGCCGCAGCGGCGCCGTCCGCTCGTGCTCCGTGACCGGGAGCTCCGCGCGACGTACTTGTCGCACCAGCACGTCGAACCGCTCCCAGTCGCGCGCCGCGAGGAACCATGTCGAGCCGCGCTTCGCCTTGAACGAGATCCCGTCGCTGTACACGTGCGCCATCACGATGCGCGAAGCCGCCTGCGTGAACGACAGGGACGTCCAGCCCCAGCGGATGCCGTCGCGCGTGATCGCGACGCGCGCCGTGCGCACGGCGACGGCGAGCCCCGTGAACAACAGGAACGCTGCGGGTAGAACCACCATCGTGCTCGCGCCAGGGCGCCGCCAGTGACGCGAGACGAGGTACCACGTGACGACGAGCAGCAAAGCGACGACCGCCGTCCCGATCCACGCGAGGCGCTTCGCCCGTGCCGGCGCGCCGAACGTCGCGAGCGGCGTTCCCGCGAGTCCAACGCCGGGCGGCAAATCGAGGACGCTCACGCGGTCACCATACCCCGCTCGCCGCGCTCACGATCCCGTCAGCTCCTTCACGTCGACGGCCACGCGGAGGCGCTGCAGGATGATCGCGCGCTCGATGTCGTCGGTGATCCGCTCACCGCGCCGGGTGACGTAGAAGACGTCGGCGACCTTTTCGCCCTCGGTCGAGACCTTCGCGAGCGTGATGTCGAGCCCCAGATCGGCGAGCGTCTGCGTGATGGCGTAGAGCACGCCCACACGGTCGCGCGTGAACACCTCGATGATCGTGGCCTGCGTCGAATCGTCGTGGAGGCGGATCTCGGTGATGACCCCGGGGGTCACGCGCTTCGGCAGGGACGAGGGCGGGCGCCGTCGCGCGATCAGATCCGCGACCTTCCTCGGATCGGGTGTCCCTTCGACCAACAGCTCGCGCAGATCGGCGAGCACCTTCGCCCACCGCGGGTCATCGGGTGGGATCGCAGCGCCCTTCAGGTCGCGCACGTAGAAGAGGTCGGTGACCAGACGGGGTCGGAGCGCGGCATCGCTGGCCACGGACTCGGTCGTGCGCGACGCGCCGAGATCGACGTGGCCGAGCACCGCGCCGAGCACGTCGATGCGCGCGGCCGCGAGCGCGCCGGCGATCGCCGCGAGTACGCCCGGCATGTCGGGCGCCACGACCGCGAGCTCGCTGTGTTCCTCGCGCGGGTTCGCCGCGACCTCGATCGCGATCGTGGGTATCGTCCCCGTCGGCCCCGACGCGATCGCCCCCGGTGCGGCCGCGCACGCAGCCGCGCGTGCCCGCCCGACGAGGCGCACGTGTCGCGCGGTCTGTCGCGGCGTGAGTTGCGCGAACAAGCGCGGATCGATGCCCGCGACGATCGCCTCGGCGTCGGCGCGCTGCGCGGCGGTCGTCTCGGTCTCGTCGGTCGCGAGCGACAGCACCTTGGCGCGGTACTCGCGATCCGGGTCGCCGATGCGCGACGACGATCCGCGCCCCGCGAAGTAGTCGCGTGTCTTGAGGAGCAAGTCCCGAAGGAGGCCGTCCTTCCACGCGTTCAGGTTGTTCGGCGCGGTCATCGCCGTGTCGCACAGCGTGACGAGGTAGAGCGCGACGAGGTGCTCGTCGTCGCCGATGCGCTCCGCGAACCGTACGATCACGTCGGGGTCCGCGAGATCGCGGCGCTGCGAGAGATGCGACATCGTCAGGTGCTGGCGCACGAGGAACTCGGTCAGCTCGATATCCGACTCCGAGAGTCCGAGGCGGCGCCCGATCGTGCCCGCGACGACAGCGCCTTTCTCCGCGTGGCCTTTGCCGAGTGGCTTGCCGACGTCGTGGAGGAGCGTCCCGAGGAGGACCGGCGCCGGACGGCGCACTTCGCGCCAGAGCTTGGTCGCGAGCGGGTGCTCGGTCGCGAGCTCGCCGCGCCAGAGCCGCTTCTGCATCGCGACGGCGTACAGCTGGTGCTGGTCGACCGTGTACACGTGATAGAGGTCGTGCTGCACGCGACCGACGCACGGTGCCCACTCGGGCATCACGGCGGAGACGATGCCGAGCTGGTTCATGGTCTCGAGCGCCGACGGCTGCGCGGCGTCGCGTGGATCGACGAGCGCGTCGAGCAACAGGCGTGCGGCGTCGCGATCGGTCGAAAGTCGCGAGCCATCGCGCGAGATCGCGTCGGCCGCGAGCTCGAGCGTATGGCCGTAGACCGGCAGCTGCTCCGCGACCGCGGTCCGAAACAGCCGGACCATCTCCGACGGGCGATCGGAGAACAGCGTCGGATCTTTGAGCGACAGCTCGCCGTTGAACGTGATGAACGAGGCGTCGATCTGTGCGATGCGCGGCTTGGAACGCGCGGGGACACGCGCGCTGTCGAGGAGGCGATCTGCAACCTGCACGACGCCGCGCGCGTGGAGGTAGTAGTCGCGCATCAGCGCCTCGACGGCGGGCGCGACCGCGGAGCGAACCTCGCCTTCGTGTGCGCGTGCGTCGGGATACAGCTGGGGGCCGATCGCCTCCTGGATCTCGAACGTCAGCTGATCGAAGCGGCGTTTCGAAGCGAGCTGCACGAGTGCGCGCACGCGCAGCTGGAAGTCGCGCGCACCGACGAGGATCTGCGCCTGGCGGCGATTGAGGTGGCCCATCGTGACGAGCGCGGAGATCAGCTGCTCGGCGCTTTCGGGGCCCCGCGTCTCCGCGATCGCGGTCGGCTTCGGTGGGTGCCAGCGGATCGCCGCGCACCACAGCGCCGTCGCGAGATCGCGGAGCGCGCCGATGCCCTGCTTGAGGTTCGGCTCGAGGAGATAGATCGACGCGCCGAAGCGAGCGTGACGTGCGCGCTTCTCGGTCGCGAGCTGTGCGATCAGCTCGTTCGGGTTGCCGCCCGGCGCGAGCGCCGACAGCGTCGCACGTACGAGCTCGGTCGTGAGCTGCGCGTCGCCCGCGATGTGGCGCGCGTCGAGGAGCGCGGTGGCAGTCGCGAGGTCGTCCTTGGCGAGGCGAGCGGCGGCGCGTGCCTCGCGGACGGAGTGCCCGATCGCGAGCTTCTCGTCCCACAAGGGATAGAGCAACGCGTCCGAGACTCGCTTCGCGGCGGCTTCGTCGCGCCGGCCGTCGGAGTGCAGCACGATGAAGTCGATGTCGGAGAACGGCGCGAGCTCGCGGCGCGCCCAGCCACCCGTGGCGACGAGCGCGAGTGACGCGCCGCCACCGTGTTCGGCTAGCGCCGCGTCGAAGCGATCGGCGAGCGTGCGGTCGTAGACCTCGGCGATCGCGCGACACGACGCTCCGCCCTGCCCCGGCACGAGCAGGCGCTCGGGCAGCGTCCCGAGCACCGCCGCGAGCTGCGCGCGGATGCCATCGGCGTGTGTAGTGACGGGGCTTGCCACGCCCCCAGCCTAGCAGTTGACCAGGGGATTTCGCGGCGGCGACCGGTCTCGACGACCTACGGAGATTCGCGGCGGCGACCCGCGATCACTGCGCGACGAGCGAGAGCGCCGATACGTCGAACCACCCGTCCCACACGCGCAGGCCCTGCACACGCTTGTGGACGAGCCCCTGGGATGCGTCGACGACGATGCCCGCGATCGGCCAGCTCTCGTGCAGCGCGGCGCCGAGCTCGCTCGCGAGCTTTGCGCGCTGGGCCGGGTCCCACGCGGCGCCGAACGCGTCGAGCGCGCGGTCCACGCGCGGCGCCGGCCCGCGATGCGCGATGGGCCCGACGAGCGATCCGAGGTCCATGTCGACCATGCCGTTCCACGACATCTCGACGAGGTCGTATTCGCCTTCGCCGACGCGCTTCGCCAGGTACTCGACGCCTCCTTCGCGCACCTCGATCACGACGCCCATCTTGCGCGCGGCCTCGACGAAGAAGTCGCGCGCGAGCTTCGGAGGCGGCGCGGACGCGTCCTTGGGTTCGGGGCGGTCCGTCCCGAGCATCACGAGGCGCAGCTGCTTGCCCGCGTTGTCGCGAATGCCGTCCTTGTCGCTGTCGTGCCATCCGGCCTCGTCGAGGAGCTTCGCGGCCGCCCCCGGATCGAAGTCGGGCACCGCGAGCTCGGTGCCGTTCGCGAAGCCGCCCGGCCAGATGGGCCACGACACTGGGCGCGCGAGTCCGTCGAACACGCGCTTCGCGATGGTGCGGCGATCGACAAGCAAGCCGAGCGCGTGGCGGACGCGCGGATCCGCGAGTGCGGCGTGATTCGCGTTGAACCGTAGGTAGCGCATGCGCAGCGCCGCGAGCTCGAGCGCGCGGAACGACGCCGCGATGCCGGGCGCGCTCGCCTGCTCGGGCCAGTGCGCGGGGATCAGCGCCGGGACGATGTCGAGATCGCCACGCTTCGCATCCTTGAGCGCGACCGCAGCGTCCGGCTGGAACACGTATTCGATGTCTTTGATCGCGGGCCTCGAGCCCCAGTACTTCTCGTTGCGCACGAGGTGCACGACGCCACTCTTGTTCGAGGCGACCTTGTACGGGCCCGAGCCGACGAGCGCGCCGCCGGCGAGCAGCGATCCGTCGTAGACGGACATCGGCAGGATCGGGATCTCTGCGAGGGCGCGCAGCACGTAGCCGCTCGGGCGATGCAGCACGAGCCGCACCTCGTGCGTCGTGATCAGCTCGACCGCGAACACGTCGACGAGCATGGCGCGCAGGTGGTCGACGCCGCGGCGCGGATCGCGAATCGCATCGAGCGTGAACTGGACGTCGCTCGACGTGACCGGCCGGCCGTCGTGGAACGTGCAGCCGGGTTCGAGCTCGATGCGGATCTCGGTCTGCGACGGCATCACGCGCCACGACCGCGCGAGCCTCGGCGCGAACCGCCCCGCCGGTTGCCCGAGCTCCGGCGGGAGGTACCGGATCAGCGGCTCGAACACGGTCCCCAGCACGATCCGCCGTCCCCAGACCGTCGGCGCGACCAGCGGGTTCAGGCTTTTGGGGTCGGCGTCGACGTGGATGCGGAGCGTATGTCCGCGGTTGGCGCGGACCTCGGCCGCCGTCGACACATCGGCGAGCGCCGGGGAGCTCGGGACGTTGGCCGCCTCCGCCGTAGGATCCGGGGCATGTCGCCACGGTTTGACACGTGCGGGCGAATCGCAGCCTGCACCGCTCAGGATCGACAAGAGCGCCGCGAAGACCGCGACTTGAGTGACCCTAATCACCATGTTATGACCGCAGCCATGCTGAACGCTCCCATCCGCAGCGTCCTGTTCGGTTTGCTCGTGGTCGCAGGTCTTGGCGCTTGCGAGAAGGACAAGCTCAAGGGTCCCGCTGCGGAAGTGCGAAAGGGAGATGTGAAGCTCAACCTTCCGCCCGTTCCGGACTTCGCGTTACCGGCGGCGAACCCCGACGGATCGCATTCGGTGAAGGAGTTGCGGGTCAAGGGCAAGAAGCTCCTCGATGGCGAGATCACGGTCAAGGGAATCGTGACGTGGGCCTACGATTGCCCGACGGCTGTTCGCCAGCCTGGCATGTCCGACAAGGACGTCCAGAAGATGATCGACGAGGATCCTACGAAGTGCGAGCGCGCGAAGTTCTACATCGGAGACGCGGCGGATACGCCGGCCGAGAAGAGCCTGTGGATCGTCGACGTGCCGCGCCCGTACAACAAGCTCGAGATCGAGCGCATCAAGAAGCCCGATCGCAATCTCCAGATGTATCCGGATCGCTGCGAGCCGGGCGAGAAGGATCCGAAGAAGCAGATCTGCCCGCCGTACGCGGTTGGTGATCAGGTCGAGATCACGGGCACGTTCAAGCTCGCGTCGCCGCACAGCGAGCGCAACTCGGATGGCCTCCTCGTCTTCAAGAAGATGAAGAACGTCACCCAGAATTGGGAGACGCCAGCTCCGGACCCGGCGAACCAGCCACTGCCCGCGGGTGGCCCTGCGCCCGGCGAGAGGCTCTCTCCTCAGGATCTCGTGAACCAGAACAAGAAGAGCGGCTAGCTCGTTCTCGCGTCACGCGTCGGAAACACCGGGGCACGTCCCCGGTGTTTCGTTTCGGACGACGTGGGTCGGCCCCGTCGACCGTGGGGGCGACGTGGGTTGGCCCCGCGGCAGCGACGTTCCGTCAGCAGCTCGACGTGCTGACGCACGTGCGCGAGGTCTCGAGCGTTCCGCTCGGGCCGTTCGCGCCGGAGTTGCCGTCGCGCTCGGCGATCGGTGCCGACGGCGCCGACGCGCCGCCCGAGCCACCGGCGCCGGACGCGCCGCCGTTGACGGAGCAGTCGTGCGTCACCGTCGCGCCCGGCAGGTTAACGACGCCGACGGAGCGACCGCCTTGCCCGCCGGCACCGCCGCCGCCGTGGCCACCGTGACCGCCGTCGCCGCCACCACCACCCGCGCGCGTGTTCGGACCCGCGAGACCACCCGGGCCACCGCCACCGCCGGACTGACCGCGCCCGCCGATTCCACCGCTGCTGCCCGAGGCCGCAGTGCCGCGCACGAGCTCGCAGCCCGTGATGTTCACCGTCGAGGAACCAACGACAAACACGCCGAACGAGCCGCCGCCTCCCCCACCACCGCCGGCGCCACCGTTCGCGGCGCGACATCCACCCGCACCACCACCACCGCCGCCAGCGCCCATGGTGTCCGTGTCCGTGTCACAACCGCCCGCGCCACCACCACCGCCTCCGCCGCCACCGTTCGCCGCGCCTGCGCTCCCCGCGCCACCGGTGCGCGCGTACCAATAGAGGCTGCTCTGGAGGTAGCCACCGCTCGCCGCGGAGCCGCCCGCGCCGTTGGACACCGAGCCTCGACCGCCCGTGCCCGGCGGCGAGCCGCCCGTGCAGGTGCCGCCGCCGCCGCCCGCTGTCGAGGAGCCTGCACCACCGGCGTTCCCGGTGGTCGCGTTCAAGTTGAGACTGAAAAGACCGCAGTTCGTATCGCGTGCACCGCCGCTACCGCCGCTGCCGGGTGCGGGGAGGGATCCCGTACACGAGTTCGTTCCGCCGGCTCCGCCGCCTTTGCGCTGGGTGGAGCAGATGTCGCCGTCCTGCTCGCCGGCTTGCCCCTGATCTCCATCCATGCTCGCAACGGCGTCGACAAACGTGTGGTCGGATCCGTTCGGGCCGGTTAGCGCCGGGGCGCCCGCGCCCGCTTCGATCCGCACGCGCGTGAGTACGAGCTGCGCGTTGTTTGCGTGCACCGCGTAGCTCGAGCGACCGTCACGACCGAGCGTGCCGCTCTGCCCGCTCGCGCTGGGACCGCGGATGATGAGGTCCGCCATCTGCGCGCCCGTGACACCGTGTGCGCGCACGGCCAGGTATTCGCCTGCGCCGCCGCTCGCGTTGTCCTGCGTTCCGACGATCGTCACGCGATTCGCGGCGGTCGTGTGCGGGCCGCGCTGCCACTGCACGTTGTAGCCGCCCCACACCTTGATGTTGTTCGCGAGGACGACGGTCTCCGTGTACGTGCCGCTCTGCACGTAGACGTGTTGACGGCCCGTGGCGGTCGCGCGTGCAACGCCGAAGGAGACGGTCCCACACGGGTCCGTGTACACGAGGCCGCAGTTGGATCCGTTCGAGCCGCTCGTGCTGACGAAGATGCCGGCGGTGATCTCGCCGTCGATGCCATCACAGTTATCGTCCACGTACATCGCGTCGGGCGTGTCCACCGCCGACGGTGGAGCGCACGAGCCCCAGCCGCTCGCGCCCCCGCATGTCTGCGAGCCGAGGCACACGTTGAACGGTGTGGGGATGTTGCATTGCTGCATCGCGCCCACATTCATCGCCGTGCAATCGCACGCGCCGCTCTCCGCCATGCACTGCTTGTACGGCGTGCCGGCGATCGTGACGTCCTGGCACGCGAAGCCCATCGGGCAGCCGACCGTGGTGCAGTCGCGGCCGCACGCCTTGTCGCCGTCGGGATACGTCACGCACTTGTCCATGCCGAGCAGCGTGCACTCGCTGTCCTGCGCGCATGGCGTGCACAGCTGGTTCGACAGCGGCACGCACACGAAGGTGATCTCGCCATCGATCGAGATGCCGTTGACGCCGAGGCAGCCATAGCCGATCGGACACTGACCACACGTGCGCGTACACTGGCCGGACGTGCCGACGAGGATGCACAGGTTCGACTCGCACTGGGAGTTGTCGGTGCACGCCTCGCCGAAGTCACGCCCCGGTGGAGCATCGATCTCCGGCGCCGCATCCTCGAGGAGTGCTGCATCTGCGCACGCGCCGCCATCGCAGTCCGTGCCACTGCTCCGACTCGCCGCGCAGCTAAACGCTACCAACGCGAGCGCGAGCGCGCTCAAGCCCCTCATCATTACCGAACGATAGCACTCCACTAGCGAGGCACGAGACGGCAAATCTCGACGGAGAGCAGGATCGTCGTTGTATCGATCTTCGCGGGGCAGCCCGCCCCTCTCGCCACACCGATCACCAGCGTGTGGGATTTCTCGCCACCCACGGGTGGACGCACCACGAGTCGGACACGCTTTCCGTCGACGACTGTGGCCGTGGCCACACCGAGCACTCGTGGCTCTGCGAGCGCGCGGACGAGCGCGTCGATGGAAGCGGCGTCACTTGGGCCGGCCGGCGTTCGAGTCCATTCGCCGAGCACGGCCCCGCGCTTCCAGCTGACGTCATCGATCGTGATCTCGTCGATCGTCGTCGGCTCCTCGCGCCACGGCGTGAGCTCCTTGTACGCGGTGGCGCCGCGACGCAGCACCGTGAAGGCATCGGGCGCGAGGCGCAGCGCGAACGGCTCGCCCTCGCGCGCGACGAGGTTTCCGCGATGAAGGAGGAGCGTGATCGCGTCGCGCCCCGTGCCAATCGAAAGCGTTCCGATCGTCGAGGGGGCGGTCGTCGACGGCGACGGGGTCGAGGGCGCCGGTGTCGAGGGGGCGGTCGTCGACGGCGCGGGGGTCGAGGGCGACGGCGCTGGGGTTGTCGGTGTCGTGACGACGACGTCGCTCGGATCGACGGGTGTGCGGAGCACGGTCATCAGTGCCATCACTTCGTCGAGGTTCGCGTCCGCACCGTCGATCGTCGGGCGTCTTCGCAGATCGAGCGTCGCACCGTCGACGAGCGTCACCGACTCCACACCGACGGGCACCGGCGCACGCGCCACGATTGCGGCCGGGATCGGCAGCTTCGCGACAAGCGCGACGACAGCATCCGCTTTCTCGCGCGACACGCAACCATCGCCCGCCGTCGCGGCCAGGTAGATGCGCGACTCGCACGGCCCACCGAGCAACACGCGCGTGCCCGGCACTTCGATCGTCGTCACTTCGCTGTGTTTCATCGGCGCGCGTGGGAGGACCTCGATGACCAGCTCGGCGAGCGCGCGCTCGAGCTCGCCGACGAACGCCGGATCGAGCAGGAACGCGATCGGCGGTGTCGTCGGCGACGGCGTCTGCGATGTCGCGGCGCGAGGCAGGAGTCGCCGTGGAGCGCCCTCGATGCGTACGCCATCGATCGAATACGCGGGCGCGCTCGCGATCGAGGCGAGTGGCGCGGTGATCGCGAGATCGAGCGGCGATGGCGTCAACGCGCGCGTGACCCACGCATCGACGAGGTAACTGCGATCACCGATGCCGATCCACACCTGCTCGCTGCTCTCGATGGGGCCTCCGATCCACAGCTCGAGCCGCCCACCCGCGTGGTCCACCGCGAGATGCGCCGCGGAGTCTTGACGCGGATCGCGCTCCTTCGAGCGATGCCACCGCGCACCCCGAAGCGTGGCGAGCAAGCTCTGGATCGGCATCTGCTCGACAATGCCCGGGGCGGGTGCGGTGCGCCGAAACGGGCCGCCCTTCGCGCGCTCGAGCGTCAGGTACGGCCCGACGGAATGTGCGGTCCAGCCGAGTCGGATCACGCTCGCCTCGTCGAAGCCGGGCACGAGCGTGCGATTCATGGGCGCGTCTCGCCGCGCGAGATCCACGACGAGCACGACGAGCAACGCGCACACGACAAGCGCGAGCACGACGAGCCCTCTTCCCGATGCGATCACGACAGCCTCCCGATGTCGTTCACGACCGCCTCCGGCGCCACAGAACGATCGCGCCACCGACCAGGATCCACGCGAGCGGGATCCCCGCCACCGAGATCGCGATGACCGTGCGGCGCTGGCCGTCGGTCATCACGAGGCGGATCTGGTCCGGCCGGCGCGCGGCGACGTCGACGTTTGGCTCGGGGGCCTTCGAGAGGAAACGAAGTGCCTGCGCGAGCCACAGATCGCCCGCGCTCGCGTACCCCGCGAGCGACACGCTCGAGAAGTCCTCGGCGCTGGCGACGGCGACAACGCGCTCGCCCTGGCCGATGGCCGCGAGGACGATCGGGCCCGCGAGATCGTCGGGTCCGCGCTCGACGGATCGCGCGTCGAACGACGTCTCGGCCCAGCTCTCGGACGAGGCGGTGATCAGCGCGCGCGCACCGCCCTCGATCAGGACGGCGCGGGGCATCACCCACATCGTCGGGCGCGCGTTCGCGAAGCCGCGATCGATCGCATGATCGGCGTAGCCCGCGAACACGAGGATCGACCCGGGGATCTCCTTCACGGTCCACCCGGGATCGAACGCGATCGCGCGCGGCAGGCCCAGCCCGCTCTGCGCGAGCAGCGCCTCGAGACCCGTGCGGCCGACGCGGTCGTCTCCGCGACCGACGACTCGGGCGGGCGCCGCGACGAGTAGGCCACCACCGGTGGCGAGGTACTGCTGCACGACGAGCGCCTCTTCGGCGGAGAATGGCGTCGACGGTCCGGCGACGACGAGCACCGAGCAGCGCGCCGGAACCGGCGACGCCAGCGAGACCTCCTCGAGCGACATGCCGTCGCCGCGCAGCCGCTCGGCCACGACGGACCAGTCGGCGCGCGCCTCCGTCGACTCGAACGGAAGCTCGCCGTGCCCGGTCGTGAAGCAGACGAAGATCGGCACCGTCTGCCCCATCTGCGCGAGCGCCCCCGAGACTGCGCGCTCGACCGCGAGCTGCTCGACGCTCGCCGCGCCGTCGACACGCTCGATCGTCGCGAGCGACAAGAGGTCGATCACGCGACGCTTGCCGTACGCGTCGACGATCACCGCGCCGCCGTTCGCGAGGTCCTTCGGTAGCACGCCCGCCGAGCGCGCGACCGCGTCGAGCCCGCCCGGTGCGTTCACCGGATCGACGACGACGACGGTCATACCGGGCGCTTCGCCCGCGAGGCGGACGACGCGCGTCACCTCGTCGTACAGCGGATCGAGCGCGCCGAGCGACGGACGCACCACCGTGAGCGTCGCGCGGTCCACGTTCGCGAGCACCGCGCGGGTCCCGGGATCTAGCGAGTTCCGCCCGCTCGCGCTGACGTCGATGCGGGCGGGGTGACGCACCGCGAGCACGAGCGCGAGCGCGCCGACCAGGGCAACGAGCAGCGTGCCGAGCGTGCGCGCGCGCAGCTCGCGACGGTGACGGCGTCCCGCGCACGCGAGCGTGATCGCGAGCGACATGCCGAGCGTCGCGAGCGAGGTGACGAACACCAGCGGTGCGACGCCGAGCTCCCCGCGCGCGAACGCCGCGAGGTGGGCACGCACGGACACCGCCGACAGCGCGGCCGCGAGCGCCGGTCGCTCGAGCGCGAGATCTGGCGCGAGCGCCGGCAGCTCGCCGACGAGGAACAGCCCGACGAGCAACGCGAACCCGAGCGCGCCCGCGCCGAGCGTCGATCCCATCGCCGCGCTCGCCGCGACGGTCCACGCGAGCAACGCGGCGCCGATCGCGATCGCTCCCGCGTAGCCCGTCACGACCGTCGCGATGTCCCAGCCACCGCCGTCGCTGCGAAACAGCGCGACTACGACGAGGTACGCGAGCGTCGGCACCCAGAGGAGCGCGTAGATGACCGTCGCTGCGAGCCATTTCCCGACGACGGCCGCGCCCTCGCCGACCTGCGCCGTGAGTAGCAGCTCCCAACCGCCCGTCTTCTTGTCGTCCGCGATCGCGCGCATGCCGAGCAGCGTCAGCACGACCAGCGAGAGCACCCACGTGAGCAACGTGCCGGCGAGTTGCTGTTCGAGCAGAGCGCCCAGCGGCGCCGGCCTGCGCGGATCGGACAGCACTCCGACGAGCCCGGCGAACGCGACGCCTTGCACGGCGAGGAACACCCCGCCGACGACGTACATGATCGGCGCGCGCAGCATCACGTGAAGCTCACGGCGCATCACCCAATACGCGGCGCGCGCCGACCTCATGGCACCTCCGTCGTCGACTCCGACATCAGCGCCACGACGGCTGCCTCGAGGCGCTCGCTCTTCGTGCGCTCGCGAAGCTCGTCGGGCGTTCCGTCGGCGACCACCCTTCCCTTATGGATCACGACGACTCGCCGCGCGAGCGGCTCGAGATCCGCGACCGCGTGGCTCGACACGAGCACGGCTCGGTCCTTCGCCGCGCGTACGAGGTGTTCGCACAGCGCCTTGGTCTGCACGGGATCCATGCCACTGGTCGGCTCGTCGAGGACGAGCAGCGGTGGCTCGCCGAGCAACGCGTCCGCGAGCCCGACGCGCTGACGGAAGCCCTTGGACAGTGTCCCGATCGGACGCTCCGTGGCAGTGGCGATATCCGCCAGCGCGGTCGCGCGATCGATCGCCGTCGCCAACGCGTCGCCGCGCAGGCCCTTCTGCCGCGCGCGGAGCCGCAGGTGGTCGATCACGCGTAGCTCGTGCGGCGACGGCGCTTGCTCCGGCAGGTAACCGAGCCTGGCTTGTGCACGCGACCGCTCGGTCGCCATCGCGATGCCGTCGATCGTGACGTCGCCCGCGTCCGGATCCAGAAAGCCCGTCGCAATGCGGAGCAGCGTCGTCTTACCCGCGCCGTTGCGTCCGACGAGCAGCACGGCGTCGCCGGCGGCGACCGACAGCGACACCCCCGCGAGCGCCTTCCACGAGCCGTACGACTTCTCGACCTCGCGGATCGCGAGCATGGCTAGTCGGGTTCGCTGGCGTTCGATCGGCTGAGCGGCAGCCGGATCTCGAACGTGGTACCGCCCGAGCCCGTGTCGCAGCGGATCGTGCCCTTGTGATCGTCGACGACCCGCTTGACGATCGCGAGACCGAGGCCCGTGCCTCCCTTGCGCCCCGTCGCGAACAGCTCGAACAGCCGTGCGTGGATTTGCGGCGGGATGCCGGGGCCGGAGTCCTTCACGCAGATCACGAGCTGGTTCTGCTCCGCGTCCCGATCCATGGTGACGCGCAGCGTGCCCCCGTCGGGCATCGCGTCGACCGCGTTGCTCGTCAGGTTGTGGAACACGCGCAGGAGCTTGTTCTCGTCGAAGAACGCGATGCCATCGTAGCGAGCCTCGACGAGAAAGTCGATGTTGCGTCCCGCGACCGCCGTGCCGAGCTGCGTCGCGAGCTCCTCGGCGAACTTGTTCATGTAGACCTTGCGCACGACGAGGTCGGAGTCGCCGCGCGCGAACGCGAGCACCTCACGCGTCATGCCGGCCATGTGATCGAACTGCCGCTGGATCTGCTCGACGTAGCGCTCGCGCTGCTCCGCCTCGTCGGCCGCCGCCATGAGCTGTGCATAGCCCGAGATGATCGTCATCGGCGTCTTCAGGTCGTGCAGGAGCCCAGCGAGCATGCGGCCGATCGACGCGAGGCGATCACGATTGCTCTGCTCGCTGCGCCGCCGCGCCATGCTGATCGCGTTCGCCGTCTGCGCTGCGATGAGGACAAGGAGCTTCAGGTCCTCCTCGTTCCACGGACCGTCGCCATCGCGCGCGGAGCGGCGCTGATCGATGATCTCGATGCCACCGATCACGTCCTCGCCGTCGACGAGCGGCGCGACCATCAGATGCTGCGGCCGCACACCGGCCTCTTCCGCGACCTCGGTCGCGTGGCGCGGATCCTTGGTCGGCTCGTCGACGATGACCGGCTGGCGGTGCGCGATCGACCAGCCGAGCAGGCCCGTGCCGTGCGGCAGCGTCCGCTCGATCAATCGCGGCGCCGCGGGGCCCTGCACCGTGCGAAAGCGCAGAGCGCCATCGGGATCGACGAGCGCGATCGATCCCGCGCCACCACCGAGCACCGTGATCGCCTGCGCGAGGATGCGCGACAACAGGTCGTCGAGATCGAGCGCAGCCGACAGTTCCTTCTCCACCTCGTACAGCGCGTTGAGCTCGCGGCCCCGACGCTCGAGGTCGCGCCGCGCGCGAGAAAGCTCCTGGTTCTGCGCCACGAGCGAGTGGTAGAGGCGCGCGTTTTCGATCGCGATCGCCGCCTGCGCCGCGAGCGCGGTGAGCAGCTCTTCATCGGCGCGCTTGAACGGTCCGGCCTGCTTGTTCAGCACCTGCAGCACGCCGACGACGCCACCCATCGCGCCGAGCATCGGCACCGTGAGGATCGTGTGCGTGCGATAGCCGCTCTTCAGATCCACCGCCGGGCTGAACCGCTGGTCCGCGTACGCGTCCGGGATGTTGACGATCTCGCGTGTCTGCGCGACCCAGCCCGCGATGCCGTCGCCGACCTGCAGCCGGATCTCCACGCGCTCGCCCCCGTCCGTGACCTTCGACCACAGCTGCTGGCCGTCTTCCGACAGCAGGTAGAGCGTCGATCGGTCCGCCTCCATGAGCTCGGTGACCTTCGCCATGATCAGAGCGAGCAGCGTGTCGAGGTCGCCGGTTTCGGTGAGCGCGCGGCTGACCTCCTGGACGAGCGCGACCTTCTTCTGCTCGCGCTGGAGCTGGGCCTCCAGCGAATGCACGGACAGGGCCGGGTCGCTCAAACCCGCAGTCCCCTGCGGGGCCAGCCCCTTGCCGTCCGACATGCGGGCCATCCTACCCCAAGCCCGCCGTACCTTCGACGTCCTACTCCATGCCGCGGCGGCGCAGGTCGTCCTCGTCGAGCCCCTCGAGATGGCCGATCTCGTGCAGCAGCGTGTCGCGGATCTGCTCGGATAGCTCCGCACGCGTCTTCACGGCGCGCGCGAGGTTCTTGCGATACAGCGCGATCGACGGCGGCTCGTCGCCCGGCTGGGATGGCAGCTGCGCCGCGTGCCCGACCGGACCGCGATAGAGGCCGAGGATCGTCGGCGGGAACGGCGGCTTGACCGCGGCGAGATCCGCCGGTGCCGGCAGGTCCGCGATCTCGATCTCGATCGCGAGGACGCGCGCCTTCTTCTCGGCGGGAAGCGACGCGACGATCGTGTCGACCTCGCGACGGAACTCGTCGACGGGGATCAGCACCGGCGCGAGCAGCTCGGTCGGCGCGAGCTCCCGCGCACGGGCGAGTGCGGCGTCGGCGCGCGCCGTCTCGCCAAGCTGCTCGAGGGTGAGGCACATCATCTGGTGCGTATACGCGTCGTTCGGCTGGATCGCGAGCGCCTTGGTCAGCGTCGTGCGTGCCTCCGCGAATCGCGACAGATCGAACAGCGCGACGCCCTTCTCGTGCAGTGCGTCGCCGCGGCCCGGCGCGAACCGGAGCGCCGCCTCGACGCGGCCGAGTGCTTCGTCGCTGCGCCCGAGATCGTTGAGCGCCTGCGCCTCGAGCACGGCGAGGTCAGCGGACAGTGGTGCGTTCCGGCGGCGTCGCGCCTGCGCCCGGCGGCTACCACGCTGCGCGAGCTCGAGACCGAGGCGTAGCGAGTCGCGGCGGCGCTCGCCCTTGCCGTTGATATAGAAGTCCGCGACGGCACGCAGCGTCTCCGGGTCGTCGGGATCGAGCGCGAGCGCGAGCGAATACGCGATCTGTGCGTCGCTGTCGCGACCGAGCGCGGCGAGCGCGGCACCGCGGAGGTGATGCGCCTCGACGGAGGTCGGCGTGATGTCCGATGCGCGATCCGCGCAGGTCCAGGCAGCGGCGAAGGTGCCCGCCTCGATCTGACGGTTCGCCTCCTCGAGCAGAAGCGCGACGCGGGCCTCGTCATCGGCGAGCTCGGGCAGCGCGGCCGGGCACTCGACCACACGCTCCTCGTGATGCGGGCGCAACGTCGCTCCCTCGTCCGACGTCTTCGACGGCGTTCCCGTCGACGCGGCGGCGGCCGGCGCGACCGGCGCGACCGGCGCGAGTAGTGGGGCTGGCGGCGGTGGCGCCTCGCTCGACCCGCGGCACCCCGACATGAGGCCGGTGACGGCGACGAGGGCGACAGCCACGCGCATCGTGCAAGTCTAGCGGGTCGCGCGGCCGAACGCGAAACTCCAAATCGCGTTCCGCGCAGGTCCAGCGCTCGATCTCACGGTACGCTCTATCTCCGTGAGAACCGACGAGGTCTGGCACATCGTCGAAGCGCGACGCGACGATGGAAAGTCCGCGCTGTTTCGCATCCGCGATCTCGAACGCGTGCCCGGACAAGAACGCATCTTCGTCGTCGAGCTCCCCTATCCGCTCACACAGCTGTCGCGGTTGCCGGATGCCGCGACGTATCGCCGGCTGTCGGCGTTCGAAGAGCAGTGGGTACGCCCGGCGTGCGCCCAGCTGGCGTGGACGTTCGTCGCGACAAAGACCGAGGATGGATCGAGCTTCTTCTACTTGTATGGCGCCGGCGATCTGGAGCCGATGGTCGAGAAGTTATCGCCGTTCGACGGCGCGCTCGCGTTCTTCGACGAGTGGGACGCATCGTGGGACGAATACGCTGCGCTTCGCGAGCTGCTGGCCGAGGCAAACGCGATGAAGGCGAAGACGACAACGGCGAAGAGGCCCGCGGCGAAGAAGCCCGCGGCGAAGAAGCCCGCAGCGAAGAAGCCCGCGGCGAAGAAGCCCGCGGCGAAGAAGCCCGCGGCGAAGAAGCCCGCAGCGAAGAAGCCCGCAGCGAAGAAGCCCGCGGCGAAGAAGCCCGCAGCGAAAAGACCGCCGAAGAAGCGACCGACGTAATGCTCGAGTGGTGGCAGGAGCTCCTGGCGCCGGCGCTCCACGGCGATCGTGTCCGCGCGCGGATCGCTCGACAGACGATCGTGTCGATCGCCGACGTCAAGGACGGCGCACGCGCGTGCATCCAGGGCTACGTCGAGGCTCTCGGCCAACTGCGAAGCCCGATGACGAACCAGCCGTGCGCCGGGTGGTTCATCTCGATCGAGGAGACCGGCATGGCGGATCGCAGGTTCGCGGGCGCGCTCGCGTGCCACGGCGAGATGCTCGTGCGCGACGATACCGGGCGCGCGCTCGTCTTGTTCGACGGCGCCCGATTCGCGTGGCCGACATCGACGACCGATGGCTGGCCGAGCGGGCTCCAAGCCTCTGCGAGGTGGACCGCGACCGAGCGCGATGCGTTCGAGCGGTCGAAGGCGCGGCTCAACTATCCAATGACGTCGGGCGTCCGATTTCACGAGCACGCGATCTTCGCGGGCGCGCACATCTACGTGTACGGTCACGCGCAACGCGAGCCGGATCGCTCGCGCGTGGATGCCGACGTCAACGGCTATCGCGGAGACGTGCCGACGCGTCCGGTGTTCTCCGGGACGCGAAATGTTCCGCTGATGCTGGCGGACACCAAGCGCCGCCGTAGGATCGACGGATGACGATCACGCGCCGCGGCTTTCTCGCGGGGACCGCAGCGTCCACGGCGCTGCTCGCGTGCGGGCGCGCGCCACTGGTGAAGACACGGGTCCCGACGATCACGCACGGTGTCCAGGTCGGCGATGTCGGTGGCGGCAGCGCGATCGTATGGGCGCGTTCGAGCGAGCCAGCACGCATGATCGTCGAGGTCTCCGGCTCGGCGTCGTATCGCAACCCGCGCACGTTCGCGGGTCCTGTCGTCGGCCCCGACACGGATCACACCGGTGCGGTCACCGTCGCCGGGCTCGAACCGGGGCAGACGATCGCGTACCGGGTGAAGTTCGAGCGCGAGGCCGATCGCGGTGCGAGCGCGTGGACCACGGGGACGTTCGCCACACCACACTCGGACAACGTCCGGTTCGTGTGGACCGGCGACACGTGCGGCCAGGGCTACGGCCGCAACCCCGAGTGGGGCGGCCTGCGCGGCTACGCGGCGATGCGCGCGGTCGAGCCCGCGTTCTTCCTGCACTCCGGCGATCTGTTCTACGCGGACAACCCGATCCTCTCGGAGCACGAGACACTGGGCGGGCGCATCTGGAAGAACGTGACAAACGAGCGCGTCGCGCGCGTCGCGCAAGAGCTCGACGATTTCCGCGCTCGCCTCGCGTACAACCTCGAGGACGATCACGTCCGCGCCCTCGCCGCCGAGGTGCCGATCATCGCGCAGTGGGACGACCACGAGACGCGCAACAACTGGTGGCCTGGGCAGACGCTCACCGACGAGCGCTACACGATCGAGCGCGACGCAGACAAGCTCGCGGCACTGGCGCTGCGTGCGGTACGCGAATGGATGCCGATCGCGGGACCGAGCGTACATCGCGTGATCCACTACGGGCCGCTCGTCGACGTGATCGTTGTCGATCTGCGTACGTGGCGCACGCCGAACGACGCGAACACCGGCGACTCGGGTGCGATGCTCGGCGCCGCGCAGGCCGACTGGCTCGTCGAGCAACTCGCCACGTCGAAGGCACGCTGGAAGATCGTCGCCTGCGATCAACCGATCGCGCTCGTCATCGGCGATGGGCCGAGCGATCGGATGCACGAGGGCTACGCGAACGGCGCACCCGGCGCTCCGCTCGGTCGCGAAAAGGAGCTCGCGCGCGTACTCGCCGCGATCAAGGCGCGCGGCGTTCAGAACGTGGTGTGGCTCACCGCCGACGTGCACTACGCGGCGCATCACGCGTTCGATCCCGCGCGCGCGACAGGCGCCGACTTCACGCCGTTCCACGAGCTCGTCGCGGGGCCGATCCACGCAGGCACGTTCGGTCCGAATCCGCTCGATCCGACATTTGGCCCGGAGCTGAAGTTCCAGTGGGCGCCTCCGGTGGGCACGGGCAACCTCGCACCGTGGGATGGACTGCAGTCGTTCGGCGTCGTCGACGCGACGGATGCAGCGCTGCGTGTCGCGCTCGTCGGGATCGACGGGCGCGAGAGATACACCGTCGAAATCCCCGCGCTGCGTTGATACGATGGACACGTGAGGCTCGCGCCCATCGCCATGTCCGTGCTGACGGGATGTAAGGGCATCCTCGGCATCGAGAACGGCGTCGTCTCTGGAGATGCCGCGCTCGTCGATGCGACGAGCGACGCCCTGATCGACGTGCCGCCCGATACGCGCACGTGCTGGGGCACGTTCCAACCGATCTGTCCGATGCCGGTTCCGACCGATGTCTACGCGGTGTCGGGGTTCACCGTGTTCGACACTCTTTTTCAGTGCCCCTCGATCGAGACCATCGGCGGCGTCGAGGTCTGCGTCAAGGCGGCGCGCGTCATCACGATCGCGCCCGGCACGACGTTCCAGACCGTGGGGTCGCGGCATCTCGTTCTCGTGGCGACCGAGCAGATGACGATCGGCGGGACACTCGATGGCTGGGGCGGAGCGGCTTCGTCCTGCAACACGGTCAACGCCACGGGCACGGGTGCCGGTGGTCCCGGTGGAAGCCTGCTCGTCTTCGGCGGCGATGGCGGCGCCAGCCTCAGCGCAGGGACCAATCCCGGGGCGGTAGTCCCCGCGATCAGCACGTTTCGTCGAGGATGCCCGGGCGGCAACGGTGGATCGATGTCACCTCCGGGCGGTAGCGGCGGCGCCGGTGGCAGCGGGATCTTCCTCGTCTCTCCATCGATCCGCATCACGTCGTCGGCGCGAATCAACGCGTCGGGGAGTGGCGGTGTTGGTGGTGACAACGACCGCGGTGGTGGAGGTGGCGGATCCGGCGGCGTGATCGTGTTCGACACCGAGGCGTTGACGATCGAGGCCGGTGCGATCGTGGTCGCGCTCGGCGGCGGCGGCGGCGGCGGTGGCGGCGCGGGCCAGGGTATTGCCGGCACGCGCGCGGGCGCGATCATGCCCGTCGCGCCCGGGCTAGGTGGCAGCGGCAATGCAGGGGCATCGGGCGACGGCGGTGACGCGACGTTGGCGATCGGCAACGACGGAGGCACTGCCACAAACGGCCGGGGCGGCGGTGGCGGCGGTGGTGCCGTCGGCGTGATCCTCACGACGACTACCAACGTCATGAACAACGGCATCGTCATGCCGGCCCTGCTCTCGCCGTAGCTACGCGTCGGCCCAGTTGTCCGCGATGCCGACGTCGACCTCGAGCGGAACCGCGAGCTTGTAGACGCTCTCCATCTCGCCGCGCAGGATCTCGCCGATCTCCTTGGCCTGCTTCGGCGGCGCCTCGAACACGAGCTCGTCGTGCACCGTCAGTAGCATCTGCACGGGCAGCTTGTCCTTCGCGATGCGGCGCGCGGTGGCGAGCATCGCGAGCTTGATGATGTCGGCGCCTGCGCCCTGCATCGGCGTGTTCTGCGCGACACGCTCGGCGGCGTGACGCGCCTGCGGGCTCTTGCTCATGAGGTTCGGGATCGGACGCCAGCGATTGAGCAGCGTGCGTGCCCCCCCCTGCGCGCGCGCGAGCGTCACGATGTCATCCATGAACTTGTGGATGGTCGGGAAGCGCTGGAAGTAGCGGCGCGAGTACTCGGCCGCCTGCGTGCGGCTGATCTCGAGCGTGCGTGCGAGCCCGAAGTCGCTCTGGCCGTACGACAGGCCGTAGTTGACGGCCTTCGCGATCCGCCGCTGCTCCGACGTCACCTGGTCGCGCGGCACGTCGAATACCTCGGCCGCCGTCTGCGTGTGCACGTCGACCTTGTCGCGGAACGCCGCGCCGAGCTTCGCGTCGTTCGACAGGTGCGCGAGGATGCGCAGCTCGATCTGCGAGTAGTCCGCCGCGATTAGCACGCGGCCAGGCGCCGCGACGAATCCGCGACGGATCTGCCGGCCGAGCTCCGAGCGGATCGGGATGTTCTGGAGGTTCGGATCCTGGGACGAGATGCGGCCCGTCTCTGCGACGACCTGGTTGAACGTCGTGTGCACGCGGCCCGTCTTCGCGGACACGAGCGGCGGTAGCGCATCGAGGTATGTCCCCTTGAGCTTGCTGATCTCGCGGTGCTCGAGGATCGGGCGGATCATCGGGTGCACGTCGATCAGCGCCTCGAGCGTCTCGGCCTCGGTCGACCAGCCGGTCTTGGTGCGGCGAACGCCCTTCGTCTCCATCCCGAGCTTGCCGAACATCAATTCGCCGAGCTGCTTCGGCGAGCCGATGTTGAACGTCTCTCCCGCCGCCTCGTAGATCGTCTTCTCGAGCTCCTCGAGCTTCTTGCCGACCTCGTTGCCGAGCTTGCGAAAGTGCGCGACGTCGATGTGGATGCCGATCCGCTCGATGTCCGCCAGCAGCATCGCGATCGGCAGTTCGACGTCGCGATACAACGAGAGCAACCCGCTCTCCTCGAGCCGCTTCGGCAGTTGGGGAGCGATCGCACCGATGGCGTGCGTGACCGCGCCCGCCCACGGCGCCGCGCGCTCGACGTCGATGCCCTCGAGCGAATACTTCGCTTTGCCCGCGATTGTCGTGCGCGCTGGCAACAGTACGCCGCCGAGTCGCTGCGCGACGGCCTCCCCCGGCTCAGCCTCCGCGGTGGGATCGAGCAGGAACGCCGCGAGCATCGTGTCCTCGACGATGCCGGCGATCCGCACGTGGTCGAACAGGTGATCGTTCTCGAGCGTGCGCCGGATCGTCTTCGCGTCGTGGACGACCTTCTCGATCGTCGTCGATGCGAGCACGTTGCGCAGCGGCAACAGGTCCGTCGCGACGGGCGGCGCGGGCGCGCCGATGTAGCGGTGTCCGAGCGGGATGTACGCGGGCGCCATCCCGGGCACGGCGATGACCATCGCGACGAGGCCCGCCTTCTCGGAGCGCTCGGGATCCAGCTCGATCGTGAGCGCGATGCGCTTCGCCTTGGTCGCCGCAGCCGCGAGCTCTTCGATCGCGTCGGGGCGGGAGACGATCTTCGGTTCGGGCGCGGTCTCGATCGACGCGACGAGCGCCGTGGTCTCCGGAGCCGGCACGACGACGACGTCCTCGCCGGGCGGCATGCGCATCTTCACCTTGTCGACGAGGAGGCCGAACTCGAGCTCGGTGAAGCGTTGATACAGCTTGTGCAGATCCCAGCCGGTCGCGACGAGGCTGTCGAGCTCGCGCGGCAGCTCGACGTCGTCCTTCAGCTCGACGAGCTTGCGCGAGATGCGTACGCGCTCGAGCTGATCCGGGTCTCCGAACGGTTGCTTCACCTGGATGCGCGGCACGACCGGGTTCTGCGCGATCAGGTTCTCGAGTGTCCCGTATTGCTCGAGCAGCGTGGCCGCCGTCTTGTCGCCGACGCCGCGGATGCCGGGGATGTTGTCGCTGGTGTCGCCGACGAGCGCGAGGAAGTCCGGGATCTTCTCCGGAGGCACGCCCATCTTCTTGATGACCTCTTCGCGCGTGTACGTCTTCTGGTGGAGCGCGTCGATCATCGATACGCCGTCGCCGACCATCTGCATGATGTCCTTGTCGGCGCTGTAGATGACGACCTCCCAGTTCTGGGCGCGCGCGCGCTTCACGAGCGTCGCGATCACGTCGTCGGCCTCGACGCCCGCCACCGTCACGACGGGCCAGCCCATCTCCTCGACGATCGGCGCGAAGTACTCCATCTGGACCTGGAGCTCCTCGGGAGGCGCCTTGCGTGTCGCCTTGTACGGCTCGTACATCTCCGCACGGAACGTCTTCCTGCCGCTCTTGTCGTCGAACACGACGCAGATCCGCTTCGGGGCGACGTCCTCTTCGAGGCGCATGAGCATGCGCGTGAACACGTAGAGCGCACCCGTCGGCATGCCCTCGCTCGTCGACAGCCTCACCTCGCGCCGCTCGCCGCGCGAGATGTTCATCAGACCGTAGTGGGCGCGGAAGATGTATCCGTGCCCGTCGACGATGTAGAGCCGCTCCGGCATTGCCGGCGGCACCATAGCCGATCGCAAGCTCGACGTCCGTCGAGCGCGCAGAACTCCCGAAGGGAGTGCGCAGGTCGATCAGAACAGTAGCGTGTACCCGAGGAACGCCGCTCCCGCGGTGCCCGCGAACACCAGCACGTGTGCGATCACCCCCGGGCGCTTCTCGGGTTTCGCCGCCGGCTTCGGAGCGTGCGATTGCAGCGAGGTCAGCTCGCGGCGCGCTTCTTCGAGACGCGCGTCGGTCTTCGTCGCCTCGACCTTCTTGCGCTCGAGGTCGGCGATCTCGTCGATCAGCGTATTCGCGCGCTCGTCGCGCGCGGCCTCGTCGTCCTTGTACATCAGAACTTGTATCCCTTCTTGGCCGCGGTCTTCCTCGTCGACTTCATCAGCTCGCTGTCGAGCGACGCCTCGTCCTTCACGCCATTCTTCATCTTCTCGTTCTGGATGTGAACGACGCGCGCCTTCTCGAGCTCGGCGATCTTCGCCTTGAGCTCGTTGCGCTTCTTCGCGGCCGCATCCACCAGCGCCTTCTTCTCCTCGAGCGTCTTGCCACGCATCTCGGCGGGCAGGTTCTCCTCGCTCTCCTTCGCGAGGAAGTTGGCGTCCTTGTCCTGCGCGTCGACGAGGTCCCAGTTGCCGTTGTCGTAGCTCTTCTTGCTCTTGATCTGCATGCGCTCGATCGCGACCTTCTTCGACATCTTTGCGGAGGACATGTCCGCCGCCTTCTGGCGCTGGATCGACGCCTCGCCGGCGCGACCGTACGCCATGTACGTGCTGTTCAACTCGTCGCCGAGGCGCAGGATCTCGTCGTCCTGCGGTGCGTGGATGTGCACCGCGACCTTGTTGTGATCGATCGTCATGAGGTCCGACTTCGCGAGCTTCGCGGCGCTCTCCCACGTTCCGTCCTGCGTGCCGCAGAAGATGAGCTGCACGTTGACGTCCTTGGCCTGCGCGAGCTCCATCGCGACCTGTGCGCTGACCGGGCCCTGATCGAAGCCTTCGTTGCCGGCGAGGAACACGAACTTCATCGTGTCCTTGTCCTTGGACCACGGGAGTTGCTCGACGGCGGTCTTGATCGCCTGGCCCGCGAACTCCGAGCCGCCGTTCGTGAACAGGCCGTGAAGCTTCTCGCTGACACTGTCGAGGTCGCCCGTGAAGGGGATGACCTGGCGGATGTAGCCCTGCTCCGACGAGATCGTGTCGTTGCCATACTCGTACAGCGCGAGCTCGACGCGCACCGAGCGGATCTTTCCATCGACCAAGCGGGTCATCCCGCCCATCTGGTCGACCATGTTCCACAGGTGCGAGCGCGCCTGGTTGATCAGGCCGTCCATGCTCCCACTCGTGTCGAGGACCAGCGCGATCTGCACCGTGTCCTGGACGGAGTCCTTCTCGGGGGTCGGTGGCATCGCCTTCTGGATCACGCTGATCAGCGTCGGACCTTCCTGTACCGGCGGGGCGCGATGTCCCGCGGCGTATGCGACGCCCGCGGCGCCTCCAAGCGCCGCGACCAGCGTCAAGCTGTGACGGCGCAACCAACCACCGAGCTTCTTCGACCGGGACATGAAACCTCCTCGCGTTTGCGATGTGCGCCGTGGAACCGGCGTGTCTCGACCCTGACGCGCGGCCCGGCGAGATGGTCTTCGATCCGTGTAAGGAACCTGCAAGAGTGCGCGGAGGTCCCGGTTCGCTCGTCCATTCGTCGCTGGCAGAGCCTTTTTCTGGGCGATCGCTGCAACCGCGCCCGCGGGGGCGTGTCTCGCAGGATCCATGGCAAGATGCGAGGCATGCACCGCATCGTCGTCGACGCTATGGGTGGTGACCACGCACCAGACGCGATCGTGCAGGGTGCGGCCGAGGCGTCCCTCGCGCTGAGCTCCGCCGAGATCATTCTGGTCGGTGATGCCGCGGCCATCGGCCGTCTGCTTCCAAAACTGCGCCACGACGGCGCGCGCGTCCGCGTGCATCACGCGCCGCAACACGTGGAGATGGACGAGAAGCCGTCCGAGGCGCTCGCCGCCAAGCCCGAAGCGTCGATCGTGGTCGCGGCCGACCTCGTCGCGCGTGGTGAAGGCGACGCGCTCGTCTCCGCCGGTAACACGGGCGCCAGCGTGCTCGCGTGCGCCCGCCGCTGGACGTTGCTCGAGGGCGTGCGCCGCGCGGCGCTCGCCGCCGTCTATCCGACCGAGCTGCGCCGCGGCGAGAAGGATGATCCGTTTTCGCTGATCCTCGATGTCGGCGCGACCGTCGACGTCACCGCCGAGGATCTCGTCGGCTTCGCGGTGATGGGCTCCGCATACGCGAAGCTCGTGTCGAGCAACCGCCGACCGCGCGTCGCGCTGCTCTCGAACGGCACCGAGGCCGGCAAGGGTCCAAAAGAGATCGTCGCGGCGCACGCGTCGCTCGTCGAAGCGACCGACATCAACTTCATCGGCAACATCGAGGGCCTCGACATCCCCCGCGGTGTCGCCGACGTCGTCGTGACGTCGGGCTTCGTCGGCAACGTCGTGCTCAAGATGCTCGAGGGCGTCAGCGAGACCGTGGTCCGCCTCGCGCGCTATGCGCACAAGGAGCGGCTGGCGTGGCGGCTCGGACTGCTCGCATTGTCCTCGGCGATCGATCAGCTGAAGAGCGTCACCGACTGGCAGCAGTACGGCGGCGCGCCGCTGCTCGGGTTCACGAACCCGTTCATCAAGGCACACGGTCGCTCCAACCCGCGCGCGATCGCGAACGCGATCAAGGTCGCGCACAAGGCGCTGTCCGGAAACCTGTGCGGCAACATCGCGCGCACGATGGCCGAGCTCGACGATCGCCAGAAGAAGGCAACCGCGTCGGGATCGACGAGCCCGGGTCCGTCATCGAGCGCGCCGAAGCCCGTGACAGACTAGAGAGCGCATGGCCGGTCGTCGTAAGAGCCTTCTCCGCAAGCTGACGTCGCTGCCCGTCGACCTGGGCGAACGCATCGGTCTGTTCGATCATGTCCCCGACGGACTGCCACCCGGCGCACCGGCGCCGCGCCACACGTTCCGCTGGGATCTCGACAAGACGTACCTGCGCACCGAGTTCGATTCGATCGTGGATCTCGCGAAGAGTGCGATCGAGACGGCCGCCGACAAGCAGGCGTATCCCGGCGCGACCGCGCTCCTGCGCGCGCTCAAGCAGGACGGCCACCGCATCTGCATCGTCAGCGGAAGCCCGACGCAGATGCGCACGACGCTCACCGCGAAGCTCGCGCTCGACGGCATCGCGTACGACGAGTTCGTCCTCAAGAACAACCTGAAGAACATCCTCAAGGGACGCTTCCGCGCGTTGCGCGCGCAGATCCCGTACAAGCTGCCCGCGATGCTGCGCTCGCGAATCGGCGCGGCCGCGGAGCGCGAGACGCTGTTTGGCGACGACGCGGAGGCCGACGCGATCATCTACTGCCTGTACGCTGATCTCGTCGCGGGTGTCGTCGGCGTGAGTGACCTCGAGCGCGTGCTCGTCGCTTCGCGCGCATACGAGGACGACACGGCGCGCATCCTCGATCTCGCGCGGGACGTGCCGAAGGGCCCGGCCGTACAGCGCATGTTCATCCACCTCGATCGACGCTCGCCGCCGCTCGGCTTCCGTCGCTTCGGTCCTCGCCTCGTGCCCGTGTTCAATTACTTCCAGGCCGCGATGGTGCTCTACGAGGACAAGGTGTTGTCCGCGCGGCAGGTCGTGTTCGTCGCGCTCGAGATGCTCGACTCCGGCCAGTACGAGCTCGGTCACCTCGCGACGAGCGTGCAGGACATCATCCGGCGCGGTCGCGTCACGCGCGAGACCGCACTGCAGCTCACCGCCGAGGCCGCCGAAGCCGCGAAGTCGGGCGCGCTCTCGGGGCGCGATGACCTGCCGCCGTTCGAGCAGATCGCGGCGTCGTTCCGCGCACGCGTGCGCGAGCTCGGCACGTTGGCGCCGCCGCCCGTCGAGCTCTGGGAGCCGCTCGACTACGTGCGGCTCGTCGACGAGGAGCACGAACAACGTCGCGCTCGTCGCAAGGACGGCATGGCCTAGCGACGGTCGCGCTTCTGGAAGCGCGACCTGGCGGCAGCCGCCGACGGCATCGGCGTGGCGCTGAACGCGATCGACGCGAGCGTCGCCGTGCAGTTGTCCGGGTGCGGTGTCGCGATGCCCTCGCTGTCGACGTTCATGTGCTTGAACGTCACGTTGGAGAGGCTGCCCGCGAGCGAGGTCGTCGTCGCGGCCGTGAGGGTCAGCATGCCGCCGTCGGCGAGATAGATGTCGTCGGCGGGGCCCTGCTCCGTATAGTCGACCTGGATCGACACGCACGCACCGCAGGTCGCCGGGCTCACCTCGTCGCCCGTGAGCTGCACGGTCGCGCCGGCGGCCGGCAGACCGCCCTGGAACGCGCCGTACCCGGCGTACAGATCGACGAGCATGATGTCCGGGCTGGCGTCCGCGTTGAGATCGAGGAACACCCACAGGTTCTGGTTGCCCATGCTGTCCATCGCGGAGTGCGCTTCCTGCATCGACGGCGTCGGCGATCCGTACGAGCTCGACGCTTTGCACGCGACGTTCGCGGCGTCGCCGCCGCTACCACCACCGTCGACGATGGTGACGTTCTGGCCACCGTCATCGCCGCACGCAGCGAGGAGAGCAGCGGACGTGATCACGAATTGCAGGTTTCGAAACATAAAAAGACTCCTGGTAAGACGCGGCATACTAGTCAACTCCACGGCGCTGTCACCCGGATAGAAACACTTCGTGACATACGACGAGAGCGACCCGCAGCGGTCGCTATGGCGTGGGGATGGCGGTGGATTTCGGCGCCGGGTGGTGATGTGTGCCCTCCTCCCTGCGACGAGAGGCTCGTCACATCGAGTCCTGATGTCGGCACGTCGCAACGCGCTCACCTCGTGTGAGCCCATAACTCGCGCAGGTTTAGGTGCCGGCGGCATAGTGGTTCTGTGCGCCGTCACGCGTTCCTCGTCGGGGTGATCCTCGTCGCGGCGTGCGCCTGCGGCGACGGTGCTGCCGTCCCGCCCGATGCACCGCCGGATGGGCCAACGCCCGACGAAGTCGTGTTCCCGGGCTGCACCGAGTTCGAGAGCGCGTCGCCGGTGACGGTGCCGGTGCGCGTGATAGGACAGCTCGGCAACGCCGACGTCCAGAGCCCCGCAATGTGCCGCGACGTCGCGGCGCCGTTCGGTATCGAGTCGAAGGGGCCCGATCGGGTGATCCCGCTCGCGGGGCTCGAGGTCGGCGCTCCGTACATCGTGCGGCTCACGTCGCCGTCCGATCTCGCGTTCTACGTCGCGACCGGGTGCGAGACGCCGGCCGGCCCGTCTGCGGCGCAGTGCCTGCTGTTCGCCGATGCCACGCGCACGGATCGCGAGCTCGGTCGTTTCGTCGCGACGGCGCCGACTGCGTTCGTCGTCGTCGACTACTGGGAGTCACAAGTGCCCGACTCGACGGACTTCACGCTCGAGGTCTACGAGGAGGCATGCACGAACGGAAGCCAGTGCAGTGCCTCGCCGCAGAGCCCCGCGTGTTTCGAGGGTCAATGCGTGCAATGCGTGACGAGCTTCGAGTGCGGCAACGCGAGCTCTCCCGTATGCGGTGCGAACCAGGTCTGCGCGGTGGGCAGCGACTCGTGCGCCAGCGACGACGCGGTCGAGCCAGCCGACGACGGCCCCGCCGGCGCGACGCCGATCGTCCTCGACGGAACCGGGTACGGAGCGATGGCCGCGAAGATCTGCTCGGTCCCGCGGAGCGAATACGACTACTACACGTTCGAGGTCGGAACGCTCGGCGAGACCTGGCAGCTCTCGCTCGCGTGGAGCGGCGGCCGGGACCTCGACCTCGGCGTCTACGATGCGAGCGGGACGCAGGTGGGGCTCTCGTTCTGGGAGCAGCCCGAAACGATCCGCCTGTCGTACCTCGCACCCGGCACCTACCACCTCCGGGTGCGCGACTTCACGAGCGGCGCCGGCCAGTCCGCACCGGTCAACTACACGCTGAGTGCGCAGCGCACCCTCGGCGCCGGGTGCACGTCGACGGCACAGTGCGCCGCCGAATATCGAAATCAGATCTACCGCGGCAACTGCCTCGCCGGCTCGTGTGTCTCGATCAATGCACCGGGCGACGTCCCCGAAGGCGGCGCGTGCGACAGCGCGTCCGACTGCGGGCCGAACCTGTCGTGTCCCAGCTTCTTCTTCGTCAGCGACGCGGACACCCGCGAGACCTGCTCGCGCGCGTGCGCGAACGACGGCGACTGCGCGCCCCTCGGTACCGATCACGTATGCACGACGTACCTGACCCAGAACTTCTGCGTGCAAAAATGCACCGAGAACGATCACTGCCCGACAAGCATCCTGTCCGACCCGGCAAGCGGGCCGTGGGTTCGGCTCCGTTGCGACATGCCGACGGGCCGCTGCGTGCCGTAAGCCATGCTAAGAAGGCCGCCGTGACGGCCGAACGCACCGCATCGATCCTCGTGGTCGAGGACGACGAGGCGATGCGCGACCTGCTCGCCGAGGAGCTCGAGGATGCGGGCTTCGATGTCTCGGCGGCGGGCGGCGCCGCCGCGGGGCTCGAGGTCGCCCGCGCCGGCAAGTTCGACGTGGTGATCACGGATCTCCGCATGCCGGAGATGGACGGCTTCGATCTCATTCGCGGTGTACGCGCGCTCGCAGATCCGCCACACGTCGTGATGATCACCGCGTTCGGCTCGATCGAAACGGCGATCCGCGCGGTGAAGCTCGGCGCGTTCGACTACATCACCAAGCCGTTCGAGATCGAGGAGCTGTTCCTCGCGATCGATCGCGTGCTCGACGAGCGCGCGCTACGCAGCCAGGTCGCGCGACTGCAGCGCGAGGTCGAGGACAAGTTCGGCTTCGAGAACATCATCGCGAACAGCGAGGCGATGCGCGATGTCGTCTCCCTCGTGAAGCGCATCGCCGGCTCGACGGCGAGCGTGCTCGTCACCGGCGAGAGCGGCACCGGCAAGGAGCTGATCGGCCGCGCGATCCACTACAACTCGGCGCGCGCGGCCGGGCCGTTCGTCGCCGTGAACCTCGCGGCGATACCCGAGGGACTGATCGAGAGCGAGCTGTTTGGCCACAAGAAGGGCGCGTTCACGGACGCGCGCGCCGACAAGCCCGGCCTGTTCGTCGAGGCCGACAGCGGCACGATCTTCCTCGACGAGATCGGCGAGCTCGCGCTGCCGCTGCAGGCCAAGCTCCTGCGCGTGCTGCAGGAGCACGAGGTGCGCCCACTCGGCGCGACGAAGAACCAGCACGTCGACGTGCGCGTCGTGGCTGCGACGAACCGGAACCTCGAGGCGATGGTCGCAGAGAAGAGCTTCCGCGAGGACCTCTACTACCGGCTCAACGTGATCCACCTGGATCTCCCGCCGCTGCGCTCGCGCCCCGAGGACGTCGTGCCGCTCGCGACGCACATCCTCGCGCACCTCGGCCCCAAGCAGAACCCGCCGCGGCGCATGCGGCTCTCGCCCGAAGCGCAGCACCTGCTGCTCGGCTATCACTGGCCGGGCAACGTGCGCGAGCTGATGAACGTGCTCGAGCGCGGCGTGGCGCTGTGCCAGGGCGAGCTCATCGCCGACGACGATCTGCCGCCGAGCGTGCGCGAGCGGCGACCCGCGGACTTCTTGCACGGCCTCGGCGCGGCCGTCGCACGACGCATGACGCTCGCGGAGCTGGAGCGCGAGTTCATCGAGGCGGTGCTCGCCGACGAGGCCGGCAACAAGACACGCGCCGCGCAGCGCCTCGGACTCGATCGCAAGACCCTGTACCGCAAGCTCGACGAATACGCGAAGTCGAACGGCTCGGGCCCGACGCACCCGCGCGCGCCAACCAACCCCGGCGAGGAATAGCGCGAGGTCAGCGAGCGCTCAGCTGCTCGCGCAGCCGGCGCAGGCCGAGCTCGGTCTTGAGATCGCAGATCTCGCCACGCAGGCAGCCGGCGATCGCGTCGTCGAGCACAAGCCAGCGCGTGCGCGCACCCTCCTCCATCGGCGAGCCATCACCGGCGAGCGGCTGCTGCGCGCACGGATCGACCTCGACCGCGCAGAAGTAGAACTTCTCGATCATCGCACCCGGCGAGGGCAACGAGCCCGCGCCGAGGACGATCACGCTGGCGGGATCGACGACGAAGCCCGCCTCCTCGAGCACCTCCGCCGCCGCGCGCGTGCGCAGGCCGGCCTCGCCGCGATCACTGGACTCGACGATCCCCGCGACGAGCTCGGTGACGAACATCGACGGCGGTGGCTCGGGCAGCGGCGCGATCGAGGCGTCGCGCGCGAGCACGAGCGGCGGACGCAGGCCGTCGCGGACGAGGACGCGTACGCGAGAGTCGCCGACCTCGCGCGAGAACACGCAGACAACCACCGCGTCCTGGCCGTACGGGCGTGCGATCGAGTCGCAGACGTATTGCGGCGAGATCGAACCGTCCCCGCGGCGATTGCGCATGCGCACGCGCCGGATCTCGAGGAAGCCGCCGCTGCCGACGCGCTCGTCGGAGTCGATCACGAACCCGACGACATCGTCGGGGCGCGCGTCGTCGTCGCTCACGGCGTTGCAGGCGCGGGCGCGGCCGACCCCGCGTCCGGCGCGGCCGAGCCTGCCGCAGGATCCGTTGCGGGCGCGGGGGCGGTTGCCGGCGCGATGCCGCCGGGTGTCTTCACCTGGTATTGCTGGAGCGCCTTCCAGATCGTGAACTGCATCGCGTCGACCTGCCCCTGCACGTAGCCCGGCACGCTTGGATCGTTGGGCTCAACCTTCTGCGGCTGCGGGCTACCCGAGATGCGGCGAAGCATCGACGGCTCGACCTGCACGATCCACTTGTCGGCGTCGGGCACCAGGCGTACGACAAGCGTCACGCGGATGCTCTTGTCGGGGACGTTCTTGTAGTCCTCGTCCGAGCCGGGCGCGAGGATACCGTCGGTCGTGTACCAGCGGCCGACGGTCTGGAAGCCGAGTGCGGCCTCGTCTGCGTTCGCGATCTTCGATTTCTCCTCGGCGGCTGCCTTCGCCGTGCGGAACAGGACGCTCTTGTCGCCCTCGTATCGAGCTTGTTTGGCCGTCGTGATCTCCTGAGTAGACGGTCCACCACACGCGACCAGCGCGATGACCGCAGCGAGCGAGAGAGTGAGGGTACGCATGAGGCGTTCGTACACCGTAAACGGCGTGCGTCGCCAGCATGCTCCGGGCGATCAGCCGCCCGGCGGCAGGTACTTCTTCCGCGCGTGCTCGTAGATCGCGAGCGCGAGCGTGTCGGCTCGTCCCTGCACCCACGGAGGAAGGGAGGGATCGTCGGCCAGGATCTCGCGAGGCTGCGGACTGCCGACGACGACCTGAAAGGTACGCGGCGTGATCTCGACCATGGCCTTGTCCGAACCGACGAGGCGGACCTTCACGACAAACCACACCTGATAGTCGTCGCCTTCAGAGCGACGCCCGCCATCAGCGCTCGGTCGCTGCCCACCCGCATTGACGTATTCGCCGGAACCATCATCGAACGACGAGAGGCGCCCGCCGTCGGGCGTGTACCACTGCGGCTCCGTCGAGAACTTGAGGCCCTCGATGTCGATCGCGCCGATCTTGTAGTTGAACTGCGTGACCTGCAGCGCGAGATCCATCAGGTGTTTCGGCGGGGCGTTGTACTCCGCCGCCTTCGCTGTCCTGATCTCCTTCGTGGACGGGCCACACCCCACCATCGACAACGCCATGGCGAGCACGAACGCGAGCTTCATGGGTGACATGGTAGCGTTCTTTCCATGTCGCAGCTGAAAGGCAAGCGCGCCCTCATCACCGGGGCGTCGAGCGGCATCGGGGCGGCGATCGCGCGCCAGCTCGCAGCCAAAGGCGTGAGCCTCGTGCTCGTCGCTCGGCGCGAGAAAGAGCTCGAGGCCGTCGCCGCCGAGTGCACCGGCGTCGATGTCGACACGCTCGTGCTCGACCTCGGTGCGCCGAGCGCCGCGATGCTGGCGTGGACGACCGCGAACATCAACGGCCCCGTCGACATCTGCGTCAACAACGCCGGCTTCGGCTACCACCGTCGGTTCGAGGACGTCGAGGTGCGGCGGGACCTCGAGATGATCCAGTTGAACATCACGGCGCTCGTCGAGCTGTCCAAGCTATTCGTGCAAGCGCGCGCGGGAAAACCCGAGCGTGGGTACCTGATGAACGTCGGCTCGATGGCCGCCTATCAATCGACGCCGTACTTCGCGGTGTACGCGGCGACGAAGGCGTTCGTGCGCAACTTCACCGAGGCGCTCGCGTTCGAACACGCGGGTTCGAACCTGTCGATCACGTGCCTGTCGCCCGGCGGCACGAAGACCGAGTTCCACGCACTCGCCGGCGCGGGTACGTACAGCCTGCTCGCGAAGAAGTCGATGATGACCGCCGAGAAGTGCGCGCGCCTCGGCATCGCGGCAATGGAACGCGGCCGGCGCAACATCATCACGGGGTTCATGAACAAGCTGTCGTGTTTTGGCGTGCGCCTCGTGCCGCGGCGATTCGCGGCCTGGATGTCGACGCGCATCGTCGGAACGCCGCCGCGCGGGCAGCTGCCGGAACGTGCGAGCAAGGGAGCAGCGTGAGCGAAGCCGACAACGTCCGCCGATGGCCCGCCGACAAGCGCGGTGTCGCGGAGGTCTGGTACACGACGTGGAACGATCCGAAGACCAGCCAGGGGTTCTGGCTGCGCTTCATCTACAAGTCGCCGGCACCCCCGCGTCACAGACCCGAGCGGTCCGGCTTCCGAGCCGGAGCACACGGTCACCCCGGACCGTTCGGCGACGCGCCGTTCGGCGAGCTGTGGTTCGCGCGCTTCGATCCGAAGAATCCGTCGCGCTCGTTTGGCATCCACAAGCGGTTCTCGCAGGTATCCCTCGACGACGCACCGTTCGAGATCACGATCGCCGGCTGCAAGCAGGGCAACGCGCACACGTTCGGTGATCTCGCGGGCAGTGGTCACGACGTGCGATGGGATCTGCGGTGGGAGCCCGGCGAGACGATGCGCTGGTACCCGGACGTGTTCTACAAGCGCCCGATCGCCGAGAGCACCGCGCTGTCGCCGAACCCGCGCGTGCCGCTCTCGGGGACGTTGCTCGTCGATGGAGAAGAGATCGTCTTCGATCGAGTGACCGCCGGACAGAGTCACACGTGGGGGCGAAAGTACTCGCTCACGTGGCTGTGGGCGCACTGCAACGAATTCGCGGGCGCGCCCGACACGACGCTCGAGATCGTCGCCGGGCGCATGCAGAAGCGCGGCATCGCGCTACCGGCGCTGGGCACGATCTCCCTCGTGCTCGATGGCGAGAACTGCTCGCTCAACGGCCTGTCGAACCTCGTCCGCAACCGAATGCGATGGCAGGTCGGCTCCGCGCAATTCCGTGGCTCGTCGCTGACCACGCGCATCGAGGGCGAGTTCTCGTGCACGCCCGAGCAGATGATCAACGCGCCGTACTTCGACGCCGACGGCGAGGCGGCCTTCTGCGCGAACACGTGCATCGGGAGCGCGAAGCTCACGGTGTACAAGCGAAGCGGCCTGCGCTGGGTAGAGCACCGGCGCTTGTCGTGCAGTGGGCGCGCGCACTTCGAGGTCGGCAGTCGCGAGCGAGATCCACGTGCCACGACCCCACACGTGCTCGTCACGTAGTAGTGTCCGCGCCACATGACCGAGCCTCGGACGAAACGCAAGACGCCGCTGTGGGAGGCGCACAAGCAGCTCGGCGCGCGGCTGATCGACTTCGGCGGCTGGGACATGCCGGTCTCCTACCCCGCCGGCACGATCAAGGAGCACCAGGCGACGCGCACGAGCGTCGGCCTGTTCGACGTCTCGCACATGGGCGAGGCATACATCCGCGGCGCGAACGCGCGCGCGTACGTCGACAAGCTGACCACGAACAACTGCGCGGGTGCGCCGGTCGGCAAGGCCGTCTATACGTTGCTCACCCGGCCGAGCGGCGGCATCGTCGACGACTGCATCTTCTACAAGCGCGCCGATGACGAGTTCTTCGTCATCTTCAACGCGAGCAACACGGCCAAGGACCTCGAGTGGTTTCGCGAGCACGTCACCGACGGCGTCGATGTCGTCGACGTCTCCGACGATACCGCGCTGATCGCCGTGCAAGGCCCCAAGGCGGTCGCGATGGTCGACACGCTCGCGGACGGAACGCTCGCGGGCATGCCGTCGTTCACGTTCAAAGACGGTGTGGTCGCCGGCATCGCGTGCACCATCAACCGGACGGGCTACACCGGCGAGGACGGCTTCGAGCTCGCGTGCAGGAACCACGACGCGCGCGAACTCTGGGACGCGCTACTCGCCGCCGGCGGGCAGCCGGTCGGCCTCGGCGCGCGCGACTCGCTGCGCCTCGAGGCCAAGCTCCCGCTCTACGGCAACGACCTCGACGACGACACCACGCCGCTCGAGGCCGGCCTCGGCTGGGCCGTGAAGCTCGACGGTCGCGAGTTCCTCGGTGCACCGCGCCTGCGCGAGCAGAAGGCCACCGGCGTCACGCGCCAGCTCGTCGGCTTCACGATCGCCCCCGAGCTGCGAGCGGTCGCACGCCACGGCCACGCGATCGTCGATCGCGCGAACGGCGGCGCGGTCGTCGGCACCGTGACCTCCGGTGGTCCCGGCATCAGCGTACCCGGCGCAATCGGCATGGCCTACGTCCCGACCGCGCTGGCCAAAGCCGGCACCACTCTCACCATCGATTGCCGCGGCAAGGACGTCCCTGCCACCATCGTCTCCGGCAAGTTCTACAAGCGGAGCTACTAGCCATGTCCATCTTCCCGACCGATCTCAAGTACACCCATGACCACGAGTGGCTCCGCGCCAACAGCACGAGCTGGAGCGTCGGCATCACGCAGTTCGCCGTCGATCAGCTCGGCGACATCACGCTGGTCGATCTCCCCAAAGAGGGCGACCTCGTCACCAAGGGCCAACGCTTCGGCACGATCGAGAGCGTGAAGTCGGTCAGCGATCTCTACGCGCCGGTCAGCGGCAAGGTCGTCGCGATCAACGGAACACTCAAGGACTCGCCCGAGCTCGTCAACTCCGAGCCCTACGGCAAGGGCTGGATGATCGAGGTCGAGCCCACCGAGAAGTCCGAGCTCGACGAACTGCTCGCGCCCGACGCGTACACGGCGCACGTCGCCGCGCAGTAAGCCTACACATCGTCGTACCGCATGCGGAACGTGCGCCGCTCGTAGTACGTTGCAGGCAGCGCGAGTCGCGAGGTCGTCCTCGTCTAGGTCGGTCACCCGATCGCACGCACGACGGACACGCACGCGCCATCTGGCATGCACCTGCCGCCAACCTCGGCACGCCATCGCTGATCGATCCGGCTGCCGAACGGGAACGGGTCGCGGTGACGAACACGACGCCGGCGTGGGCCGCGTGATGACGATCGCGTGGGTCGCGACAGCAATGGCACGAGCACGGCAAGGCGATCCTTGAACGCGCGATGGCCTCGACCTGGCCTCGATGGTAACGGCACGGCAGGTCTGGAAGTCTCGACGGGCGTACGATGTGAACCGTCGGCAGTTCCGTCGGGACGTCGAGATCTACACCGCGCGGTATCACCGCACGCCACCAAGATCACGAAGCGCGCGGCGCGGGCTGCACCAAACGGGAGTTGTCGCGGCAGCAACCGTCTCGACGGTCTGCTCCGAAGTTTTTTCTCGATCCGGTGGTCGTAGAGGAACTCGCCACGACGGAGTCTGTTAGCCGGCGCACGCCCGACCGCTGGGCGCTCGCCGCGGCGATCGTCGCGGCGGGTAACAGAACGACGGCGAGCTCGTGTTCTCGTCGCGCGATTGTGAGCCGACGCGCACTCGATGACCGTGGTTCGTCGCATGACGTGCTGTCGCGTCGGGTCACACGAGCGCGTTTCATCGAGGCACTGGTCAGGCGCCGCGAGCGCCATTCCATCGAGTGCGCTCTGTGGGTGCGTCGACGACGGGATCGAAGCAGCATGGACTCGCGGTGAGCCGCGCCGCGCCGGCGCGAGTAGAAGGCCACCGGCGTCGCGCGCCAGCGTCGATCGCGCGGTACCGTGACCGGTCAGCGATCTCTACGCGCCGGTGAGCGGCAAGGCGCGATCAACGGAACGCTCGAGGACTCGCCCGAGCTCCTACCCGCTCTCCACTGCCCGAACGGCGCGGTGACGCTCTCCGATTTGATGCCCACGTGATCTTCATGTCGATGTTGTGGGCCTGGGATCGCGTTCTTGGCGACCGCGATCGTGTCGAGCAGGAGATGCGCGACGAGGACGAAGCACGGGTGACCCGACAGACAGATGGCGGGCCCCCGCCCCGCGAGTGCCGCGTCTGCGGCCACGAGGGCGTCGAGCGGTTCTGCCCGACCTGCCTGGCCGACACGATGGTCATGAAGCCTCGGCGAAAGCCCTGATTTCAGGGGGCGAAGAATCTGCGAGACGATCCGAGCCGAGGGCCCTCTATACAGGGCATGAAGCTCTCCTTCGTTCTCTTCTCCCTTGCGCTGGCCGGCTGCCCCCTCATATCGGATCCCGACTCGGACGATCCGAGCGATCCGACGGATCCCGATGACCCGAGCGATCCTGACGATCCGACCGACCCCGACGATCCGACCGACCCGGATGACCCGACGAACCCGACCAGCTGCGACATCACGCCCGCGCTCAACCAGATCTGGGAGTTCAGCTCGAACAACACGTTCTTCTTCTTGAAGCTCGCCGATGACGGCAGCTATCGGCGCGAGACGGACGCCTCGTCGGGCGCCACCTGCGAATATGGAACGTGGCGCACGACCTCGTGCGGGAGGCTCGAGTTCCAGAGCTGCCGAGGAACGGTCGAGACGCGCACCTGGTCGGGAGGCGGCACGTCGCTGACGCTCGATCAGTCCTCGTACTACGTGTCTCAGTTGAATGAAGAGACTGCATTCATCTTCTGCGACCCCACCGAATGTGATTGAGGAACCGTGTGCGGGTCGCGTTGCGCTCGGGCGTGTTGCGCCTCTCGCGTTCGCTACCGTCATTCGCTGTTCACTCAGGGCGGCGCCACGATCGTCAGCCCCGGCGAGATCTGACTCGAATCGTTCGCCAGCGAAGAGGTGTACGCCACGATCGTTCCCAGCCCTCCACCACCGCCTCCCGCCGAGCAGCCGAAGTTGAGGTCACCGGCTGGGCTGGTCGCGTTGGCTCCATGTCCGCCCCCGCCCCCTGCGGCACGCCCAACCCGAAGCCTCCCCCCAACGCAGGAAACGGATAGGTTCCACCAATCGAATCGGCCTGCCAACCGTCTTTCCCATTCCCACGGTCTGGATTCGATTCCGCCGAGCCCGCGCCGCCTCCACCCCCTCCGCCGTTGGCGACCAGCCGGGCGCTCGGAAGAACGACGATCGATGGAGCATCGAGCCCGATCAACCCTCCGGATCCGCCACCACCACCACCACCACCGCCGCCGGCCCCACCGATCGGTCCACCCCGACCACCGTCGCCCGAGCTGTCGATCACCCCCCGCAGCTCGATGCTTTCGTTCGCCACTAGATAGAGTGCACCGCCGGATCCTCCGCCCGCAGCGGATGAGCCAGCCCCCCACGAGCCGCCAGCTCCACCGCGACATCCACCGCGGATCGACGTCAACGCCGCCGCCCCGTTCGCCAACCCACCCGCCGCCAGAGTGCAGGTGCCGCCTCCGCCTCCCGCGGTCGCGAAGCTTCCGCCGGCCCCTCCACCTGCGCCATCGCCCGGCGGCATGCTGGAGCTCCCGTTGTCGCGGTCGTGGGCACAGTCACGATCCTCAGAGCCGGCCGCGCGCGCGGTCGTGCTCCCTCCGACGTCGAGGATCGCCGACTCGTACAGTACGATCGTTCCAACCGCGGCGATGACGAGGGGGCGGCTACCCAGGGGCGCGAGGTCGTTCACGATCGAAACGTCGGTCCCCACGAGCACGCAGAGAGATCGCCCTGATGCTTCGACGATGGCACTACATGCCTCGTCGTCATCGGTATCGAGCTCGAGTGGAAGCGTCAGCGTGCTCGTCGGTCGCGCGACGCAGGTCTCGCGGAGCAGCGTGTTGGGGGAGCCAACGCACAGCATGTTGGCGCTGTCGATACCCGCGTCGGGCCGATCGAGTTGAAACACGACGTCGCAGCCAGCAAGGAAGCTCAGCGCCAAGGCCAACTTCGATCGCAATGCGGACCCCACGAGGCATCCTAACCCTCGGGCGTGCCTCGTTCGCGTCCCGTACGCCCAGTTGATTACGTCGTGCTCGCTGGCTTGCCGAAGTGCGGTGCTACGCTCGTGACGTGATGCGTCTCGCGCTCGTGGTCGTCGTCGCGCTGCTCGGGTGTCGGGATGACTCGCGAAAGGCTCCGCGTGCGAATCCCGAGGGAAGCGCGAAGCCGACCGTCGAGGCGAAGCAGCACGATCCGTGGGCGGAGCCCGCGAAGACGGGCTCGGTCGCGGATCTGGCGTGCCCGACGGTGAGCGCACCGTACTTCTTCCGCGTGGAGAAGGATGGCAAGACGTCGTATCTGCTCGGCACGCGCCACATCGGCGTGGCGTGGCGCAAGATGCCGAAGGTCGTCCACGAGGCGATGGAGAACGCGAAGCTCGTCGTGTTCGAGACCGTCGACGACGACGGCACGGACGACACGCCGGCACCGACCAAGCCCGCGCGCGATGCGCTCGGACCGGAGCTGTGGGCGCGCTATCGCCAGCTCGCGGGGGATGCGCTCGCAGACTCGGTCGAGAACGACTCGCCGGCGACGGCGATGCTGATGCTGATGGTCATGTACGAGGATCGGTTCGCCGCGCTCGAGGAGGAGATCACGATTCACGCGCAGCGGCTCGACAAGCCGATGAAGGGTCTCGAGACGAGCGCGTTCCAGCAGAAGCTGCTCGACAAGTACCTCGATGCGAGGGCCATGCGCGCGTTCGTCGAGAACGTCGACAGCTTGGACGAGATCAAGCAGGACACGATCGAGGATCTGACGGAGTACTGCGGCGGCACCGACGAGACGCCCGGCGTGGATCCGAAGGAGCGCGCCGAGATGAAGAAGAGCGGCTACACGGACGCGGAGATCGACACGATGAACAAAGAGATGCTGTCCGATCGGAATCGCGCGTGGATCCCGAAGCTCGAGACGATGTTCGAGGAGGGTGATGTCTTCGTCGCGGTCGGGGCGGATCACACGCGCGGCGCGGACGGCGTGCCGGCGTTGCTCGAGGGCCGAGGGTACCGGGTCGTTCGCGTTACGAAGCCGAAGTGACGCCCACCAAGGTGTTTCGCGGTGGAGCTGGCACCGCCGGGCGCGCTCGCCGTGAGCTACCGATCTTCTTCACTCGTCGAAGGTGGCCTTGCACGCCGCGTAGTCGTCACAGGTCGCGTGCTTCTGCGCGCACGCGATCTCGTGCTCCCACTTCCGCTTGATGACTTTCGTGAGCGAGCCCAGGTCTGCGCCGTCGAGGATCTCGCGACACAGATGGACGTCGCCGTTGCGGAGACTGTCTTTCGCGATGTCCGTCATGGCGGGGCTGCAGGCGATCTCTTTTTCGATCACCGTGCGGCAGTCCGACCCGCTCTTGAACGCACACACGAAGGCCATCCCGAGAAGAAGATGTTTCACGCGGCCAAGCCTACCCAGTGCGCCCAGAAACCTTACTCGCGGCGCGATCCGTCACTACGAGTGGCGTGCGAATTCGGATCAACTGCTTTGAATCGTTCGCATTGTTCGACTTCGCACACGGAAAGCACACCTTCCTGGGGTCAGTTGTTCGGGGCCTCTGCTCGCACCGGATAGTCCACTCGCCAGGTGCGTGATCACGAGCTTGGCGGAACCGGCCAGACCGCTTGCACAACGATCCCGAAGGCACGACCCGTGCTGATTGGCTTCGCATGCGCAACGCCATCTTTTCCGCGCTTCTGTTCTCGCTCACCGCGACTGCGTGCGTCACCGACGAAGGTGACGGCGAGGAGCTGGGCATCACCTGCGAAGGCAAGTGCGATGGACTCTCGTCCGTGCGCGCACTGGTGGCCGACGCGAAGCTCCTCGACCTGCAGGACCTCATCAACGTCGGTGCGAGCTACGCGACGGACGCTCTCAACGACGCGCTGTCTGCGGGCAACTTCGCCTCGCTGCGTATCCAGCCCACCGAGCTGTACGCGCGGGCGCAGGTGGCCGGCTCAGACCTCACACTCAAGAACCTCGGCACGCTCGTGTCGGGCCTCGCGACGCAGTTCGGCGAGAGCTCGCTGACGGTCGAGGTCAACAAGATCCGCGACGAATACCTCGCGTCGAGCGGCAAGCGGGTCTACGCGGAGAGCGCGTTCCGTATCGCTGCAGGCCTCAACCCGACCTGGTCGGTGGGCACGCGCGGCTTCGGTCGCGACGCGACGGCCACCGTCGCGGTCGGCTTCGAGACCGCCGGCGAGATCGAGGCGCGCACGATCACGGTGCACCAGACCGAGAACCAGGCGCTCTTGAATGCGCCGCTCTCCGCGATCAAGACGACGCGCGGCTTCGTGCTGCCGCGCTCATTGGCCGACGTGAAGGCGATGTCGCCCGGCGAGTCGTTCGCGCTCGCCGGTCGTGGTCGCCTCGGCATGAACCTCGGCGCGGGCGTCCCGATCCTCGTCGCGAACCCGACCTCGTGGCTCACGTATTCGCTCGTGCTGTCGGCCGGCATGCGGTCGCTCGTCGAGGGCGAGATGGACGTGCAGCTCGTCCGCGGTCGCACCGACCAGGTCATCCTCGACATCGGCGTTCGCCGCGCGACGCTCAAGGAAGCGTTCATCGCGCTCACCGACGGCTGGGGCATCTCCGGCCTCGTGCAGAGCTCGTTCGAGATCGCGGGTCGCACGGTCGACCTCGGCCGCCTCGTCGACAAGGCGCTGCAGAAGAAGGTCTCCGACAAGCTGTCGCTCATCGAAGCCCGCGCGCAGCGCACCTCGACGACGATGCGCATGAGCGTCGCGCGCCTTCGCTTCTCGCTCGACGCGGCGGACCCCACGGGCGGTCGCGAGCAAGCGCTCGCGCAGGCGCTCAAGGGTGACGTTCGCCTCGCACAGGCGCTCGCCGCGCGCGGTGACTCCGGTGTCGTCGCCGAGTTCGACATGGTCCGCTCGGGAGCCTCGGCGATCTCGTACGCGGGCATCGACGTCCTCGGCATGAGCTTCTATCGCCGCAGCGCGGAGAGCGCGGGCTCGGCCGTCATCCAGACGCCGGGCGGCATGCTCGCGATGATGTGGGAGTCGCTGCACCGCGAAGGCGGCTGGTTCTTCACCTCGCACGGCTTCACGCGCATCGGCGTCGCGGGCCTGCGGTTCGACGCCGCTCGCCCGGGCGCGCCGAAGTCCGAGACGAACCTGTTCCTCCAGACGCAGGAAGGCGACAAGTTCATGGAGCGCGACAAGGTCATCGACCAGCTCGACTCCACGATCCTCGCCGTCGGCGGCATGAACGCGCTACGCGCCATCGAGCGCAAGGGCAACGAGCTCGAGACGCTGATCAACACGCGCTGCCCGCTCCCCGAGCAGGGAGAGTTCTTCAGCGAGCAGTGCAACATCAACCTGATCGGTACGGCCGAGGTCACGTCGCTCAAGTCCGCCGCGATGAGCGAGTTCGCCACCGCGATCTCGAGCCTGCCGGCGCCGAGCAAGGACCTCCTGACTCGCCTCGCCACGCTCCGCCTGTCGGCGCAGTCCATCCAGGATCCGCAGGCGTCCGCGGTCGGTCCGACGGCATCGGTCGTCGTCGACTTCCGGCTCGACGACGCCGCCCTGCGCGGTGTGTTCCAGAAGGATGCAACGGCGTTCAAGAACGCGGTCCTCGAGCTGATGGACGCGACGCAGCTCGAACGCACCAACAGTGACCCGACCGGCCAGCGCTCGCGCATCCGGAGCCGCTCGACCGAGACGGCACAGGAGATGGCGGACATCTTCATGGACCACCGCCAGCAATACGAGCGCCTCGTCTCGATCGACGGTGCGCGCATCGACGGCCTCGGCGAGATCGGCGGCAACGCGATCGAGATCCGCTACACGGTCGATGGTTCGAACCGCCCGCAGTACGAGGAGGCCATCAGCCAGAGCGTGGCGCAGGCGCGCGCGAGCGTCGTCAGCAAGATGTACGACGAGCTGCGCGACGAGGCCGATGACATGCCGTCCTCGGGTGGCTCGTCGGCGGCGCACCCCGAGCAGATCGCGTCCTTCGCGCTGCTCTCGCTCGCCTCGCCGGAGAAGACCGAGCTCCGCTTCGTGCTCAAGACCGACAACTCGAGCTGCGGCCTGTGCGGCAACCGCCGCCGCTACGACACGGCCGGCTTCCAGAGCCTCGACGTGTACGCGAAGGGCCCGCAGTCCTCGACCATCGCGGCCGGCTTGTTCGACATCGACGCCATCATCCAGGCGCCACAGTGAACCGCCGATCGGCCGCCGTGAGGCCGCGTACATAGCCTGCTCCTGGTGAGCACCTAGGGAGGCCGGTTTACGAGGGGTCCGTAAGGTCGCCGCACCCTTCGGGTCCCCTTCGGTCAGGATTTCAGGGTGGCGCCCATTCCTTCGTGGAATCGGCGTCATTCGTGTTGTAGCAATTCGTCGTCGTGGAGTGCCCGGACGACAACGTCCTCGTGGAGATGGTGGAGCGTGCGATCGAGCCCGCAGCGATGCGCGATCTCGAAGAGCACCTCGACTCGTGCGAGAGCTGCCGCGACGTCGTCGCCGCGCTCGCCATCGGTTCCAAGGATCGCTCGAAGTCGCGGACGCCGGGCGCCGCGTGGGTCGGTGTCGATCACCCCGAGCTCCTCGAGAACGAGACCATCGCCGGCCGCTACGTGCTCGCCAAGATCCTCGGGCGCGGCGGCATGGGCACGGTGTACCTCGCGCGCGATCTGACGCTCGGGCGCGACGTCGCGCTCAAGCTGCACCACGCCGGCAGTGGCAACGCGCGACTCCAACGCGAAGCGGTCGCGATGGCCAAGCTCGCGCACCCGAACGTCGTCACGGTCTACGACGTCGGCACCGTCGGCGACCGCACGTATGTCGCCATGGAGTACGTACATGGCGCGGGCGATGGCCCCGTCACGCTTCGCGGCTACCTCGCGAAGCCGCGAACGTGGCGCGAGATCCTCGCGGTGCTCCTCGACGCGGGCACCGGCCTCGCGGCCGCACACACCGCGGGACTGATCCATCGCGACTTCAAGCCGGACAACGTACTCGTCGGCGCCGACGGACGTGCGCGCGTCAGCGACTTCGGTCTCGCACACCTCGCCTCGCGTGCACCCGCGAAGGTCGCGTCGAGCGGGCGTGCGCTTGATGTCGGCGTGATGGATGCGACGATGCGCGCGCCGAGCCAGCCGCTCGCCGAGGGAACGCCGCTGACCGAGACGGGCGCCGTGCTCGGCACGCCTGCGTACATGGCGCCGGAGCAAGCGTCGGGCGGCGCCGTCGACGCGCGCAGCGATCAATTCGCGTTCTGCCTCGTCGCGTGGGAAGCGCTGCTCGGCACCCGCCCGTTCGCCGGGACGACACTGCCGGCGATCCAGCTCGCGATCGAGGCGCAGGACTTCCAGCCTCCGAAGAAGGCAGACGGCGACGCCGGGACGCACCGGCGTTCCGAGCAGGTCCCGTCGGAGATCATCCGCGAGATGAAGCGCGGACTCGCCGTCGATCCCGCTGCACGTCACGCCGACATGCCGGCGCTGATCGCGGCACTTCGCAAAGCCGCCGCCCGCCGGTCACGCCGCGTTCGCCGCGGTGCGATCGCGGCGGTGGCCGTGCTCGCGCTCGGCGGTGGCGGATTCGCGGCTGCGTCCGCAATCGGCTCCCACCGCCGCGAGGCCGCGTGCGTCGCCGAAGGTGCCGAGGTCCGCGCGCTCGTCGGCGACGATGCCCGCACGAAGATGCGCGGCGCGTTCCTCGCGAGCGGCTCGCCCCTGGCCGACGTCGTGGTCGAGCGCGCCACCGGCACGCTCGCGAAGGCCGCGAACGCGCTTGGCGACCAGGTCGCGGCCGTGTGCCGCACCCGCGAGGAGCCCTCGCCGCTCCAGGCCGCGCGCCAGGCGTGCCTCGCCGATCGGCAGGGCCGCATCGCGAAGCTCGTGGAGACGTATTCGGGCACGGTCGACGCTGCGATGGTCCGCCGCGCGACGGACGCCGCGTGGGCGAGCTTCGAGCCCACGCCCTGCAGTGACGCGACGACGCTCTCGAAAACGGCGATGTCTCCCGCACACGCCGAGACGCTCGGCCGCATCAAGGCGATGACCGACGCCGCGCAGTACAAGGAGGCGGTCGCCACCGCGACACGACTCCTGGCGGACACCAAGGTGACGACGCCCGCGATGGAGATCGACGTCTTGATCGCGCGCGGCAACGCCAACGAGCAGATCGATTCGGACGCCGCCATCGCGGACTTCTACAAGGTGCTCGCGCTCGCCGAAGCCCAGGGCCGCGACTTCGAGGCCGCGATCGCGCTCGACACGCTCGCGAACATCGCCGGCGTCGACAAGCACGAATACGACGCCGCGCACCGCTTCGTCGATCTCGCGCGCGCCAAGATCCAACGCCTCGGCGGCACGAACCTCGTCATCTACGGCAAGGTCCTCACGACCGAGGCGCAGATCCTTCTCGACGAGAACCGCCTCGGCGAGGCACAGGTGTCGATCGAGAAGGCGATCTCGATCTTCGAGGAGGTCTACGGCGCGGAGCACCCGAACGTCGGCCTCGCGAACGGAACGCTCTCGCACGTGATGCGTTTCCAGGACAAGACACCCGAGGCGTTGGCCGCCGCCGAGCGCACGCTGAAGATTCTCGAGGCCACGCTCGGTCCGGAGAATCCCAAGGCCGCCGGCGCGCTGATGACGGTCGGCCAGTCGTGGAGCGACACCGGCGAGTTCGACAAGGCGCGCGACGCGTTCACACGCGCTGACGCCGTGTTCCGCCGCGTCTTCGGCGAGATCCATCGCACCCGCGCCGCCGCGCTCGGCAACCTCGGTGGACTCGAGCTACGCATGAAGAACTACGAGGCCGCACGCGCCGCGTTTGCGGTCGCCCTCGAGATCACCGTCAAGAACGAGGGCCCCGACGGGCGCAGCGTCTCCGGCGTCCAGATGGATCACGCGCGCGCGCTCGCCGGCCTCGGCCGCTGGGATGACGCGAAGGCCGCGCTCGACGAAGCGATCCGCGTGCTGACCAAGCTCGGCAAGGATGGCGAGCCGTGGCTCGGCGGCGCGCTGTTCGACATGGCGAACCTCGAGCTCGATCGCGGTCGTCCCGCCGCCGCGCTGACGTGGGCCGAGAAGTCGCTCGCGCTCGTCACGAGCCGCCCCGGCGACGCCAACCAGCTCGATGTCGCAGAGGCGCAGTTCTCCCTCGCGCGCGCACTCGTCGAGTCGGGCGGCGATCGTGTTCGCGCGAAGCAGCTCGTCGCCGACGCGCTGAAGCACCCGGTCCCCGAGCGCCGCGCGGAGATCACCGCATGGCTCGCGTCGCATCCGCTGTAGCGTCGGTCTCGACCTACTCGCGCTGGCACCGCGGGTCGCAGCCATCGTGTCGCAAGAGGTTGCCGTCATCGCAGGTCTCGGGTGCGACCGTCACGCTGTCGCCACACACCACCGCCGAGAGCGTGCTGCACCCGAGCC
>JBJXGN010000336.1:0-21075 GCA_046160585.1 Kofleriaceae bacterium
GTGCATGCAGGAGCCGACGCTGCTGTTCCGGATCTTTCACTACCCGCCGACCCGCGGCGATGCATGGGGCGTCGGCGAGCACACCGACTACGGCATCCTGACGCTGCTGCTGCAAGACGACGTCGGCGGGCTCGAAGTGAAGTCGCGCGGCGAGTGGATCGCCGTACCTCCGCAGCCCGGCGCTCTCGTCTGCAACATCGGCGATATGCTCGATCGCATGACGGGCGGCGTGTATCGCTCGACACCGCACCGCGTGCGCAACACGAGCGGGCGCGACCGGTACTCGTTCCCGTTGTTCTTCGATCCGTCGTGGGACGCGCGGGTCACCCGCGTCCCCGGCGCACCGCCGCCCGACGACGACGCTGCGGCACGCTGGGATCGCGCGAGCGTTCACGCGTTCGACGGCACGTGGGGCGAGTACCTGATGACGAAGATCGCGAAGGTGTTCCCGGCGTTGTTCCGCGACACGCTGTAACGAAGGGTGGCGCGTGCGAAGTCGAGACACGCATGGCGCGCTCGCGTTGCAGATGGCAATTGGGCTCGGCACGCGGTATCTCCTCGTCGTGAGCACGGACCCGGACGACGTACCGAAGATTCCGTACGGTCGCGGCCTCAAGCTGGACAGCGCGATGATGTTCCGCATCGGCGCCACGCTTGCCTTGCTGATCCTCCTGGTGCTGACGATGCAGCCGTGCGCCGACGCGACGTCGAAGTTCGTCACCGACTTCGACGACAAGAAGGGCAGCGCGAGCGACAAGATGCCCAAGCCCGGCACCGTCGACAAGCTCGAGCCCGAATACGAGAAGATGGGGGGGACGCCCGAAGAAGACCGTGCCGCGTACGAGCGTGCGATGGCCAAGGCTCGTCGCGACGCTGCGAGCACCGGCAACGGCAGCGCGGGCAGCGGCAGCGCCGGTAGCGGCACCCGGGACAACGGCAGCGCGGGCAGCGGCAGGGCCGATAGCGCGGGCCGCCGGTAGCGCGGGAAGCGCGGGCAGCGGCAGCGCGGGCAACGGCAGCGCGGGTAGCGGCGCGAACTAGCGAATCGTGAACTCGTTCGTCACGGAGTCAGGATCGGGATCGTGCTTCACGACCTTCACGAGGCTCGCCACGAGCCCACCCAGGATGCCGATCGTGGTGGCGACGTGCACGAGCTCCAGGTCGAAGATGCGAGGCAGCGCGTCGTCGATCTCGAACACGATGGCCTGCCCGACGAAGCAGCCGACGCAAACGAGCGCGGACCAGGTCGTCATTCGCTTCACCGCGAACGGCACGACGAGCGGCAGGAGCCACAGCACATCGAACAGGAGTCCGAACGGCGGGAAATAGATCGTGTGCGCGACCAACGTCGGCGCGACGCCGACGATCGAGAGCAACGCGAACGCCACGATCGCGTAGGTCAGCTTCGCACGCAGGCGCAGCCACTCTCCCAGCGTAGGAGTCACGGTTGCCTTCGGCAGCGGCTCGCTCACACCAACAGACGGTACCGCGAGGTGCGCGCGGTTGCTCGCGCGATCAGCGCCGAGCTTTGCGCCGGGGGCCGCGGTGGGTAGCGCGGATGAATGCGCCCAGAAGCGCGCTGCAGCCAGAAGCGCGCTGCAGACAGAAGCGCGCTGCAGCCAGAAGCGCGCTGCAGATCGATCAGCTCAGCGCGATCGGATCGGGCGGCAACGGCGGACGGAGCGGGCCGTACACCTCGGCCCGGATCGCGCTGGCGCTCTCGGGCGGCGTGGCGAGCGCGCTCGCGTCACGCGTGGGTCCCGAGCCCCGTGCGCTCGACGGCCCCGTGCTCGCCGGCGAACCCTCGGCGCGTGACTCGGAGGTCAGCTCGATGGGTGCGGGGCGTTCCGTGACGTCGAGATCGAACAACGTGAGCTCCGCGCTGCGGCGTCCTTGCCACGTGGAGATCGTCGGCACGAACGCGAGATCGAGGCGAGCGCCCATCGGTACGTCGCGATCGCCGAGGCCAAACCCGATAGCGCTGCGCGATGTGCCGCGATCATCCTCGAGCGTGAGCTTCAAGTGTTTGTCGCGACCGACACGACGAACCGCCGTGACACGTGTGCCACGCGCGACCAGCACCGGCGCCGGGTTCTGTTGTCCAAACGGGCCAAGCCCTGCGAGCTCGGTGGCGAGACGCTCGTCGACCTCGACAAGGCGGACCTCCGCATCGACCTCGCGCCCGATGGGCGTGGGCCCCGAGCCTTCGGCGAGCTTTGCACATGCGGAACCGAGCGCCTCTGTGAGCGCCTCGATGTTCTCTCGCTGGATGGTGAAGCCTGCCGCGGCGGCGTGGCCACCGTAGCGACCGAGGATGCCCGGCGTCTGCGCGGCCTCGTTCAACGCCTTGTAGAGGTTCACGCCGGGGACCGTGCGCGCGGAGCCGCGCCCCAAGCCGTTGACGGGATCGACGCCGATGACAAACGCGGGACGCTGGTACTTGTCGACGAGCTTCGCCGCGACGATGCCCACCACGCCCGTCGGCCAGCCTTCTCCCGCGAGCACGATCGCCGGGCCAGGGTCCCGATCACCGAGCTGCTCGAGCGCTTCGGTCAGCACGCGCTCCTGGATCTGTCGGCGCTCGGTGTTCGCGGCCTCGAGGACCGCGGCACGCTCCGCTGCGGTCGATTCATCCGCGAGCAACAGCGACAGCGACGGCTCCGCGGCGCCGAGGCGACCCGGCGCGTTGAGCCGCGGTGCGAGCTTCCACGCGATTGTATGCGCATCGATCTCGCGCTCCGGGTCCACGTTTGCGACCGCGAGCAGCGCGGCGATGCCCGGACGCACGCCGGAGCGTCGCGACGCTGCCACCGCGGCGCGCGGATCGGCACGCCCATCCCGTGAGCTCACGGAGTCTACGACCGGCTGCAGCTTGCGAAGTCCGAGTGCCGTGAGGATGCGATTCTCCGCGGCGAGCGGGACGAGATCCGCGACCGTGCCGAGCGCGACGAGGTCGAGCAGCTCGCGAACATCCGGCTCGGGGTGGTTGCGGAAATGACCGCGCTCGCGCAGCTCGGTGCGCACCGCGGCGGCGACGTAGAACGCGAGCCCGACCGACGCCATCCCGCGGAACGGGAACGTGGAGTCCGAGCGGAACGGGTTCACGAGCGAGAGCGATGGATGCGGCCGGTCCGCCGACGGCACCGTATGGTGATCGACGACGATGACCTCCATCTGAAACGCCGCCGCGGCGGTGATCGCGTCGATATCGCTCGTACCGCAATCGCCGGTAACGATCAGCTTGGCGCCGCGCTGCGCGAAGTCCGCAGCGGCGGCGGTCGTGAAGCCGTATCCGGCGTCGCGCCGCGCGACCGCGACGATGACGTCCGCATCCACCGAGCGCAAGAACGTGGTCAGCAGCGCGGCCGTGGTGACGCCATCGACGTCGTAGTCGCCGAACACGCCGATGCGCTCCTTGCGCTGCACCGCGTCCGCGATCCGAGCGACGGCCACCGGCAGCCCTGCGAGTCCGGCCGGCGGACGCAGGGCCGCGAGGCGAGGATCGACGAAGCCCTTCGCATCGTTCGGTCCCTCGACCCCACGCGCGACGAGGCAGCGCGCCGTTGCGGGGCGGATGCGCATCGCTTGCGCGAGCTGGGAGACGAGTTGCTCGTCGACCGAGCGCAGGCGAACTTGCACATGCGCACGCTACGAGATGGGTATGACAACAAACCCGCGTCTCTCGCGCGATCCCGCCGACGCGACGAAGACCACGCGATCCCGGGATCGCGTCGAACGCCTCTGTAGTGGATCGAGCGGCTTCGTGTCCGAAACCCGGACGAGCTCAGTCGTCCGAGGGGGTCGATTCCTTCGGGGAGGCGATCACGCGTCGCCGCGCAGTCGACGTGCCCGAGTACCACTTCTTGGAGATGGCCATGAAGACCGGCGTGGCGAGGAAGATCGACGAGTAGACGCCGACGATGATGCCGATGTTCATCGTGAACGCGAAGTTCTTCACGAGACCCGCACCGAAGATGTTCATGATCAGCGTGGTCGAGAACACCGTCGCGGACGTGAGGATCGTGCGCACGAGCATCTCGTTGAGGGAGATGTCGATGATGCGATCGAGCTTCTTGTCCTTGAGCTTCGCCTGGTTCTCGCGAATACGATCGAACACGATCACCGTGTCGTTCACCGAGAAGCCCATCACCGTGAGCAGGCCGGCCACGGTCGTCAGCGAGACCTCGGTCCACGTCACCGCGAACACGCCGATGACGAGCACCGCGTCGTGGATCGTGGCAAACGCCGCTGCGGGCGCGTACCGGATGTCGAACCGGAACGCGAGGTACAGCATGATGAGGAGGATCGCGTACACGATCGACTTCGCCGCATCGTTGCGAAGCTTGTCACCGGCCTTCGCGCCGACGCCATAGCTCTGCACGACGACGACATCGGTGCCGGCGAACGTCTTCTCGAGCAGCTGCTCGTACTGGCGGTCGAGGCCGCGGATCACGTACCACGCGTTGTACTCGCCCGTGCCTTCATCGGCCCGCGAGTAGAGCGCCTTCTCGTCGGGGCCCCAGTCCTTGCCTTCGAGGTTGTGCTTCGCGAGCAACGTCTTCACCTCGGCGTCCGTGATCGCCTTCTTGGATCGCACGCTCAGGCGATCGCCCGACCAGGCAACCTTCTGAACCTCGCGATCCTTGAACGTGGCCTCGAAGTCCGTCACCACCGCCGCCGCCGCTTGAGGCGTCAGCGCGCTGAAGCGCGTCGTCCGCACGACCATTCCGTCGACGGTGATGTCGTTGCCCTTCACATCCTGCGCGGTCCACGCGAAGTTCGAGATCTCGACCTTCGGATCGGCCTTCTCGAGCTCCACACGGGTCTTGCCGAGATCGAGCTTCGTGTACTCGTCGGTGCCCGACTTCTTGAACGACAGGATGATCTCCGTGCCGCCCTTGAAGTCGATCGTCCAGTTCATGTAGTCGCCGCGGAAGCTCTTGTTGACGAAGAGCATGCCGATCGACGCGATCATTGTGATGATCGAGAAGATCACCCAGGCTTTGAACTTCGACGTGAACGAGAAGTTGTTGCCGGGCGGAAGGAGGTACCGGAACTTGTGCGGATGCGCCGGCGCGTCTTTTTCAGTGGATTCGCTCATGGTGCGCGCCTAGATGGAGATGGTCGCGTTGGTGCCCTTCTTCCGCGACACGTACCAGTCGAAGAAGATGCGGGTACCCCACGTGTTGACGAGGAGGGTGGTGAAGACGCCGACGAGCAGCATCACGGCGAAGCCCTTGATCGGACCGGAGCCGTATTGCAGGAGCACCCAGCCGGCGGCGGCGGTAGTGAGCTGACCGTCGAGGATCGCGCTGAACGCACGCGAGAACCCGAGGTCGATCGCACCACGTACGGACTTACCGAGTAACAGCTCGTCGCGTATGCGTTCGTAGATCAGGATGTTGCCGTCGACGGTCATGCCGACCGACAGCACCACTGCCGCGATGCCCGGCAACGTCAGCGTCGCACCGAACGCGGCCATCACCGCGATGGTGAGCAGGATGTGATAGAAGACCGCGATCACGGCCATGATCCCGGACCACTTGTAGATCGCGATCATGATGGTGAAGACGAGCAGCGCGCCGAGGCCGAACGAGACGCGTGTCTTCTCGATGGCATCCATGCCGAGGGTAGGACCGATCTCCGACGCCGACTCCTCCTTGAGGGGTGCGGGCAACGAGCCCGTCTTGAGCACGTTGACCAGCTCGTCGCGCTCGGCCTCCTGACGGCGGGCATCAGCACCGCCCATCGTGATCGATGCGCGACCGCCGCGAATGGCGCCGTTGATGATCGGCGCGGACTTGACCTTGTCGTCGAGGATCGTCGCGAGCTTCTTGCCGACGATCTCCGCCGTCAGGTCGCCGAACACGCGGCTCCCGAAGCGGTTGAAGTCGAGCAGCACGATGGGTCGCATCGTGTTCGGGTCGTAGCTCGGCATCGCGTCCTGGATCGCCGTGCCCGTCAGACGCACTGTGCGATCGAGGTAGTAGCTGCGCCAGAACGTGCGCTTGTCCTTGGCCTCGGCCGCCGGCTCGACGAGCTCGTACTTGACCTCGCGGTTCTCGGGCACCGCCAGTGTCGGATCCTTCGCGCCGATCGACTTCAGGTAGCGGTCCATGATCACGCGACCGGGGACGTTGCACGTGACCTTGTTGCCGGACTGCTTGTTCAGGTTGCCGCGGTTCAGGCACCCGAGCTCCTTCGCAGTGTCGACGTCGACGGTCTCTTCGCGATCGTGCGCGAACATGAAGTAGTCGGTCTGGCGCGAGCCGCCGTCCTCGGGAGTCCACTGATCGATGTCGGCGTAGATTCCGAGGGCCTCGGCCTCCGGCTCGGTCGCCTTGCCAACGTCGGAATCCGCGTCGGCGCCGCGCGGCGCGAGCTTGGAGTAGAGGTTCCGCATGAACTCGGCGCCGTTGTCGACGACCTTGAACTCGAGCTTCGCGGTGCGCGCGATGATGTCGCGCGTCTCCTGAATGACGTCCTTGTTGAGGCCGGGAAGCTCGACGAGGATCTCGTCGCCCTTCTCGACCACGGTGGGCTCGGAGATGCCCTTCTCGTCGATGCGCTCGCGGATCGTGGTCACCGCGTTTGTCAGTGCTGACTTCTTGATGCTTTCGGCGTAGGACGACGACACGCGGAAGCAGATGGACTTTGCGGGGTCCTTCGAGCACTCCGTGCTCGTCGTGATGCTGCCGTAGTCTGCGGTGACGGCCGCCTGGACCTGCGCCTTCTTGGTCACGTCCTCGAGGACGATCTCCACGGCGCCGATCGGGACGACCGGCGTGTTCACCGTCGCCTTGATTTTCTCGTCGGCAAAGCGCGCGTCGAGATCACGCTTGATCTCGTGCGCGCGGTCCTCGACCGCTCGATCGAGATCGATGCTGTAGACGATGTGTAGTCCGCCCTGGAGATCCAGCCCGAGGTTGATCTTCTTGGAGAACGGGAACCACGACGGCAACTGCCCGTCGCGCGCGAAGCTCGGCGCGAGCACGCCGACACAGAGGACGATGCTCAGTACGAACCAGAGCGTACGCCACTTGAGACTACGGTCCATGAACCACCTCGAACGGAGCCAAACGATTCGCCGGAACTACGCTGCCGAAGATTTCTCTGCGCCGGCGGGGACCTTGCCCTCCCAGCGACCGTCGACGTACGCGCGCGGGATGCGCACGCGGACCTTCTCCTGGAGCTCGACGACGAGGATCGTGTTGTCGTCCGTCACGCCGGTGATCTTGCCGATGACACCGCCACGCGTGATGATCTCGTCGCCCTTGCCGAGCTTGCCGAGCATCGCCTGATGCTCCTTCTGCCGCTTCACTTGGGGGCGGATCAGAAGGAAATAGAAGATGCCGAACATCGCCAGCATCATCACGATCATCGACATACCGCCGCCTTGCATCGGAGCTCCTTCGTAGGGAAACAGAATGGTGCGCTAGACACCGAAAAACGCAGGGGTTCGTAGCATCGGGGGTTTCGGGGGTCAAGCACGACAGCCCCCTCGCGTCGATTGTCTTCACGTGGGCGTCCCTTCCCCGAGGATCCGCTCGCGGATCGCGCGGACGTGCCGCGCATAGAACGTGAGGTTGTGCAGGGTTGCGAGCCTCGCGTAGAGGATCTCTTTGGCCTGGTAAAGATGTCGCAGGTACGCGCGCGAGTGGGTCCGACACGTCGAGCACGGGCAGGCGGGGTCGACCGGACCCAGATCCGTGCGGTTCGCGGCGTTCGGGATGTTCACGCGCTGGCCCGACTCGGTGAACAGGTAGCCGTTGCGTGCATTGCGTGTGGGCATCACGCAGTCGAACATGTCGATGCCCGCGGCGATGCCGGTCGCGAGGTCGGTCGGCGTACCGACGCCCATCAGGTAGCGCGGGCGCTCCGCGGGCAAGAGATGCGCGACCTCGTCGAGCACGCGGTACGTGTCCTCGACCGCCTCGCCGACCGCGAGGCCACCGAGCGCGTAGCCGTCGAAGTCGAGCGCGGTGATCTCGCGTAGGTGTCGCTTGCGGCGCTCGATGTCGATGCCGCCCTGCACGATGCCGAACACCGCCTGTCCCACCGCGTGTGGCGCCGCCTTGCAGCGCGCGGCCCAGCGCGTGGTGCGCGCGAGCGCGACCTCCTGTACGTCGGCCGGTGCGTCGCCGGGCGGACATTGATCGAAGCACATCGCGATGTCCGACCCGAGCACCTTCTGGATCTGCATGCTGACCTCGGGGGTCAGGCGATGTTTGCTGCCGTCGATGTGCGAGCGGAACGTGACGCCCTCGTCGTCGATCTCGTTGATGCCGGAGAGCGAGAACACCTGAAAGCCGCCGCTGTCGGTCAGGATCGGGCGGTCCCACTTCTGGAACTGATGGAGGCCGCCCGCGATCTCCATGACCTCGAGGCCGGGACGAAGGTAGAGGTGATACGTGTTCCCGAGGATGATCTTCGCGTCGAGCGGCTCCGCGCGCAGCTCGTCGGCGGTCATGCCCTTCACGGTGCCCGCCGTGCCGACGGGCATGAACACCGGCGTCGGGATGTCACCCCGCGGCGTGTGCAGAATCCCCGCGCGCGCCTTGCCGAGCGTCGCGAGGAGCTCGAAGGAGAAGCCGGGCGTGGGGAGCTCGAACAGCATGCAGGCGCGCGGTTATACACGTGCTCGCGCACGGTGCGGCCGGCCCGGGCCATTCGCACCCTCGACCGTCGGGTAGGGCACCACCGACCCAGCTCACGCACGGTGCAGGAGCGACGCGTCACCGTAGCTGAAGAAGCGATAGCGCTGCGCGACGGCGTGGCGGTATGCGGCGAGGACGCGCTCGGTGCCCGCGAACGCGCACACGAGCATGAGCAGCGTGCTCTCCGGTAGGTGAAAGTTGGTGATCAAATGATCCACGATGCGGAACGCGTGGCCCGCCCCCGGATAGATGAAGATGTCCGTGCTGCCCTGCCCTGCGCGTAGCTGCTTGTCGCCGGTGGCCGCGGCCTCGAGTGCGCGCAGCGCCGTCGTCCCGAGCGCGACGACAGGCCGTCCCGACGCGACAAGACGGACGAGCTCGTCAGAGATCGCGTAGCGCTCTCGGTGCATCACATGGTGGCGCACGTCGTCGACGCGGATCGGTGCAAACGTGCCCCAGCCGACATGGAGCGTCAGCGTCGCGAAGGTCCCTCCGCGCGCGACGAGCCGGTCGCGAATCGCCGGCGTCATGTGCAGGCCCGCCGTCGGCGCGGCGATCGCACCCGGGACGCGCGCGAACATCGTCTGATAGCGCTCGCGATCGTCCGCGCGATCGTCGCGCTCGATGTAGTGCGGAAGCGGGATGTGGCCGTGTGCGTCGAGGAACGCGAGAAGATCCGGCGGCGCTCCGACGACGATCGACCCGTCCTGCGCGCGCGGCGCCAGCACCTCGAAGCGCACGTCGCCGGCGGCGACGAACATCCCGGGTCGCAGCGTCCCCTTCGCGAGACAGCGCCACGCGTGGGCGCCCACCTCGTCCGCGGGCTCGAGGAACAAGAGCTCGATCGCGCCGCCGGTGTCCTTGTGGCCGAGGACACGGGCCGGGATCACACGCGTGTCGTTCGCGACGATCACGGCGTCCGCGGGCAACAGCTCGATGATTTCCGCGAACGCGTGATCCGAGAGTGCACCGCCAGCGTGCAGGTGCAAGAGGCGAGACGCATCGCGCTGCGCGGCGGGCTCCTGCGCGATCAGCTCCGTGGGGAGCTCGAAGCGATAGTCACTCGGCGCGAACACGCGCGCACGCTATCACCTTGTGGGCGGCGCGGTTCACGTCGCGAGGGTTGCCGCCGGTGCACAACGACGGTCCGCTCCAGGCGCCGCCATACCGCGCGACATCGGCGACATGTCATGAGCGATGGGGCAGCGGCGTGCAATCGGTGAGCGGTGGCCGTGTCTGCTAGATTCACGCCGATGCGCCCTGCTCTCCTCGGATGGTTCCTCGCGTCGGCGACCGCCGTGCATGCCGCACCGATCGCGACGGCGAACGAGGACCTCGACGGCGACGGCAAGAAGGACGCGATCGAGCTGGACCCTGACGGGACGCTTCGGATCGCGGCAACCATCGCCCTGAAGCTCGCACCGATGACGAAAGCACGCATCGAGGTCGGCACGTGGAACGAGAAGCCGATCGTGGTCGTGGTCGGCGACAAGGAAGCGTTCGTCATCGAGCCCGCGGCGAGTGGCTGGAAGATGACCACGAGCACGACCGTCGGTGGTGTAGGACTCGACGCCGACTACGCGCTCGATGTCGCCGCCACGCCGAGCGGGGTGTATCGCTACCAGAAGCGCGCGGGACTGCGGCGCTGCGACGGCAAGCCAGCGCTGTTGTTCGCCGAGGGCTGGAACGGAAAGGCATTCGGACGCGTCGCGCGGTTACCTGTCGGGGTCGATGCTGGCGCGACAAAGCTCGCCGCGAAGGCCGACCCCGGCGCGCCACTCCCCGGTCTGTACGCGGCGCGATTCTCGTCGCATCAGATCGGCGCTGGCGATGCGGGCGGGCTCGGGATCCCGACGGAGCTCGATGACGGCAAGCCGCAGACGATGTGGCGCGAGGAGCTCACGCGCAGCGCAGGTCAAGGGCAGTTCTTCACGTTCGAACCCCGCGCCCCGGGACTGTCGGTGAAACAGATCCGGATCGCCGGCGCGGGCAAGGCCTTCAATCGGCCGCGCGAGATCGCGATCGTCGGTGCCGCGGCCGCGTATCGCGCCGAGCTCCCTGACGACACCACCGGAGCCGCCTTCGCGATCGAGTTGCCTCGGCCGATCGCGGGATGCGTCACGGTGATCCTCGATAGCACCTACGGTCCCGATCCCGGACAGACGGCGATCAGCGAGCTGAGCGTATACGCGGACGGCGAGCGCAGCGGCGGCGCCGAGACCATCCTCGCGCAGATCATCGCCGCGGGTGGCGACACGAAGAACGCGGAGGCCGTGCTCGCCAAGCGCGGCGCTGCGGGGGCAAACGCGATCGAAGCGGAGATTCTCAAGACCACCGACGCGCGCGCGCGGCGGAGACTACTCGCGGTGATCGCGAAGATCGACGACGCCACCGCGGTTCCCATGCTCGTCCGCGCGGCGACCGAGGGCTGGGCCGAAGGCGACGCGCTCGTCGACATCGTACGCGCGCTCGGGCGGCGCGGAATGTACGAGGAGCTCGCGCAGCTCGCGAGCAAGGCCAGCCTCGTGATCGAAGCGCGCGTCGCGGCGGCCGAGGCGATCCGCACGGACGAGCCGACGTCGTTCGCGTTGCTCGTTGATCTCGCGGGTACTGGTCCGCACGCCCTGCGCAAGGTCGTCATCGAGCGCCTGGCGAACGCGACGATGCCGCAGCTGATCGAGGCCGCGCAGAAGGAGACCGAGGCGCCGTCGGCCGGCGATCTGTGGCGGGCGATCACGAAGCGCGCGAAGCAGGCACCCGCGGAACGTGCCGCCGCGCTCGCTGCGATGCAGGCCGCGTTGGCGGCCGCGACCGACTACGAGCGTCGCTATCGGTTGATCGACGGCGTCGCGACGCTCGGCGATGCCGCGGCGCTGCGCGCGCTGCAGGCGACACTGCGTGCGCTCCCGGCGGGATCGATCGGCGCGGCGCTGCGTCAGGTCGCGGTCGCGGGCGCCGCGAGCGCCCCGCGCGTCGAGGCGCTGTCGCTCGTGACGGGCCTCGCGAACGATCCGGATCCGGGCGTCCGCATTGCGGTGCTATCCGCGCTCGCGGGGACCGAGGTCGATGCCGCCACACCGTGGCACGTGCCGGATCCCGACGGGATCGATCGCATCATCATCGCAGCGCTCGCGACCGACACGTGGCCCGACGTTCGCCGCCGCGCCGCGAGCTCGCTCGGTCTTCGGTGCCAACGGCTCGGCCCGCGCGCCGCCCTCGTCGACGCGCTCGGCAAAGACAAGGAGACGCAGGTGCGCTCCGACGCGCTTGTCGCGCTCGTGCAGTGCCGCGCGCAGCTGATCGATCAGGTGCTCGCGATGGTGTGGGAGGAGACGACGATGCCCGTCGAGCTGCGCACGCAGGCAGTGAGCCTCGTGGCCGTGCTCGGCGATCGCAAGCTCGGTGCGATCCTCGTCCGCAACTTCGCGCGCTGGCGCAGCGCTGCGATCAGCGCCGGGGACGACGGCGAAGCCGCGCTCGAGCTCGCCGTGGCGACCGCGCCCGTCATCGCGATCCTCGACGCGCCCGGTGCGGTCCCGGCGCTCACCGACGCGCTCTACGATGAAGCGTTCCCCGAGATCGTGGCGGCGGCGGCCACCGCGCTCGGCAAGCTCGGTCCCAAGTGCCCGGCATCTGCCAAGGCGAAGCTCGTCGAGATCAGCAAAAGTGGCAGTGACGCTGCAAGAGCCGCAGAGCTGGCGGTCACGGTGTGTGGCAGCAAGTCACGCTGAGAACGAACGCGCCTGTAGGTTGCCGTGCCAACTGCGGTCGGTGACTCCGATCGGCGACGAGGAATCCGCAGGATCGACGCTGAATGCCACGTAGGCGTGAACGCCCGTTCGCAGTGGCCAACGCGGCACGGGCGTTGCTCGATCCTATCGACATCATGCAGACCACTCGCTTTCTCGCCCCTGCACTCCTGGCCCTCGTGACCGCCGCCGGCGGCTGTGTCATCTCGGGTGATGGTGTTGCCGACGCGACCATCGAGGTCGCCAACGACTCCAACTACATCATCGACGAGCTGTACCTCACGGACGTCAACAGCAGCTCGTGGGGACGGAACCTCCTCGGCGGTGACGGCCTGTTTCCCGACGAGTCGATCGTCATCGGCGTCGAGTGCGGCTTCTACGACGCGCTCCTCGTCGACGAGAGCGGCGTCCAGTGCGAGGTCCTCGACCTCGACCTCTGCCTGAACGACGCGCTGTGGGTCATCAACAACAACACGTGCAGTGTGTTCGGCGCGAAGAAGGCCCCCGAGGCGAAGGACGCCGGCGCGCCCGCCGAGACCGCCTCGAAGTAGTCAGACGGAGACGCCCGACGCGCTCCAGACGCCCCCGGCGGCTTCGTGTCGGGAGCTTGATATCCGGCGGCTTGATATCCGGAGGCTTGATATCCGGAGGCTTGGTATCCGGCGGCTTGGTATCCGGCGGCTTGATCGTGGCGGAGCCAGTGTCCGGCATCGTCGTCGACCAAGCCGCCCGACGCCTGACCCGGTCCCCACGACCTTGCGCGTCCGACGCGCTCCAGTCGCTGCAGTAACGCTGTCCGGTTTGTCCGGCACGGCCGGCATGCATGGCATGCAGCGATTGCAATTCGGTAAGCAACTGCGCTGCCTTCGCAATCGGCAAACTTACCCCGTAACGGAGATGGTCACTCGAGCTGCGCGTGTCCGGTCACCGGACGAGCGCAGCTCACGGACAGACGTTACTGCAGCGACTGGAGCGCGTCCTTGAGCTTCTGGTTCTGCGGTTCGATCTCGAGGCCGCGCTGGAACATGCTCTTCGCCTTCGGTGGCTGGCCGAGCTGCAGGTGGATCTTGCCGAGCGCCCAGTAGACCTCGCCCTTCGACACGCCAGTGTCGGCGTCGATGTTCTGCAGCACGAGCGACTGGTAGATCTTGCGCGCCTTCTCCCAATCCTCGGCGGCGAGATAGAGCTTCGCGAGGCTCGTCATCGTCGACACCTCGCCGGGGCTGATGCGCAGCGCTTCCTCGTACGCCGCGAGCGCTCCGGCGCGATCGCCGCGCGCCTCGAGGATGCCGCCCTGGCGCTGGCGGAAACGCGCGACGTCCTTCATGCGACGTGCCGCCTTGGCTTCTTCGGCGAGCTTGTCGTAGATCGGCGCGGCCTCGTCGTGGCGATTCGCGGCGAAGTACAGATCCGCGAGCGGCGCCATCACGCGCGCGTCGTTCGGTGCGTCGACGTTCGCCTTCGCGAGCGCGGCAAGCGCGGCGTCCACGCGGTTTGCCTTGCGCTCGAGGTCCGCGATCTCGACATAGAGTGCGACGCGATCCGCCGCCTGCGTGGTGCCCTGCACGCGACGCGACAGCATGTCCGAGAGCAGCGCCGCGTCGCGACGTTCGCGCGCGAGCTTCTCGAGTGCGGCGATCGACGGCGCGTGCGACGCGTCGTGCTGCAGGGCTCCCTTGAAGTGCTGGATCGCGGTGTCGACATCGGAGTCGCCGACACGCGCGACCTCGCCGAGGCGGAAGAACAGATCCGCGGCGTCGCGTCCCTGCGGCGCGAGATCGAGCGCCCGCTGCAGGACGTCCTTGCACTTATCCCAGTCGCCGGACCGCTCGTAGATCTTCGACAACCGCGTGAGCGCGGCGACCGAGGTCGGCTCGCGCACGAGGATCTTCTCGAGGATCTCGCCCGCAGCGTCGGGGTTGTCGAGCTGACCTTCCCAGACGTCTGCCGCCCGCGCGAGCGTCGCGATCTCGCCGGCGTTGTCGCCCTGGGCGGCGTGTAGCTCCGCGCGTTTCTCGAGGAGGTCTACAAGATCGTGCGGGCGGTTCGCCGCCGTGAGCAAGCGATCGAGCTCGACGTATGCGGGCTGATAGCTCGCGTCGACGTCGAGCGCGGCGTACCAGCTCGCGATCGCGTCGTCGACCGATCGGCGCTTGTGCTCCGCGGTGTTCGCCATCTCGGCGTGGATCGCGACCTTGTCCCACGCGGACTTCGCCAGCGACAAGCGACGGCTCTGCGTATCGGAGACCGCCATCCAGTCGCCGGCCCTCGCGTACGCGTTCTCGAGCGAGCCGAGCGCAGACAGATCGTCCGGATCGAGATCGAGCACCGCCTGCCACGCGGACACGCCACGTGGAGAGTCGTTCTCGAGCTGTGCGATCTCGACGCGCAGGTGCTTCTCGTCCATCGGCGAGGAGGCCGCGCGCGCCGCACGCCCGAGCGTGTCGATCAGCTCGGACCGCTGGTTCGTCACGCGATACAGGCGCGCCAGCTCGTCGAGCGCCTGGCGATCGCTATCGTCGTTGTCGGTGATCTCCCGCAGTGCAGCGATCGCGCCGTGGCGATCACCGGTGCGCTCGGCGAGCTGCGCCACCTCCGCGTGCGCGGCGCGCTTTTCGGGCATCTCCTGCACGGTCTTGCCGCGCTGGCGAAGCGCCTCGATCAGACCGGCCACGTCACCCTTCTGGCGAAGGATCTCGATCAACGCGTCGAGCGCGGTGAGCGCCTCGGGCTCGAGAGCGAGCGCCGCGCGATACGCCGCAGCCGCATCGTCGAGGTGACCGAGCCGCTCGCGACAGACCTTGCCGAAGAACACGAGCAACGCGACCTGTACATCCGGGTCGCGCGCCTGCGCGTCGGACGCGCGCACGATGTGCGACAGCCGCGTGCCCACCTCTTGCCACTGTCCGAGGCGTTCCGCGAGGCGCTCCGTCTCGGACAGCGCCTGCGTGGACGCGGGCTCGATCGCGAGCCAGCGCAACGCTGCGTCGAGCGCGCGCGCGCGATCGCCGAGGCGACCCTCCGCGAGCTCGACGATGCGACCGAGCGACGCCGCACGATCGATCGGGTCGTCGGTCAGCGCGAGCTTCGCCTCGAGGACGTTGATCAACCGCGCTGCGTCGCCGTCCTGCTCGAACAACGGCTCTAAGGTCTCCACGATCTCCGCGCGCATGTCGCTCGTCATCGGCGGTGCGATGCCGAGCATGCGCTCGAGCGCCGCGCGCGCTTGCTGGTGCATCGGCGCGAGCTGCAGCACCTCGCGGTACGCGGCGACCGCGGCGCGCGGATCGCGCAGCGTGGTCTCCTGCAGGTCGCCCATGTGGAACAGGTAGTTCGCTGCGGTCGGATCGTCCTCGGCCGCATCGGCCTGCCGGCGCAACACGAACGCGAGATCCATCCACTTGCTCGACCTCGCGAGCACGCGCTCGAGCGCCGACAGCGCCGCGCGCGGCTCGGGGCCGTGCGACGCGCGCTCGTACGCGCTCGCGGCACGATCGAAGTCGGCGAGCCGATCCTCGGACATCATTCCGAGCTGCATCGCATACGCTTGCTCGACATCGGCGGGCAGCGCCTCCTGAAGCAGACGCTCGAGCCGCGTGGCGAGCTCGGGCCACAGCTGCGGATTGCCCTCGGCGAGCCGCAAAAGCGGCTGCAGATGATCCGCGTTCTCTGGCGACGCCTGGATCGCGCGCGACCACACGCCGAACGCCTCGACAGGGTTGTTCGCCATCGTCTCTTGGACGTCTGCGAGGGCGCCCCAGTCACCAAGCCGCGCATCCGGATCGTCGGACGGCACCGCGAGCCGGCGCTCGTATACGCGCACGAGCCCCGCGGCGTCGCGATCCGCGCGATACACCCGCTCGAGGATCGCGGACGTCGACTCGACGTGGTCCTCCTTACTCATCAGCACCTCGAGCGCTTTGCGCGCGGGTCCGTGCGACGCGAGCACCTGGAGCACTGCGCCGTACCGCGGGATCGCGGCATCGGGATCCACGAGCTCCACCTCGACGAGGTGCGCCGCGCGGAACGCGAGATCCGCGCGATCCTGCGCGCCCGGTGCGAGCAGCGCCCGCTTGTCGACGACGTCGAGCAACTCGGGCCACATCCTCTGCTTCGCGTAAATGCGATCGAGCTCCGCGAGAGCGCGGGGATCGCCCGCGTCGTCGTCGAGGATCGCGTTGTGCCGATCGATCGCCTGATAGATGTCGTCGAGCTGCGTCTCGTAGACGCGCGCGGCCGCGGACCGCAACTCCTGGCGCGTGCCGAGATCCGTGGTCAGCTCGATCTTGCGATCGAGGACGACCGCGAGCTCGCGACCGTCGTTGGCCTGCGCGTACAACCGCTCGAGCGCGTCGAGCGCGGCCAGGTCCGCATCGTCGACGGACATCACGTTGCGGTACGCCAGGATCGCGGCGGCAGGATCCTGCAGCACTTCGTCGTACAGCGCCGCGACGCGATGGAGGAGCACGAGACGTACGCCCGTGTCCTCGGACATCTCGGCGCGACGCTCGACGATCTTCACGAGCTCCGGCACGCGTCCCTCGACGGCGAGGAGCCGATCGAGTGCGGCGAGTGCGAGCGGATCGTCCGGCCTCGCCTGTTCGACCTTGCGCCACGCGCGGATCGCGGCCTTGTTCTCGCCGCGCTGACCCTCGTGGATTTCCGCAGCGCGCGCCCACAGCGACCCTGCGAGGTCGCCAGACGCCGCGGACGCGCCCTCCTCGAGCGTGCGCACCGCGTCGTCCCACGCGCCGAGCTTGGCCGCGAGCTGGAGCAACTTGAGAAGGCTCTCCTCGTCGGCGACGTCGATGCGCCACGCACGCGCGAGCGAGTGGAGCGCGAGATCGAGTGCGCCACCGCGCTCCTCGTGGATCTTCGCGATCTCGTGAAGCGTGGTGACCTGGTCGATCGGATCGCGGACAAAGTCGAGCTTCGCGTCGAGGATCACGACGAGCTTCTGCCACCAGTCCTGCTCGCGATACACCGGTTCGAGTAGCTCGAAGATGCGCTCGCGATGCTCCTCGTGCTGGACGAGGAGCTCCAGCGACGACACGGCGCGATCCCACGCTGCGCCCTCGGCGATCACGTGCTCGTGCTGATCGATCGCCGCCGCGATGTCCTTGATCTCCACCTCGAGCAGCTGCGCGAGGCGCAGGCGCAGCTCCGCAGTCTCCTGCGGCTGCTGCGATCGAGACAGGCGCGCCTCGAACAGGTCGACGAGGTCGCGCCACTGCTCGCGCGCGCGATATAGCCGCTCGAGCTCGCCGACCGCCTCGTGGTAGGCGTGCTCGACCATCGGCGCTCCACCGCCCTCGGTCTGCAACACCACCTCGCGCCAACCTTCGATGGCCCGGCCCACGTCGCCGAGGCCGTCCTCGACGAGGCGCGCGCGCTTGATCGATACCTCGCGGCGCAGATCGTCGTCGGCACGAGCGATCTCGTCCTCGTAGATCTGCACGAGCTCGGACCACTTCTGTGCGCGGCCGAGCAGCTCTTCGAGGCGGCGAATCAACTCGCGCTCGTTCGGAACGGCGTCGCCGATCTGGATGGCGAGAGCGCGGCGATACGCGGCGTAGGCGGCGTCGACGTTGCCGAGGCGGCGATCGTAGATCGCGGCGGCCGCGATCGCGATCTCGCGGAGGTCCTCGGACTCGCCCGTCTCGTGATCGAGGTACGCCTGGTACGTCTGCGCGACGAAGCCCCAGTTGTCGATCATCGACGCGAGGCGCTGCAGCTGATCGCGGACTGCTGCGTCGTCGGGAGACTCCTGGAACAACCGCGCGAACCACTTGCTCGCGTTCTCGAAGTCCTCGAGCTGCTCCTCGTAGAGCCGCGCGACGAAGCGCGTGATCTTGAGGCGCTCTCCCGGATCACTCGTGCCCTCGAGGCGCGCCTCGTAGACGCGGATCAGCTCGGCCCAGCGCTGCTGTCCGATGTAGATCGGCTCGAGGACCTCGGCCGCGAGCGCGCGCAGGTCCGGGTCCTTCAGGAAGCGCTCGACCGACGACAACGCCTGCACGTTGCGCGCATCTCCGGACAGCGCGGCCGAGTAGTTGTCGATCGCGGCCTCTACGTCGTGCAGGTGCTTCTCGTGGATCTCGCCGAGCTGCACGCGCAGCCCGACGGCCTCTTCGACGGACGTCGCGAACCCGAGGCGGCGCTCGTATAGATCGACGACGTCGGGCCACCTACCCTGCTCGCGATACAGCGCCTCGAGCGCGTCGACCGCGTCGCGCCGCTCGGGCGCGAGCGCGAGCACTTGCTCCCAGGTGCCGATCGCGTCGTCCGGGCGACCGAGCTGGATGTAGAGGCCGGCGGCTTCCACGAGCGCGGCCACACGGTCCTCGACGTCGGCGGCCGACGAGTCGGCCTGGCGAAGCAGGATGGCGACGAGCTTCTCGGTATCGCCGGTGTCGCGATAGATGTTCTCGAGAGCGGCGAGCGCGCGATGATCGTCGTGCTGGGAGTCCAGCACCTTGATGTAGTACTCGCTCGCGAGGTTCAGATCGCGACGCACGGCGCGCGAGAGGTCCGCGACGTCGAGGTAAAGGCGGCGCTGGATCTCGGAGTCGAGGACGCTCGGCGCGACCTCGCGATATGCGTCGATCAGATCGGCTTCGCGGCCCAGCTCGTCGGCGAGTCGCTCGACCTCCGTGACGATCTGGGGGAGCTCGGGCTCGGTGGCGCCGTGACGCAACGCCTGCAGTTGCACTTCGAACGCGCCGGCCTTGTCGTTCAGCATGTACTCGCGCAGGCGCACGACCTCGCCGAGCGCGCGCAGCTTCGCACCGGGATCATCGGTCCATTCGACGACACGCAGCTGCAACGCGGCGAGACGCTCGTGCTGCGCGGTGCCGTCGTAGATCGGACGCAGGATGTCGGCCGCGATCGTCCGCTGATCCACTTCGTGCAACGACGCCTCGACAGCGGCGATCGCGTGCGGGTTCTCGGGCTCCTCGTCGAGCACGAGCTTCCAACGATCGAGCGCAGCGTACGGACGGGCGAGTGGACCGCGCAACAGGCGCGCGGTCTCGACGTGGAGCTCGACGCGGCGCGCCGGATCGAGCTGCGCTTGCCGCTCGAGGACCTCGAGCAGATCGCCCGGGCGATCCGCTTCGCGATACAGACGCGCGAGCTCGTTGAGTGCGCGTCCGTCGTTCGCGTCGCGATCGAGCACCTCGAGGTGCGCGGCGATCGCGTCGTCGGGCTCCTCGAGCATGACCTCGTGGATCTCGGCGATGCGCCCGAGCAGCTGCTTGGCCTCCGCAGCCTCGGCGTGATCGAGCTTGCGGCGCAAGACGTCGATCAACTCGCGCCACTTCTCGCTCGCCTGGTACAGGCGTTCGAGCGCGTTCAGCGCACCGGCGTCCGTCGGGAGATCGCCGAGCAGCTCCGCCCACGTCGCGATCGCGGCGGTCTTGTCCCCGAGCTTCTCCTCCTCGAGCGCGGCGACGCGAGCGAGCAACGCGCGGCGCTCGCCGGCTTCTTCTGCCCACTCGGCCTGCTTGCGCGTGATCGTGCGCAACTCGGGCCACGCCTTGCCGTCTTCGTAGAGGCGAGCGAGCGCGGTCGTCGAACGGCGAACGGTCGTGGGGTTCGACGGATCGACCTCGAGCCAGCGGCGATACGCGGCGATGGCACGCGGCGCGTCGCCGAGCTGCGTGTCGTAGTAGGCGGCAAGCTCCCCTAGCAGCGCGGCGCGCGTGACGACGTCACCCTCGGGCGCGGCGTTCGCGGCGGCCTCGAGCGCGGTGGTCGCCTCGGGCCAGCGACCGAGCGACTGCGCGAGGCGCGACAGCTCCTGGCGCGCTCGCTCGTGTGCGGGATCGAGCTTCAGCACGGCGAGCCACGCCTCGAATGCCTTGGGCGCACCGGCGAGCTCCGCCTCCTCGATTGTCGCGATGCGCGAGAGGAGCTCGACGGACTCGGTGCCCGTCGACTTCTCGTACTGCACCCGCAGGACGCCGACGAGATCCTTCCACAACTTCTCGGACTCGTAGAGCGGCTCGAGGATCCGCGCGACGCGCTGTGCGACTCCCTTGTTCGACAGCAGCTCCTCGAGCAGCTCGCGAGCATCCGCGTGTCCCTTGCGCCGGTTGACGACGTCCTCGAGCAGATCGACGGCGCGGTTCGCGTCGCCGAGCTTGTGCGCGAACAGCGCAGCGCGGCGATACACGAGCTCGACAGTGTCGCCACTCGTGACCACACCCCCCGTCGGGCTGATCGCGACGACCCCACGGGCGGCGGGGCCGGTCGCGATGTAGTCACCCTGCCGCGCGAGGAGCTCCTCGAGCTCCTTCCACTGCGCGGCGCCCGTGTACAGGCGATCGAGCGCCGAGTAGCTCGCCATGTAGCTCGGATCGAGCTCGAGTACGCGGCGGTGCGCTTCGGTGGCCTTCGCGGGCTGACCGAGCACGTCCTCGTCGAGCGTCGCGATCTCGAGCAGCGCCGCGAGGCGCGCGCGATCGTCGAGCGTAATGCCGACACGGCGCTCGAGTAGCGCACGCAGATCCTGATAGCGCTGTTCGATGCGATATGCGTTCGCCAGTGCGTCGAACGCATCGGCCGCGTCGGGCTCGACTTCGAGCACCGTGAGCCACGCGCGTTCCGCGGTCGGAGCGTCCGCGAGCCGAGGCCCGGCCACCATCGCGAGCTCCGTCGCGACGGCG
>JBJXGN010000337.1:0-15325 GCA_046160585.1 Kofleriaceae bacterium
CCGATCTGGCTAGAAGCCGACGGCGATGCCGAGCGAGAGGTCCGCGCCGAAGCCGGTGTTGACCTTCAGGCCGCCGAGCTCGTCGACGATCGCGATGCCCGCGAGCGCGCTCAGGTCCGCGACGAACGCGAAGTTGTTGCTGAGCATCTTCAGGTAGCCGACGCCGCCGCCGATCAGGAGCGGGCCTTGCGCGACGATGTCCGTGTCCATGCCCGGCGTATTCGTCTTCAAGCTGATCGTGTTGCGCATCACGCCGCCACCGACCTGCCCCATCACGCGGAGGCCCTGCCCTGTCGGCGAAAGTGCGTACCGCACGCGGAGCATTCCGCCCGGCGCGATCGTCGAGTGACCCTGGCGCTCGAACGCGTTCACGTTTGCGCCGATCGGCAGACCGATGCGCCCCGCAAGCCCGATCGAGAGCTGCTTGTTGACCATGTATCCGAGCTCGGGGAGCAGGACGACGTAGCTGTTGCCGACGCAGCACTGCTCGACCATGTTGCCGCCCTCGGTCCCGCCGGTGACATAGCCGAAGCCGGTGCCGCCCGCGAGCGTGATCATCACCTTCGGCGCCTTGCCGCCCGCGACGACGCCGCCGCCGATGCTGCTGCCCTCGGAGCCACCGCCCGTGCCGCCGCCCTTGCCGTTGATCGGATCCTCGTTGTCACCGGGACCGGCCTTGACCACGACCGCGGCCGACAGCTCGAGGATGTTCGGCGAGCCCGACGAGCCCTTCGCCGCCATGACCTTGTTGTTCCCGTCGAACGCGCCGACGTAGTAGTGGACGAGCTCGCCCTTCATCGCGGCGGCCGGGATGGCGCCCGTGTACTTGCACTCGCCCTCCTTGGTCATCTTCACTTCGGTGAAGTCCGTCGCGCCGCCCGCGCGATACATGATCGCGACCTTCACCGGCGTGATGTCACCACCGACCAGCGCTTCCATTTTGGCGGGCGCAGCCGCCGGCGCAGTGTCCATGATCACGTGCTGCAGGCCCTTCACCACCGTGCAGTCGATCTCGGGCTCGGCCGGGAGATCCGGCGTGGGCTCCGGCTTCGTCGCGCCGCCACCCGCTTCCTTGCGGGCTTCCTCGAGCAGCTTGCTCAGATCAGGCGACTTGTACGCGGCGTCGATCTGTACCTTCGCATCGATCTGCACGGCCGACACGAACGCGACCTTCGCGGCGTCGAGGTTGCCCGCGGCGAACTCCGCGATACCGAGCTGCAAGTAGATGCGCGCGGTGACGGGATCCTTGTCGAGCTTGCCCTTCTTCGCGATCGCGAGCGCCTGATTGAGCAGCTTCTTCGCCGCGTCGTACTCCATCCGGTCGTAGTTCTCCATCGCCTCCTTGCCCTTGGTCGTGATGTCGGCCTTCGCGTCGGCGAACGCCGACGACGGAGCACATCCGAGCACGAGCAATACAGCGATCCCCCTCGCGAAACTTCGGGTTCCCATAACCCGTCTATACCGCGCCCGGTATTCGATCGGTAAGGGGATTCGCGAGACCTCGGCCCCACGCCGTACGTCGAGCCCTGGCGCCCAGGGACCCCGCGGGTCTAACGCTTCGTAATGATGAACTCGACGCGCCTGTTCTGGGCCCGGCCGTCGGCGGTCCGGTTGTCGGCGATCATCACATTCTCGCCGTACCCCTTGGCCGTCATGCGCTGGGCATCGACGCCTTGCTTCATGAGGTAGGCACGTACGCTGTTCGCACGGTTCTGGGACAGCTTCATGTTGAAGTTGTCGTTGCCCTGGCTATCGGTGTGGCCCTGGACCTCGACCTCGATCGTCGGGTTGTCCTTGAGCGCCTGCGCGACCTCGTTCAGGAGCGGGAACGACACGCGCTTGATCGTCGCCTTGTTGGTGTCGAAGTAGACCGTCTGCTTGATCTCGATCTTCTTGTCGGTGACGACGACGAGGTTGTACTTCTTGGGGCAGCCGTCCGGCGGAGCACCCGGCTCGTTGGGGCACTTGTCGCTGACGTCGGGGATGCCGTCCTTGTCGTTATCCGGATCGGGGCAGCCGTCGTCGTCCTCGAAGTTGTCCTTGTCCTCGGGCTCGGACGGGCACGCGTCGATCTTGTCGGCGATGCCGTCCTTGTCATTGTCGAGCTCGGGGCAGCCATCATCGTCCTCGAAGCCGTCGCGGTCCTCGGGGTCGTTCGGGCAACCATCGATCTTGTCGTTGATCCCGTCGGCGTCGTTGTCCTCTTCGGGGCAGCCGTCCTCGTCCTGGAAGTTGTCGAAGTCCTCGGGCACGCGCGGGCACGAGTCCTTCGGATCGAGGATGCCGTCACCGTCGGTGTCGCCGGGCCCCGCGACGACGGGCCCCGCCGTGCACTTGTCCTTCGGTGACTTCTCGATCGCGAGCTTCGCGTTGCGCTCGGCGATCCCGGCGAGCTCCTTGGCCTCGTGGTAGTTGCCCTCGTCGAGCTCGTGCTGGGCAAAGTCGTTGTTCGACTCGGCCATCGCCAGCTCGACGGGCGCGCAGCGCTGCGCGCCGTTCTCTCGCGCGGTCGCGATCAACCCATCGGTCACGCCGGTCTGCGAGCGCACCTGCGTGCCCGCGCATGCCGCGAGCACACACAATAGAGCGATCACGCGTCTCACTCGATGCCATCCTTCGCCGGCGCCACGCCGTCCTTGGCCGGCGCGGGTGGTGCGTCGGTCTTGGCCGGAGCGACGTCCTTGGTCTCGAGGAGGATCGGTCCCTTGCTCGGATCCTTCTGGACGATTGCCGATTCCTCGACGGCCTTGTCGCCCGACTCCGACGCGAGCCGCCCGAAGCGGTTCGCGCCCTGGAAGTCCGCGCGCGCCGCGGCGACCCGCGCTTGGCGCAGATACTGGTTGGCTCGCGTCCAGTAGTACGGCGCGTACTTGTCCGCTTGCGCGGCCTTCGCCGCCTCGACGGAGGTGGACGCACGACGCGTCACTTCGTTGACATACGCGATCGGCCCGCAGGCGCCGGCGCCCAGCGCGACCACCATCAGCAACGCGACCCGAGACATCGCCCGATACCTTATCACCGCGACCGCACCCGGCGCCCGTCGCGGTTCAGCTCGATCGCCGTGTAGAGGGCCGAAAGGAAGATCGCCAGGAGCGACACCACGAACGCCCACCCCAGCTGCACGCTGAAGATCGAGACGCCCTTGTTGCCCTTCCAGCCCAAATAGTCCGCTGCCTTCGATAGGCGGTGGATGCTCGAGACCACGAGCACCAGAAGGGCTAGGAAGATCACGCCCCCCGAATACAGCGCCGCGTTCTGGAACCCGCGCCGGATCAGCATCGCCGCCACGTACCAGCTGCCGATGACGAGCATCGCGTGTCCGACCATGAGCGGCAGGATCGCGACGCCGCCGGCTTGGGCCGGATCGAACCAGTACATCCAGCTCCACGCCGGGTGCACGGCATAGAAGTACAGCGCGATCGGTGCGACCACCGTCGCCGCGTGCAGCGCCACGAGCGGGAACGCCGGCGACGCGAACGGTCCATCCGCACGGACGCGGTCGCGCGCGACGAGCGCGAACCCGATCCCGAACAGCAGATTGACGAGCGCGATGACCGGAATGGCCATTCGTAACACGCCCGCCGTTCGGAGTTCCCGCCACGACGCCAGCTACCGCTGCGACCGGCCCACGACATACAACGCCATGGCGGTAGCCGCCTCAGCGGCGCTCGAGCGGAGGTGTCCGTGACCCCGTGTCGGGATCTGGGGACTCCGACCCGAGCAGCGAGCCGGTAGGAGAAACCAGCTGGTCGAGATCGATCTCGACCAGCGAGGCCGCTTCGCGTTCAGGAGGTGGCGTCGGAACATCGATCTCGCCGGCGACGAAGGTGCTCTCGCCTACACTGCCGAGCGGTGGCGCGATCGCGACGACGCCCTCGATCGGCGTCCCGTCGTGGCCGTCGTGGCCGTCGTCGGTCTGGATCTCGCCCGACTCGACCTCGATCGCGTCGTCATCGTCGTCGAGCGCGCGGCCGATGTTCGTGACGACCCAGTCGTCCTTGTCGCTCCCGGGGACGCGCTTCGCCGTGCGCGAGACCGTGTAGGCGCCGGTGTCGCGCGGGCCCGGCGGAACGGGCGAGCGCTCGACGGTCTCATCGAGCGGGGGTGGCGGCGCCGCGATCGACTCGGAGCTCGTGCTGCCCGTGGGCTCGTCGAGCGACGCGAGCGCATCATCGAGCGCGCCGATCTTGTTCTCGGCGGTGTTGTCGGGCGAGTTCGGCGCCTCCTCGAACACGGTGGCCTCGAAATCGTCGTCGGCGAGGATCTCGACCTTCGGCGGATCGTCGTCGTCCTCGATCTGATCCGCGTAGCGCTCGGTCAGCACGGCGTAGGCGTTGCGGATCGCGCGGCGCGCGGCCGACGCGGTGAAGTCGCGCCGAACGCGCTCGTAGGCGTTCTGCGACAGGCTCCGGCGTAACGCGGGCTCGTCGAGGAGGCGCAGCACTTTGCGCGCGAGATCGATCGGATCGCCCGGCTCGAACAGCAGCGCCTCGCGATTGTTATCGACGACGGACACCACGGTGTCGCGACGGGGCGCAACGATGGCGCAGCGACACGCCATGTATTCGAGCAGCTTCGTCGGATACACGACGGTCGGGTTCGGCGTCAGATCCGCAGCGGCGGGGACCACGCACACGGTCGCGGTCGCGAGCAGCGCGGGCAGCTGGTCGTGATCGACCGCGCCGAGCACGTCGATCTTGTCGGTCAACCCGAGCTCGCGGATGCCGTCGCGCAGCCCTTGTTCGAACTTCGGGACCGCGGTGGCCATCGGTCCGGCGATCACGAGCTTCGCGTCGACCTCGCGCACGATCGCGGCCATCGCACGCACGAGCACGCGCACGCCGCGGCCCGGGTCGATCGAGCCGACGTACAGGATGCGCGGCGGTCCCGCGCTCGTCACGTCGTCCCAATCGAAGCGATCGACGTCGACACCCGGCGGCGACAGGATCACGCGATCGGGACGACCGCGCGCTTGCAGCGACTTCACCGCCGCGGCGGTCGGCGCGAGAATCAGATCGGCGGCGAGCAGGCACGCTTCTTCGTCGCGCCCGTACTGCGCGTCGAGATCCGTGTCGAACGTCGTCTCGCCGAGCGGCGAGCGCGTCAGGTCGTAGACCACGGCGTAGCCCAGGCGCGCCCGCGCCTCGAGCACCGGGATGCCGCTCCACGAGTCGCGGCAATGAACGAAGTCGTAGTCGGCACCGTCGAGCTGGCGCTTGAGCGCACGCTGGAACGCTTGCACCTGCGAGCGCAGGTCCGCCTCGTGCGTCGGCACGCGCAGCACGCGCACGGAACCCTGTCGCTCGACGTACGCCTGCTCGCCTTCCCGGGACACGAGCAGGTCGACGGTGTGCAACGGTGTGAGCGAGCGGATCACGTGACGCAGCTGGACACCGGCGCGCCGCGGTCCAGGCACCGCGCAGAAGCCGGTCAACAGCACGCGTGCCATGTGATCATCGTCCGGTACTCCGCGCGTTCACGCAAGCTCCGTCGACGCCGCCATCTCTTGAACCCGATCACCGAACACGCTAACTAAGCCCGGTGAATCGCCTGATCGAGTACCTCCGACAACACATCATGATCGACTTCCAGGGTGATCTGACGGTTGGGAAGGTGCGAGAGCTTCTCGCAGGGGACGACAGCCGGGATGCGAAGCAGCTCCTGGCCAAGTTGGTGGCCGAAAAGAAGATCGAAGACATGATGATCGTGCTCGCGGATTGCCTCCTCGAGCCTGTGCAAAACGCCCTCACCGACGAGGTCATGCGCGAGCAGATCCGGATGTATTCCGAGAGCTAGCCCGGGGCACATGTTACGTTTCCCGGCATGGGCAACCCAGTGCCGGACAGTAAGACTCCTGCGTTCGTGGCGTTCGCCTTCGTCGCGATCGGTCTCGCGATCGCCGCGGTGCAAGGCTTCACCGCCGGATCGATCGCGGGTGGAATCATCGCGGCCGCGGGTGCCATCCCCGCGTGCTTTGGCATGTGGAAAGGCATCCAGCAGGAGGGTCAGGGCACGCTCGCGATGTCGGTCATCGCGGTGCTCGTGGCCCTCGCGGTGGGAGGCGTGCTGATCGCGCTCCGTGTGGTCCACTGGATCCGGTGATGCGCTACGTAGCAACCGCCGCCGCACTCGCCGCCGCGCTCCTCGCTCACGATGCGCGCGCCGAGGCGCCTGCCCCCACACCCGAGAAGGCTGCCGTCGCGCTGAAGCCGCAGAAGTTCGTCTTCTCCAACACCGCGATGGGCACGATGGTGTCCGTCTTCTTCTGGGCGCCCGACGAGGCCAAGGCGCGCGCCGCCGCCGACGGTGTGTTCGCCGAGATGAAGCGCCTCGACGCGGTGATGACGACGTGGACGGAGACGTCGGACGTCTCGAAGGTGAACCTCGCCGCCGGCAAGAAACCCGTTCCGGTCTCCGACGAGACGTTCGCCGTCATCGCGCGTGCACAGGACACCGCGAAGCGCACCAATGGCATCTTCGACATCACGGTCGGTTCGTTCAAGGGGCTGTGGAAGTTCGACCAGGACATGGACGGCACGCTGCCCGATCCCGCAGAGATCAAGAAGCGCCTCGCGAGCGTCGGCTACAAGTACCTCGTGCTCGACGCGAAGAAGAAGACCGTCTTCATCAAGAAAGCCGGGGTCTCGATCACCCTCGGCGGCATCGCCAAGGGCTTCGCCGTCGATCGCTGCGCCGACATGTTGAAGAAGCAGGGATTCGCGAACTTCATGATCCAGGCGGGCGGCGACATGTACATCGCGGGCGACAAGGGTGGCATCCCGTGGGTGGTCGCGATCCGCGATCCGCGCGGCGCCACCGACTCGCACTTCGCGAACGCGCCCGTGAAGAATCACTCGTTCTCGACGAGCGGCGACTACGAGCGTGGCTTCGTCAAGGACGGCGTTCGTTACCACCACATCCTCGATCCGCGCACGGGCCGTCCCGCGCACAAATCGCGCTCGGTCACCGTCCGCGCGACCGACGCGTTCACCGCGGACGCATGGAGCAAGGTGTTGTTCATCCTCGGCTACGACGAGTCGATGAAGCTCATCAAGCGCGAGAAGCTGAAGGACTTCGAGGTCGTCTGGATCGACGAGAAGAACGAGGTCCGCATGACCGACGGGATGAAGGCTGTCCTCCGGATCGAGAAGCAACCGACCCCGGGGACGTGAGACCCTCGCTGGCGATGAAGCGCCGCGCCCTCGCCATCGCCATTGTCGTCGCGAGCGCACCGGCCCTCGCTCACTTCAAGCTCGTCTCGCCCGCCGCGAACCTCGCGCAGGACAACAACGGCTCGCCGCAAAAGAGCGCGCCGTGCGGCCAGAACGACTCCGGCCAGCCAGCCGTGCCGACCAACGCCGTCACGCAGCTGATGACGGGGCAGATGATCGACATCGAGATCGACGAGACGATCTTCCACCCCGGCCACTACCGCATCCAGCTCGCCGAGAGCATGAACCTGCTGCCCGCACAACCGGCGGTGACGCCGGGCTCGACGGCGTGCGGCTCGCTCGCGATCGATCCGGCGCCGCAGATGCCGCTCCTCGCGGACGGATTGTTCGTGCACACGCAACGCTTCACGGCCAACCAGACGGCGCAGGTGCGACTTCCCGCGGGCTATCGCTGCACGAACTGCGTCCTGCAGGTCGCGCAGTTCATGACCGTCCACGCGGCACCCTGCTTCTACTACCACTGCGCACAGGTCACGATCTCTGACGATCCGACGAACCCGCCGATGGGCGATACCGGCTCGCCGATGGACGACGCAGCAGGCTGCTGCTCGACGAGCCGCGGCGCAGGCGCGAGCTCGCTGTTCGCGTTCGTCGTCGGCGCGTTCCTGCTTCGCCCGAGATCTCGTTCTCGACGCTGACGATCCACGACACGCGGCTCGCCGGGACCTTCGCCGAAGCTCGGCGTGACGAACGTGATGCTCGGAGCCACGGTGCACAGGCGATCCACCGTGCACACGCGATCCACCGCTCACGCTCGCGCCGAGCTCTACGCCGGACTGCAGGAATGATCAGTCACGCATGAACGCCGGCACGAACTCGAGCGCAGCGGACTTCTTGGTCTTCGGCGGCGGTGCGACTCGCTCGGACCTGCTACCGACCACGTTCCACGACTGCGAGCAGAGCGCCTTTCCGCTCGCGGAGTACTCGCCGACCATCACCAGCGTCAGCATGCCCTCGGGCGAGATCTTGCCGCCCACCGAGAACACGCCGTTCATCCCGTCGACCGTGGTCCCGCCGACCTTGGACTTCGCGCTGATCTTGCCGTTCTTGCCGACCGAGCCGCTCATGAGCGGCGCGCGAAAGCCCGGCGCGAACACGATCTCGACTGTGATCGCGGCTCCCCTGGTCGACTTGACCTCGAGCTTGCCGTGCGGGAGGGCGAGCGGCGACTGGCAGTTCGTCGACACCTGCTCGTACTTCACGTCATAGGTACCGGCCACGCCATCCGCGGCCGCAGGCGACGCCGCGAGCACGATGGCCAAGGTAGCGAGGACGAAACGGTTGGTGCGCATGGTCACCCTTTCGACGCCCCTCAGGGCGTGCGGATTCACTCCGCATTCTGCCAGGCTTTTCAGGGCTTTTGCGCGGTGCGCGGCGGATCCCGGAACACATACATGCTCTTGACGCTCTTCACGTCGGCATTGGAGCGCGCCACCACGGTGATGAGGTTCGAGCCCGGCCACAGGGGCAGATCCGTCGCGAAGTCGAGCGTGCGCTCGTCCTTGCTCCCGCGGTTCGACCGATAGAACACCTTGCGGCTATCGATCTTCGCGCGCGGGTTCGACACGTAAATGTAGACGTCCTCGACGTGGGTCTCGTCCTGGGCCGAACCGGTCAGGCGATACGTCTCTGCCGTCGTCTCGAGGTTCTTCGTGGTGAGCGCGATGACCGGCGGCGTGGAGTTCCACGTCTGCACGTAGCTCGGCGCACCGCCGCCGCCCACCGACAGCGTCGCTGTCGCGATGAAGCCGACCTTGCCCGGCTTGTCGAGCCGCACCTTCGTGTACGGGCCGAACGTGGCGATCACCGAGTAGCTCGCGCCCTTCACTGTGGTGCCGACCTTCTCGGCATCTTCACTCGCGCCGGAGCGAATCACCGTCGTGGCCTTCGCCGTCACATCGCCACGGGCGGGTGCGCCCATCACTGACGGCTGCACTTTGAACGTCAGTTTCTGGCGCGTGTCGACGTCGAGCGACGCGTCGTACGCCATGAGCTCGACGATCATCTCGGAGCCCTTGAGCGTGCCGTCGGTCGCAAGCGGGAACTCGATCTCCTTCACCGCGTTGGGCGCGAGCGGGAAGTCTTTGCCCTCGAAGCGCGACTTGTTGAGGATCACGCCATCGCCCGTCGCGTTGCGCAGGAGCGCGGTCCAGCCGCCGTGCGTGTCCGTCGACGTGGAACCCGTGCCGGTGTTCTTCACCTGCACGACGAGCTTGTACTTCTCGCCACGCTGCACGAGGCCGTCGCCGTTGCCCTCGTCGACGAGCTGGTAGCTGTATGCGAACACCGGGCGCGGCGCGGCTTCGATGCGCACCTCGGTCGGGTTCACGCGCGTCGTGGTGTTGTGCGAGGCCTTCACCTCGAGGCCGAGACGGTCGATGCGATCGAGCGCGTCGCGCGGCACCTGCACCTTCGCGGTGAACGTCTTGGTCTCGCCGGGGCCGACCTTGCCGATCGGCAGCTCGGTGTCCTCGAACACGGGGTCGTCACCCTGGATGCGCGAGAGCACGCGATACGCGGTACCGGCGCCGGTGTTCTTGACCGTCGCCGTCACACTGACGATCTCGCCGGCCTTCAGGTTCTTGGTCGGCGTCGATAGCGACACCTCGAGGTTCGCGGGCGGCTCGTTCTGCGGCGCGCCGGTCCAGTCGACGTTGATCTTCGTCAGCTCGGCCGCGAGCTTCTTCTCCTCCTCGGCGCGCACCTTCTGGACGATCTTCCCCGCGGCAGCGACGAGCTTGGGTCGCGTCGAGACGTTCGTGCTCGACACGACGTCGCGCGCGAACTTCATCTCGAAGTCCTCGACGATCTCGTCGGCATCGAGATCTTCATCGTCTTCCATCGGCGGCGCCACGGGCTGCTCCGTGCCCGCGGCGGGCTTCTTGCGCTCGACGAGATAGCTGACCTCGTACGTCGGCTTGTCGGTGTCCTTCGCGTACGTCGACACGAGGTGCGAGTCGAGGTCCTTCTCGCCGTAGCTGCGCGACGGCGAGAGCAAGCGGATGTAGTCGGTCGGAGAGTCGTTCTTCTCGGGCACGTACATGCGCTGCAGGACGATGTCCGGGACGATGCCGACGTTCTGGATCGAACGATCGCCGGGCGTCAGGTATTGCGCGATCGTCAGCTTCAGCTTGCTGCGATCATCGTTGTCGTAGAGCTCCTGCACGGTGCCCTTGCCGAACGTGCGAGTGCCGATGATGGCGGCGCGATCGAGGTTCTTCAGCGCGCCGGCGACGATCTCCGATGCGGACGCCGAGTTGCCGTTGACCAGCACCACGAGCGAGCTCGTCGTGTCGCCGATGCCCGACTCCGCGCGGCGCGCTTCGCGATCGCGCCCCGAGACCGTGGCGACGATCGTTCCGCTGTCGACGAACACGTCGGACAGCTTCACGGCCTCCTCGAGCAGACCACCCGGGTTGCCGCGCAGGTCGAGGATCCATGCGGTCGCGCCGCGACCGGACATCTCCTTCATCGCATCGGAGACGTCGTCCGCGATGCCCTTGGAGAACTGCTTCACCTTGATGTAGCCGACGCCCTTATCGAGCAGCTTGTTCTCGACCTGGCTGACGCGAATGATGTCGCGGACGAGGTCGAAGCGCATGTGGCCCTGCTCGCCCTTGCGCTCGATCCACAACGTGACGCCGGTCTTCGGGTCACCACGCATGCGATCGACGGCCTCGTTCGACGTGAGGTTCTCCGTCGGCTCGTTGTTGATGCGCACGATGTGATCGCCGGCCTTGATGCCCTTGCGCCACGCGGGCGTGTCCTTCATCGGCTTCACGACGGTGAGCTTCCGCTCGATCATGCGGATGACGATGCCGAGGCCGCCGAACTTGCCGCTCGTCGACACGTCCATGTCGCGCGCTTGCTCGGGATCCATCAGGACGGAGTGCGGATCGAGCGTGGTCAACATGCCGTTGACCGCCGCGTATTCGACCTTCGCGAGATTGGCGCCCGCGTTCATGTTGGACTCGATGAAGCGGAACACCTTGCGCAGCTTGATCGTCATGCGCCACGGCGAGTCGACGTCGCTGGTGTCGAACGTCTCGCGCTTGTCGTTGACCGCGATCGAGATCTTGTTGCGCGGAGCGTCCGGCTCGACCAGGACTTCCGGGATGTTGTACTGGACCATGTCGAGCGCGGCGTAGAGCATCTTCTTTGGATCGACGCGCGACGGATCGACGTAGCGATCCTTGATGCGAAGCAGCGCCCAGTTGAAGACCTTCAACGTCGAGAGGTCGTGGCGCTGTACGCGCATCTCGCCAGGGGCAGCGCGCACCTCGGGCATGTCGAGCTCGAGCGAGACGACACCTTCGGGCGATTGACGGATGACGGTGAGGACGAGCGCCATTGCACCCGCGGCCCCCACCAGGGCCAGATTCAACCGGCTTCGCATGTCTCTCGATTATAGGGTCAGCCGGTCGCCAAGCCACTGCCCTTTGCTCACACCAGACAGTCCTCGCGGTGCGACGTCCGTGGTCGCATGTAGTACAGTCCTCGTCGACAAATGGCCGGCCGGAAGAAGAAGAAGATCATCGACGTCGGCGACGCGCCGGCCGAGAAGGATCCCGACGGGCGGGACGAGGGCGAGGGCGAGGAAGAGGAAGAGAAGGACAAAGAGGGCGACGACGTCGATCCCGACCTCGCCGAAGATGCCGCGAATGCTGCCCTCGCCGCCGAAGACGAAACTGTTGGCGATCTAGAAGACGTTCCCGAGCCCAAGTCTCGGGGGGGGTCATTGGCCAAGCGCGACCCCATGGCCGCGTACATGAACGAGGTCCGTCGCTACCCGCTCCTGACTCCGGAGGAGGAAAAATCCCTCGCGACGCGCCTGGTCGAACATGGCGATACCACGGCGGCACGCAAGCTGATCGAGGCGAACCTCCGTCTGGTGGTCAAGATTGCCTACGAATACCGCCGCGCGCACAAGAACCTGCTCGACCTCGTGCAGGAGGGCAACATCGGGCTCATCCAGGCGGTCGGAAAGTTCGATCCGTATCGCGGCGTAAAGCTCTCGAGCTACGCGGCGTTCTGGATCCGCGCCTACATCCTCAAGTTCATCCTCAATAACTGGCGCCTCGTGAAGATCGGCACGACGCAGGCGCAGCGGAAGCTGTTCTTCAACTTGCGCAAGGAGCGCGAGAAGCTCGAGCAGCTCGGGTTTTATCCGAGCTCCGCACTCCTCGCGGAGAAGCTCGATGTCCCCGAGAAGGAGGTCATCGAGATGGAGCGCCGGCTCGCCGCGCCCGAGGCGTCGCTCGACGCGCCGCTCGGCTCGTCAGATGACGAGGGCACGCGCACGCGTCTCGACTACATCCCGAGCGACGAGTCCCGCCCCGATCACGCCGTCGAGCAGAGCCAGTTCTCCGAGCTCTTGAAGGGCAAGCTCGAGACATTCGCGAAGACCCTCGAGGGTCGCGAGGAGACGATCTTTCGCGAGCGCTGGCTGACCGAGGATCCACTCACGCTGCAGGAGCTCGGCGATCGCTACAACGTGAGCCGCGAGCGCGCGCGCCAGCTCGAGAAGCGCATGCTCGATCGCCTCAAGAAGTACCTCGAGGCCGAGCTCGGTTCGTCGGTCGACATCGATGCGATGACGCGAGATTGATCGTGCCGAAGGTAGAAGGTGTGCTCTACGTCGTCGGCACGCCGATCGGGAACCTGGAGGATCTTTCGCTGCGCGCCGCGCGGATCCTGCGCGAGGCCGACGTGATCGCCGCCGAGGACACGCGCGCCGCGAAGACGTTGCTCGCGCAGGCCGACGCGCTCGGAACGCCGAACAGCGCGCGCAGGATCGTCTCGCTATTCGAGGGCAACGAGGCGTATCGCAGCGAGGAGCTCGTACGCGCGCTCGACGAGGGCAAGCGCGTCGCGGTGATCAGCGAGGCTGGGATGCCCGGCGTCTCCGACCCCGGCGCGCGCGCGGTCGCGGCGGCGGTGACGTCCGGTGCGAAGGTCGAGGTGATCCCTGGACCGAGCGCGTCCCTCGCAGCGCTCGTCGGCTCGGGGCTGCCGAGCGATCGGTTTCTGTTCCTCGGGTTTCCTCCGAGGGAGCAGGGCGCGCGGCAAGAGCTGTTCGGTTCGATGCGAGGCGTCCGCGCGACGCTGATCCTCTACGAGGCGCCCGATCGCGTCGGTGACACGCTCGCGGATCTCGTGCTCGCATTCGGCGCGGAGCGGCGCGCGTCGCTCGGGCGCGAGCTGACGAAGCTGCACGAGGAGCACGTGCGCGGCACCATCGGCGAGCTCGCCCAGAAGTACGCCGAGGTCGCGCCGCGCGGCGAGTGCACGCTCGTCGTCGAGGGCTCCACCACCGACGAGATTGCCGAGATCGACATCGAAGCGGAGCTCACGCGCCTGCTCGCCGAAGGGCTCGGGCCCAAAGACGCCGCCGCGCGGCTCGTGGTCGTGACCGGCAAGCCCCGCCGCCAGCTGTATCAGCTCGCTCTCTCGCTCGAGCGCGCCCGCGGAGACGCCGAATGAGCGAGCCGGTCGTCTTCGTCGAAGATCTCCCGCACCTCGCCGCGCGCCACCGCCGGCTCGCGTGCGGCCTCGACGTGATCGTTCACGAGGATCACGCGGCCCCACAGATCGCGACGAGCGTCTGGTACCGCGTCGGCAGCTCCGACGAGCGACCCGACCGCACCGGCTTCGCGCACCTGTTCGAACACCTGTTCAAGTCGCCACCGGAGCGCCTCGGCGGCCATCACTACGAGGTGCTCAAGCGGGCCGGCTCGACCGAGGCGAACGCGTCGACGAGCACCGAGCGCACCGCCTACCACGAGGTGCTCCCCGCGCATCAGCTCGAGCTCGCGCTGTGGATCGAGAGCGATCGCATGGGCTACTTCGCGCCGCACTTCGACGAACACCGGCTGATCACGCAGCAGAAGGTCGTGCGCGCCGAGCGCCGCCAGAAACACGAGGACGTCGCGTACGGGGCCGAGCGCTTCGCGATCGGACTCGCGCTCTACCCCGAGGGTCACCCGCTGCGCCACGGTACGATCGGCCTCCACGACGATATCCAGGCCGCCACCGTCGACGACGTGCTCGCGTTCTATCGCACGGGGTACGAGCCCGCGAACGCGACGCTCGTGATCGCCGGCGACGTCCCCGACGACGTCGACACGCTCGTCGATCGCTACTTCGGAAGCTTCCCCACGTCGGCGCGTCCGACGCGTCCGACGCCGATCGCACCACCGCCGGTGCCGATCCGCGAGCGAGTCTCGGATCGTTTCGCGGCGCTCGGGCGTATTCATCGCGTGTGGCTTGGCCCGATCACCTCGACGGTGGACGAAGCTGCGCTCGACGTGCTCACGGGCGCGTGGACCGCCGTCGGCACCGGCTCGCTATGGCGCCGGCTCGTCTACGAGACCCAGCTCGCGCAGCGCGTCTCTGCGTGGTCGACGAATGGCCGCCTCGGCGGCGAGGTGCACGTCACCGTCGATCTCAAGACCGGCTCGGATCCGGATCGCGTCCGCGCGATCCTCGACGAGGAATGCGCGCGCGGCGTCGACGATCGCGCGATCGCACGTGCGGTCACGCGCCGCGAGGCGAACATGATCTGGTCGCTGTCGAGCCTGGTGGCGCGCGGCAAGTCGATCCAGCGCGGTATGCTGTATAGCGAGACGCCTGATGATCTTGCCGCGGAGCTTGTACGGTATCGCGGCGTGACGCCGGCGTTGATCGAGGCTGTGATCGAGCGCTGGCTCGCGCCGGTGCATATGGTGGAGATCGAGAGCATCCCGGCGGCACGGCTGTAGCGACGGGGTCGCGACGGTCGGAAACGGAGGCGGAAACGGAGGCGGGTCGGAGTCGGAGCTGGAGACGGAGACGGAGCTGGAGACGGAGACGTAGCTGGAGACGGAGCAGGAGTTGGCGTCGGTGTCGGAGCAGGCGTCGGTGTCGGTGTCGGATCCTCGTCGCGAACGGTCGGGAGAACGCGCAACACCTCGCGGCCCGGGGCGGGGTCACCCTTCCAGTCCGGCCGCGCACCGAGCACGTGCCGAGCGCCCGATCGGTGGTGGTGGTAGAGCGACCGCCGCGGTGACGAGCATCGCGATCGAACGCGTACGCGTGAAGAATAGTGCGCTCGG
>JBJXGN010000338.1:0-42290 GCA_046160585.1 Kofleriaceae bacterium
ATCCAGCGGGTGCCGCGGACATCGCACGGCTTGCGGAAGAGGTCGCGCTCTACGACGTTCCGGCCGCGGAACGCGATCGCGTGCGGAGCACCCTGCTCGATCTTGCCCTGAGCATCGAGCGCGGGGATCCCTCGTGGGAGGCGCTGCGGGCGGCGACGGCGGTGGTGATGCACTACCCGAAACTCGGGCGGCGCGCGATGCCGCTGCTGCTGCCGCTGCTCGACCGCACCGGGTAGCCGGGCCCACGGCGGGCGACCAGGTGCCACCGACCGGAACATCGGTGATCTCCCGCCGCGGATGGTGAATGCCACCGCCACGCCGGCGCCGGCAGACGTGCGCCACACGTGCGCCGGCGGACATTGCACGCGCGAGTACCCTGCGGCATTGTGAACCGGCCATGGGAAACGCCGTGGCATCCGGGTTCGCAGGGAGGTTGCCATGAGGCTCGATCGCTATACCGTCAAGTCGCAGGAGGCCCTGGAGCGCGCCCAGCGCATCGCGCGCGAGCACTCGCACCAGGAACTCCAGCCCGAACACCTGCTCGCCGCATTGCTCGAGGACGCGACCGGAACGGTCGCCGCGACGCTGCAGAAGCTCGGTGTTCCTCGCGACAAGCTGGCGTCCGATGCCGCCGCCGCGATGAAGTCGCTGGCCCGCGTTCAGGGCGGCTCGATGTACATGGGCGAGGCGCTGCGCGCCGCGCTCGAAGCCGCAGAGACGGCCGCCGAGCGGCTCAAGGATGAGTACGTGAGCGTGGAGCATCTGTTGATGAGCCTCGCCGACCCCGCGCATGCGGGCGGCGCCCAGCAGGTGCTCGCGCGCGCCGGTGTGACGCCGGATGCGCTGCTCAAAGGACTGCAACAGGTGCGCGGCGGCCAGCGCGTGACCGACGACAGTCCCGAGGACAAGTACCAGGCGCTCTCGAAATACGGTCGCGACCTCACGGCCGCGGCGCGCCAGGGCAAGCTCGATCCCGTGATCGGGCGCGACGACGAGATCCGCCGCGTCGTGCAGGTGCTCGCGCGGCGCACCAAGAACAACCCGGTGCTGATCGGCGATCCCGGCGTTGGCAAGACCGCGATCGTCGAAGGCCTGGCGCAGCGCATCGTCTCGGGCGATGTGCCCGACAGCCTGCGCGACAGCCGCGTCATGGCGCTCGACATCGGTTCGCTGATCGCGGGGAGCAAGTTCCGCGGCGAGTTCGAAGACCGTTTGAAGGCGGTGCTCAAGGAAGTGACTTCGGCGGAATCGCAGGTGATCCTGTTCATCGATGAGCTGCATACGCTGGTCGGCGCGGGGGGGTCCGAAGGCGCGATGGACGCGAGCAATCTGCTCAAGCCAGCACTTGCGCGCGGCGAACTGCACTGCGTCGGCGCCACCACGCTCAACGAGTACCGCAAGTACATCGAGAAGGACGCAGCCCTGGAGCGGCGCTTTCAGCCGGTGTTCGTGGGCGAGCCGAGCGCCGAGGACACGATTGCGATTCTGCGGGGCTTGAAGGAACGCTACGAAGTGCACCACGGTATTCGCATCAAGGATTCCGCGCTGGTTGCCGCGGCGATGCTGTCGAGCCGCTACATCCCCGACCGCAAGCTGCCCGACAAGGCGATCGTTCTCGTGGACGAGGCGGCGTCGCGCCTGCGCATGGAGATCGATTCGGTGCCGGTCGAGCTCGACGTGCTGCACCGCCGCGCGCGGCAGCTCGAGATCGAGCGTCAGGCGCTCACGCGCGACACCGACTCGGGAACCAAGTCGCGGCTCGCGCGGCTCGACGAGGAGCTGGAACGGGTCAAGGAAGAGACCGCGAAGCTCGAGACGCATTGGAAGAAGGAAAAGGAATCCGTAATGCACATCCGCGAGCTCAAGGCCGAGCGCGAGCGCATCAAGATGGAGGAGCAGAAGGCGGAGCGCATGGGCGACCTCGCGCGCGTCGCAGAGTTGCGCTACGGGCAACTGCTGCTGGTCGAGCGCCAGCTCGAGCAGGAGAACGCGCGGCTCGCGAAGATTCAGATCGAGACGATGATGCTGAAAGAGGAAGTCGACGAAGAGGACATCGCGCAGGTCGTCGCCAAGTGGACGGGCATTCCGGTGACGCGGCTGCTCGAAGGCGAGGTCGAGAAACTGATCCACATGGAGGAGCGGCTGCACCGGCGCGTGGTCGGCCAGGACGAAGCGGTGCGGCTCGTGTCCGAAGCGGTGCGCCGCGCGCGCGCCGGGCTGCAGGATCCCAAGCGCCCGATCGGCTCGTTCCTGTTCCTCGGGCCGACCGGCGTCGGCAAGACCGAGCTGGCGCGCGCCCTCGCTGAGTTCCTGTTCGACGACGAGCACGCGATGGTTCGCATCGACATGTCCGAGTACCAGGAGAAGCACACCGTCTCTCGCCTCGTCGGCGCGCCTCCGGGCTACGTCGGCTACGATCAGGGCGGTCAGCTCACCGAAGCGGTGCGGCGCCACCCGTACTCCGTGGTGCTCCTCGACGAGATGGAGAAGGCGCACCACGACGTGTGGTCGGTGCTGCTCCAGGTCCTGGACGACGGTCGCCTGACCGACGGTCAGGGCCGAACGGTCGACTTCAAGAACACGGTCATCATCATGACGACCAACGTGGGCAGCCAGCACCTGTTGCGTCTCGACGACAAGAACCGCACGGAGGTCGAGGCCGCGACGATGCGCGAGCTGCAGAGCACCTTCCGCCCCGAGTTCCTGAACCGCATCGACGAGACGATCTTCTTCGAGCCGCTTTCCGAGAAGGAGCTCGGCCAGATCGTAAAGATCCAGCTCGCTCGCTTCGACAAGCTGCTCGCGGAGCGGCAGATCAGCATGCACCTCACCGATCAAGCAGTCGCTCGCATCGCGGATGCTGGATACGATCCAGTCTACGGGGCGCGTCCGCTAAAGCGCGCGCTACAGAAGCTCGTGATCGATCCCCTCGCGCTGAAGCTCTTGGCGCAGGAGTTCCGCCCGGGCGATCATGTCGAGGTGGATGTACGTGGTGAAGAGCTCGCATTCATGAAGGGCGTCAAAGGAGCCGCCGCGTAATGGCACAGCAGATCGATTTCGATCCGAGCGTCGACTACTACAAAGCGCTCGGCGTGAGTGAGAAGGCGACGGCCGACGAGATCAAGAAGGCGTATCGCAAGCTCGCGAAGGCGAACCATCCGGATTCGACGGGTGGTGACAAGAAGAAGGAGTCGCGGTTCAAGGACATCTCGAACGCGTACGACGTGCTCGGCGACGGGAAGAAGCGCGAGTTGTACGACCAGATCCGTGCGGGCGGCGGAGCTCCGTTCGCCGGAGGCTTCGGCGGCGGCAACCCGTTCCCTGGCGGCAGTGCCGGTCGCCGCGTGTACACGCAGCAGGGCAACGGCCCGGGCGTATTCGATCTCGGCGATCTATTCCAGTTCTTCCAGGGCGGCGCGGCGTCCGGTCGCCGCATGCGCGTGGACGTCGACGATGATGAACACGGGCGACCACACGCGTCGCGCGCCCGCGCCGCCGACGATGCAGAGTTCGAGAGCAAGGTGAAGGCGGCGGACGGTACGTGGCTCGACGTGAAGGGGATCGACGTCTACTCCGACGTTCGAATCTCGTTCGATCGCGCGATCCTCGGGACGGTCGCGACGGTCGCGACGCTGGATGGGAAGGCTGAAGTGAAAGTGCCGCCGGGCACGGCGAGTGGGAAGAAGCTTCGCCTGCGCGGCAAAGGTGTACCTGACCGATCGGGTCAGGTCGGCGACCACTACATCACGGTGCAGATCGACGTGCCGAAAACCCTCGACGATGAGGACAAGAAACTCCTCGTCCAGCTCGTAACTCGTCTGCGCAAACACAAGACGAACGACTGAAACGTCGTACAGTACGTAACGATGTCCAAGCACACCGAGACCGCGGGGCAATACCCGGTCATTCCGCTCCGCACGGAGGTCCAGCTTCCCGGCCACGTCGGCCCGCTCGAGATCGGGCGTGAAGCGTCCGTTCGTGCGATCGAAGCGGCGACTCGCGACGACAACCTGATCGTCATCATCCCGCAGAAGAATCCAGCCGTTCGCGATCCGGGCCAGAAGGACCTGCACGAGGTCGGTGTGCGCGCCGAGATCGTCCAGGTCGTGAAGCACTCCCCGGGTCGGTTCACCACCGTCATGCGGTTCCTCGAGCGCGTGCACATCGATGCGCTCGTCGCGACCGAGCCGTTCCTCATCGCCAGCGTCTCGAAGCTCGCCTCGAACGCGGCGTCCACCAGCGAGCAGCTCACCGCAACCACGACCAAGGTGCGCGACTATCTCGTCGCCGTCGTCACCGACGCGCAGGCCAAAGACGCCGTTGGCGCCAACAAGGACAAGGACAGCGGCAAGCCGCACGGAGAGCTCTCACGCGCGCAGGTGCAGGCGATCACGGATCCCGACAAGCTCGTGGACGCGGCCGCGCCGTACCTCGAGCTCGAGCGCGACGATCTCACCGCGCTTCTCATCGAGACCGATACTACGAAGCGCCTCGAGCGCATCATCCCATCGCTCGAACGCCAGGCCACCGTACTCCGCCTCAAGGCGGACATCGGTGCCGAGCTCGAAGGCGAGTCGAGCCGCACGCACCGCGAGCGCGTGCTGCGCGATCGCATGCGCCAGATCCAGGAAGAGCTCGGCGAGCAGGACGACAACGCCGAGATCGACGAGCTGCGCAAGAAGATCGAGGACAGCAAGATGTCCGACGAGGTTCGCGCGGTCGCCAAGAAGCAGCTCTCGCGCATGAGCCAGATGGCGTCGAGCTCGCCCGAGTACAACATCGCGCGCACGTACGTCGAGAACCTGCTCGAGATCCCGTGGAACGTGCTCACCGACGATCGCCTCGACGTGTCCGCCGCCCGCGCGATCCTCGAGGCAGAGCACTCCGGCCTCGACAAGGTCAAGAAGCGCATCCTCGAGTTCCTCGCGGTTCGCAAGCTCGCGCCGAACAAACACGGCCCGATCCTCCTGCTCGTCGGACCGCCCGGCGTCGGCAAAACGTCGCTCGGCAAGTCCATTGCGAGCTCGCTCGGGCGCAAGTACGTCCGCATCTCGCTCGGCGGCGTTCGCGACGAAGCAGAGGTCCGCGGTCACCGCCGCACGTATATCGGCGCCCTCCCCGGCCGCATCGTCGCGGGCCTCAAGAAGGCCGGCTCGATGAACCCGGTGTTCGTGCTCGACGAGATCGACAAGCTCGCGGCCGACATGCGCGGTGACCCCGCCGCCGCGATGCTCGAGGTTCTCGACCCCGAGCAGAACAAGGACTTCGTCGACCACTACGTCGAGGTGTCGGTCGATCTCTCGAAGGTCATGTTCATCTGCACCGCAAACCAGATCGATACGATCAGCCAGCCACTTCTCGATCGCATGGAGATGGTGGAGCTCTCGGGTTACACGCGTGTCGAGAAGCTCGCGATCGCGTTGAACCACCTGCTGCCCAAACAGCTCGGCGAGCACGGCATCACCAAGGAGCAAGTCCAGATCGACGACGCTGCTCTCGAGGAGATCATCAACAGCTACACCCGCGAAGCCGGTGTGCGTAATCTCGAGCGCGAGATCGCGGCGGTCTGCCGCGGCGCCGCCGTGAAGGTCGCCGAAGGCGTCGAGAGTATCCACATGACGAAGCCGGCGGTGGAGGAGCTCCTCGGTCCCGCCCGATACGTCAACGACAGCGCCGAGCGCAAGCCGGAGATCGGTGTCATCACCGGCCTCGCGTGGACGCCGGTCGGCGGCGACATCATGTTCATCGAGTGCCGCACGTTCCACGGCAAGGGTGAGGTTCGCCTGACCGGTCAGATGGGCGATGTGATGAAAGAGAGCGCGACCGCCGCCGTGTCGTGGATGCGCTCCAACGCTACGCGCCTCGGCATCGACAACGACAAGATCGCGTCGAGCGACATCCACATCCACCTCCCACAGGGTGCGATCAAGAAGGACGGTCCGTCGGCCGGCGTCGCGCTCACGTGCGCGGTGGTCTCGGTGTTCACGGGTCGCCCTGTCCGCCACGACGTCGCCATCACCGGCGAGATCGATCTCCGTGGCAACGCGCTCCCGATCGGTGGTGTGAAGGAGAAGGTACTCGCCGCGCACCGCGCGGGCATCAAGATCGTGTTCCTGCCCGAGCGGAACCGGAAGGACATCCTCGATATCCCCGAGGAGATCCGCAACGAGCTCGACATTCGCTTCATGACGAAGATCGACGACGCACTCCAGGTCGCGCTCGACGATGCACCCGCAAAGCCGGATCCCGAGCCCGCGATGCCTCCGCCCGCGGCGCCCAGCCGAGGCTCCGGCGTGGGCGAGCGTCTGCCCTCGTGATGATCTGACTCCTGGCAGCGCCTGCGGGGTGCGTTACGCTCGATGTCCTATGAGGTGGCATCGGGCGTTTGTCGTTTCAGGGCTGATCTTCGCGAGCGGCTGTCCGGACAAGAACGACCCGGCGCGACGCATGCGCGTTACGGTCGCGAGGTTCGAGGCGTTCACCGAGGACATCTGTCGCTGCAAGGACAAGGCGTGCGCCGACAACGTGCAGAAGCAGATGTCCACGTGGGCCAGCGAGATGGCCAACGAGAGCCCGAACACGAAGGGCGACGTGCCCGACGAAGCCACGATGAAAAAGACCACCGAGCTCGCCCAGCGCTACTCCGAATGCGTGACGAAGGCGATCGGCGTCGATCCGGAGATCGCCGCACCGGCGCCCCGCGATGACGTGCCGCCCGCGTCCACCTCGCGCGACGCAGACGCGCTCGTGCGCGACGTGAAGACGTGGGCGCGCGCGAAGCAACCCGAACATTTCGCGACGGATATCGTCCTCGAGTACGTCGACGCCAACGGCGAGCTCGACACCGAGCACGGCCACGTCGGAGTGATGTTCGGTCGCGTCGTAGCGAAGCCTGACGATCCGAAGCGAAAGCTCGGCGCGCCCGTGCCGCCGAAGAAGGACGTCGCGGACTGCTTCCAGGTCAGCTGGAGCCCGCAGAAGGGCTGGGACCGCACCCCCTATGGCTGTGCCGAGGCGTTCGACGTGACGAACCGATGCAGCGCGACGCAGGTCTGGCGAAAAGCGCTCGAGCGGAATGCGCCGGAGACCGCGCTCGCGACGCTGCGATTTCGCACGGCGTCCGCCGGCGGTTCGTGGGTGTTCACCATCAGCGACGAGCCGCGCGACATCCGGATCGTCGAGAGCTTCACCGACGATTGTCCGCTGGCGGTCGAACAATGAGGCTCGCGTTCGCAGGGCTCTTGCTCCTCGCTGCCTGTCCCTCGAAGAGCGAAGCGGAGAAGGCGAACGCGGCCATGCGAGAGTTCCGAGACCGCATGTGCGCGTGCAAGGAAAAGGCGTGCGCGGATCTGGTCCAGGAACAGGTGACCGCGTGGGGAACCGAGATGTCGGTGAAGTGGAGGGATCTCAAGCCGAGCGAAGGCGAGACCAAGCGGATGAGCGAGTACGCGACGACGTATTCCGAGTGCCTCACGAAGCTGGTGATGGTGGCGCCACCCGACGAATCACCGGTGCCGGTGAAGGGCGACCCGGTGCCGACGCAGGCGACGCCGTCGCCGAACCTTCCCCCGCCGTCGCACGGGACGTTATCGGCCGATCGCCTGCTCGTGGATGCGCGAACGTGGGCCCGCGCAAAACGCGAGGATCGCAACCTCGCGAGTGCCGTGTTCGCGTACGTGGATCGGCACGGCGCACTCGATCCCGCGGACGGTGAAGTCCGGCTGCGCTTCGGTCGCTTCGACGAGACCGAGTCCAAGCGTAGGCTCGGCGCAAAGGTGCGGCCGAAGGCGCCGCGCGGCGACTGTTTCGAGCTGTCGACCGCGAATGGAAGCTGGCGCGAGGATCCCGCGAGCTGCATCGAGGCCGCGCCGGTCGCGATCCACTGCACGGTCGCGCAGATCTGGCAGCGCGCGCTCGACAAGCAGGTCCCGCCCGAAGCGCTCGCCACGATCAGCCTGACGATCAATGCCACCGCGACCTGGGCGTTCTCGATCGACGACGAGCCACGCGAGGTTCACATCCGCCACACGTTCCCCGATGACTGTCCGCTGGCGGTGGAGAAGTGAGGATCGCACTGCTCCTCGCCGTGCCTGCGCTCGCGGCGTGCCCGAAGAAGAAGGACGACGCGAGCGCGAAGAACGACACCGTCGTCGAGCGTCCTGCACCGGTACCACACCCGACGACGTCGGTGCCCATCCACGAGCTGCTGGCGTATGCGAAGGGCAAGGCTCCGGGGCAGACTCCGGTCCAGGTCACGATCGACTACGTGCGTCCCGACGGCATGATCGATCCGGCGTACGGTGTCGTCGAGGTCGCGTTCGGATCGGCGTCGGCGGACCGCGCGCCCGCGGACGATCCGAACCGCCCCACCGGCGCTCCCGTCACGACCCCCGCGAAGCCACCTCCGCCCACGACCTGTAGTCGTCTGATCTGGCGCGCGGGCACGTGGAGCAGCGCGCGCTTGTCGTGCGGCACGAAGGTGTTCGAGGTCCGGTGCACGGTGCCGATCATCTGGGAGCGTGCGATCGCGAAGGGTGCGCCGCGCGACGCCGTCGCAAAGCTCTCGATCTCCATGTTCGCCCGGAGCGCTCCACAGTGGACGTTTCGCATCGAGGACAGCGTTCGTGGCGTGAGCTTTCGCGACACGTTCGACGACGACTGCGGCCTCGTCGCGGAGGCGCCGGATCCGGCGGTCGGTCCGGACACCGTGGCCGACGCGCTCGACCGCAAGATGATCCAGAACGCGATCGGGACCGTGAAGGCCACCGTCCGCGCCTGTGCGGACAAGGCGCCCGCGGCGAAGGGCGTGGTGAAGCTCGCCGTCACGGTCACAGCCGAGGGCACGGCGACCGCCGTCGTGAAGGCGCAACCGAGCGAGCCGCTCGGCGCGTGCGTGAAACAGGCCGTCGAGAGCGCCCGGTTCCCGCCGACGCGCAACGGCGGCTCGTTCACCTATCCGTTCGTGTTCTGACTACTTCATGATCGCGGGCAGCTCGATCATCGCCTGGTCGGCCTGGATCACGAACGGCGCCTGCTGCACGGTGATGCCGCCCTTGCCGTCGTGGCGCACCGCCTGGACGGTGCCGAGTCCGACGCCCATCGGACCGCGCGAGTAGTAGTGCACGCCGACGCGGTACGGGAACGCCGCTGGATTCAGGATCGTGAACATCTCGGGGCCGTACCCGCGCGTCAGATCCTGGAGCAGCGTGCCACCCGACGGAAGCGACGGCGCCGAGAAGAACGCTTCGTCGCCGAAACGATCGCGCACGTGGAGGTCGACGTCGTTCGCGTCGGTCTCCCACGCGAGGATGATGCGCAGGCTCGGCGTCGTCGCGAGCGCGACGCGGACGTCCCCGACGAGCTCGCGCGCACGCTCGGGGTGACGCGCCGCGAGCACAGCCTCGGCGATCGCGCGATCCTCGGCGAGCACGGCGCCGACCGCGGGATCCGCCGTCTTCGAGGCGCCGGTGCGCAGCGTTTCTAGAACTTCGTTGTCGGCGTCCTGACGGTTCGCGAGGAGCAACGACAGCGCGAGCAGGCGGTAGGTGTGCGCGTGATCGGGGCGCTCGGCGATCGAGCGGCGATACGCGTCGATCGCGAGATCGCGCGCGGCCGCGAACCGGGGCGCGAGCGCGTCGAACCGCTGGCCCGCGGCGCGAAGGAGCTCCGCGCGGTTCGGGTACATGTCGATGATCGACCCGTAGGCTCGCGCTGCGAGGGCGTACGCGCCGCGCGCCTCGAGCGCCTCACCCAGTGCGAGGACGTTCGTGATGTCGCCCGGGTTCGCGAGCTCGGCCGCCGTCGCGAGCGTGAGCGCGCGATCGCGATCATCCTGGGCGATCGCCTGGCGGACGAAGTGATACGTGCCGTCGTGCGGCGGGGCGAATGCCTTCCAGGTGTCGTATTCGACGGGCGGCGTGTACGTCGGCGTAGCGCTCGCGCGCGGGGCCGGCGTGTACGTCGGCGTCGCGCTCGCGCGCGGGGCCGGCGGAGTTTCGTCGGGCTCGTACGGGGGCGGGGCGAACATGCCGCCGGCGCGGATGCTGTTCGCGATCATGTCGTGTGCGAGCGGCGACATGACGTCGTAGCGGACCGCGAAGCCGCTGCGCCGCACCCGGGAGCTCACGCCGTCGACGACGTACGTGTTCTCGAGCGACGTCGATCCCGAGATCGCGGTACCGATTGCGCTCTCGAACGTGCGCCCCGGAACCGGGATGTTCTGGAGGTATTGGCGCGTGATCGTGATCCCCTGCCTCGTCGATCCCGGATCGATCGTCGGTGCGGAATCGCTGATCACGATCACCTCACCGCCGCCCGTCTCGACCCCGAGAGCATCGGCCTGCGAACCCTTCGCGTCCCCGAGCGTCTGCTCGAACGTGCGCGGTGCGCGGTCCGCTGTCCGCGGCGGCGCGGCTTCCCCCGTCGCTGCGGGGCGCTTGCCCAGGAAGCGCTCCTCGTCGGCGTCGCTCTCGAGGACGATCAGCGACGTCTGCATCGACACGAGCGCGTGCTCGAGCGCGAGCTTCTCGATGCCCGCCGCGAGCCGCTCGCGCTGCGGTCCGTCGACGAGCCTTGCGTGCTGGTCGGTCATCGTCGCGACCTGCGCTCCGGCGACGGCACGTTTCACGCGGGCGTCTGCGCGCGCGCGCAGCGGCACCAGCGACGTCACGTGATCGCCGACGGTGACGCGCAGGGCACCTGGCGCGAGGCGAGTCCGCCGCCCGAACACCCACACGGGGTCGCCCGGCGCCACGCCGCGCGTCGTGGCGGGCCACGTCGTCGCGCCCGCGACCGCGATCCGCTGCTCCGGCCTGATCGCCTGCGCGAGCTGCCGCGTCGCGCGAGACAGATCGCGCCCGTCGAGGATCGCGCCCGGCGAGCCGCCCGCTGCGACGATCGGTCCGAGGGTGTCGCGATCGATCGTCGCGCCGACCTGCAGCGCGTCGACGCGGTGGATGCCCGAGCCCTTCACGAGCGCCGCGAGCTTGGCAGGCTCGCGCTCGCCGAGGGTCGCCATCCCATCGCCGACGAGGATCACGCGATCGACGTTCGCGTTCGCCGCGTATGCGAGCGCGCGCCCGAGGTCGCTCGCGCCGAGAGCACCCACGTCGAACAGGCGCGCAGCGATGTCGCCCGCGCCCGCGCTGGATCGCCCCGCCGCGACGTTCCCGCGAAACAGCTCGGTCACCTCGTGGTCGAACGCCGCGACGCGCACGTCCGCGTGTGCCGGCAGTGCTGCGAGGATCGCGCGTACGGCCATCGCCTGTCGCCCCATCACGGTCGTCCGCGACGCGCTCGTGTCGACGAGGACGAGCACCCGCCCGGACAGGTCGGCGCGCGTTTCCCTGCCCGTCTGTGGGGGGAGCTCGATGCGTGCGACGAACGTGTCGCCGGTCGTCACCGCGGCGCTCCCGGGTGCGACCGCGACGATCACGTCCTCGGGCGCGCGGCCGCTCTGCTCGCTCTTCGAGTGCGCGCCGTCGCGATCGATGTCGACCGTCAGCTTCGAGACCACCGGCAACCCGCGCAGGGCGAGGACGTATGGCTGCGTCTCGGCGACGGCGTGTTCGTACGCCAGCACGATCTCCTTCTTCTCGTGCGCCGCGATGGGGAACACGCGCGCGCTGAACTGGTTCCCCAGATCGCGCTCGAGCAGCGCCGGATCCCGCTGCTGCTTCAAGATCGTCTCGTAGACCTGGCGCCCCTTCTCGCGCGAGACCACGCGCGCTTCGCGCCACTCGCCGCTGATCTTCATCGCGAACCGCGCGACCGACGCGGCCGGCGGCAGCGTGAGCGAGAACCGGCCCTCGCGCTGCCGCGCCTCCAGGTTCGCGAACGTGAAGTGGAGCTCGGTGCGCGCGAGCGGCCCGTCGATGTCGACCTTCGCGACGAGAGCCTCGAGCGCGAGCTCGCTGCCATCAGTCGGCACGAGCTGCGCCGGCGGCGGGACGGTCTCCGCTTGCTTCGTGTACATCGCGCGCAGCCGCGCAGAGGCCGTCGCGCTCATCGCGCCGATCGCCACCCGCGAGTCCTCGGAGATCGCCAGTCGCGCGCGTGGCACGCCCTCGTCCCCGACGGTGCGTCCGATGCGGATCGTCGCCGGCGAGCTACACGCGATGCCCCAACCAGCCAGGACGCCCAGCAGTGCGAAGTGCCTCATCCTTCTTCGCTACAGGAGCACCGCGCGGCGAACCATCGCGCGCTGACAACACGCAGTCACCCGTGCGGCCCGCGCGTCGCGTCGCAGGTCGCAGCTACGAAGCGGGGACGAGCTTCCAGATCTTCCCGTCGAGGGAGATCAAGAACAACTCCCCGTCGTGGTCCGTGCCGAACGAGCTGATCTGAGTGATCTCGCCGTCCGGATCGATCGCGGCGTTCCACTCCCAATGATCACGAGCCCAGCCGGGTGCCGTCGCTGACGACGGGTCGTGCGTCCACACGAAGCTACGGACGAAGTTCGTGCAGAAGTCCGCGTAGAAGTAGCGGCCGTCGAGCTGCGGCAGCGCCTTCCCCCGATACACGATGCCACCCGTGATCGAGCAACCGTCGCGATGCGGGTAGTCGATCACCGGCAGAGTGAACTTCGACTTGTCGCATTGCTTCGACCGAAAGCAGTGCTTGCCCTCGATGACGTTCCACCCGAAGTTTCTCGGCGCGCTGTCCTTCGCGACGACAAACACGTACTCCCAGAGGTTCTGCCCGACGTCACCGATGTAGAGGTCACCGGTCTTCGCGTCGAACGAGAACCGCCACGGGTTGCGTACGCCCATGTGGACGATCTCGGGCTCCGGCCTCTCCTTCGACACGTCGAAGCGCAGGATCTTCGCGAGCGACGTCTTGGGGTTCTGCCCGTACTCCTCGGGATCACCGGCGGAGCCGCCGTCACCCATGCCCGTGTACAGCATTCCGTCGGGGCCGAACTCGAGGTGGCCGCCGTTGTGGTTCGTATACGGCTGCGCGATCTTCGCGATCTCGCGGCGGCTGGCCATGTCGATCGCGTCGGGGTTCGTCTTGGAGACTCTGAATTCGACGATGCGCGTCGCGTCGTCCGGGTCGGTGTAGTTGATGTAGAGCTTGCCGTCCGTCGCGAACCGCGGCGAAAACGCGAGCCCGAGCAGGCCCTGCTCGTTGGCCTTCGACAACGGGCCGATCGTCGCGAACAGCTGCGGCAGCACCTTGCCGTTCTCGATGATCTTGATGTGACCGGTGCGCTGCTCGAGGACGAAGATCCGCTTGCGCGCGTCGCCGGGGGCGACGATGGCGAGCACCGGACGCCCGAGCCCGGTCGCGATCCGCTCGAGCTTCACCTTCGCGCCGATGTCCTTGGGGACCGCCCCGACCTTGTCGGTACCGGGCGGCGGCGGTCGGGTCGTGGGTGCGATCGGCGCGGTCGGCTCGGCCGCCCCCGACCCCGCTACAGGCACGGGGTCTTCCTCGGACGGCGCCACGACGTTGGTCCGATCCGGGCTCCGGCCGTCACCGCGACAACCAGCCAGCAATACACACGTAAGGGCCCCGACGATGTGCTTCTGCATGACGCTCCCTTGTTCTAGCCACCCAACTGCTCGTGGCCAATGCACTTGTCGCTCGACGAGACATCTGCCGGCTACTCCAGTTGCCGTTGAATGCATCCGGGCCGGGCCGTCGGTGCTAACCGACCGATGATCGGTGGCCGAACGTGGCGATCGCACGTGAACGTTGTTTAGGTGCGATGGCATACGACGTGCTCACGTCGGAGGAAGGAAACGGCCATGCAGCAAGTCACCTCGTTCCTCAAGACCCCTGGGTACGGCACCGCGAAGAACGTTGGCGATCTGCGCCGCTACTTCGAATACTCCGCGGCCGGCATCGAGGTCGTCGAAGACGGCCTCCAAGAGATGACGTTCGGCGAGTACCTCGTCGATCAGGGCGTGGTCGATCGATTCCAGCTGTTCCGCGCGCTGCAGATGCAGGATCGCCTCCCCGGTGTCCGCCTCGGCGAAGCGGTCGCCGCGCTCGGCTTCGCGCCGATCGGTGCCGTCGAGCGCCTGTTCCAGCGCTTCACCGGGATCAGCACGGTCGAGGTCGAGGCTGCGTAGCACTCGGTGACCCCTAGGCCATGAGCCGGATCACGGCGTCGGTGTAGCCGGCCGTGTTCGCCCTGCCCCCGAGATCGCCGGTGCGAGTCTCCGCATTCGAGAGCGCCGCGAAGATGCCCTTGCGCAGTCGCTCCGCAGCGTCTCGCTGGTCGAGGTGATCGAGCATCATCGCAGCCGACAACATCAGGCCCGTCGGGTTCGCGATGCCCTTTCCCGCGATGTCCGGCGCCGTGCCGTGAACCGCCTCGAACATCGCGCAGCCGCCCTCGCTGATGTTCGCGGCCGGCGCGACGCCGAGTCCGCCGACGAGGCCCGCGGTCAGATCGCTCAGGATGTCGCCGAACAGGTTCATCGTGACGATCACGTCGAACCGCTCGGGCGCGATGACGAGCTTCATCGCAGTCGCGTCGACGATCATGTCGTCGAACACGATGTCGGGGTACTTCTTCGCGATGTCGCGCCCGCAGTCGAGGAACAGCCCGTTCGACATCTTCAAGATGTTCGCCTTGTGGACGAGGGTGATCTTCTTGCGCCCGTGGCGCCGCGCGTATTCGAACGCGTAGGTGATGCAGCGCTCGCTGCCGAACTTCGTGATGATCGCGATCGACTCGGCTGCCGTGCGCCGAGGATCCACGTAGTGCTCGACGCCCGCGTAGAGGTCCTCGGTGTTCTCGCGAACGATCACGAGGTCGACGCCCGTGTAGCGCGACGGCACACCCGGGATCGTGCGCACCGGGCGAACGTTCGCATACATGTCGAAGTGCTGGCGCAACGTGACGTTCACCGAGCGATAGCCGCCGCCACTCGGCGTCGCGAGCGGTCCCTTGAGCGCGACGAGGTTCGTCTTCATGGACTCGATCGTCTCGTTCGGCAGCGGATCGCCGTGAGACGCTACGGCCGCGGCACCGGCGGTCACGCGCTCCCACTCGACTTCGCCACCCGCGGCCTCGATGGCGCGAACGGTCGCGCTCGCGATCTCGGGGCCGATGCCATCTCCTTCGATCAAGCTGACTTTGCGACGACTCACGGGGACTTCCTTTCGATCGGAACGCTGTCGACTTCGATCTCCTCGCCGACCACGCGCACGGGATATGTGAGGAGACAGTACTCGGATGCTTCGGCGTGCTGCCCGGTGGCGGTCGAGAACCGCCACGCGTGGTTCGGGCAGATCAGGTGGCCGCGCGAGACGATGCCCTCGACCAGATCGCCCCCGCGGTGCACGCAGCGCCGCTGCGTGGCGAAGTAGCGATCGCCGTCGCGACCGAGCGCTATCTCGAGGCCGTCGACGTCGACCGCGACGACGTCGCCGGGCGCGAGCGCTCCGACACGTGCCACGGATCGCCAGGTCATCCGAGGCACGATACTGGGGACGGTCCCCAGTTTCTGTACACGATGCGCAGAAACCGGGGACTTTTCACCAGCGCTGCATCGGGCACTTCTTGATGCCCTCGGCCTGGATGCCCTTCTTCAGGTTGTGCGCGACATCCTGCGGTGCCCACGTCGGCGCCTTGGCCGCCAGGGAGAACGGTGCCGGGTGCCGGACGTTCGTACGCGCCCAGGTGATCATCGCGTCCCGCCGCTTCTCGACGGGCAGCTTGTCTGCGCCGGCGAGCGTGTCGAGCTTGCAGAACATGTCCTCGAAGCTCTTCTTGCGCACCGGGGGTGCTGGCACCTTCGCAATGGTTCCGTCCGGCGTCACCGTCACCACGACGTAGACGTCGGTGCGTGCGGTCGCCGCGGCGTCGCCATCGGGCATCACGGGTGCGAGGCAGTCGACGAGCTTCTGGGACGGCGCGCCATCGCGCCACGCGCTGCGCAGCGACACCTTGTCATCCGTGACGAGCACCATGATCTCGGTCGCTGTCGCGTTCGCGCCGTCGCCGACACACGCGCCGATCTGCGGGCCGTACCGCTCGAGCTGCTTGGCGGCAGCTCCTGCGTCGAGGCTCCCCTCGACGATGACGCCCTCGAACGCGAGCTTCGGTGGTGGCGGCAACGGCGGCCCCGGGCTCTGCGCCGAGACGAACTCCCCGTTCGACGGACTCGCATTCGACGGGGTTGCCTGCGATGGGCTCGTCGAGCTCGTGGTGGTGTTCGGGTTCGAAGGGCTCGCGCCGGTCCCGGGCACGGCGCCTGCCGGAGGTGGAGCGCTCGCACCGCATCCGACGGCCACTACGAGGGCGAGGATCTTCATCGGGCGATGGTACTCGAACCGCCACCGGCTCGCGCCAACCTCGATCAGCTCTCGATGACCGTGCCGTCGGGCCCGAGCCCGTACGCCTTCATCTTGATGTAGATGCTCGCGCGGCTGATGCCGAGGCGCTTCGCGGCGATCGCAGGGTTGCGATCGCGACGGAGCGCGTAGGCGAGCGCGGCACGCTCGACGGCGCGCACCGCGCGATCCGTGAGGTCCTTCAGGTGATCTCCGTCGCCGAGGCGCGCGAGCTCCACGTGTGGCAGATCGACGCGATCGTCCTCGGGATCCGTCGCGGGCACGGTCGCTCGAACGGGGCCGAGCATGTCGAGATCGTGCGTGCGGATCATCTCGCCGTCGCACAAGATCGCGGCGCGCGACAGCACGTTCTCGAGCTCGCGGATGTTGCCGGGCCAGCGATACGCCATCAGCCGCTGCAACGCCTTGCCCGTGATCTGCGTCGGGTAAGGCACCTCGCTGCCGGCGAAGCTCTTCGCGGCGCCGCGGCGCTTCGCGAGGATGTGCGCGGCGAGCAGTGGGATGTCCTCCTTGCGTTCGCGCAGCGGCGGCACCTGGAACGGAAACACGGCGAGGCGCCAGTAGAGATCCTCGCGGAACTGACCGCGCGCGACGAGCGCCTTGAGATCCTTGTTGGTCGCCGCCACGACACGCACGTCGATCGCGACCGGGCGATCGCCGCCGACGGGCTTGATCTCGCGCTCCTGCAGCACGCGCAGCAGCTTGTTCTGCACGCTCGCGTCGATGTCGCCGATCTCGTCGAGGAAAATCGTGCCGCCGTTCGCCTCGCGAAACAGTCCGCGACGCGCGCGCGCCGCGCCGGTGAACGCGCCCTTCTCGTGACCGAACAGCTCGGCTTCGAGCAGGCTCGGCGCCAGGGCGGAGCAATCGAACGCGACGAAGGGACCCTCGGCGCGCGGCCCGACGCGGTGGATCGTGCGCGCGAGCAGCTCCTTGCCTGTGCCGCTCTCGCCGACGATGAGCACCGTCGCGTCCGACGTGGCGACGCGGTTCACGGTCTGCAGGAGTTGCTTCATCAGCGCGGACTCGCCGATGAGCTCGCCGAGGCCGCGCGCCTTCTCGACCTCACCGCGCAGTCGCCGTACCTCGCGCGCCAGCGCGCCGTGCGAGATGGCGCGTTCGACCACCGAGCGAATCTCCGCGCTGTCGGCCGACTTCTTCAGCACGTCGAGCGAGCCGGCGCGCATCGCGCGCACCGTGAACGCGACCGTGGGCTGCTCGCTCCAGATCACGACGACCGTATCCGGCGCCACCGTGCGGAAGCGATGGAGCAGCGCGAGCGCGCCATCGTCATCCTCGCCGAACGCGGGATCGAACAGCACCGCATCGAACGCGGACCCGATCACGCGCTCGAGTGCGGCCGGTGGCGTCGCCGCGTATTCGACGTCCATCCCCGCAAGTGCGGCCATGCCGTGGGCCACGCTCGGGGGCTCGGCATCGACAATCAGGACATGGCGAACAGCCACGATCCGAGCCTACCGCGATCAGTCCAGCTGTCTAGACGATGTCCAACCATCTGGACAGATGCCACCCCGATGCCACACTCAACCAATTGAAACCATTTGTCGAACTCGCTGGACAAGGCTGGCGCGTCCTGTGCGTATTCAGTTCGTCATAGGGAGGAATCGATGCAGGCACCAGCCAACTTCGACTTCGATCTCGACCAGACTCGCATCTATGTCCGGTCCGTCGCGCTCAAGTATGTGCGGGACGAGCAGGACGCCGAGGACGTCACGCAGGAGGCGATGCTCCTCGCCCACCGCTACCGCGATTCGTTTCGTGGCGAGTCGCGGTTCTCGACCTGGCTCTATCGTGTCACCGCGACCGCGGCCTTGATGTTTCTGCGCAAGCAGAAGCGTCTCGCGCGCGAGATCGCAGCGAGCGGCGCTGTCGATGACGAGGGCACCGCGTGGCTCGATCGCCACGCCGCACCGACCGACATCGCGGCCGAGGTGATCGCGAAGGCCGATCTCGCGCTCGTCAGCGAAGCGGTCGCCAAGCTCGGCGCGAAGTACCCCGCGGTGTTCTGGAAGCGCTACGGCGAGGGACGCACGGAAACCGAGATCGCGAGCGAGCTCGGGCTCTCCGTAGCCGCGGTGAAGACGCGCGCGTTCCGCGCTCGGCAGGCCGCGCTTGCGGCCCTCGCTGGCTGAGCCTCAGCGACTCAGCGACTCGCGCGCATACGCTCGCTCGGGCCTTTGCGACGCCGCGGCAGCGCGCGTTCGTCGGGCGGAGGTGCTGGACGGAGTGGCACCACGCGCTCGTCGAAGTGCAGCGATGGGTAGCTCGTATGCACGCAGAGAACCTCCCGCGTCGCGCACATCCGTGCGTGCTCGCGCGACGCGTGCATCGCGGCGCGCCCGTCCGCGCAGAGCTCGAGCACCGCGACGCGATCCAGCACGCGCCGGAACATCCAGCCCTTGTCGCGCACCGCGGTCGTCTTGCTCGGATCTGCGATCGGCGACGCGATGGTTCCGTCGGACGGCTCGTCCTCGCGCGCCGGGTCGTAGCCGAGCGCGGGATGCGCGAGTGGTTCGGGGACCGCGTCGAGCTCGGCGCTCCGAACCGCCGACGCCTCGCACGTGAGCGGAGGGTCGACGACCTCGACGTGTGCCTCCAGCGCCTCGATGACGAGCCACTGATTCGGATACGCGGCGACAACGTCGATCCATCGCATCCCCCCGACGCTACCGACGTGAGATGTCCTAGGCCAAGTTTTGAGCCGATTTCGCCCGTGTCTTGAACGCGAATCAGCCGTGGCCTGCCACCCACGCGATATTGCAACTGTGCGAGTCCCCTCAGGTTCGATGTGGTCTGTCGGTTGAAGTATTGAAGTGCATGATGATCCTGCTCCCTCTCATCTCCCTCGCGGTTCCCCCGACTCCGCCGGCGATCGAGACGAGCTCGCCTCGCGGCGCACAGGCTCGTCTTGCCGAGCTGATCGGCAGCGCGGATGCAGTGCACTCGATCTCGGTGCGCCGCTCGACCGAACCGAGCACGTCGAGCGGCAAGGCGAAGCCGGCCTCGACCATCGCGTTCGAGGTCGCGCTCGATCGCGACGCCACCACGTATCGCATCACGGCGACCGTGAATGCGCGCGGCGAGGTGATCGGTATCGCGCTCGATGAGGGTGGCTCGTCGTTCGGCGACGTGGGCTCGCTGTCGTGGCTCTCGCCCGCGATCGCGAACGCGAACGCCATCACGCGCATCGCGGTCGACGAGGACGACGCGGTCACGCTGACCACCGATGCGGGCGACGCGTTCATGATCATCCCAGGCCGCGGCTCTGGCGGCGCTGGTAACGAGGCCGCGTCCGCGCGCTGGGCAGCGGCGTGGGATTCGCCCGAAGCCTGAGCTCGCGTCGGCTCGCTTGGAGAGTCATCGTCCCGTGGCGCGCACTCGATCGCGACGCAGGCCGCGACGCGGGGATGAGTGCGCTAAGGTGCCGCGTGGCCAAGCAGTCGTACGACGCACGCACGGATCCCGACGTGCCGAAGGGCATGTCGATCGAGCTCCTCAAGGACCTCTACTTGCTCACGCGCGACGGCCAGCTCAACGCCGACGCCCGTCGCAAGTTGAAGCAGATCCGCCATCTCGTCGGTCTGCTATCGCCCGCGCTCGACGACGCGCTCGCGCGATCGCCATCGCCGATCGTCGTCGATTGTGGCGCGGGCAAGAGCTACCTGGGAGCCCTGCTGTACGAGCTCGTACTCGGGCCCGCCGGCAAGGGCTCGCTCGTCGCGATCGAAGCGCGCCCCGAGCTGTCCGAACAGGCGCGATCTCGCGCGCAGCGCTTCGGTCAGCAGCGCTTCGAGGTGCTCACCGGCGCCATCGGCGCCATCGGCGTGGCTCCGAGCACGGTCGATGGCGACACGATTCCCGACCGCCTGTCGTCGACCCTCCGCGGGAAGCCCAACGTCGTCACCGCGCTGCATGCGTGCGATACCGCCACCGATGACGCGCTCGTCCTCGCGATCGCGAACCAGGCCGACCACGTTGCCGTCGTGCCGTGCTGCCAGGCCGAGGTCGCGCGCCAGCTGGAAAGCGTGCGCCCGACGGACCCGGCGATCGCCGCGCTGTTCGCGCATCCGCTGCACCGTCGCGAGCTGGGCTCGCACCTGACCAACGTCGTACGCGGCCTCGTCCTCGAAGCGCACGGCTACAAGGTGACCGTGACCGAGCTCGTCGGCTGGGAGCACTCCGCGAAGAACGAGCTGATCCTCGGCAAGCGCGTACAGCGCTTCGATCCGAAGGCGCGCGCTGCCCTGCGCGAGCTACTCGATCGCTTCGGGATCGAGCCCACCCTCGTGCGCGGCCTCACCGCGCGCGGCCTCGATCCGCGCACGCCGCCGACCTGAGAGCGCGTCGTCGATACGATCGAAACGCTTCGCACGCCGTAGAGCGCGGCCGACGTGATCCTCGCGTTCGGCCGTCCGCCCGTCGGACATGCTGTCCGAGAACCGGCCGGACACCGGACACGCACGAGCGCTGACACGTGTGATCCCGCGTAGCTGCACGCGCGCGTCGATGGCACGCGCGATGCCATGCGATGCACGCAAATGAACGACCACCTCGCACGTCCACACCTCGCACGTCCACACGTCGCACGTCCACACGTCGCACGTCCGCACGTCGCACGTCCGCACGTCGCCCGTCCGCACCTGTCTCGCGCCCACCTCGCGCCTCCACACCTCTCTCGCCCCCGCGCGCTCGTCGCTCACATCACTGTCGCGGCGCGGATCGCGTGCGCGTTCATCCTCTTGCTACTGCTCGCGAGCTGTCTCGCGACGCTGCCCGACGATGACACGCCGCCCGCGTCGCGCGTGATCGTCCAGTGGAACCCGCTCGAGTGCGGCGAGCCTCATCGTGTCGTGCTCGAGCTCGAGCACGACGACGGAGCGAACGCCTCGTCGTCGGTGCCGTGCTTCCTCGGCAGTCTGACGATCGATCTCGACCAGTGGGGCATGTACTTCGGGCGTTTCTACCGGTGGGAGGCCGGTGTTCCGATCCGCGGCGTCGAGCTGGTGACGCTCACCGTCGACGCGCCGGTGATTCACTGGCAGCTCGCCGAGCCGCCATGAGGGACGGGCAACCAGGGACGGAGACTATTTCGAACCGTACGCCGGGCTCGTGATCTCGGCGAGCAGCTGCGCGAGCAGCTCGGGGCTGTGCGGCTTGGTGACGAAGCTCTTCACGCCGAGATCGAGGATCTCCTGGACCTGATCGTTCAGCGTGTACCCCGACATCAAGATGACGCCGACGGCGGAATCGATCTCGCGGAGGCCTAGGTACGTCGAGCGGCCGGACATGCCCGGCATCACCATGTCGAGGAGCACCGCGCCGATCTCGGCGTGGCGGGCGCGATACGTCTCGATCGCTTCGGGCCCGCTGGACGCTTCGATCGTCTTGTAGCCGACAACCGAGAGCGAACGCGCGAGCGCGCGGCGGACGATGGCATCGTCGTCGACGATCAGGATCGTCCCCGAACCCTTCGGCGGATCCTTCTTCGCCGGCGGCGGAGCCGGCTCGGGACGACGCGCCGCGACGGGGAGGTAGACGCGCATCGTGGTACCGCGCCCGTCGAGGCCGAGATCGATCTCGGTGGAGCCACCGTGGATCTCGACGATGCCCGAGACCGTCGCGAGGCCGAGGCCGGTGCCGCGATCGGGGCCGATGACCTTGGTCGTGAAGTACGGCTCGAATACGCGCTCGCGCAGATCGGCCGGGATGCCCGGGCCGTCGTCGCTGACCTCGAGCACCACGTAGGCGCCCGCACTCGCGGCGCCGATCGCACCTGGCGACGGCGGCCCCGACAGCTGCCTGTCGTACGTCCGGATCGCGACGCGTCCGGTACCCTGCAGAGCGTCGCGCGCGTTGCCGACGAGGTTCATGATGACCTGCTCGAGCTGGCTCTGATCGCCGATCACGCAGCCGCGATTGTTTGCAGCGAGCTCGATCGTCAGCTCGAGCCCGGACGCCGTCCGGCGCAGCAGATCCGCCATCGACGCCACGACGTCAGAGAGACACACCGCCACCGCGCGATGTTTGCCGCGGCGCGCGAACCCGAGTAGCGAGTGCGTGAGCGTGGCCGAGCGCTCGGTGATCTCGTCGATGACGTGCAGCGCTTCCTTGCGCTCGGGATCCGATTCCCCCGCCGCGAGATCCGCGGCGATCAGCTTGATCCCGAAGATCAGGTTGTTGAAGTCGTGCGCGATGCCGCCCGCGAGCGTGCCGATCGCCTGGAGGCGCTGCGCGCGGTGCAAGCGCTGCTCGCTCTCGGCGCGAGCCTTCTCGGCCGCGACTTCGCGCGTGATGTCGAAGAACGCGATCACGACGTGCGTGATCACTCCCGCCGCATCCGTCACGGGGCGCCCGTATGCGCGAATGTCGACGCACGTGTCGTCCGGTCGCCGGATCGTGATGTCGTCGACGACGACCACCTGCTTCTCGACGAGCGCACGCACGAACGGCAACCGATCCTCGGGGTACGGCTTGCGATCGCGCGTGAGGATGCCGTAGGGCTCCGAATAGCCTCCGACGGCGACGTCCTTCTTCGCGCCCGTGCCCATGATCTCGGCAAACATGCGGTTCGCGTAGACCTCGGCACCACTCGGGGCGCGCGCGACCCAGATGCCGATCGGCAAATCCTCGCCGAGCGCGAGGATGATGTCGTGGTCACTCGGAACTGCCACGGGCAGCGGCCACGCTACCACGCACGGGCACCGGAAGTGCGGGAGCATGCCGACGGGCGCGAGGAGCTCCGCGATGTCGTCGGGTCGCTCCCCGTGCTCGGGCTTCCATGGCAGGATGCGCGCGTCGTGTTTCGCTGGCTCGGAAACTTCTTCCACTTTCTGTGGTTGGTGCTCGTCCTGCTCGTCTGCGGGATCGCGTATGGGCTCGCGCGGCTCGGCATCGCGCTGTTCATCTGGGGGCCGCGTCGCGCCCGCGCCCTCGCCCACCTGCGCGGCTGGATGCTGCGCCAGGGCATGACCTCTCTCGGGGCAACCTTCATCAAGCTCGGCCAGGTCATGTCCACGCGACCCGATCTCTTTCCACCCGAGATCATCAACCAGCTCAAGCTGCTCCAGGACAAGCTGCCGCCGTTCGCGTACGCGAAGGTCAAGACCACCGTCGAGGCCGAGCTTGGAAAGCCGATTACCGAGGTGTTTAGCGAGTTCGACGTGAAGGCGCTGGCCGCTGCGTCTGTCGCACAGGTACACCGCGCGCGCCTCAAGGATGGCACCGAGGTCGCGGTGAAGGTCCTGCGCCCCGGCGTGCGCCGTCAGGTCGAGCGCGATCAGGCGATCCTCCTCGGCGGCGCGAAGTTCCTCACCATCCGCGAGAAGTGGCGCCTCAACGATCCCGTCGGTCACACGAAGCACTTCACCGAGGCGATCCGCGATCAGACCGACCTACGCATCGAGGCCGAGAACTACACGCGCTTCCGCGAGAACTTCGCGAGCGTCGAGGGCATCTCGTTCCCCGAGGTGCACCACGCGCTATCGAGCGAGCGCATCCTCGTCATGCAGTTCGTGCGCGGCTCCAAAGTCGACCACGTCGCGGCGACCGCCACCGACGAGCGGCGCCTCAAGGTCGCGAAGTCGGTGCGCCTCGCGATGTTCAAGATGTGCTTCGAGCACGGCTTCGTGCACGCGGACCTTCACCCCGGCAACATGGTCGTGCAGGACGACGACACCCTCATCATCTTCGATGCCGGCCTCGCGAAGCTCCTCCACGAGGACGTGCTCATCCAGTTCATCGACATGACGAAGTGCCTCGCGATGGGCACCCCCGAAGACCTCGTCAACCACCTCAAGCGCTTCCACAAGTACCTTGGAACGATCGACTGGGACTCGTTGCGCGTCGAGGTCGAAGCGTTCGCCGCAAAGTTTCGCGCGAAGTCGACCGGCAACCTCGAGTACGGCGAGCTGATCGGCGAGATGTTCGCGATCGGCCGCAAGTACCGCGTGCATCCCGTAACGGACATGATGCTCGTGTTCGTCGCGCTGATCACCGCGCAGGGTATCGGCAAGATGCTCGAGCCGACGCACAACATCTTCGGCGCGGTCGCTCAGTTCTTGATGCCGATCCTGATGAAGCGGAACGAGTCGATCCCGCAGACCGCCGAGGCCGAGGCCGCGCAATTGGCACCGACCGCGATTGCCTGACGCGCCCGACGGGGGTTGGACCACTCGGCGCTGGCACTTGGCGCTTGAACGCGGGTCTGGCCCGTGGGACACCCGCCGCCTTATGCAACATGCGAGCAGCAACGGGGCGCGGCCGACGCCCCCTCCCCCCAGCACGCTCCGGAATCTGTTCGAGCGCGTTCTCCCGGCCATCGTGCCGAACCGCGCGTCCGACGCCGAGAGCATCGTGCGAGAGCTGTTCGAGCTCGCCGACATCCAGATCAACGGTACCCGCCCCGGCGACATCAAGGTCCGCGATCCTCGCTTCTTCGAGCGTTTGCTCCGCGACGCGTCGATCGGCATGGGCGAGTCGTACATGGATGACTGGTGGGAGACCGACGCCCTCGACGTGACGATCGACAAGATCATGCGCGCGAACCTGAAGCAGAAGATCCAGGGCTCCTGGAAGCTGAAGGCGCTCACGGTCAAGGCGGTCCTCATGAACCTCCAGGCGAAGACCCGCTCGGGCGCATCCGTCGAGGCGCACTACGACATCGGCAACGACCTCTACACGCGCATGCTCGACGAGCGCATGGTCTACACCTGCGCGTATTACGGCGCGGGCGCGAAGACGCTTCAGGAAGCGCAGAACGCGAAGCTCGATCTCGTCGCCCGCAAGGTCGGCCTCGCGCCCGGCATGCGCGTCCTCGACCTCGGCTGCGGCTGGGGCGGGATGGCGTCGTGGGCCGCCGAGAAGTACGGCTGCTCGGTCCTCGGCGTGACGCTGTCCAAGGATCAGGTCGCGCTCGGCAACGAGATGTGGGGCCCCAAGGGCAAGAAGCTCGACGTCGAGCTGCGCCTCTGCGACTACCGCGACGTCACCGGCACGTTCGACCGCGTGATCTCCATCGGCATGATGGAGCACGTCGGCCCGAAGAACCACCGCCACATGCTCCAGGTCATGCACGACCGTCTCAAGGACAACGGCGTCGCGCTGATCCACACGATCGCGAACAACCGCTCACTCCGCCACGGCACGCCGTTCATCGAGAAGTACATCTTCCCGAACGCGGTCGCGCCGTCGCTCGCGCAGATGGGCCGCGCGATGGAAGGCCTGTTCGTCCCCGAGGACCTCCACAACATCGGCCCCGACTACGACCCCACGCTCATGGCGTGGTGGGAGAACTTCGATCGCACGTACTCGGAGATCAGCCACCGCTACGATCGCCGCTTCTACCAGATGTGGAAGTTCTACCTGCTCGCCGCCGCCGGGGCGTCGCGCTCGCGTGACGGCCAGCTGTATCAGGTCGTGATGACCAAGATCGGCACTGCGAAGCCGAGCTACGTCCGCCAGGTCTGAGGCTCGAGCCTATCGGGCAGACTCGACAGCGCGCGACAGCGCGATCCTCGAGAGCCCGCGATCCTCGACGAGAAACGCCCGCGACGACATCGCGGGCGTTTTCGTGTGTCCGGAGCTCAGCGTGCGATCACGCCGCGAGCTGCTGCGGCTCGGGCTCGGCGTCGATCAGGCCGGCGCGTACCGCGAGCGGCAGCGACGCGTTGCGCTGGTAGCTCTTCGCCATGAACTTCGCGGCATCGACGAGCGCGTAGAGGTACGGCACCGAGAGGTGCACGACGCCGTTGCGCTTGCACCAGTCCGCCGTGATCTCCGCGGCCTTTGGCAGGTGCTTGTGCGGAATCTTCGGGAACAGGTGGTGCTCTGCCTGGTAGTCGAGCCCGATAAAGAAGTAGGAGACGATCTTCGGCATCTCGAGGTTGCGCGTCGTCTCGAGCTGGTGGAGCCAGTCGTTGTTCTGCTCCGCCATGATCGGCAGGCCGATATGCGCCGGCGAGAAGACCAGCGCGAGGCACACGCCGACGCCCGCCCAGATCGCGAAATAGACGAGGAACGCGGCGAGCGGGCCAAAGATCAGCGACGGTACGAGCAGCCACGCCACGTAGTGCACGGTCAAGGCGAAGACCTCGATCCACCACTCCTTCTTGAAGCCTTGCTTCTTGGGATATTCGACCAGGTGGATCAGCGAGCTGCGGCGCATTCCGATCGCGAGCAAGGTCGACATCGGCCAGAACGCCCACGCCTGGAAGTTGCGCTGGAACCAGCGGAGCCGCCGAGTCGCGCGCTCGTGGTCACCCTTGGACGAGACAAACGGCCACGGACGGACGTCCGGGTCGACACCCTCGACATTCGGGTGTCCGTGGTGCAGGCGGTCGTGCTTCTCGCGCCAATACCTGGCGGAGAGTCCCGAGAACATCGGGAACGCGAGGTAGGTCACAATCGCGTTGCGGAACGGCGACTTCGAGAAGCTGCGATGGCTCCCTTCGTGGCCGAGCATCGCCGCTGCGGTGGCAAACACCGACGTCACGGGGACGAGGAACAGCGCTGCGTACCAGCCCCCGAGTGCAATCCCCACCAAACAGGCCGCCACGACGCTGAGAAGGAAGAAGAGCTTGCCCCAGCTGCGCAGCTCGACGGGCTCGAACACACCAGCGGCACGGAGCTCCGCACGTAGTGTCCCTAACTCTGGTATTCGCTGCATTTTCTCGGGAATACAATGGTTCGAGTCAGCAGTGCGACCTTTGATTGTCATGAAATGAACACCAGTTGACGCGCGTGTGGTTCGACCAACCGACAACCCTGAACCTCGGCTCGGTGGAACGTTCTAGCGAGGTGCGCTCACCGATATGGTTCTCGCGCTGCCTTGTTCTTGGTCCGTGCAACCGATGACTCAGACCTCACCACCACGGACCGACGTCTGGGATGACGCGATCCGCAAGTTCGACAGACAGGTCTACCTGTCCGTCCTCGCGCTGGGCCTCGGGCCGGACCGCGCGCGAGAAATCTCGCAAGCCGCATGGACGAAGCTGATCGAGCGCCACGCGACCGGCGCGCTCGCCGAGCTCGAGCTGCCGGGCCTCGCGATCCGCCAGGCGCGCTTCCTCGGCCTCAACGATCTGCAGCGCTCGAAGGTCGAGAAGCGCGTGCTCGCCGCCGTCCCCGATGAATCGCCGCCCACCTCGATCGATGTCGAGCGGCACGTCGACTCGCGCGCCCAGGTCGAGAAGGTGCTCGCCGTGCTCGCGACCTGTTCGCCGACGGCGCGCCGCGTGTTCCGTCTCGTCTACGCCACTCCGGGAGGCTCGCCTGCGCACGCCGCGCAGGAAGTCGGCCTCTCGCTCCAGCGCGTCCGCCAGATCCTCTGCGAGACGCGCGCACACATTCGCAAGTCGATCGCCACCGACGAGGTCGCGCGATGAAGGGACCCGCCATGACACAACCGATCTCGCGCGATGACATCGCGCTGTACGTGATGGGCGCTTACGATGGAGACGTCGCCGCGCTCGAGGCTCGCATCGCCGAAGACGACGCGGCGCGAGAGATGCTTGCCGAGGAGGCCGCGCTCGAGCTGTCGCTGCGAGACGCCGCAACGGCGGGCACGTTCTGCCCGAGCTGCGACGATCTCGTCGCCGACACGACCGAGCCGAAGCGCTGCTCGTCGTGCGGCGCGGCGGTCGCCCCCGGCGGCTATCACATCGAGCGCGTGCTCGTCGCGAACGCGCACGGACGCATGTACGTCGCGCGCGATGCCGACGGCACGAAGGTCGCGCTCAAGGAGCTCGCGTTCGTACAGTCACCGTCGACGCAGACGATCGGCGCGTTCGAGCGCGAGGCGAAGTTCTTGCGCGCGCTCGCGCACCCGGCGATCCCGCGCTTCCGTGCCGCGTTCGAAGAAGGCACCGGTGTTCACACGCGGTACTACCTCGCGCAGGAGCTCGTCGAGGGCATGGCTCTCGACAAGCGGCTCGACGATCACTTCTACAGCGAGTCCGAGATCGTCGACATCGCGCGCCAGGTGCTCGGCGTGCTCGTCTACCTGCAGGGCCTCTCGCCGATGGTGATCCATCGCGACATCAAGCCGGCGAACCTGATCGTTCGCGCCGACGGGAAGGTCGCCGTCGTCGATTTCGGCGCCGCGCACGTGCAGGGCACGACCGCCGGCTCGACCTCGATCGGCACGTTCGGCTACATGCCGGTCGAACAGCTCGCGGGTCAGGTCGACGCGACCACGGACACGTACGCGCTCGGCGCCTCGTTGATCCACCTGCTCACCCGGCGCGAGCCGTGGCGCGTGTTCGGCCCCAAGACGTTCGAGTCGATCAACGTCTCACCCGCACTCCAGCAGTTCCTCGCGACGTGCGTCGCTCCCGAACCCAAGGATCGCTTCGCGAACGCGGCCGCCGCACTCACCGCGCTCGACGCGCCCGCGAAGGTGGTGGCGCTGACGCCGCGTGCGTCTCGTCTCCCGCGCGCGGCGTGGCGAGTCGCGGCGGGCATGCTCGCCGCGGCGCTCGCGCTCGGCGGCGCGGGCATCGCGGGCTACGCGCTGCGCGGAGCGCCCGACCCCGCGCCGGTGGTCCCGTCACAGAACGACGACAAGAACACCGGGGATCACGACGGCAACTGGGATGACTTCGACTTCCCTGCAGCGACGTGGCCCGAGAACCTCGACCGGTTTCGTCAACGCACGGAGTCACTGCGCTCCCGCCTCCTCGAGAACGCGCGCGCCGACATGGAGCGCCAGCGCGACATGCTGCTCCACTACGACCCGAGCGCGCCCACGCGGAAGGCGCCGCGATTCACGAACATGTCGGAGATCGATCTCGACTTCAAGGGCGCGCCCCTCCCCGCCGTGCTGCGCACGATCGGCGCCGGGTGCAACTTGAACCTCGTCATCCCATCGTACCTGAAGGCGTCCGTCACCCTCAAAGCGTCGCGGACTCCGTGCAACGAGATCTTCGAGTCGATCCTCGAGGCGCATGGCTTCGACTACGTGTTCGATGCGAAGGCGAATCTCGCGCGGATCGCGCCACGCAACGATCTGGTCCGCGAGCGCGAGGAAGCAGTCCAGCGCACGCGGTTTCAACGAGAATGGCCGATCGTGCACGAGCTCCCCGTGGGTCCCGTGCTCCAGCTCGATCACAAAGACGCGGACCTGCGCTCCGTTCTGGAGGAGCTCGCGAGCTCGAACAAGGTCAACCTCGTGATGCCCGACTACGTGCGCGGTCAGGTGACGATCCTGGCGAAGGACCTGCCGTGGACCTCGGCGATCGGAGGAGTCCTCGCCGCGCAGGGCCTGGGGTACCGGTATCGCCCGGACGGTCGCATCCTCCGCATCGGGCCGCAGAAGGATCTCGATCGCGAGGACGAAGAGGCAGCCGCGGGCCGCTGAGGCGCGACCGCGGGCCCCGGGTTCTATTCCACCACATCGGCGCCGATCGTCCACATCGACTCGGCCCGTGGAGGCGAATCCGCGGGAACTGCTGCGCGCCCGGGTTGTCCGACGTGCAATGCGACTCCGGTTGTTCGCGCTCGTCCTCCCGCTTGTCCCGCTCGTCGCGCCTACGACGCACGCCGATACGCTCCTTGCCACGCGGCGCATGCCGATGTTCGAGGCGGCGCACACCGTCGACATCGCGGTCAAAGACGGCGTCGCGACCTACACCGTGCGCCGGATGTTCTCGAACCCCGGCAAGACCGCGGATCAGGTCGAGCTTCGGCTCGACCTCCCGTACGGCGCCGCGGCGACAGGCCTGCGCATCCGCGCGAACGACACCTGGTACGACGGCGTGCTCATGGAGCGCGACAAAGCCGCGGCGCTGTATCAAGAGATGACCGGGTTCGGCTCGGCGGCCGCGAAGGATCCAGCGCTGCTCGCGTGGCTGTGGGCAGACAAGCTCTCGCTGCAGGTCTTCCCGGTGCTGCCCGGCACCGTGTCGACGGTCGAATACACGTTGACCGTACCGACCCGCTACGAAAACGGTCGCTACTTCGTGTCGTATCCGCGCAGCACGTCGGGCACGCAGGACGGCGACGCGCTGCCGCTCGCGACACCTGTCGTCACCGTGCGTCCCGCGTGGGGCAACGCGCGCACACCGATCGTCGTCGATGGAAGACGCGTCGCGCGCAACACGCCGGTAGTGCTGTTGCCGCCGGTCCGCGAGGCATGGGCCGATGCAGTCGGGGCGCAAGATGACGCTAGCTACGTGGCGAGCAAACTCGATGTCGAGGCGACGGCGCCGACGAACAAGACGTATGCAAAGGCATCCGTCGCGTTCCACATCGCACACACCTACAAGAGCGACCTCGCGGTCGATCTCGTGACGCCGAGTGGCGAGCGCGTGTCGCTGCACGACAAGAGCGGCGGCGGCGACAACGACCTCTCGGGCACCTTCGCCGCGGTGTTGCCTCCGGACACCAAGGCCGCGGGCACGTGGCGCCTCGTCGTGTCGGATCACGCCGCGCTCGACACGGGCTCGCTCGACCGCTGGTCGCTCACCTTCGGCGAGGGCAAGACCGCGATCACCGTCTCCGCCAAGGACACGCCCGTGTTCGTCCCCGACGCGCCCGAAAGCGCGAGCGACGCAGGGGTTGCCACGATCTCGATCGCACCGCCCGCGATCGCCACGTGGCAAGCGCGGCTCGGGCGCGCGGTCGCATCGAGCAAGCGCGCGTTCTCGCGCCTCGAGATCGATGTCGCACCGCAGCTCGTGCCGTTACCGAAGAAGGCGCAGGTCGTGTTCGTCGTCGACGCGTCGCACTCCGCGAGCGAGGACGGGCTGCGCGCGCAGCTCGACGTGATCGCGGCATACATGGCGCATGTGCCCGACGCCGACGTCGAGATCGTCGCGTATCGCCGGCACGCATCGCGCGTGTTCGGTCGGTTCGTCGCGGCACGCGACTTCCGGGACGCGTTCGCCGTCGCGAAGGCGCGCGGTGCATTCGCGCCGGGCAACGGCAGCGCGCTCGAAGAAGGCGCGCGCGCCGCGGCCGCCGCACTCGTGGATCGCCGAGGTCCGCGCCGCATGGTGATCATGACGGACGAGATGACGCGCACGGCGCTGACGCCCGTGATCGCGCAGGCTGCGCTCGCGAAGCTGCCAGCCGACGCGATCGTCCACGTCGTGGTTCCGAAGCCGGACGGAAGTGATCGGCCCGCGCTGCACCGCCGCGACGACGCGCCATTCGCACCGCTCGCCACGCGCCACCACGGCATCTACGTCGACGTCGAGGGCCTGCCCGCGGCGACGCTCAAGTCGCTGATCCCCGTCGCGCTCGAGCTCGTCCGTCCGACGCGTATCGAGAACGTCGCCGTTCCGGGCTTCGTGCTCGACACCAACACGCTCCACGAAGGCGACGGACTGCGACTCATGCACGACGTGCCCGACGCGCCACGGACGCTGACGATAACCGGCTATTTGTGGAGCGATCCGATCAAGAAGACGCTCACCGCCAATCCGACGTTCTCCATCCAGACCGCGGGCTTTGTCTTCGGCGGCGACATGCATCACTCGCTCACGGAAGCGGAGCAATACACGCTCGCGATGTACGGCAAGGCCGTGTCGCCGGTGACCTCGTATGTCGCGTGGGAGCCAGGGGCGCGGCCCTCGGTGATCGGCCTCGGCGAGGGCTGGGGCACGATCGGCAGCGGCCGCTATGGAACGCTCGGCCACGGCTCCGGCGGTGGCGGCTATGGCCGGATCACGCCGGACTTCACGCGCCTCATCGACGTCCAGTCGTGCGTGAAGGCCGTGCAGCCGAAGGGCGCGTGGAGCGTGACGCTCGACATCGAGACCACGGTGCACGAGATCGTCGACGTCGTCACGGCGACGACGAAGGACGCGATGGCGACGTGCCTCGTCGAGAACACGTGGTCTCTCGCGCTCGATCGCGCCCAGTTCCCGTTCGCGCGCGAACAGTTCCGTGTCGAGCTCTCGGGTTCGTGACGGCGGATCTCGCTCACGGCATCGCGTTCGACCTGCTCGATCGACGCGAGATCACGTCATTGCCTTCGACCTCCTCCTCGACGCGAGGCCGAGCGCGAGGATCGACATCCCGAGCGAGGTCAGCGCACCGACACCGGGACGCACCGCGCATCCCGTGGACTCGGGCGGATCGATCGAGCTCGCACTCGTTCCCGAGGGCACGCCGACGTCGTCCGACGACGAGCATGTGTCGGCGACGGCCGGACTCGCGATCCCGATCGCGATCGCGATGATCCAGGTTCGACTACCTCCGCCTCGCATGCGAAGACATCGTGCAACGCGAGCGCCAGCGTGACGCACGAACGATCCTGCACGCTTTCTGCGCAGCACCGGACACGCGCCGAGACATCGATGTCGCGCTTTCGCGCGTTCGCCTCCGGCGCGTAAGCGCGCCCGGCGCGTCCGTTGATCAGCAGCGACGACGGCGACGACGCACCAGGAGCGCGAGCACGATCCCGATCACACCCGACGACAATGCTCCGCGGCCGTGGTGCGATGTACAGCCCTCGTTGCCTTGCGCCTGGGCGACCCGCGTGTAGGTCGCCGGGCCGATGTTGCCGTTGAGATCGATCGCACGGATCGCGAGCTCGAAGTCGAAGTCCTCGCTGTCTCCGAGCTCGAAGTGCAGCTGGCTGCCGTCGAACGGCCGGACGTCACCGGGCTCGGCGAATGGAGAGCGCCCCGCCGTGACGAGCACGCGATAGCCGAGCTTGTCGGGTGGTGTCTGATCGTCGCTCGCGGAGACGAGCACGACGAGGCGCCGGCCCACCGGTCCGCACTTCTCGCGCGCCGGCATCGTACAGCCACCGGAGTCGGGCTCCTCGATCCACATCGAGATCGAGACGGGTCCGGGCTTCACGGTGTCCGACAGCTGAGATCGTTCGAGCTGGTGCTGTTCGAACGCCGGTTCGAAGCACGCCTCGGCCTCGGGCGGTGCGACTAGCGCGACCAGCGCGATCACCGCGACCACCCGAATCGTCGACATGCGTGCATCGTCGCCGTGTTCGAGCGCGCTGACAACGCCGTGCTCTATGGCGGGCGCTGACCCGTCCTCGTGGAAGAGATGCGGGCGGTCATCATACGGCTGCTGCGCGCCGCGCGCGCCGCCGGTGGGAAGTGGTGTCGGGCGCGCGCGCCAGGACTATTGCATCGCGGTCCCGTCGATGCGGGCCTGGAGCCGATCGATGACCCAGCCCGGGGCCTGCGTTCGGCACTCGCTCGGCTGGTACCAACCCTGCTGGCGCATGCAGCTCGCGAGGTCCACCGACCAGCCATCTTCGATGCACGAGGCTTCGTACATCGGCGCGTGCACGCGTCCGGCAGTTTGGAGGTTCGGGCGGATCTCGTCGATCGCGTCCCTGCACGCGGTCGCAGAAAGCATCGGCACGCGCAAGGTCGGAGCGCCCATCTTGCGTGTGCAGTAGCCGACGTGTTTCGCGTCTGTCACCGTCGAAAGACACGCGAGCTCGCGCGCGTCGAGCTTCGCGACCTCACAGGTGCGTTGGTGCGTCGCGATGATCGTCGCGCGTTCGTCGTCGGTCTCCTCGCTCGAGTAGTTCCCGAGCTCGATCGCCGCGAGCGCGACCGCGACCGTCTTGCACGACGGCGCCTCGCTCATCGCCGCCGCGTCCGCGACCGGATCGCGATCGTCGTCGGGGAGCTGGTACGCCTGCTCGCCAAGCGGCGCCTCACACCCCTTCGGATCCGGGCACTCCGTCGACGTGTAGCGAATTTTCGAGACCTCTCGGCTCCCTGCACAGGCCGCGAGACTCGCGATCCAACCGATGGCCAACGCGCGTCGCATGCCGAGTCAACGCATCATCGCGCGACACGATCTGAACGTTCTGGCTTGGGTCACATTTTCTTTTCGGAGGCCGGCAGCGTGATGCCGAACTGCTTGCACGTCGTGATCACTGCCTGGCGATACGTCGGGTCCTCGAGCTTTGGGAATACACGCTTCGCGAGCGCGGGGTCGTTCATGTAGCAGGCCGCATTCACGAGCGAGACGAGCTGCTGCTGGTACAGCGCCGGGTACCTCTTCTTCGTCTGTTCGACGGTCTTCTCCATCCGCTTCAGCTCCTCGGCGAGCCGCTTCCTCTGCGCCGGAGGCATCATGTTGCGCGCCATCTCGATCGACGCGCGCGCCGTCGCCGCCTCTTCTTCGTCTTCCACATCGTCCTCGTCGGGCGTCCCTGCGAGCGGGTCGCTCGACGTGCCGCGCGCCTCCCACGGATCGCCGGAGCCATCGGCGCTCTCGGCACCCGCATCGCGTGCCACCGTTGCGAGTCCACCGCTCGACCCATCGGCGACCGTCGATCCCACGTTCACGTTCGATCCCACGTTCACGTTCGATTTCACGTTCACGTTCGATCCCACGTTCACGTTCGATCCCGCATTGGAGCCATCGCCCCCGCGCGCGAGATATCCCGCGAGCGCCCCACCACCGACGAGCACGACCACGAGCGCGATGCCGATCGCGATCCACATCCGCTTCTTCGACGGCGCGGCCAGCGCGGGACCGTGCGGCGAGGTTCCGTGCGCCATCGCGGGCGACGTTCCCTGCGGCATCGAGTGCGGCGGGGACGCGTGAGGCGCCGGTCCGGGCGGTGGTGGTGTGATCGCTCCGATGCCCGTGCCCTGCGTCATGCCCGTCATGCCTGTCATCGGCATCGGGCCGATCATCGACGCGGCAGTCGGTGCGTGCACCGGGACGATCGGCGCGGGCGGTGGCGCTTCCGGTCCACCGACGGCGCCGCGAGTGATCTCGCGAACGAACCGCGGCGCGCTCGGTCCACCGAACGGCATCAGCGCGACGGCGAGATCCGCGACCGACGCGAAGCGCTTCTCCGGATCCTTCTCGAGGCAGCGCATCACCACCGCCGCGAGCTTCGGATCCACCTGGAGCGGTGGCGGCGCTGCTGTCATCACCGCGACCGCGATCTCCGCGAGCTGCGTGCCGCCGAAGGGAACGCGCCCGCTCAGCAGCTGGTACAGGGTGACTCCGAGCGCCCAGATGTCCGTTCGCAGATCCACATCGCGCGTCGAGCGGATCTGTTCGGGCGACATGTAGCCCGGCGATCCCATCGTCGAGGTCGTGTGCGTGAGCTTCGCTTCTGCCGCCGTGGCTGCCTTCGCGATGCCGAAGTCGAGCACCTTCACGAGGGGACCACCATCGGGCTTGCGCACGACGAACAGGTTCGGCGGCTTGATGTCGCGGTGTACGAGTCCGGCCCCGTGGGCCTCCGCGAGGGCGACGCACGCCTGGATCACGTATTCGACGGCGATCGTCATCGGGACGCCCTTCATCGCGGCGGCGCCCAGGTCCGTCCCGTCGAGCATCTCCATCACGATGAACGGCGAGCCGCTGTCGAGCCGGCCGACGTCGAACACGCGACAAACGTGTTCCGTGCGTAGCGTCGCGACCGCCTTCGCCTCGCGTAGGAATCGCGCGACGATGTTCGGGTTCTGCGCGAGCTCGTCGTGCAGGACCTTCAGCGCGACCCGCTGGCCGAGCTCTGTGTGCGTCGCCTGCACGACCACGCCCATCCCACCCGCACCGAGCATGCGGTCCACGTGGAACCGACCGCCGATGATCATTCCGGGCTGGAGCACATGACGATCATAGTCGGCGGCGCCCACCCACGCCGCCGCTATGATCAAAAACCCTGCTCAGAAGCCCGGCGCCTGACCCGTGTACGCGATCGAGATCGAGCCGCCCGTAGGCGCCGCGTCGACGATCGACTCCTTCGCGAACGCGCGCTGCCGGATCGCGTCGTATCCACCGCTCGACTTCACGAGACCCATCGCGCCACCCATCTCGTCGAGCGACGACGGGTTGTAGCGCGCGTCGGGTACCGCCGGGATGCGCAACGTGCCGGCCGAATGCGGCGCGATGATCGCTCGCACGTACTCCGCATCCACCGCGGGCGGCATGCCCATCGCCGCGCCACGCGTCACGGCGAGCGTGACCATCACCGCCTCCGCCGTGCCCGCCCCCGCCTGCGTCCACGTGATGCCCGTCGGTTCGAACTGCGGGTTGCCCATGATGTACGGCATCGCGTGCGCGCTCGCATCCACGCTCGACACGGAGCCCGAGTACAACGACCGCGTGCCCGTCATGACCGCACCCTGCTGCTGGACGCTGACGCGTGTGATCACGAGACCGTCGACACCGGTGATGTTCGGCATGTCGACGTTCTGCGGCGTCTGATCGACGCGCTCCTCGCCGGTCGAGAACAGCTCGAAGCTGCCCGCGAAGATCTTCTGCTCGACGTTGACCTGCGCGTTCGGCGGTACGTTCGTCGCGGTCACCGACGACGCGAGCGACTCGTTCAGGGCTGCGCTCGAGACATCGATGTTCGACGCGTAGGGGCGCTTCGCGTAGAAGCCCTGGTCGTTCTGCGTGATGTATAGGTCCATCATCGCGGGACAGTTGGTCACCGTGATCGCGATGTTCGGTGCCTCGCCTGCGCCGGAACCGCACGGTGTCTTCACGTTCAGCGTTCCGTTGATCTCGGGCACCGTCACGACGATCGCACCGGGCGTCGTCGTCGATGTCGGCTCGCTCTTTCCGAGCTCGAGCATGTCGCCGCCCTTCACACCGACATACGTGTAGACCTCGGGGACACGATTGCCCTCGGGCGGGGGAGGAATCACCGGCGTGTACGTGCGGATGATCGAGACGTTGCCCGTGGTCATCTGCGCCGACGCCACGCCACTCGCGTCGGTCATCACCTCGGCGATCACGGAGTCATCCGCGTTCTGGAAGATCACGCGAACCCCTGCTTGCGGCGCGAGTGCGTCCTTCACCACGACGCGCACCTCGTTGGTCGGAACGTCGGGCTCGTCGTCCCCGCCGCCAGTACCGGTCTCGATCGATCCGGTACACGCAACGAGAAGGCCGATCACGATCGTGCTGAATCCGCGCAGTTTGTCGTCGAGCCTCATGCGCGATCCTTCTCCACGATCGATGCCATCGCATTCGTCGCTCTCGCCCACCTTCGACTTCGATGTTGCGGCTGGTCACCCCCAATCCGACCGAAAACCAGGAGTGCTCACTCCCACCTCCAATGTCGGATACGAACGACGAAGCCCAACGATTTCGCGCCTGCGCGTGCGGTTCGCGCACTATCGCGCCGGGTGTAGAGTCGCTTCGTGAAAGATCGGGATGCGGGCACGGACGAGACGCTCGCCTCGGATGCCGGCGCCGTGTCTATCGCGAGCGCGGACACGATGGGCTCGTTCGAAGGCGCCACGATGGGCTCGCTTCCCTCGGGGCTGCCGGCGAGCCCCGACAGTCTGCCGATCGTCCCACCCGAACGCTACGCACGGATCGACGAGTTCGCGCGCGGTGGCCTCGGCCGCATCATCCGCGCGATCGATCAGCGCACCGGACGCATGGTGGCGATCAAAGAGATGCTCGCCGACAGCCCCGACGCTGCCGCGCGCTTCGTGCGCGAGGCGATGGTCACCGCGAACCTGCAGCATCCCGCGATCGTCCCCGTGTACGAGGTCGGTCGATGGCCGGACGGCAAGCCGTTCTATGCGATGAAGCTGGTGCGCGGCGAGCCGCTCCACGACGTCATCGCGAAGACCGTGGATCTCGACGGCCGGCTCGCGCTGCTCTCGCACGTGGCGGCGGTCGCCGACGCCCTCGCGTACGCGCACGAGCAGCACGTGATCCATCGCGACCTCAAGCCGCACAACGTGCTGTGCGGGACGCACGGCGAGACGGTCGTGATCGATTGGGGGCTCGCGCGGCGCCTGCAGGATCTCGATCCGTTGGCACCGTTGCCGCGCGTCAACTCCGCGCCGCCCGGGCAAACGTACGTCGGCGCGATCCTCGGAACACCGAGCTACATGGCGCCGGAGCAAGCACGCGCCGAGCGCGCGGACGAGCGTACCGACGTCTACGCGATCGGCGCGATCCTCTATCACCTTCTCTCGGGTCGCCCACCACACACCGGAAAGACCATCGAGGAGCTGCTCGCGCGCGTGAAGTCCGAGACGCCTCCCGATCTCACGACGCTCGACGCACAGGTGCCACGCGACCTCGCCGCGATCTGCGCGCGTGCGATGTCGCGCGAACGCGATCAGCGCTACGCGACCGCGGCCGAGTGTGCGGCGGATCTCCGTCGGTTCATGACCGGGCAGCTCGTGCAGGCGCACCACTACACGAGGGGCGAACGCCTGCGCCGATGGATGCGCCGCTATCGCGCCGTGCTCGCGGTTGCCGGAATCGCGCTCGCGGCGCTTGTCGTGGTGCTGACGATCTCCGTGCTGCGCGTGATCGACTCGAAGAACGAGGCCACCGCGAGTCGAGATGAAACCCGCCAGCAGCTGCTCGCATCGCACCTCTCGCGCGCGGGGACCGAGCTCGCTGCAGGACATCCTGATCGCGCCCTCGCGTTCACGATGGCAGCGGGTGAGCTGGGCGAGATGACGCCGACGAGCCGCTTGATCGCGGGACAAGCTCTCGAGATGCTGGCCCCGCTGCGACGGCACACGACGACGACCATCGGCGCAGCGACCTTCGTCCCGAAGTCGCACGATCTCGTCATCTCGGGCGAAGAGCTGGTGCGCTGGGCACCATCCACCGACACCGTGACATGGCGGCTGACCGGCGGGCATGCCTCGGACGTGCACGTCGTCGGAGCGTCCGTGGCCATCACGCGATCGCAGGGGCTTACCTTCGTGAACCTCTCGAACGGCACGATCGAGACGACTCTGACTCCGTCGGCCGGAAAACCGACCGGATTGCTCGGCCGCGATCTCGCCGGTGCGTGGCTGGCGACGGTGTTCGACGATCGCATCGAGATCGTCAACGTCGCAAAACGCTCGGTCGAAGCGACGATCCCGATGACGAGCGTTGGCCGTGCACCACTCATCTCGGCGGACGGCCAACGTGTGGTCGTGGTGCGAACCAATACGAAGAAGTTCGAAGGCCTGCTCGTCGATCGGAGCGGGACGACGATCGCCACGTTGTGTGACTGCATGCGCGCGATCGACGCCGGGAACAAGCTGCTCGTCGCCCCCGCCGGCTCACCCGCATCTCTGGTCGTCTTCGACTGGAACGGGACGAAGCTAGAAACCATCGCACTCGGCGCCAGCCCCGTGAGCGAGTTCGCCGTCGACACGAGCAAGACACGCGTCGTGATCGCGCAGAACGACGGCCAGGTCCAGGTCCGCGACATCGCCACCGGTGCGGTGCAATGGACGACGCAGCTCCGCGAGCCACCATTTAGCATGAAGTTCGACGCCGAACGCGTGAGCTTCCTTTCGACGTCGGCGATCGTAGTCGCGCTCGACGCCAACACCGGCACCGAGCTCTCGCGCACTCGCGTGTCCGGAACGGCGCTGCTCGTTTCCGATGATAGTGCGCAGATCGCCGCCGTCGCACACCAAGAAGGTGTCGTCGCGTGGCCTGCGCGTCAGCGCGTGATCACCCCGGTCGCACCCACGCCGGCGCGCGTCAACGCGATGCAGATGAACGCGGATGGAAGCCTCCTCGCTGGCACCGACGACGGCAAGCTCGTCGCCGTCCGCGGCACCGAGGCGAGGGTGCTCGGAACGAGTGCGTCGATCCAGACGCTGCAACTCCTCGAGAACGGAACGATCCTGACCGCCGATGCGAACGACGAGGTGACACTCCGCGATCGCGACGGCAAGGAGCTCGTCCGGTTCAAAGCGGGACACATTGCACGTGTCTCTCCCGATCAAAAGACGTTGGCCGCGGCCGACAAACACGGCACGATCGGGCTCTGGGACACGGCGGGAACATCCCTCCGCACGCTCGGCACGATCGACCGTCCGCTGGTGCTCGCATGGTCGAGCACGGGTCGGCTCGCCGCGATCGGCATGGGCGGCAGTGGGATCGTCTGGAACGCCGACGGGTCGGTGCTCCGCAAGATGCAGGGCGGGGAGTACGGGATGTCACTAGCGTGGTCGCCTGACGGGAAGTGGCTCTCGCTCGCGGCCACGGGACACAAGCTCTATGGCACGACCGACAAGGACGACCGCGAGCTTCGCGGAATGCCACCGTCGGCCAACACGCTCGTCACCGAGTTCTCCGCGGATAGCTCGAAGGTGCTCCTCGCCGGCACGGGGTTCCTCGGTGTCTGGAGCGTCGCCACTGGCGAGCCACTGATCACGGTCGCGACGTCGCTGATCACGTCAGCGACCTTTATCGATGGCGAGCGCTACATCGCCGCGGGAGGCGGCGATCGACGCATTCGTGTCTGGGAGGTTTCCACCGGCGCCGAGCTGCTATCGGTGCCGATGCCCGGCAACGTGTTACGCATGGCGTTGGATCCGACGCGAACCCTGCTCGGTATCATCACCGCACGTGGGGCCGCGACCTGGAAGCGCCCGTCGTTCGAAGGCGACATCGACGCGCTTCGATCGATCGCAGCCTGCCGTAGCGCCGTCGAGTTTCACGACGGGCGCATTCGCGGTCGCACGATCGACACGAAGGCGTGCAACCTGAAGTAAGGCGATCACGTCGCGGCCAACCCGGCGCGAGAAGCCGTCCGTCGAGACCGAGTCGCCCGGTCATGGTGGCGAGACGACCGTCGTGTGCAGGTTATGGGGTGTCCGGCTCGTGGTTCGGCCGACCGCTAGACTCGTCGATCAGGGGATGCGGAAACGGAGGCCGACACCGCCGGTCACCGCCGCGTCGGGCGTTCCAACGCCCGTCGCGCCGACGTTGCCGGTGAGGGCCAGGCGATCGTTGAGATCGAGTTCGAGCCCCGCCCCGCCCATGAGGGAGGGATGGCCCCCGAGGCCGTCGACACCGATGTTGCCGGTCGCGGTAAGTCCGGGCGCGAGGCGCACGCGTCCGTCGAGCCCGAATCGACCCGTCGGGTGATCGCCGAGCGTCGCACCACCCGTGAGCGCGAGGCTTCCGGTCTCGCCGAACCCGATGCCCGCACGTCCCGTCACGACGGGGTGCTCGCTGCCCAAGTGCTCGCCCTCGACGCCAAACAGTCCGTGGGTCGACGCCTCGGGTCCGATACGAACGCCCGCGCCCACCTCTCCGGTGACGTGCGCTCCACCGAGTCCCTCGACGCCACCCTCCGCTTCGACGGCGACGTTGTCACCGATCGGTATCTCGACGCCGCCCGCGATGCGTCCGGTGACGCCTGGATGGCCTGTCTCTCCCTCGACGCCGATCTCGACGTGACCGTGCGGACCGTGGTGCTCGCCCTCGTGCTCGGGCTCCTCGACGTCACCTTCATGCGCGCGCACGATGTCCGCCGGGCTCGGGCGCCGCGTAGGAGTCGGCCCTAGGTCGATCGCGGGCGGATCGAGGCGCAGCTCCTCGGGTGGAATGAGATGTGGCGTACGTGGACGACGAAGTGAATCCCCTAGCTCCGGTACCCGTAGGTCGTAGTCACCCATCGCGATCCCCTCTTACGACCGGGCCTTCACGGAGCTACCCCTCGATCTCGGCCATGCCGCCGTTGCCAGGTGCTTCAGTGTCAAGCATCCCGGTCGAGTGTCCCCCGAGCGCGCTAGCAATCGCCGGGGCAGGTCGTCGCTTCGCCGGGATCGCAGATCGTGTCACCACACACCGCATCGGCGAGCGTGCACGCCCCGACGTCGCCTGGACAGGTTCGACAGGTCTCGAGTGGATCGCGAACGAGGTTGCCGCACTGTGGTTCGCTCATCGGACACGCTTGGCCGGGCGCACACGTCGGCGAGCACAGATGCCAACACCCTGGATCGGCGCAGCCAGCTCCACGCCCCACATCGATGCCGGAGGCACATGCGTTCGAGTCAGGGCCGTAGCCGAAACGCCAGGTGTCGTTCCAATACGTCGCGGTGCCGAGATATTGCTCCCCACCGAAAAGAAGCACCCCCCCACGAACGTCCTCGACCGCACGAGCGAACCGGTGTGGAGGAGCAAGCTCGATATCGAGCACTCTCCACATCCCATTCTCGTCGCGTTCCCACGTATCGCCGAGCGTCCCGACAGACACTCCGAACTCTCCACTAAAGGCCCCGACCGTG
>JBJXGN010000339.1:0-21609 GCA_046160585.1 Kofleriaceae bacterium
CGATGAACCGCCGCCCCCCGCGTGCTCGTCTGGAATCGCCGCCGGTGGACGTCACTCGTGCAGCATCCGCACCGACAAAACGTTGTGGTGCTGGGGACGCAACAACTTCGGACAGCTCGGCGACGGCACGAAGACCTCGAATCCTGATCCGGTCCAAGTCGTCGGTCTGGAGAACGTGATCGCCGTCTCGACGGGGTGGGAGCACACGTGCGCAATCGTCGAGGGCGGTACAGCGTATTGCTGGGGTGCGAACACGCGCGGGCAACTCGGTGATGGCACGTCCGGCGACTCCACGACGCCCTCGATGTTGCCGATCGCGAACGTCACCGCGATCGGCACGGGCACGGAGTTCTCCTGCGCGATCGCGAACGGCATGGTCTCGTGCTGGGGGCACAACTCGGAAGGGCAGGTCGGTGACGGCACGATGACGCCGCGCAACTCGCCGACGCCGACGAACGTCGCCGCGTCGAAGCTGACCGTCTTTGGCGACACGGCGTGTGCGATCAACGCGGGAAACGAAGCGCGCTGCTGGGGGGAAAACGGCAGCGGACAGATGGGCCTCGACGACGCCATGGATCGGTCGATGCCGACGGTGATCGGCACCGACATCACCGACGTCGCCGTCGGAGAAGATCACCTCTGCATCCGTCGCACCAGCGGCGCCATCGCGTGCGCCGGCAGCGACTACGCCGGTCAACTCGGATGGGGCCGACTCGGCGACAGCGACGTGTTCGTCGAGGTCAACGTCGCCGTCGGGCTCTCGAAGCTCGTGGCCGGTGTAGCTCACACGTGCGGCGTCGACGCCGAGAAACGCGTGTGGTGCTGGGGACTCGGCGACGATGGTCGGCTCGCGAACGGCGATGACTCCCGCGCCAGTTATCCTATTCGCACCGCCCTCGAAGACATCGACGAGCTCGTGGCCGGCGCCGATCACACGTGCGGCCGCACCTCGACGGGCGCGGTGTATTGCGCGGGCTTCAACGGACACGCGCAGCTTGGCAACGGCTTCGCGACCACCCACGGCACCCCGTTCGCGATCCCGAACTTCACCGGCGTGAAAGCGATCTCGCTCGGCTACGCGTTCACCTGCGCACTGAAGACCGACAAAACGGTCGCGTGCTGGGGCGAGGGCGAGGGAGGCGAGATCGCGAACGGCTACCTGTCATCGCCGTCACCGATCGTCGCGAACGGTATCGGCAACGTGAAGAAGCTGCGTGCTGGTGGCGGCCACGTGTGCGCGCTGGACGAAGCGGGCGCCGTGCACTGTTGGGGCATCAACGAATGGGGCCAGGTCGGCAACGGCACGCGGACCAACGTCGCGACGCCGACGGAGGTGGTGTTGCCGGGGCCCGCGACCGACATCGCGACCGGCAACGACCACACGTGCGCGCTCGTCGGTGGGGACATGTGGTGCTGGGGATTCGGCGAGCAAGGGCAGCTTGGACAAGGTCCCTTCGACTGGGGCTATCACGAAACACGGCCGGTGCAGGTCATGGGGCTCAGCGGCGCCACTGCGATCGTGGCGGGCGAGCAGCACACGTGCGCCATCGTCGGTAGCGGAGTTTCGTGCTGGGGCTTGAACTCGTACGGCGGTCTGGGAACCTCCGGCGGCAGCAGCGGGGTTCCCGTCACCGCGGGGATCATGAACGTGACGTCGATGTCCGCGCGCGGCAGGACGACGTTTGCCGTGTCGAACGGAGATCTCTGGGGATGGGGCTCGAACTGCAATGCGCGGCTCACCGTAGGCAATTGCGGATCGAATCCGATGCCGGTCGAGTTGCCCGCCCTCTCTGGGGTCACGAACGTACGCGCGGGCTTCGACAGCGCATGCGGTTTGCGCAACGGCGGCGTCACCTGCTGGGGCAACGGATCCCTCGGCCAGACGGGCGACGATTCGTACGGTTCTGATGTGCCGCCGACGCAGATCGTCGGTCTCGATCAGATTGCCGACGTCGAGGGCGGCGGTGCCCACGCGTGCGCGGTCCACATGGACGGTCGCGTCTCGTGCTGGGGTCATAACGGCGACGGTCAGGTCGGCGACGGGCACACGGCGACCCGGGAGCCCGTCGGCGTTCGTCTCGTCTGCGAGTAGCGCTTGACGGAGCGCGCCCGCGCGCGGACGTTGGCCACCGAAGATGGTCGCCGCGTCGCAGGAGGAGCGCGCGGCAGCGGCAGTTGTTGCGATCGACACCTGGCTCGCGCCGCGCTAGGGCTCGCGGCCGTGGCCCGAGCCGTGCAGAGTCGACGAGACATGGAGAAGATGAGTGAAGCGGCGGACGACGACACCGAAACGATCGCGAGCGAGTACATCCGCGCAGCGGGCATCGGCGGAGCCGCGTACGCGCGAGCGCGGTCGGCAGTCGCGACGGCCTCGCAGGCGCAGTCCGATCGAATGGCAGCCTACTATGCGAGAAGAATCGCGCGTGGCGACCACGAAGTCTGCGCTGTACTCGCCAACCAGCTCGAGCCGATGTGGTTTGCGAGTGGCCGCTCCCTGTTGCTCGCCGCAGCGGGTGACCGGCCGGAGTGCGCGACACTCGTTCATTGCCTGAAGTACGGGCCCATCCGGCGCGACGTCGAGAATGCAGGCCTCGCACGCAGGCTCGCGAGCGTGTTCACGCGCGCGTGGGTGATCGGCTTCGTGTGGATCCCGCTGCCGTTCGTGGTGATCGCCGCCGTCACCGTCGAGAGCTCCGTTGCTCGAGCGGTGTTGTCAGCCGTGGTCGTCGCCATCCTCGGTCTCACGCTGTTCATCGATGCGAGGATGCGGCGCTGTCCGACGTGCAAGCGCTGGCTGGCAGGCATGGTCACCGGCCTGAAGCACGGAGGTAGCTGGAACGAGAGCGTCGTGGTGGAGACTACGCGGGGACCTCAACAAATGGAGCGCAGTCGCAGCTCGTACATTCACCTCATGGTGTGCGTGCACTGCAAGCATCGCTGGGAACGCTGACCACTACCGGGCGCGCCGCTCATCGCGCACCACCGACACGTCGTGGAGAACAAGTAGTGCACGGTCGGCACAACGTGCACCGCGGCTCGCGATGAATGCCCTGTGATGACGGTGCGTCCTTGGTGGCGCAGAACGTGCTTCTTGCCCGGGTATGCGACTTCGGTGGACGACAGACTTGCCCGGCGTCGAGGTCTCGGAGCCACGGCCGTTGCCCGTCGATATCGACGCATGGCAGCGCCGAGTGATTGGTGGGGGCAACGTACGGAGCGTCGAACGGTTGGAGACGACCTCGGGGTGGCCCGTGACAATGATTCGCTCCGACGAGATGAACGCCGACGGGACGGTACGTGCAGCTCGCCTCCACGCGTTCTACACGCTGATCGATCGCGGATGCGTGGCTTCGGTACAGGGTGACGCAGCGGTTGTCGACGGGCAACGAGCCGCGCTGCTGGAGGCCGACGTCGACTGGACCACCGATCAGCTCGACGCCATCGTGGAGCTCTGGCAACGATGAGCCCGTTCGATCGATGGGCACGCGCGCGGATCGCCGACGGCGTCATGCTCACTCATCCCGACGGCGTCGCGCACGGCAGGATTCGCATCCACCACCGCACGAACCTACCTACGTTGAAGACGCTACTCGGCGAGGCCGCCCACGTCGGCGTTCCGATCGACATCGCGGTACGCCCGATCACTACGCACGAGGGTGAATACGCCGTGATCGTTGTGCTCGCATACGCGCACACCGGCGCTGTGCCGTACGAGCGTCATGTCGCGCTGGTCGCCGGTGAGGACGCCGCGATCCAGCTCGAGGGCATCGCCACGGTGAACAGTCGTTTGTTCGCACGATCGTTCGAGGAGCTGGTTCATCGCGCGCGGACGGGCGCCGCGGCAAACCGCCGGCGCATGTACATCTATCGGCCACCGCCGGGCTGGATCGGTGTGCGCTGCACGTTGTCGACACGATGGCTCGCACCCGGCTACCCAAGAGATCGAGGATCGATCGAGGTCCACGACGCGATCCCGATCCACTCGCGTCGCCTCGAGCCCGATCGCGATGCAGAGAGTTGCACTCCAATCACGATCGGAAGACTCCAGGGAGTGTGGGGAGCGACGGGCGCTGCGTTGTCGGACACCCGGTTCCGCTACGAGATCGAGGTCGATGATCCGCGCGGCGAGCACCGTTTGATCTTCGGGACCCTTCTTCGTTCGATCGAGCCGGTCCCAGTCCCCACGCCTTCGAGCGTGCCCACGACCGACTTCGGGTGGGCGCAATGATCTCGCCTCCGTTCGAGCTCGAAGGCTGGAGCCGGCGTCGGATCGCCGGGGGCGTTGTCTTCACCGAGCTGCGAGGTCGTGCCTGCGTGCGAATCCGGTCACGAGTAGGACGCGCCCGCATCGAGGCGGTCGCCGCGGAGGTGGCCGAGAGTCATGGTGTCGGACGAGTCACCTCGCTCGATCGCCGTCGTCTATCGTGCGACGGCGAGCTCGGGGTGCTGGCGGTCGGGAGGCTCGAGGGCAATCGAGATCTTGCACTGGCCCTCATCGGCGATGGTCCGTTCGCGTGCGTCGATGGAGTGGGCGAGATCGGCACGGACATCGCGCTGCTCGTCGAGTCGCTCGCGCAACGCGTCTGTCTGGATCGCGGAGCACTTCGTGTACGGATGTTCGAATACTCCCCACCGTATCGATGGCGCGGGCAGCGACGAGAGTCGTCGACGCAGTGGCTGCATCCCGACACGCCCCGCGCGTCGGCGAGGATCTGGGTGCACGATGCTCGACCCTTCTCGACGAGCCTCGACGAGAGGCTTCACCGCTGGCTGTTTCTCCAGCCCGAGCACCATGGTGCGCATGGCGATCTCGACGACGTCGAGAGTGCTTACGGTCTACAAGGACGGGTCGTCGAGTCGCGAGTCAACAGGCTGGGCCTTGTCCGAAGAGGCGCGGCCTTCGGTGATGACCGTTTCCTCTACTTGCTGTCGATCGAGGCCCGCGAGGGCGATCACCTGTCGTTGGACGCATTCGATCGTCTCTTGCACTCCGTCCGTCCCCTGCCGGCCGCGACGTTCCAGAGCGCCGCGCTCGCATGTTTGGCCGACTGATCGCGCGAATCACACACAACAACAACACGAGGAGAAGCATGGCGAACGGACGTGATCGAATTCCTGTGCCTCGTTCGAGCCCGGATCGAGCGAGCACCCGCCCCACAGTACCGACAGCACCTGTGGAGCCAACATCCGGGGCAGCACCGCCGACAGCGACGAGCAGCGCCCTCGACGAGGCGGCCACGGATCTAGTGGGTCGAGGCGCTGCGCCGACTCCGCGCGCCCGACCGACCAACGGCCCAGGCTCCCACCTTCCCGAGGCGATCGCGGACATCGTCGAGCCGGTAGCCTCCACCGGACTCACCATCGCGGAGGATGTAGCGAACATGCTTCCCGGAATCGGAAACGCGATGAGCGCAGCGGAAGTGCCCTATTACCTCGGCTCTGGGGGCTACGATGCTGCGACGGGGGACCGCGATGGTGCAGTCGACCGCGTGGCCCATGCTGCCGTCTCGGGAATCAGCACGCTTCCCGTCGCCAACGAATTGATCGGCGGACTCGACCTCGCCGGAGGAATCCTGCAAGCGACAACTCGTAGCGCCATGCTGGCCGGAGGTATGGAAGGTGGCGAGCACGTACCCGGCTCGGTTGGCGATCTGGCGGCGATGGGCGCGGTCGCGGCAACCAACGCACTGTTCGGTGCTGATACGACGAACTGGATCGCCGACGGGAACGCGCCCCAAGGCACCCGGCAAGGCGAGATCATCGCGGGTACGACGGCCATGGGAGCAGCCGCCACGGGAGGCCTCGGAGCGGTACCCGCAGGCGTCGCCGGGGTCGCGATCACGGAGGCCTCCCAGGAGCTCGGGGTCGGTGCATCCGACGAGGCTGGCACCACCACAGGTGCCGGACGGTCCCCCGCCGCCGAGTGGGGGCTGCGGCATCGTATCGGAGGTGCTCCGACTGACTTGCCGAAGGAGCACACGAGGAAGGAGTCCTGACTCAGTTGCTCGGCTTCGGCGGCGGCGGGGGCGAGATCTTCTCCCACGGTGCGTTCAGGCCGAGGTATTCGCCCCACTCGAAGCCCGAGCTCGCCATGAGCTTCATCTGTTCGGGCGTGAGGATCTTTCCGATCTGTCCGTTCGCCTCGCCGAGCATGCCTCCGAGGCCGCCCGCGTAGTCGAGCCAGCCCGCGACGTTCCGCTCGTAGGGAGAAAGCTGCCCGTCGGTGATTGCCTTGCTCGTGTAGTCGACCACGTCCGCGTAGACTTTCTCGAACGCGGCGTCGAGCTGCTTTGACTGCTCTGGCGTCACGCCGGCCTTCTCCTCGGCGACGCGGCGGTTCTCCGTGGACCGCATGCGCGGGATCGCCAGGCCCGTCGAGATCAGAGGGCCGATGCGCGCACGATATTCGTCTTCGGTCTCGCCGTCGAGGCGTCCAAACCTAGCCGCGAACTCCTCGGTGCGCCGTTGCCGGCGCTCCATCCGCGACTCCTTGTTCTCCTCGGGGAGCTCGGGTTGCGCCGTGGGGACAGCCGGCAACTTGCCGGTGCGCTTGTCGGGCTCCGTCCACGGATCTGCCGTTGCGGACGCCTCGGTCGACGCGACCTTCTTCGCGGGCTCGGGCACTGTCGCCGTAGGTCGCTCGGCGAGCTCCTGTTTCAGGGAGCGGTTGTCGAGGTAGAGGTAGAGCGACGCAGCGAAGCCAACTGCCGTGGTCACCGCGAGTATCCGGGTGGCGCGCACCATGCCGGGGAAGCTAGCACGCGTAGTACGATGTGCTGGGATGGATCGCTCGATGGAGCTGCGGCTGCCGACGATCGCCGTGCCGGTCCGGCTCGCGATGATCGGGGCGTCTCCCGTCGACGCCGCGTTGTTCGTGCCCGACATTCCACGGTCGAGCCGGGGCACGCTGATCGACGACCTCGCCGCGCTGCTCGACGAGCCGGCGGCGTGGTTGCCCGCACGACTCGGCGGCGAGGTGCGGCTCGTCGGCAAGCGCGCGGTCGCATGGATCTCGCTGACGCGTCGCGATCCGGAGCGCGCCGCAGACGACTTCTCGTCGGAGGAGCCGTCGGAGGTCATGAAGCTCTACGATCAGCAGTTTCCCGTCGAGGTCGAGCTCGTGAACGGCACGCGCCTTCGCGGTACGCTCCTCGACAGCGCGCCGGCAGATCGCTCGCGCGTGATCGATCACCTCAACGCCGCGCGTGGCTACGTGCGGCTGTGGACGTGCGACGAGCAGTACTTCATCTCCACCGCGCAGATCAGCGCGGTGACGCCACTACCGGAGAGCGCCGTATGAGCAAGCTGGATGTGTACCTGCGTTCGATCGAGCGCTTCGGCGCCGCGGGGGCCGTGCTGGTGTCGGGCCAGGCGGTGACACTGCGGTTCCCGACGGGCGATCGCCACGCGACGCAGGTGACTCCACACGACCAGCTCGTCGTGATGGTGCGGGAGATCGCGCCGCCGGCCGCGCTCGACGCGATCGACAAGCAGCGCCCCGCGAAGTTCGACGTCGAGTCGCAGGGCACGCACTACACGATCAACGTCCAGCCGCGCCCAGGCGCGTGGCAGGTCGAGATCGCACCGGGCCAGGCGCCCGCGGCGGCGACTCCTGCGCCCGTGGCTCCGTCGACACCTGCGGCGCGCGCCCCGGGTCGCGCACCGAGCACACCTGTCGACACGGGCGAGATGCTGATCGAGCGCGGTCAGTACGACACGCCCGTCGAGACGATCACGCCGACGACGAGCGGCAGCGCGTTCCTCGATCAGCTGACGCACGCGGCTCGCACGTTGCGCGCCACGGACGTCTATTTGTCGGCAGGAGGGCCGCCCCTCGCGCGTACCGGTGGCGACGTCTCGCCGATCGGCGATCGCGGCGCGGTCGAAGCGGAACAACTGTCGCGCGAGGTCGGGATCGTGGCCCCCGCCAGCGCGCGGGCGGCGTGGCTCGACGGCGCGCCGGCGACGTTCGCGTACGGCGACGGGGCAGGGCGCGTTCGCGTCACGCTGTCTCGCGATCGGCGCGGTCCGTCGGCGTCGCTGCGCCTGTTACACGGCGAGCCGCCCGCGCTCGACCGCTTGAGCCTCGGCCCGGAGGTCGCGCGCTGGCTCGGCGAGAGCGGGCTCGTCGTGATCGCGGGGGCGTCCAACGTCGGCAAGACGACCCTGCTCGCGGCGCTGGTGCGCGCGCTCGGCGAGCGCAAGCGGCACGTCGTGTCTCTCGAAGACCCGATCGAGATCCTTCAGAGCGGTGTGTCCGTGAGCCAGCGCGAGATCGGCGAGCACGTGCCATCGTTCGCGGCCGGCGTCGAGGCCGCGATGCGTGAGGGAGCCGACGCGATCGTCCTCGGCGCGGTGACCACCGCGGAGTCGGCGCAGGCGCTCGTCGACGCGGTCGCCGGTGGCCATCTCGTCGTCACGACGATGGTCGGCGACGGCAAGCTCGCGCTTTCGCGGGCGCTGGCGCGGATCGGTGGCGATCGCTCCGCCGCCGAGAAGTTGTGCCTCGGGGCGCTGCTAGGCACGATAACTCCCGCGGTTGCACGCAGCGGCGGGAGAACCTACGAGGTCAACCCACCCTAGCGGGATCATGGGATATAACGGAGCAAGGCTTCACACGTGACTGACGACTACCGCGAAGGTGGGACGCTGATCCTCCAGCGTCCGTTGGGGATGGCGGAGAAGAAGCCTCCCGCGGGAGACGCGTGCCTCGTGAACTTGCATCCGCCGGGACCGGATATCGGCAAGCGCGTGGCTCTGCTCAATGCGCAGTACATCGTGGGTCGCGATAGCGAGGCGGGCTTCGTGGTGAGCCGCAGCTCTGTGTCGCGCCAGCACGCGCGGCTCTATCGCGACGACAACGGTGCGTGGTGGGTCGAGGATCTCAACAGCACGAACGGCACGTTCGTGAACGAGAACCGCTGCAAACACCAGCAGCTCACCGACGCCGATCAGGTCCGCTTCGGCGACGCGATCTACAAGTTCCTGTCGGGCTCCAACATCGAGAGCGCGTACCACGAGGCGATCCACAACATGGCCATCCAAGATGGCATGACGGGGATCCACAACAAGCGTTACTTCATGGAGTTCCTCGAGCGCGAGATCGCCGTCTGCGTGCGCCACGCCCACCCGCTGACGCTCGTGATGTTCGATGTCGATCACTTCAAGAAGATCAACGACGGTCACGGTCACCTCGCCGGCGACGCGGTGCTGAAGGATCTCGCAGCACGGATCAAGCCGCGCATCCGGCGCGAGGATCTGTTCGCGCGCTACGGCGGAGAAGAGTTTGTTTGTGTGCTGCCGTCGACAGCGTTGCCGGGCGGCATCGTGTTCGCGGAGCACTTGCGCACGCTGATCGAGGAGCGCGCGACCGTGTTCGACAACCAGTCCATCAAGTTCACGATCAGCCTCGGTGTGACGACGCTGCATCGCGAGACCGGCGTCGATCCGACCGCGCTGATCAAGCGCGCCGACGACAACCTCTACACGGCGAAGCGCGACGGGCGCAATCGCGTGGTTCCGTCGCTGCAGGATCTGATTCCGGGTTAGTGCTTCGCCTTCGCCTTCGCCTTCGCCTTCGCAGGTTTCGGGCGCAGGACGGGTGGGAGTGCGCGCAGCGCCGCGGCGGCGATCGTCTTGTTGCTGTTTCTTGCGAGCGTGACCAGGCTGGCATAGTGCTCGTCGAGCTTTGTCCGCAGAGCTCTCCGGCGGGCGTTCCCGAGCGCAGCGTAGTACACGCGCTTGATGGCGCTCACGGCGGCGCGGAGTTGCTTGACGTCGGTCAGCGGCGCGCCGGCGATCAGTGTATCGGCGGCGCGCTGGACCTTGGTCACCGTCGGTGGTGGGGTGGTCTTCGGCATCCTTCGAGATGATGCTACAACGCGCCCCCGTGACCTGGGATCGCACTATGGAGGACCTCGGCTGGCCGGTGCTGATCGGGCACTGGGCGAAGCGCTGCGCGACCAAGCGCGGCGAGATGCACGTGCGCACGTTCCAGCTGTTCGTGTGGATCCACGAGGCGCGCGAGCGCGCGGCGGAGATCACCGAAGCACGCGGTCTCGCGGCGCGTGATGCCGCGCTTCCACTCGGTGACATCTCGGACATCACGGACCCGATCGCGCGCGTGCGCAAGTCGGCCGCGCTCGAGGCAGCAGATCTGGTCGCGGTGGCGACCACGGGGCGCGCGCTCGGTCGGTTGCGCAAGCATCTGCGCGAGCGCGATACGATCGCACCGCGCCTCGCCGCGCGCGCGAACGACCTCGGCGATCTCGGTCACGTCTATCACCCGATCCTCGAGGCGTTCGGTGCCGATGGGCGACTGGTCGATCACGCGAGCGACACACTCGGGCCGCTGCGCCGCGCGCTCGCGGCGATCAAGAGTCAGCTCGAGAAGCGCATGAACGAGCTGCTCACGGACGAGCGGTTCGCCCCCTACCTCCAGGACTCGTTCTACACCCAGCGCGAGGAGCGGTACGTGCTGCCGATCCGCACGGACGGCAAGGGCTTCGTGCGCGGCATCGTGCACGGTAGCTCGCAGAGCGGGCAGACGCTGTTCATCGAGCCCGAGGAGATCGTCGATCTCAACAACCGCCAGAAGATCGCGGAGGCGGAGGTCCTCGACGAGGAGCGCCGCATTCTCGTCAAGTTCAGCGGATGGGTCGCCGAGGAGGCCGACGCGTTCGAGGCGTCGCTGCGCGCCTCCGAGATCCTCGACGTGATCGCCGCGGCTGCGATCATGGCGGACGACACGGTCAGCGCCGAGCCGATCTTCGACGAGGCGGCGCGCGTCGCGCTTCTGCACGCACGGCACCCACTGATGCTCTTGGCTGATCGGCGCTGCGTCGCGAACGACGTGATGATCGCGGCCGGCGCGACGCTCCTCGTGAGCGGCCCCAACGCGGGCGGGAAGACCGTCGCGCTCAAGACCGTCGGGCTCGCTGCGCTGATGACGCGCGCGGGGCTGCACCTGTGCGCCGAGAGCGGCAGCGCGATGGGTTGGTTCCGCGAGATCGTCACGGACATCGGCGACGCGCAGAGCCTCGAGCACGATCTGTCGACGTTCTCCGGCCACATGGTCAACCTGCGCGACTTCCTGTCGTCAGCGGGGCCGGGCTCGCTCGTCCTGATCGACGAGATCGCCGTCGGCACGGACCCCGAACAGGGCGCCGCGCTCGCGCAGGCCGTGCTCGTCGCGCTCGCGACGCGGGGCGTGACCGGCATCGTTACCACGCACTACGAGAGGCTCAAGGCGCTGGGTGCCACGGACGCGCGGTTCTCGAACGCCTCGGTCGGCTTCGATCTCGCTCGCCTCGAGCCCACGTTCAAGCTGCACCTCGGAACGCCCGGCTCGTCGGGCGCGCTCGCCGTCGCGCAGCGTATGGGCATCCCGACCACCGTCGTCGATCACGCGCGCGCCCTCATGGGTCCGCAGGTCGCGCGCGTCGAGGAGCTGCTCGCATCGGTCGCCGATCAGCAGCGCCGTATCGAGGAGGAGCGCGCCGCGCTGCTCGCAGAGCTCGAGGCCGTCGAGGCTGATCGCGCTGCGTCGCGCATCGCGCGCGAGAAGAGCAAGGCGCGGTTCGAGAAGCAGACGCGCGCCGTTCACGGCGAGGCGCTCGCGGAGCTCAAGGCCGCACGCCGGGAGATCGAGGACGTGCGCCGCCAGATCCGCGCGCGCGCGGCGGAGGTCACCGCCGAGGACGTGAAGACCGCGACGCGCCGCCTCGCCGAGCCGGGCGCCAACATCGCGCGCCACGAGCCGCGCCGCCCGACGCCGCCGGGCATCGCGGCCACCATCGACAAGCTCGTGCAGGGCGCGCCCGTCATCGTGCCGCGCCTCGGTCGCGCGGAGGTCGTCGCGACGCTGCCCGATAGCAAGGTCGAGGTGCGTGTCGGATCGATGCGCGCGATCATCCCGATCTCCGAGGTGCTGCTCGACACGCATCGCAACGCGCGGCGCGCTGGCATTCCTACGCGCGCGAAGGCCGACCAGCACGACACGGGTACGCCGACGCAGGAGGTCCAGCTCGTCGGTGGTCAAGCGGTGCAGCTCGTCGATGGCGTCCCGCCCGGCGGCAAGGCCGGCGCGCGCAGCGTCGCAAGCTCGACGGATGTCGAGCGCGCAGCACTCCCGCAGGGAGTGCGGAGGTCGATCGACACGACGATCGACGTCCGGGGCACGCGTGCCGACGAGGCGATCGCGCAGGTCGATCGGTTCATCGACGAGGCGATACTGGCGAGCCGCGACACCGTGTGGGTCGTGCACGGCCACGGTACGGGCGCACTACGCGCCGCGCTCCGCGCGCATCTGTCCGCTCACCGCGGCATCGAGAAGATCCGTCCGGGCGAGCAGAACGAAGGCGGCGACGGCGTCACGGTCGCGTTCCTCAAGTAGCCCGCGTCATCGATCGTAGCGGAGCGCTACGCGCCGATCAGGTTGAACGCGAACTGCACGTACGCGTTGGCTTCCTTGACCGGTGCGAACGACATCTTCGTGATGATCGGCTCGATGCAGCGCATCGCGGCGTCCTTGTCGGCGCGCGACGTGGGATCGCTGTCGAGATCGGGCTCGACGGCGACACCCTCGGGCGGCGGCAACACGGGGCGCGAGATGTACGGGCGATACGGCGAGTAGCGCCCGCCGTACGGCGACGGCGGCGGGGGCTTGAACACCTTCGACGGCGTCACCGCTTGTTTGGGGCCTGCCTTGGTCACGGTCACCGTGAACACGACGTTCGGCGCCTTCGCGAGACACGCGCGCAGTGCCGGCATCTGCTTGCGAACGACTGCGCGCGCGGCGTCGAGATCGAACGCCGCGCCACCCTGCTTGCGCGCGACCGCTTCGGGCAACACCGTCGATTTCAGTTCGCGCAGGTGCTCCTCGGCGCGCTTGCGCCACGGGCTCTCGGGCGCGAGCTTGAGGAACCGGCGGAAGTTCAGCATCGCGCGCTCGGGCTCGGGCGGATCCGCTTCGCCGCGCGAGTATTCCCACGCGAGGCCGAGCAGGTACTCGCGCTCCCCGGTGCCGATCAGCGGCAGGCTCGGGTTGCGCAGCGAGGTCAGCTCGCGATCGTACTGGCGCGCAGCGCGACCGATGGCGATCGCGTCGGCGGGACGACGCGCGCGATCGTACGCCGCCATCAGCAGCCAGCGCGTCAGCGCGAAGGACGCCGAGTCGTTCGCGTCCGTCGCGGCAGTAAGCGCGGTGATCGCCTCGTCGAGCTTGCCCATCGCGATGCGAACCTCGCCGAGCCGCATCATCATCTCGCCGGTGCTCGTGCCACTCGCCGCCGCCTCTGCGAGCACGCGCTCCGCTTGCGCGAGGCGATTCGCGCGCGCGAGGCAGAGGCCGAGCTTGCGTCGCTGATCGGTCTGCGTCCGCCCGTCGACGTCGTCGTTGGTCGCCTTCGACATCGCGGTCTGGAGATCGTCGGCGCACTTCGCCCACTCGCGCATTTCCATGTGCGCGTCGCCCCGCAGGGCGTACGCCTCCGATCCGTCGGGCTGCAGCGAAATCGCGTGCGTCAGCTTGTCGATGGCCATTTCGCGCTGCGGGTCGGTGCGCTCGGCGATCGCGGCCTTTGCTTCGGCGACGAGCCGCGCGTACGGCTTGACCGACGGATTCGTCGCGTTCTCCCACAGCGCGCTGCGCTCGGCCTTCTCCTTGTCCTTGTCGACGGGCTCCGTTGGATAGCGCTTGCTCTGCGCGAGCGCCCCCGAAAACAGCGCCGACAGCACCAGCGCGACGGTGACCAGGAGGCCCGAAACCCGCATCACGTCGATTCTGACACGAACCCTAGGCCGTGCGAGTACGAGCTCGAAACTCGCTCGGGGTCTCCCCGGTCACGCGGCGGAACATGGTCGAGAAGCTCTGGAGCGACGCACATCCCACATCCGTCGCGATCGCGGTCAGCTTGCGATCCGTCTCGGACAGCAGGCGCTTGGCCTCGCCGATCCGGGCGGTCTGCACCTCGTCGAGGAAGCTCGTGCCCTCGGTCTGGAGATACCGCTGTAGCGAGCGCTCGGACACGCCGAGCTGGCGCGCCGCGTCCGAGAGGGCGAGCGAAAGCGACGTCCCGAGCAGGGTGCGCAACCGCACGAGCAGCGGTCGGCTCGACGAAGCAGCGAGCTCGTCGATCTCCGCGAGCGCGTCGCTGCGTCCGAGGAACTCGAGCGCCGGCATGCGCTCCGTGAAGAACTCGACGGGGTACGAGAAGTCGAACACGGCGCGATAGCCCGTGACGATCGCACCGGGCATCCCCCGTGGCGTGACGATGGCCTGGCGTTGAATGCAGTTCGAGAGGTCCGCGCGCCGGCGGTTCTGGTACTCGGTCACGATCGAGAACGACTCGGTCTCGATCGCGTCGATGCCGCTCGCGTCGAACAACGAGAGGCGCGGCTTGACGAAGTCGTGCGCGTCGAGGATGGCGACGAGCTCGCGTGCGGCATCCGGCGGAGGCCGCCCGAACAACAGCGTCACGTGGAGTGCTCCGTCGAGCACAGCGTGCGCATAACCATCACCAATCTTGGGAGTCACCAGTCGTAGGGTTCGTACGGTTGTCGCTGCAGCTTCTTCGGAGGCTGCGCTTTCACCTTCGCTTGTAACGCATCCAGGTGCTGCTTTGCACGCCCCTGGAACTGAGGATGTGCTCCGCTACGAATGAACTGGCGCCAGAACTCGATCGCGTTGGGGATCCGGTCCCACGCTTCGTAGACGAGAGCGAGGTAGTAGTACTCCTCGCCGGACGGCACGTAGAAGATCTCGCCGCGCGAGTGGCGCTGGCGGTACTGCACGAACGCCTGCTCGGACTGCGAGCGGATCACCTCGAGCGCCTCGGCCGGGCTGCCGTCGCGATCCAGGGCGACCGCGAGGCCGTACGCGGTCGACGAGTCACCTCCGAGGCGGAGCGCGATCTGATACGCCTCGATCGCTTCCTCCATCTTGCCGAGCATCATGTATGTCTCGGCGAGGTTGCCCCAGACCTGCTCGGGCGAAGACATCGTCAGGCCGTCGGCGCGGTCGAGGAGGGCGCGGTAGTCCACGAGCGCGCCCTCGAGCAGCCGCTTCGGATCCTTCGCAGTCTGCACGAGCTTCGTGCGCAGGATCGCGCGGCTGAACAGCGAGTCGGCGAGGCGCGGATCGAGGGACGCGCGCTTCTCGAACTCCTCCCACGCGAGGACGGTCTGCTCCGCTCGCTTGAGATCGACGCGACCGTTGCCGATGCACGTCGGTGGCATGTTGACGCCGCGGATCGTGTACGTCGAGCAATCGGTGAAGTAGCTCTCGAGCACCATCGCGATGCGGTAGTACGGCTCGCCGTCCTTCGGGCGCGCCTTGGACGCTTCCGTGTACTGGTCGATGGCCTGGTCGACGAGCTTTCCCACCTGCGTCGCGTTGAGGCTCTTCGCGTTCGCGCGCGTCGCGAAGGCATCGCCCTCGGCGAGCGCGGCATCGTACACGTCCTGCACGTCCTTGCCCTCGGTCGCGTGCTTCCACACGTCGGCATGCGCGGGCGCTACGAGCGCAGCGGCGATCGCGATCGCGAGCACGCGCATCGTCATGGCGGTGGCCTCCGGGGCGTGCGAACGACGGGTGGCGTCTTCGCTTTCTTCGCGGGCGTCGCGTCGCGCCGCTGCTCGTCGATCGCGTGGACGTGCTCGAGGGCGCGACCGCGCCACGGCGAGTCGCCGCTCGCGGCGTAGGTCGCAAACGATGCGCGCGCTTCGACGTACTGGCCCTGGATCTCGTACAAGAGGCCCAGATAGTAGTGCTGATCCTCGGCCGGCGCGAAGCGCATCTTCGAGAGAGCGTTTTGCATCTGGGTGCCGAAGTTTGTCGACAGCGCCGTCTTCATGCGATCCAGAACCTCGAACGCGGCGGAGCGCTGCTCGTCGCGGTCGTAGATCACACCGAGGGTAAACGTCACGAGCGCGAGCTCGTTCGTGTAGTAGCCGTTTGTCGCCGGCGGGAGCGCGTTGACGAGCACGTCGATCGCGGCCGGAACCTCGCCGCGCGCCGCGAGCGCGTTTGCGAGGTGAACGAGTGCGAGCGCCGTCTCGTCGCCTGTGAGGGTGCCCGTCTGGGCGAGCCGCAGGTAGCGGATCGCCGCGTCGCGATCACCCATGCGCAGGTAGATCGCGCCGAGCCGGCCCACCACCTCGGGCGTCACCTTGTCCGGCCCGAGCAACCGCGCGGCGGCCTCGAGCGCGTCGATCGCCACCCGTGTCTTGCCGATCTCGTCGGCCGCGCGACCGAGCATCGCGAGCACGGCCGTGTTTTCGGGCGACAACGTTCGCGCATGGCGCATGAGGTGGAACGCGTCCTGGTAGTACCGCATGCGCTGATCCACCGCCCACTCGGCGTCGCTCTGGAGCGCGTCGTCCACGACCTTGATCGCGTGGCGAGCCTTCAGGACAAGTTGCGCGACCTCTTCGCTATTCGGCTCGATCACGTCGCGCCAGAAGTCGGCGTTCGGCGCCGCCCGCGTGACAGGCGCGCGAGGTTTGGCGAGCGCAGGCGACGTGCCGGCAAGCCCGACCAGGACCATCGCGAGAGCGCAAGCACGCAGCACGGTTCGAGTATGCAGGGGCACGCCAACGGGTGCCAGGACCGCGAAACCCATGTCAGATCGGGACAGGGAGACCCCACTCGATCGGACTCGAGACCCCGATCCCCCATCTCGGGATCGCGCGGAAACCGCACAGTTCTGCGCAGTTGCCAACTGTCCTGGATGGCCCACCCCTTGCTGATTCCTCCTGCGTGGACGGAGGAGTCATCGCCACCGCACGGGAGCTGTTCCAGTGCCGGCACTACCCGAGCGTGGTGGCCGTCATCACCGACGCGCTCGAGTCCGAGCCCGAGTGCGTCGACCTCCTTGTCATCCGCGCGCGCGCTCACATCAAGCTGCGCCGCGATCTCGATGCCCAGTCCGACCTGCGCGACATCATCCGGATCGCACCGGCGTGCGGCGTCGCCTATCGCCTCCTCGGCGAGCTCGCGGCGCGCCGTGACGAAAACGAGTCCGCTGCCATCTTCTTTCGCGAGGCGCTGCGCCTCGATCCAGACGATCCCGAAGCCTCCGAGTGGCTCCAGATCGTCGAGACCTCAGTTCGACCAGCCGCGGTGGCTAAAAAACTCCCGGCACCTGCTGCCGCGGCTGGTCGTTTTCCCATCACCCGCGCGCCGATCGAGCGCGCGAACACCGCGACCGGCGCGAACCCGCGCTCGCTGGTCTCGCCCGCGCGAGGCGCTGCACCCGGCGCACAGCCGCGGTTCGCGCGTGGAACGTCGTCGCCCGACCCACTTCGCGACGAAGCGCCGACGGTGGCGCGCGGCTCGGCTCGCCGCGGCGAGGTCCTATGGACCACGCCGGCTCCCGAGCTCGTCCGCGATCGCACCGACGACCTCGGTGACATCGATGCGCTCGTCGTCGATCCCGAGGGCAAGACCCAGCCGGCGCCGCATCTCCTCGAACCGAGCACGGTTCCGCAGCGCGACTACGTCCGCGCCGAGGGCAGCTCGCCCGCCGCTCGGCGCTTCGACGATCGCGGCAGTGTCCCGGCGCTTCCGCCGCCTCCGAACGTCGCCCCATACCCTGTCTACGATCCGTCGGTGCACAATCGCCGTGGCGCGACGACCTCCGACGTGCCGTTGCTCGAGCAGAAGACGACGCCATCGCAGGTGCAGCCGACGCCCCACAAGCGAATGTCAGACGTGCCGGCCTCGCGTCACTCGCGCGGTCCTGTCCCCGAGCTGGCCGGCTTCGCCGACTACCTCGTCGACACCGGCATCATCTCGCGCGAGCGCCTCCGCGCCGCGCAGGCGTATCAACGCTCGATGAAGGTGCAGCTGTCGACGGCGATCGTGACGCTCGGTCTCGCGACCCAGCAGCGCATCGAGTGGGCCGCGGTCGCGCATCAGTCGCAGCTCGCGCGCGATCGCCGCGCACACGGTTAGGTCCGGCGGTCGTGGTTGCGCGCGACCGGCGATCGAGTGTCGTCCCAGTCAGCGCTTGTCGGGTGGACGGATCGCGGGCTGGCCGAGCCGGCGCTTGAACACGACCCGTTCGATCGGCTGATCCGGGTCTCCGGTGATCTCGATCCACAGACGGCGTAGAACCTCGACCTCGGCGATCCGTTCGGCGGCGGTGCGGGTCGCCCAATACGCGCGTCGTTCCGCGACCTCGTCGAGGTCGGCGAGCTTGATCTTGCGGACCACGGCAGCGATCGCTCGGCGCTCGCTCATTCGATTCCCTTCGCATCGTCGAGATCGTGGGGACGTCCGAGGGCTCGCTTGTTCGCGAGCAGGGACTCTCGATCGATGATCGGGATCCGCATGCCATCCAGCTCCGCGTAGTGACGCTTGGGATAGACATCCGCGAACGTCAGGCCCGTCAACGCCGTCAACAGATCGATCCGGTTGGGCTCGTAGCCGAGCTGGATCACGATATCCGGATCGAGGAAGTCGGCGTCGACTAGCCCGAGGCTCCCGAGTCCGAAAGCATTGATGGCGGCGACGAGCTTGGAGGCGTTCTCGGGCGAGCATTCGACCCAGAGATCGAGATCCTTCGTGTAGCGCGGAGTGCCGTGAACCGCGACCGCGAGCCCGCCGACCACGAGGTACCGGACGCCGTGACTCTCGAGCGTGGCGAGCATGTCGCGGAAGTCCCTACCGAGCTGCACCGCCACGAGGATATCACCACGGATCGACGCGAGATCGACGACCGTCGACGGTGTACGCTCTTGCGCGATGCGCCTGCCCCTCGCTGCTCTCACGCTCGTCGCCGCGTGTTCGTCGCCGCCATCGCCGAGCCAGCCCCAGCCGGCACCGTCGCCCTCGACAGACCCAGCGCCACTCGGATCCGCGCCCGCACCGAAATCACCAGCACCCGGTCCGGCGCCGGCGCCCGCGCCGAGCTCGCCCGGCGAGAACGTGACGCTTGCCGACGTCGGGCTCGAGGGCGCGTCGCTCGATCGCAGCGTCGATCCGTGCGTCGACTTCTATCAGTTCGCGTGCGGCGGCTGGCTGCGCAGCAATCCCATTCCCGCCGACCGCGCACGCTGGGGCCGTGGTGCGGAGATCGACGAGCGCAACAAGCTCGCGCTGCGCACCATGCTCGAGGAAGCAGCGAAGGGCATCGGCGCCGACGCGGCCACGAAGAAGCTCGGTGACTTCTACGCGTCGTGCATGGACGAGCAGGCGATCGAAGCGGCCGGCACGACACCGATCCGTCCGCTCCTCGACAAGACGACGAAGGTGAAGGACGCGAAGTCGTGGCTCGCCGCCGTCGCGGAGCTCCACAAACTCGGCATCTGGGTCGTGTGGGGCGAGATCGCGTTCGCCGATCTAAACGATTCGAAGACCAACGTCACCTACCTCGACAGCGACGGCCTCGGGCTCCCCGATCGCGACTACTACGTGAAGCCCGAGCTGAAAGACAGGCTCGACGCGTACACGGTCCACGTCGATCGCATGCTCGCACTCGGCAACCCGACGAAGAACCCGACGTCGCAGGCAGCCGACGTGATCGCGATCGAGACCGAGCTGGCGAAGCTGACGAAGACCGCCGTCGAGAAGCGCGACATCCCGGCGATGAACAACCCGACCGACATCAAGAAGCTCGCGAAGCAGGTGAAGATCGACTGGAAGGCCTACGCGAAGGCGGTGGGCCACGACTACAGCAAGAAGATCATCGTCGGCACGCCGACGTACTTCGCGTCTCTCGACAAACTGCGCGCAAAGTTCAAGTTCTCGCAGTGGGCGAACTACTTCACGTATCACGCGCTCGCGAAGAACGCGTTCGGCCTCCCGAAGACCTACGAGAACGAGATGTTCGAGCTCGCGAAGGTCCTCACCGGTGTCGAGCAACAGCAGGAGCGCGCGAAGCGCTGCGTGAACGCGACGCAGGCCTCGCTCGGCGAGCTGCTCGGCCAGCAATACGTCGCGAAGTACTTCCCGAGCTCGTCCAAGCAGACGGCGACGATGCTCGTCGACGCGATCATGAAAGCCATGGGCGAACAGATCGGCCGCCTCGACTGGATGAGCGACGCGACCAAGCAGACCGCGCAAGGCAAGCTCGCGAAGGTCGTCCGCATGATCGGCTATCCCGACAAGTGGCGCATCTACGACTTCGAGGTGAAGCGCGAGGACTTCACCGGCAATCGCATGCGCGCCGTCGCCGCCGAGACGCGCCGCGTCCTCGTGCGCGCGGGCAAGCCGGTCGACCGCACCGAGTGGCAGATGAACACCTACGACGTGAACGCTTACTACGATCCGACCGCGAACAACACCGCGCTCCCGGCGGGAATCCTCCAGGCGCCATTCTTCGGCCAGAATCGCGGCGTCGCAGCGAACCTCGGCGGCATCGGCATGGTGATCGGTCACGAGCTGACGCACGGGTTCGACGATCAAGGCGCGCTGTTCGACGCCGACGGCAACCTGCGGCCCAAGGACAAGAGCTGGTGGTCTCCCGACGACTCCAAGAAGTTCGAGGAGCGCGGCGCCTGCGTCGCGGATCAGTACTCGTCGTTCGAGGTCGCGCCCAAGCAGTTCATCAACGGCAGGCTCACGCTCGGCGAGAACATCGCGGACATGGGCGGCGTGAAGATGGCGTTTCAGGCGTACCGGGCGCTACGCAAGGATGCGGCGCGCGTGTTCGTCGCGGACGGCTTCACCGAGGATCAGCAGTTCTTCATCGCGGTCGCGCAGGCGTGGTGCAGCAAAGATCGCCCCGCCGAGGTGCAGCGCCGCCTGACCACGGATCCACACTCGCCGCCGAAGTTCCGGGTCTACGGATCGCTGCGCAACCTGCGCGAGTTCAGCGACTCGTTCAAGTGCGCCGCCGGTACGCCGATGAACCCGGCGAAGACCTGCTCGGTCTGGTGAGGGTCGGCACAAATCATCACTTGGCCGCGTGCTTCCCAGAGAGCTCGTAGAAGTTCGCGCACATCCTCGAGGAGTCCCAGCCCGCTGTCATCCCGGTGTAGTTGATGGGTCACGGTGCGACTACTTTGAGGAGTGGGTTCCGGTTAGATCATAGAAGTCCGCGCACACGAGCGACTTCTTATCAACCGACAGGATCCCAATCCCCAATGCACCACGTGCGCGTCGCCCCGTTCCGGACCGACCAAACGCTACAGAGATGCTGATGCCATCGTCTTTCTGTGTCTCGACGACTGCGCCTCGATACCACCCTCCGTCGTAGTCGCGGTCGGTGACGTCCCACTTCTCACCGTTCACTGTGGCTTCCTCCGTGTAGTGCACGACGAATCGGAGGAGAGCGACCTTGAGCTTTGTCGTGATACGCGTCCCGCAGCTACTCGATTCCGCAGCACGCAGTTGCTTTCCTCGCTTCAGTGTATAGACACCGGCAGGTGCCTGCGCCAAGACGTAGGATGTCGACAGCAGAACCGCTGTGGAGACTGGGATTAGTTGCCACACGCGTTGCACCGTTCCCAACACTCCCTCTCGTCAGGTCGCAGTGGACCATCTGGGATCTTCTCCCTTACGCCGCCAATCGTCACTGATCCAAACATGCCACGACACCCCTCCCGTTGCACACACGCATCACGACCGCCGTGGCACACATCCAGCCGGTTGCATAGGCTCGG
>JBJXGN010000340.1:0-39261 GCA_046160585.1 Kofleriaceae bacterium
TGTAGTACGAGCTGATCTCCCCCGGGTCGTTGTAGTCGCCGTCCTGGTTGAAGTCGGCGAGCCGCCACACGCCGTCGTAGGAGCTGTCGACGACCAGCAAGTCGAGGGTGCGCGCGAAGGGCAGCGCGGGTGGCACTTGGGCGGCGACCAGCGTGGGGAACGACAATGCGGCGATGGCGCGGCGGATCATGGGAGGCGCGATGATACGCAACGCATGGCTGGGCGGGAGCCGGTGCGCGCGGAACAAGGGCCACCGCAGGACCTGACGGCGCCGATCGGCCTAGCGGTCCCTGCGGTCGATCCAGCGTTCAGCGCGCCTTCCACTTCGCCAGCAGTTCCCGCTCGCGTTCCGCCTTCATGCCGGCCGCCCACGGCCGCTCGCCGCGCCCTTCCTTCACCCACGCCGCGGTGTCGCGGATCGTCTCGGCGATCGGCCGGTACGTCGCTCCCGCCAACCTCGACTTCGCGTTGCTGGCGCGCCCGTTCTTCGCCTTCGGCGTCCAGCCGCCCATCTCTTGCCACGAAGTGACGCCATTGGCCGCGAGGAACGCGTCGTCGACCCACGTGAACGAACAAGTGTGGTTCAGCGTGCCCTTGCCGGTGTAGAGGAACTCGGCCACCGAGATGCGGCCGTCGAAGCCGACGGCGTTGAAGGCCCCGGTCGTGGCCGTCTCGATCAAGTGCACGATCCAGACACCGAGGTCGCGCACATCGATGAACTGCACTTCGTTGTCGGGATCGCCTGGCGCCAGGCACTCGCCGCCGCGCACGAACCGAGCCGGCCAGTAGGTGAAACGATCGGTCGGATCGCCGGGGCCGACGATGTAGCCGGGACGCACGATCGTCGCGCGATCGCCGAACACGGTCGCGGCGGCTTGCTCGCACAGATATTTCAGCCCGCCGTAGTTCTGGAACTGATCCCCCATCGTCTCGACGGTGGGATCGGCGAGCTTCGCGGTCTTGTAGGTCTCGTCGCCGCCGCCAGCGGGCGCGCCGTCGTACGCGGAGATGCTCGAGATGTAGATGTATTGCGAGGCATTTTTCGCGAGCAGCTCCGCCGACGCCTTCACCATGCGCGGATAGAACCCGGAGTTATCGATCACGACGTCCCACGTCCGCCCGACGAGCTGTTCGAGTCCCTTCGGCGTGCTGTCGGGATTGACGAGCTTGCCGTCGGGTCCCTTCTCGTCGTCCGCAGGGAGCTCGGGATCGCGGTTTCCATACAGGTGCTCGACCTCGTGCTCGACCGGGCGGAACTTCTCGCGCTTGCCGCGGTTGAAGATCGTGATCGCGTGACCGCGTGCGGCGGCCGCGGCGATCGTCGCGGGACCGAGGAAGCCCGTACCACCGAGGATCAGGATCTTCTTCTTCGGCGCGGGTGGTGGTTGTTTTGTGGGCGTCGTCGTCGTGGAGGCGGAAGGACCACTACACGCGGACGCAGCGAGTCCCAGCGCCGTCGCGCGAAGGACATCTCGACGAGTCATCGACATCGGCGCGACGGTAGCGCGAAACGCATCCCCGACGGAAAGTCGTCGCACGGGTCGCATCGCGTCGCACCGAATCTTTCTGTAGGCTACGGCTCATGAAGCTCGAAGCCGCCGATTTGCTAGCGATGGATGATGGTCAGAAGGCAGCCGTACTCGAGGCCCTGGTGACCGGGGTGCTCGCAGACGGAAGGGTGACGCCGGCAGAGGTCCGTCGCTTCGACGAGATCGTGATGCCGTTGCCGTGGGGCATGGACGAGCCTGTCTTGAAGGCGCTGGTCAAGGGAACACAGGAGCGTGTGCTCGCGCTCAAGACGCCGCAGCAGATCCACGACTTCGTCGCGAACCTCGCTGCGCGGCTGACGAAGCCGGACCTGCGCGACAAGGTCGTGTACACGATGGCGACCGTGATGGGCGCCGACGGTGACGTGAACCAGCTCGAGAAGAACGTCGTCGGTTTGTTCGTCGTGTCGTTCGGCATCACGACGGATCGCTTCGAGGCGATCAAGTCGGCCGTCGGCAAAGAGGTCGAGGCCATCAAGGCGGCCTCGCGCCCGTCGAACTGAGCTACGCGATTACGCGGAGCGCTTCACGTCGACCCGGTCTGCAAGGGAGGCTGGGTCGTTCGGCCAGGTTGCACGGTGGTGTGTGCGTCGCCACCCATGACGATCATGTCCAAGTCCCTTCCCGTCGTTGCCATGCGGAGTGGTGTGCTGTTTCCCGGCATGAGCCTGCCCATCACGGCAGCTCGACCGCCGACCCTACGTGCGATCGAGGCCGCGCTTCGCGATCCCATGCACGAGGTCTTCGTCGTCGCGCAGCGCGAGGACGGAGAAGACATCAGTGTCGAAGGTCTGTACACCGTCGGCACGATCTCGACACTCTCGTCCGTGCAGCGCGGGCTCGGTGGCGTCCGCGTGGCCCTCGACGGTCGCGAACGCGGTGTCGCCGTTCGCATGACGGCGGTCGACGGCTACTTGCAGGCAACCGTTTCCCCCGCGACCGAGCTCCAACCGCTCGATCCCAAAGACCCGGCCTTCGTCGCGCTGCACCGTGAGGTGCAGAAGCGCGCGACCGAGCTCGGCACCAAGCGTGGCCTCCCCGAGGACGCGGTCAAACAGATGATCTCGCAGGTCGACGAGCCTGGAAAGCTCGCCGATCTCGTGTCCGCGTACCTCGACGCGCCCGTCACCGAAAGGCAGGCGTTGCTCGAGGCGTTCGCCATCGACGATCGCCTGCGCCGCGTGCTGATCCTCGTGCAGAAGCAGATCGACGTATTGTCCGCGCAGAAGGACCTACAGGAGAAGGTCAAGGAAGAGATCGGCTCGAAGCAGAAGGAGCACTACCTGCGCGAGCAGATGCGCGCGATCCAGAAGGAGCTCGGCGAAGGCGACGAAGCCGCCGATGAGGCGCAGCGCGAGCTGAAGGCAAAGCTCGACAAGCTCCCTCTCCCCGAGGAAGCGCGCAAGGAGGTCGATCGCGAGTGGGCGCGCCTTTTGCGCGTGGGCAACCAATCGACGGAGTCGCAGGTGATCCGCACGTACCTCGAGACCGTGGCGGAACTTCCGTGGGGCACGCGCACGCCGGCCGAAGACAAGCTCGATGTCGCGGAGGCGGAGAAGATCCTGGACCAGGACCACCATGGCCTCGCCGACGTGAAGGATCGCGTCCTCGAGTTCCTGGCCGTTCACCAGCTCGCACAACTGGGCGCCAAGCGCGCCGGCAACAAGGGCCGCATCCTGCTGTTCAGTGGCCCGCCCGGCGTCGGCAAGACATCGATCGCGAAGTCGATCGCGCGAGCGATGGGGCGCAAGTACGTGCGCATCGCGCTCGGCGGCGCGCGCGACGAGGCGGACATCCGCGGTCACCGGCGCACGTACATCGGCGCGTTGCCGGGTCGCATCCTGCAAGGCATGAAGCAGGCGGGCAGCAAGAACCCCGTGTTCCTGCTCGACGAGGTCGACAAGCTCGGCGTGTCGTACCAGGGCGATCCCGCGAGCGCGCTACTCGAGGTGCTCGACCCCGCGCAGAACGATTCGTTCACCGATCACTACCTCGGCGTTCCGTTCGATCTGTCCGAGGTGATGTTCATCGCGACCGCGAACTTCCTGCAGAACATCCCGGGCCCACTCCTCGATCGCATGGAGGTCGTGGACTTCGCGGGTTACACGGAGCGCGAGAAGCTCGAGATCGCGAAGCACTACCTCGTGCCGCGCCAGCGCGAGGAGAACGGCCTGTCCGATGACAATCTCACGCTCACCGACGACGCGATTCGCGAGGTAACGACTGCGTACACGCGCGAGGCGGGCGTGCGCCAACTCGAGCGCGAGCTTGGCCGCCTCGCACGCAAGGTCGCGCGCCGCATCGCAGCCAAGGAGGTCGAACGCGTCGCGCTCGACCGGCCCGACGTTCGTCCGCTTCTCGGACGACCGCGCGTGCGACCGGAGCACGCGGCGAGCGAGGATCAGATCGGCGTCTCGACGGGCATGTACTACACGCCCGCTGGAGGCGACATCATGTTCGTCGAGGCCGCACCGATGCGCGGCAAGGGTGACCTCATCCTCACGGGGCAGCTCGGCGACGTGATGAAGGAGTCGGCACGCGCGGCGTGGACGTTCGCGCGATCGCATGCGGACTGGTTGTCGATCGACGCGCGCGTGTTCGAGCGCGATGTCCACGTGCATGTGCCCGCGGGTGCGATCCCCAAGGACGGCCCGTCGGCGGGGATCGCGATGGCGACGGCCATGATCTCGGCGCTGTCGGGGCGGCCCGCGCGCCACGACGTCGCGATGACCGGCGAGATCACGCTGTCGGGGCGCGTGCTGCCGATCGGTGGCCTCAAGGAGAAGGTGCTCGGGGCCGTGCGCGCCGGAATCACGCATATCGTGATCCCGCGCGACAACGAGGCCGACCTCGAGGATCTTCCGAAGGACGTGCGCGAGGCGCTGACGGTGTCCGCCGTCGACACCCTCGCCGAGGCGCTGTCGATCACGCTGCGCGACACGACGCTCCGCGACGGTCGCTTGTGGTTCGGCGATGCGCCCGCAGCGCCCGTACAGCTCGCTCACTAGGGTCGGTGGCTGCACGACCCGCGATAGGCGTTCACTGGTTCCGGCGCGCGCAGCTCGCTCAGGGTGTCGGTGGCTGCTCGAGCAGTGGGGCGCAGGTCGACACGCCCGCGCCGACGATCGAGTACGGCAGGTCCTTGCGGACGAGCTGGGCCTTGCCGGTCTGCATGTTCACGGCGTGCACGCTCGATTCGCCGTCGGCGGTGGTGAACACATAGAACACGCCGCCGTAGTGCGCGAACGCGTACGCGTCGACGCTCAGCGGGTCGCCGGGGATCCTCCACGTGCGCCCGATCGCGGCACCCGTCGCGCGATCGATCTCCTGCACGAAGCCGCGCCCGGGCGTCGGGTAGTAGCCGAACAGCCGGCCCTCGGATGTCCCCGTCAGCTCCGGGTGCCCCTTTTTCGACAGCGACGAGATCTTGGTCCACGTCTTCTGCTCCGTGTCGATCGTCGCGAGCTGGTACGTGGGATCGTCGACGCCGCCGGCGACGAACAGGAGCTCCTCCTCGGTGCGCGGCCCCTTCGTCACGTAGCCCATACCGAACGCGCGGGTCGGCTTGCCCGCAGGCTTCCAGCCCTGCTTGTCGCATTTCGCATCGATGATCGACGCGCGATAGACCTTGCCGTTCTGGTAGCCGATCCACGCCACGCCCTTGCGATCGATCGCCATCGAGTTCGGCGTCGAGCTGCCGGTGCAGCGCAGCGTACCGATCCGATGGAACGGGTTGTTGCCGGGGAGCTTTCGCGGATCGAAGCTGTAGAACCCGTTCGAATCGTCGACAACGTAGACCAGCTCGGCGTCCTGCACCGCGCACGTCTTGCTCGCCGACCAGTCCGCGGCCGTGGGAGCCGGCGCGTTCGGATCTCCGATGTCGTCGATGTCCTTCATCGGCGGCGGCGTCGGAATGTGCGCGGGAGCAGGCGTTGGCTGCGTCGCGACCTCGTCGCGCGGCTCTTTGCACGCGATCAGCACGAGCGCGACCCACCAGGACCTCATCCACAAACGATAGCTCACGTCGCGTACGCGATCTCGATGCGAGTGGGCGTCCCGAGGAACGTGCCGAGTTGATCGGCGGCGCCCTTCATCGCCGAGAGCTCCGCACGGGTGGCCTTCGCGAGCAGGGTCGCCCGGATCACCAGTGCCTTCTTCGTCGTGTGCCCGCGTCGCCATCCACCGATCAGCTTGCCATTAGAGATCACGAAGTGCCCGCTCAGCACGCTGACCTTCTTCTGCTTGACCCGCGGATCGCACGCGTCGCTGCGATCCGCGAACGCGACGAGGCACTCGTCGTAGTTCGGCAGGAGGTGCACCGTGGGATCGGCGAGCGTAAGCCGGCGCGAGGGCTGCACCGCGACGTAGTAGCGCGCGGAACCCACCTCGTGAACATCGAAGCCGGCGAGCTCGAGCGCGCGGCGCGCATCGCCGGCGCCCAGGCCCGACCACCACACGAAGTCCTTCACCTGCGCGGGCCCGTGGCTGGTCACGTAGCGCGTCGCGATCCGCGCGAGTGCGTCGTCGCGGGTGAGGGCGGGCGAGGCGGGCACGCGCTCGTCGAACAGCGCGTACGTGAACTGTTTGCCGCGGCGCGGTCCGCTGATCACCACGCGTTCGAGCTCCGCGTGCATCATCACGTGCGCCATCGGGACGCCGCTCAGTTTGCGGGGGAGGCGCGCTGCCAACTCGTCACGCGTGAGGAAGTTTCCGCCGCGCAGCGCGTCCGCGAGCGCCGCGTCGGTCTTCGCGAGCGTTGCCGCCGTGAGCCCGACCTGCTTGTACCAGTACGTGTTCGCCTTCTGCACGCGCGGTCCGGTGAGCTCGAGGAGCCAGCGCGCGTCTGCCGGCGTGACGAAGTGCCAGGTCGGACGCATGACGTGCGTACGCAGGATCGTGCCGGCCGCGAACGCCGTGTCGACGGTCTCGGCGGTCGTCGCCTTCGCTCGTTGCGCGAGCGCCCACGCGGCGCCCGGGTAGTCCTGCGACTGCACCGCGAGGAGGTGCGCAACGACGTCGACCGGCGTCGCGAGCGGGCGAACGAGGTGCTGCGCGTGGAGGCGTGCCTTGGCGATGTCGAGGGTCGCAGCGGTCATCGTCATCGCTGTTTCTTGGCACGCTTCCGTGACGGTCTTTTGTCAGGTTTGGTGGTGGCGTTCGCCGCGAGATAGGTGCGCCCGCGCGGCGATATCTCGTAGCCGACCTCGAAGCTCTGGGTCAGCCCGAGCTTCTTCAACTTCCGCACGTCGGTCTTGAACGGTAGCGTCTCGCGCCCGAGCTCCGCCGCGAGCTTGGACGCGGCGATCCGCGGTCGAGCGTCGATGATCGCGAGCGTCTTTGCCGTCCAGGGCTTTGTCGCGTCCATCCGCGCGAGCTTCGCCGTGATCGCGGCGAGGTCGGCGGCGGTGAGCGTCGCTTCGAGCGCGAGCTCGACCCGGTCGCCGTCACCGCCGTGGTGCAGCGCGACGCGGAACACCTCGTCGCTCGCCGCGATCGGGCCGAGCTCCGCGAGGTAGTCGACGAGCGCCGTGCGTGTCGCGAAGCCGGCGAGCAGCGCGTCGGCGTCGGTGATCACCGCGACGCGGACGCGCTCGATGCTGTCGACCTCGAGAACCCCGATCGGATGGCACCGATAGCGCCCGCCCGCGCGCACGTGCGGTTTCTCCCAGCGACGAAAGGTGAGCGTGATCGCCCCGCTCACGAGGCCCGCGTGAAACGGCTTCTTGAACAGCAACATCGATCAGCCGACGAGGCCGCGCTCGGTGGCGAGGCGGCGCAGGTGATCCTTGGCTCGCTCGAAGCGTTTGCGAAGCGCCGCTGTGTGGCGATCCGGGTTCTCGTCGCCGTGCACCACGCGCGCGATGTCGCGCCACGACATCTTGCGATCGATTCGCAACAGGACGAGCTCGGCATCCTCAGCGGAGAGCTCGTCGCGCAAGGCGCGGATGCCCTCGCGGACCTCCGTGCGATGAATCGGCAGTGTCTCCGTACGGATCTTGTGTGCGAGATCGTCGAGCTCGGAGACCGCAGCGTTGCGCTCGGGCCGGCGCGACGGGTGCGCCCGCAGCGTGGACATCGCGTTGCGCGCGATCGTGTACAGCCACGATCGCAGGGAGGACTCCCAGCGGAACGTGGGGAGCCCCTTCCAAAGGCGCTCGCACGTCGCGCCAAAGGCGTCGGACGCGAGATCCTCGTCGCGGGCGACGTTGCACAGGTAGCCGAACAGCTCGGAGCCGTAGAGCTGGAGTGCATCCGTTGCGGCCCGTTGGAAGTCGCCCGCGGTCGTCGCGTCGCGAATGCGAGCCTCGAGCGCCGCTCGGTCGTCGGTCGCGTCGACGCTGTCGATGTCAGCCACGCTCGGAGTCTATCTCAGCTTCGCGCGGGCCGCTTTCACCTGTTCGACCCACTCCGCCTCCGACGCCTGGGTGAAGATCGCCAGCGCGGCGTCGAAAGCCTGTCGCGCCGCCTCCGGGTCGCGCGCGGATAGTGCAATGCCTCGCTCGAGCTCGACGCGTCCGGCGAGGGTCGGTTCCTGCGCCGCCGGCAGCGCGCGAAGCTTCTCGAGGAGCGCGAGGGCGCGCGGGTGCTGCGCGCTCTCGTTGGCGGCGCGGGTCGCCTCCAGCAGCGCCGCGATCTTTCGCTCGTCGCCTTCCGCGTATTCGCCTGCGCTCGCCTCGGCCCAGGTGATCGCGGCCTCGAGCTCGCGGGCCCCGAGTGCTGCCTTGGACAGGACGACGAGCAGGTCGCCGCGATCCTCGTGCGGCTTCGGTGTGACGCGCTCCATCATCGCGAGCACGTCGCGTCCGAGCGCCAGCGCCTTGGTGTAGTCCTTCTCGAGGAGCGAGATGTGCGCGACGTTGGAGTCGATCAACGCGACATCGGGGTCGTCGGCGCCGTGGAACTGGATCGTCATCGCGCGGGCTTCGGCGAGGTACTTGCGCGCCTTGACGAAGTCTCCTTTGTTGATGTTCGCGGCGCCGATGTTGAGCTTCATCTGCCCGACTTCACGCGATGCGAGCGCGGGGTTACGATCGAGAATCGCCGCCCCCTCGTCGGCGAGCCGGATCGACTCCTCGGCGCGACCGAGGGCGCTCATCGCCGCGGACGCGGTCAGCTTGATCCTGGCGACGACCGGATGTTCGGAGCCATATAGCGTCTCGAACATGTCGATCGCGCGCAGGTAGTCCGCGTACGCGAGCACCGGCTGACCGACGGTGATGTACGAGGACGCGCGGATCATCAGTGCATCGGCGAGGGGCCGCGACGGCGTATCGCCGAGCAGCGAGAAGGCCTCGTGCAGCATCTCGAGTACCTTCTTCGGATCGCCGAAAGTGTCGTTCGTGACCGCGGCGACGATGTACATCCTCGCGGCGGCAAGTGGTGCTCGCGTGCGCGCTCGTTGCGCGTCGGCGACGCCGTTCGCGAGCCAGGTCTCGAGGTCGGCGGCGGGCGTAGCGCGTCCCTGGAGCACGAGGATCAACGACGTCATCGCGACGAGGGCGAGGTCCGGGTCGTCGATCGCGCGCGCGGCGAAGTACGCCTTCTTCATCAGCTCGTCGGACTCGTCCTGCTTGCCCTCCAAGTTCAACGTCGTGGCGCGCAGGATGTCGATGCGCGGGGCGATCGTCGGGAGGTCCCGGACGCTCGACGCGTCCGCGATCGCGATCGCGTCGCGCAAGCTCTGCAAACGGTTTTGGCTGGTGTCCGTGGTCGCGCCGTCGAGCGCCGTCCGCACACGGATCATCTCGGCGAGGACGGCCGGATCCTCCGGTAGCGCCGGCTGGCTCGCGAGGACGGTGGCGTCTCCGCACAGGCTCGGATCGACGAGTCGGACGACCCGATCGATAAGCTCGGGCGCGGGGAGCGCGGCGCTCAGGTGCCGCGCCTCGATCTGGAAGCGCAGCTCGAGGCACGCCGCGCCGCGTCGGTGGAGATCGGCGGACCACGTCCGATCGATCGTGCCCGCGGCGCACACCTTGCGTGCGGTCTCGAGGTACTGGTTGCGGTGCGTCGCGAGCCGCTTCTCGACGAGGTCTACGACATGGTCGGGCTGCTCCGTCGAGATCCGCGCGGGCACGGCGAGGCCCAGCGTCGTAAATTCGAAGCCGGCGTTGTCGCAGGAGAGATCCGCATCGGAGGACGACCACGCGATCGCGGCGCCTCCGCCGGCGAGCGCGACGCCGGCGACGATCGCGCCGTAGAGCATGCCGCGCCGAGACCGAGCCGCGCGTAGCGCTCCGAGCAGCGCGCGCATCGAGGAAAAACGCACGGACGGATCCTTCGCGAGCCCGCGCTGGAGGACACGACGGATGCGTGGGTTTCGCGTCGGTTTGTCGTCGCGCGGCCACGCACCGACGAGCGCCTCCCACGCCGCTCCGCAGAACGCGTATTGATCCGCACGCGCGTCGACGGACAGCCCGAGCGCCTGCTCGGGCGCCATGTAGGCGGGCGTTCCAGCGATGCCCGTCGACGCACCAATCCCCGTCGCACCGGGGACCTCGCGCCCCGTCTCTCGCGCGAGACCAAAATCGCTCACGCGCACGCGACCGTCGCTGCCGATGAGGACGTTCTCGGGCTTGAAGTCGCGATGCACGAGCTTCGCTTCGTGCGCGGCGACGAGCCCTTCACCGGCGGCGAGCAAGGTGTCGAGGATCTCGTGAGTCGTGCGCCGCTCCGCCGAGAGCCACGCGCGCATCGTCGTTCCGGCGACGTACTCCATCGCGACGAAGGTTCGGCCTTCGTGATCGCCGACCTCGAACACCGTGACGACATTGGGATGGGCGAGCCTCGCCATCGCGAGCGCCTCGCGCCGCAGTTGCTCCGTACCCGTGCGTTTCTTGTGGAGCTTGAGCGCGATCTTGCGCTCGAGCTCGCGATCCGTCGCGAGGTACACCATCCCCATCGCACCCGCGCCGATCCTCTCGATGACCTCGTAGCGCGCTGCAACGACGCTTCCCGCGGTCAGCGGAACGGTGAGCGAATCGGCCGGCTCGGCCAGCAAGCGCTCGAACGAGTCCGTCATCGATGGAGGCGCCGACAGGTTGTCGGGGTCGTCCGGATCGCGCGTCACGTGAGGCCCAGCATAGCCGTGCACGCGAGCGAAAGGTGACGATCTTTGTCGGCTCGTCGAGCGTCACATCGCGCGCGAGCCGAGTCTCTCTTTCGAATGTGGGCCGATCATCCCTGGACGAGGTCGCGCGCGATCACGGTCCAATCGAGATGTGAATCACCAGCGACAATGGCCGCGTCCATCCGCGCGACCACGGCCGGCAACATCTCGAGCGCGTGGCTGCCCATCTCGTGCTGCATCAGACGCGCGTCCTTGCGGGCCATCGCCAGCTCCCACGAGGGCTGCTCGTAGGCCGCGTCGGTCATGCGCTTGAAACGCGCGGGGACCTGCGCGCCGGGGTTGAAGTGGTCGAACAGCGATCCGACCTCGGACGGAGAGAGGCCCATCGAACGTCCGAGCGCGATCATGTCCATGAAGCCGGCGGCGAGCGCCATGAGAAACAGGTTGCCGAGCAGCTTGAACGCGGCTGCCGCGTCGACGCGTTCGCCGAGATCGACGAGCTTTCCCGTCATCGGGCGCAGCATCGGCGAGATACCCCCGACGATGGTGCGATCACCGGAGACGAGCATCAGGCCCGTCGACTCGGCCGCATTCTGAGGCCCCATGAATACCGGCGCGTGCAGGTAGGTCACGCCGCGCGCGCGCCACATGCTCGTTCGCTCGCGCGCGCCGGCGGTACTTGTGGTCGAGTGATCGATGACGAGCGCGCCGGCCTCGAGCCGCGCCGCGTCGAGGACCGCGTCGACCGCCGCGTCGTCGGACACCACCACGTGGATCCGTTCTGCGCCGCGCACCGCATCGGCTGCACTCTCGACGACGACCGCGCCGATCTCGGCGAGCGGGCGCGCCTTGTCCACAGTGCGGTTCCATACGCGCACGTCGTGGCCCGACTGGCGGAGCGCACGCGTGAAGCCGGAGCCGAGCAGTCCCGTGCCGAGGATGGCGATCATGGCGCGAAGCGTAGCTCAGCGAGGTTTGTGCGCGAGCTTCGCGACCAGCTCACTCACTCGAGGACCTCGAGCGCGTGCGTACTGCCGACGAACCCGATGGTGGTCACCGTGCCCGTCGCCGGGTCGATCGCGTGCAGGGATCCGCTCGATGTCGTCGCATAGATCGTGCCGGCGAACCACCGCAGATCGCTGACTGCCGTGGGCGGAACGAGCGGCACGCTAGGGCCCGTCACACCGCTCTCGGGATCGATCGTGCGGATCGTCGGGCCGACTCCCTCTTGCGCCACGAGCCACATCGTCGCGTCGTCCGACGCGAGGCCGACGCTGCAGCACGGCGCCGTGACCGTGCCGATCTGAGTGAACGAGTCGCCCGATGCAGCCAGGGTTCCGAACCGATTCGACTGGTACTCGATCGCGTAGAGCACACCGCGGTGGCGCGCGATCGTCGGGTAGAGCCGCCCGTGGACAATGCCGTCGACGGAGCGCTGCGCGGCGAGATCGATCCGGCCGAAGCCCCAGTCGCCGAACGAGCAATAGTCGCTCGCGTAGTACGTACCCGCACCATCGCCGATGACCCCATAGATGCAGGGGCGGGCGCTCGACACGTACGGGATCTCGATCGTGAGCTGGTCGATCGGGTCGTAGAACGTCGCGAACGCGCTGGTGTTGTTGTTGAACGCCAGGAGGCCGGGACGGTCCGTGAGCGCGTGGACGTACCCGGGCTTGTTCGCACGTCCGCGCTGATTGATGACCTCGATCTGCGCGCGAGAGAACGGGACGCCGGGCGGCGCGTCGAACACGAGCAACGAGTCGCTGCGAACGGTAACGTCGGCGAGCGGGGTGCCGTCGACGAGAACGATCGGATCGCCGGCTTCCTCGTCGATGAAGCCGCGGCCGTGGACCGAGATCGTCGTCGGAGCGGACGCGATCACCCGTGCGGGCGTGACGCTGTCGACCGTCGGGGGCTCGCTGTAGCGGAAGATGCCTGTCGCGATGACGTTTCGCGTCGACGTGACCACGACGATCTCGACGTCGCCGGCCTGCTCGCTCGGCGGAACCACGATGTCGAGTCGCGTGTCGTCGATGGTCCGGACCACGGACGCTTCGCGTCCACCGACGAACACGCGATTGACGTGCGGATCGAAGCCCTCTCCGTAGAGCTCTATCGTCGAGCCGCCGGTCATCGGTGCCCACGGCGGGCGCGCCTTCGCGATCGACGGCTCGATGTCCGGAGACGCGCACGCGCACGCGGCGACGATCGCGAGGAGCACGAGGGTCCTCATCGCGCTCCGAACGCCACGGCGCCGACAAACGTGTCGGCGGGCAGGAGAGGGCCGACGTGGAACAGCGATGTCCCGGCTCTCGCGGTGTACGGCGTGCACGCGCCGAACGAGCCGATCGTGTACGCGGTGCCGTCGAACGGGTCGCCGAGCGCGTGGATCTCCAGCATCTCGCCCGTGTCGTACATCGCGAACGCGAACGGTTCGCACGCGGCCGCCGGCACCTCGGCGAGCCGGCGCTCGACGACGCAGCCGGGCTGGAACAGCCGGACGATCGGAGCGAGCGCCGTCGGGAGGCAGCGCAATGCGAGTGTGTCGCCCGCCTGACGGAGCTCGCACTCGCTGCGTGTCGCGGTGTCGAACACGCGCGTGGTGACGACCTGCACGTCGCCGCTCGCCAGCGACAGCGGGACGGTGATCCGCTGCACGCGTCGCTTCGGTGCGTCGCCGATCGTTCGCGTCACCTGGGGAAGCTCGACGGGTGCGCCGAGCGGCAACACGCGCTGGCCCGTCGCCACCGGGGTGCATCCGCCGCTGCTGTCGCGGAACGCGCGGGTGGCCTGCGTGCTCTCGACGGTGTGGAACACGCGGCACCCGTCGCTCCCGCGCTTGCCCGCGAGTGGAGGTGCGGGTTCGTCGGTTCCGACGAGGATCGCGGGTTGCGTACACGTGTTCTCTGCGAACACGTCGGACGTCGGAACCTCGGTCGGCTCGCACGTGCCGCTCGGGGTCGGCGAACACGCGACACCCAGGTCGTGATCGCGAAAGCCGAGCGGGACGAGCGCACCATCGTCCGATGCTCGGACGGCGAGTCCGAGGCGGCCCTCGCCGATCTCGCGCTCGGTGATCGGCACGAGGTCCTCGCCGCCGATCTCTCCGCCGAGGTTCCAGTACGTCGTGGTCTCGAGCTGCGGAATCCCGACCGCAGTACACGACGAGCCGCGCTTCACGTAGCCCGTGCCGATCGGCTCGTCGAACCGGCCGTCGGCCTCGAACGCGCGCGCCCAGAACTGCGAACCATCCGCGCGCGTGTCGGTTGCGAGGAAGTGGGTCGCGTGTTCGATCGCGTTCCCCACACCGAACAGCGTCAGGCAAGTGTCCTCGCGGTAGTACGCGATCTCGGCGTCGGGGACGCAGCGAGTCACGCCGTCGAGCCACTCCTGCGGTGTGCAGCGGGCGTGGATGCGGCGATCGTAGAACGCGCTCGGCTGGACGAGCCGCGTGCCATCGTCGAACTGGTACTGCTCGATCGCGAGGCGGCTGCCGCTCGTCGGCTCGAGCTCCTCGATCTCGGGACGGTCGTCACCGCACGCCACGAGCAGCGACAGCACGAGCGCGCGCCTCACGGGATGTACTCCACGCCGATCGACGGAAAGATCGGCAGCCCGTTCGTGTAGCTGCGCACCGAGTAGTCCTCGTTGTAGGTCACGCCCTCGGCGTTCTTGCGATACGTCACGTTCTGGATGTCGAGGTAGAGGTTCAGCGTACCCTTGGTTCCCCACGGGCGGAACCACGACCGATCCACGCGCAGGTCGAGCTGGAAAAAGTCCGGCAGCCGCTGCGACAGGAGCGGTCCGTCGATCGCCACGTACTCACCCGAGCCATCTCGATAGGCCCCGGCGACCGGTGTCAGCGGATTGCCCGTCACGTAGCGGATGCGCCCTCCTGCACGCCAGTGCTTGCCGAGCTGCGTCGAGCCGACGAGCGTGAACGAGTGCGGTTGATCGAGGACGTACGCGTGCGTGGCGCCATCGTCCCTGATCGGGTTCTCGCGATATGCGCGCGCGAACGTGTATGCGACCCAGCCCGTCCAGCGGCCGACGTTGCGCCGCGCGATCAGCTCGAGGCCGTACGCGTGGCCCGTGCCGATCGCCTCGCGGTAGCTGTACGAGCCGAACTGCGTGTCGACGAGCTCGCGGCTGATGCCGAGCAAGCCGCCGGACTCGGTCCCGCCGTTCGCCGACGTCGGGGTCGCCGACGAGATCGCGTCGACGGGGAGCTGGTCGAGGTCCTGGTAGTAGACCGTGGCAGACAGCTCCTTGTCGTCGCCGATGATCTTCTTTGCCGTCGTCGCGACCTGCGTCGCCGCCGAGCCGCGCATGGGGGTACTTCGCATGAAGATGGGATCGAGGTCCGTGACGAGTGGTGGCGCGTGATACGAGCCGAGCGACTGCGTGATCGTCCACGCGCTCGGGAGGCGAACATTGATCAGGATGCGCGGATCGAGCGTCCATTGATCCGAGAGCCCGAAGTGATCGCCGCGCAGTCCGGGCCGGATCTCGATGCGGTCGTTCGCGAAGAACCACGACTGCTCGAGGAACGCGCCGAAGTCCGCGGCCCACGTACTCAGGTTTCGCTCGATCACCATGTCCGGTGAGGGATCGCGCGGGGTCGGCGGGGGCGTGTTGATCATCCCGTACCAGTGTCCCTGCAGCGACGCGTCGACTCCGACGGACAGCGTGCCGCCGGCGAACGCGGTCGCGCCCTCGCCGCGCAGCGAGAACGGCAGGGTCGTTCGGTGCATGCCCTTGTCCAGCCCTTCGTGCGTCGCGCGCGCGTTGATGTCGTCGACGCCGAGTGAGGGGACGATGACGATGGACGTCGCGCCCCGGACCGCGCGGTAGCGCAGGCCGAGCCGCGCGAACCGCGAGACATAGGTGAAGTCCTTCACGTTGCTCGTGTCGATCCCGCCCGACGAGCTGTCCGACGGGATCAGCGTCAGCTTGTCGTCGGAGCCGAACAGGATCGCCATCCAACGCCCGTCGCCGGACTCCCAGCGGACCTGTGCGTCGGCGTAGCGCGGGGCGAGCGCGAGCTCGAGGTCGGTGGCGGCGAGGATCGCATCGAAGTAGCTGCGGCGCGCCCCGATGAGCCACGACCCGCGCGCGGGGCCGGGTCCCTCCGCGACGGCGCCGGCATGGATCAGCGAGAGCTCGCCACCCGTGCGCCAGCGATCCGCGCGGCCGGTGCGCGATGTGACGATCGCGACGCCGCCGAGCCCGCGCCCGTAACGCACGCTCGCGCCGCCGGGCTCGAGGGTGACCTCGTCGACCGCGGTCGTCGGCAAGAACGACGCGAGCCCACCGAAGTGATAGAGCAACGGCACCTCGATCCCGTCGAGGTAGACCTTGGTGTCGCGCGGTGCGGTGCCGCGCAACGCGAGGCCGCCCATGCCGAACGGCGTGCGCGCCGCGCCGGGCAGACTCTGCAGCGCGCGCAACACGTCATTGCCTGCGCCGGGCTGCGTGCGGATCGCCTGCGTGTCGAGGTGCAGCGGCGGCCCGCTCGGCGCGCTACCAGTCACGTGGATCACCTCGCTCGCGTTCTTCTCGGGCTCGAGCGGGATCGCGAGCACCTGACCGACACGCGCGGAGCCGAAGTACGTCGCGTAGTCGTCGGCGACGACGAGCACGTCGACGCGCCCGAACGGGACATCGGTGACCGAGAACCCACCACGCTCGTCGGTCGTTGCCTCGCCGATCCCGACGGTGACGAGCGCGCCTTGGATCGGCAGCCCGGTCGCGTGATCGCGCACGACTCCGCGCACTGTGCGGTCCGCGAACGCAACCCGTGGCACCGCGAGCGCGACGACGATCACCGCGAACGCGACGATGATCCGTTGCAGTGCCATCGGACGAACGTTACTCCGCTATCGCGGAAGGTTATAGTCGCGGCGTGTGGGTGAACCGGACGTTTTTATGTGCGTTCTCGATCCTCTGTGCCACTCATCACGCCGCCGCGCAGTCCGCCGACGACGAGGAAACGCCACCCGCCGACGGTGACGAACCCGCCGCCGAGCCCGCCACCGAGGGTGACGGCGATGTCAAGCCCGAGCCCCCGGCGGAGAAAACGACGGTCACTGTCGGCGGTATCGTCGAAGCACCGGAGCTCGACGCGCCGCTCGCGGGTGCCGTGGTGACCGTCGTCGGGACGAAGAACACCGCGATCACCGACGACGAGGGCCGGTACACGCTCGAGATCCCACCGGGCTCCGTACGAATTCGTGTCGACTTCGTCGGCTTCAAGACCGAGGAGAAGCCGCTGAACCTCGAAAAGGGCGACAAGGTCGAGATCGGCTTCCAGCTGGTCACCGCGACGCTCAACGAGACGATCGTCGTCGTCGGTTCGCGCACGCCGCGCACGAACGTCGACAGCCCGGTCCCCGTCGATGTCGTGACCTCCGAGGAGATCGCGCGCAGCGGTCGCACCGAAACGGGCCGCGTGCTCCACGCGCTCGCCGCGAGCTACATCTCCACGCCGCAGACGATCGCGGATGGCAGTGACCACGTCGACCCGGCGAGCCTGCGCGGACTCGGTCCCGACCAGGTGCTGATCCTCGTCAACGGCAAGCGCCGCCACCGGAGCGCGCTCATGCACGTCAATGGCACGTTCGGTCGCGGCACCGTCGGTACCGACCTCAACGCGATCGCCGTCGGCTCGATCAAGCGCATCGAGATCCTTCGCGACGGTGCCGCGTCGCAGTACGGCTCTGACGCGATCGCCGGCGTGATCAACATCGTCACCAAGGACGTGACGGACTTGCTCGACGTGACCACGGAGACGGGGATCACGGCGAAGCGCGATGGCGCGCAGCTGAAGGCTTCCGCGAACTACGGCTTCAAGCTCGGCGAGAACGGCGGCTTCTTGAACCTCACGGGCGAGTTCCTCGAGAAGCAGGCGACGAGCCGCGGTGGCACGTACACCGGCACGATCTTCAACCCCGACAAAGCGTTGGACGACCAGATCATCTCCGGCGCGATGATCTCGCGCGACGACTTCGGCATGAAGATCGGCGAGGCCGCGGCCACGCGCGGCGTCGCGGCGTTCAACATGGAGTTACCGCTCTCCGACGTCGCCAAGTTCTACAGCTTTGGTGACATCGCTCACCGCCGCGGCTCGGCGGCGGGGTTCCGTCGTTTCCCGAAGGAGATCGAGAAGAACGTCCCCGACTTCTACCCGCGCGGGTTCTTGCCGCTGATCGAGCCGACCATCGACGACGCGTCGCTCGCGATCGGCATCCGCCGCAAGGGCGACTGGAACGTCAACACGTCGCTGCTGCATGGACGCAACTCGTTCACGTTCAACGTCGAGGACTCGGTCAATGCGTCACTCGGAACGGCGAGCCCGCTGACGTTCGACGCGGGAACGCTGTCGTTCGATCAGACGGTCGCCGACGTCGATCTCCTCCACAAGGTCGATCAGAAGGAGCTCCACGCAGTCAGCGTCGTCCTCGGCAGCGAGCTCCGCATCGAGCGCTACCGCATCGAGGCCGGCGACGTGGCGTCGTACCTCGACGGCCCCGAGCAGTACGATAACGGTGGCGGTGTCCTGCAGGACAAAGTGCCCGGCGCGCAGGTGTTCCCCGGGTTCCAGCCGAGCAACGAGGTCGATCGCCGGCGCGACAGCATCGGCCTGTACGCCGGCCTCGAGTCCGAGCTCACGAAGAAGATCGCGCTCGATATCGGCGGCCGGTTCGAGAACTACTCCGACTTCGGCCGCTCGATCATCGGCAAGATCGCGGGTCGCGCGAAGCTCGGTGGTCCACTCGCCGTGCGCGGCGGGTTCTCGACGGGGTTCCGTGCGCCCTCCCTGCAGCAGCTGTGGTTCTCGAACGTGTCGACGCAGTTCGTGACGAACCCGATGACGAACATGCTCGAGGCGACGCAGGTGATCACGCCGAACAACGCGAGCCCGATCACGCGCGAGGCGTTCAACATCCCGTCGCTGCGTGAGGAGCGGTCGCTCAACGCGAGCGGTGGCATCACGCTCAAGAGCGGCGGCAACTTCTCGCTGACCGCAGACGGCTACTACATCCGGCTCAAGGATCGCATCGTCCTCACGAGTTTTTTTCCGGACTCGAATCCGATCGTCGCCGGCATCCTCGCGCCGTTCGGTGTGGACCAGGCGCAGTTCTTCGCGAACGCGGTGAACACGCGCACCACCGGCCTCGACATCGTGGCCGACTACTCGGCCGAGGCGGGAAGCGGGACGCTCGCGCTCACGGGCTCGCTCAACTTCACGTCGACCACGGTTACGGACATCAACATCCCGAGCTCGCTGCTGAACAAGTTCGGCGGGGATCGTCCGACGGTCGAGGGCTACTGGTTCAGCCGGCTCGCGCGCAATCGCATCGAGGACTCGGTGCCGCACCAGAAGGGCACGGTCGCCGTGCGCTACACGATCGGGGGGCTCACGGCGCTGGCGCGCGCGAACTACTACGGGAGCGTCGAGTACAAGCCCGACAATCCCGACAACGACGAGACGTTCGGCGCGAAGATCCTGTTCGATCTCGACGTTGGCTACCAGTTCAGCAAGCACGTGCTCGTCACGATCGGTGCGGACAACATGTTCGACACCAAGCCCGACGAACAGACGAAGGCCGCGAACATCAGCTTCGGCCGCTTCATCTACAACCGTAACGTCACGCAATTCGGGCAGAACGGCGGCTTCTACTACGCGAAACTGGAATTGACGTTCTTCTAGGCGCGCGGCGCCCGATCGTCGCACAATGAGGGGTAGGTGAACACGCCACGACCATCGGGCCGATCGTCGGCACCGGCCGACCAATTCGGACCGTACGAGCTCTACGAGCGGCTCGGATTGGGCGGCATGGCGATGGTTCATCGCGCGAAGAAGCGTGGACCGGAGGGCTTCGAGCGGTCGGTAGCGCTCAAGCGCATGCTTCAGCACCTCGCCGAGGATCAGACGTTCGTCGAGTCGTTCGTGCGCGAGGCGAAGGTCGCGTCGCTCCTGCAGCACCCGAACATCGCGCAGATCTACGACTTCGGTCGCATCGGCGGCGTCTACTACATCGCAATGGAGCTCGTTGCAGGCTTCGACGTGCGCAAGTTGCTTCGCTTCGCAAACCGTTCGCACGAGCCGATCCCGATGTACGTGGTGCTGTCGATCCTCGGCGAGATGTGCGACGCGCTCGAGTACGCGCACAACTTCGTCGACGAGCAGGGCACGCCGCTGCACATCGTGCATCGCGATATCTCGCCGTCGAACCTGATCGTCGCGCACACCGGACACTTGAAGGTGATCGACTTCGGCATCGCGAAGGCACACAGCCGCCAGCTCCACACCGAGAGCGGTGCGGTGAAGGGCAAGCTCGGGTACATGTCGCCCGAGGCGGCCGCGGGTGCGCAGGTCTATCCGGTCTCGGACATCTTCTCGATGGGCGTCGTCGCGTGGGAGCTCGTCACCGCGTCGCCGCTGTTCTCCGCGCGCACCGACTTCGAGACGATGCGCAGGATCCGCGAGGCGGATGTCATGCCGCCATCGATCCGCAACCCGGCGTGTCCGCCGGAGCTGGACGCGATCATCCTCGCGGCGCTGCATCGCGACCAGGAGCGCCGGATGCCGAGCGCGAGCGCGTTCCGCGAGGCGATCGATCGCATCGCGCACAAGTCGCGCGTGCAGGTCAGCGCGCGCACCGTGGCCGAGTGGATGCTGAAGTACGCGCAGCCGGAGGACAGCTGGGCGCGGTCGAGCGCGTCGGGTCGCTCGCGCTCTCCGTCGTCGTCGCCGCCGCGGTCTTCGTCGTCGGCGCCGCCGATCCCGCTGCCAGGTGAACACGCACCGACGACGAATCAGCGCCCGCGTACGGCGAGCCAGCCCCCGAAGCTGCGCCGCTCGGAGGACGACATCCGGCTCGCGAACGAGCTGTGGGACGATCCGGCGATCGCGCCGACGGGATCGCTCGAGGACTTCGACGCGGCGGCGATGGGCGTCCCGGTTTCGAGCTCGCCGACATCACGCCCGTCGATCGCCAAGGCGCCGACGGTGTCGTTCAGCCCGACACAACCGGTCCCGATCACCTTGCCCGTGTCCCAACCAATGCCCGTGATGGCGGCGCATCCGTCGATGACGGCCATGGGGCTCGTCGATCCCGGCCCGGCACCCAAGCCGCGATCGGCTGCACCGTGGTTCATCCTCGTCGCGCTCGCAGGTGTCACGGCGACACTCCTCACGATCGTGGTCATGCGCGACGAGGGCGAGCCCTCGAAGCGGGCGCCGGGCGTCGCGATCGCCGAGACTCCCGATGCGAAGGCCGTCGATGACGATGATCGCGTGCTGTCGCCCGAGCCCGCCGCGACACACGACACGAACAAGCCAACGCCCGCCGACAACGCGACGAGCGACCCCCACGCGCCGACCGACGCGCCGACCGACCCGACGCAGCCTGCGGTTCGCGACCGCGATCCGAAGCCGCGCGACCCGAAGCGCCCGACGCGCCCACCACCGAAGCGGACGGGGCGGGTCGACAAGCCTATCGAGCCCGATCCGACACCCGATCCGAAACCCGACCCCACGCCCGACCCCCCCAAACCCACGGTCGAGCCTCCCAAGCCGGTCGATCCTCCCAAGCCCAAGGTCGAGCCTCCCAAGCCGCTGGAGCCGGCGAAGCCCGCCCGCACACCCGTCGTCGCGGCGAGTGCCGTGACGAAGATCTCGGGAGAGCTCCCGGCGATGCGAGTGAACGTCGGGGACGACGCGGGAGTCATGGCCAAGCTGTGTATTGACGAGACCGGTAAGGTCAGCTCGGTGAAGCTCGTGAAGGCTCCCAGCTACCTGACGGCCGACCTCGGCCGCGCGCTGACGACGTGGAAGTACAAGCCGTACACGAACCGAGACAGCAAGTTGTCGCCCGCGTGCTTTGTTGTCTCGCTGCGACTCGTGGTGAAGTAGCGCCGTGGATCCTGGCATCGCCCTCGACGTGGTCGCCGCCGTTCGCGCGGCGCTCGCCGACAACGGTGTGGACGTGGAGCGCGTCATGCCGGCGTCGTTCGAGGGGCCCGTCGTGCCCGGAACGATCGCCGATGCGCTGTTCGAGCTCGGCGCGACAGCCCTCAACGACCCCGCGATCGCGGTGACGGTCGCGACCGCGATCCCGATCGGCGGCATCGGCGTCCTCGACTACACGCTGTGCACGAGCGCGACCGTGCGCGACGCGCTCCGCAAGGTGGCCGAGCACTACGGCGTCGCCACGCAGCGCGCGAAGCTCGAGCTCGTCGAGGACGGCTCCGGCCAGGCCAAGCTCGTGTTCCATCGCATGCCCGGCCTCACCCACAGCCGGCACTGGGTCGAGTTTCCGCTGATCGCGATCACCGCACGCGTCCGCACGACGAGCGGCAACGCGATGACGTTCCGCGAGGTCAGCTTCCAGCATCCACCCCCGACAGATCAGTCCGTGCACGATCGCTACTTCGGTGTCCCCGTCACGTTTGGAGCGTCCGGCGACGCGATGACGTTCGACGCGGGCGTCCTCGATCTCCCGCTGAAGACCGCGTCGGCGACGATGGCTGCGCTGCTCGAGGCGCGCATCAAGGAGCTCGCGCCCGCGCTCGCGACGGTCGATCCGCTGCTCGATCGCGTGCGCCGCGCGCTGTCGCAGATGCTCGACGAGAAGCGTACCGACGTCGACGAGCTCGCGAAGCGCCTGTCGACCTCCAAGCGCAGCTTGCAGCGATCGCTAGGCGACCTCGGCACGTCGCACTCCGAGATGCTCGATCGGCTGCGCAAGGAGCGCGCGTTCCAGCTACTCGATCGCGGCCTCAAGGTCGCCGACGTCGCGGCCGAGCTCGCGTTCACGGCTCCCAGCGCGTTCTTCCGCGCCTATCGCCGCTGGACCGGCACGAGCCCGAAGGCACCGCGACCCACGGACGACCAACCGGAGCTGCAGTAATGACCCGACTCGTCGTTGTGTTCGTGACGCTGGCCGCGTGCACCGAGGACGCGCCCGCGCCTCACGAGTTCGTCGACTGCGACATGGGTTGGACGCAGAACGGCTACACCGAGTGCGAGGGCGCCTGCCAGAAGAGCTCGCCGGCGCTCCTCGCGAGTGGCCCGTCGTGCCTCGGCAGGACGTCGAACGGTCCCGTAAGCTGCCAGAAGACGTTCGAGTACATGGGCATCGCGGGCTGCTGCATCGCCTCGTCGCCGCAGATGCTGTTCGCCGAGTGCAACTGACTAGCTCGTCGCGAGTGCCTTGGCCTCGGCGACGATCTCGCGGTGCTTCACGCGCTCCTCTCGTGTCAGCGACATCCACGAGGAGAGCGAGTAGCCGACCATCCAGAACGTCAGCACGTCGAAGAAGAACTTCGGGCTCACGAACAGGACGCCGATGCTGCACAAGAAGAAGATCGCGATCGCCGCGTTCACGTACCACCAGTGCCCGCCGCTCACGCGCTTCAGGTGGTGGTTCGCGAACGGCAAGTAGGTCAGCGTCGCGTACGCCATGAGCGGAATGAGGATGACGCCGAACCAGTAACCGCCCCATACGTGCGGCGCTAGCGTCGCATTGCAGTAGCCGATCGCGATGAACCCGACGACGGAGCGCGGCAGCCCGGTCCAGATCCCCTTGTAGCTGATCGGCGCGACGATGTTCCGCGCGTGCCGGATCGAGACCGCGATGATGAGCGACGCGCACAGCGCGATCGCGAGCACCTGGTTCCACGGCGCAGGCAGGAGGTTCGCGTCCTTGTAGACCGTGTAGACGATCGCCGCCGGTGCGACGACGTGCGAGAGGTGATCAGCGATCGTGTCGTATTCGGCGCCGAATGCGTTTGCGGTGCCGAGCTTGCGCGCGACGTAGCCGTCGAGCGTGTCCCCGAACATATAGCCGGCCATCACCGCGATGCCGGCCTCCCACGGGCGGCCATCCACGCACAGGCAGATGGCGACGATACCGCCGAGCAGGTTGATCGTCGTGAAGAGATCCTTCACGCCGAACATCCGCTGACTGCGTGCCGGCATGCTTGTCAGGCCGTACGACGAAGCGTGCGCGGACCAGGCACTGGCTGGGGCGTGCTGGTCGGGAGATCCACGTACGTAGGCTGCTCGAACGATGTGATGTACTCGAGCTCCTCGAGCTTCCGGCCGGTGTACGGCGTGGTGATGAACGCTTGGAGGATCTGTCCGTTCAGCGCGATCCCGTTCTTCGAGGCGATGCAGACGACGTTCGCGTTGTTGATGGTGCGCGCGAGCTCGGCGTCCTCGACGCTCGTGCAACGCCCGGCGTAGATGCCGTTGAACTTGTTCGCGGCGATCGACATGCCCATCCCCGTCCCACAACACAGGACACCGATCGCATCCGGGTCGGCTTGGATTCCACGACAGACCAGCTCGGCCGACGTCAGGTAGTGCAGTCGACCTTGGTCGACCGTGTCCACGACGTCGCCGTAGACAGCGAGGACCGTGCGGTACGCACCGAGGTCAGCGGCAGACGAAGCCAGGTAACGGTCGTAGCCGAACAGGACGCGCTTCCCGGTGTGCGAACCCAAACGTCGGATCACGGTGGTGGGCTTTTCTACCAAGGTCGCCAGCGCTTACGCAAGATCGTTGCCACGGGGACACAGGGGGGACACGGCCCAGATGTCGCTGACATACGAGGGTGTCGAGGTGACCATTTTTCATCACCAGTCAGCGCACGAACACCTCGTGGAGGGCCTTCAAACACCCTCGCACGTGGTCGTCGGTCAAATCGCCGATCGTCGACAGCTGGAAGTGGGTCGGATCCCCAGGAATGCCGTACAGGGCGTAGTACCCGAGCTGCTCCATCCGGGTCGCGAAGTGGCTGTATGGAAGTCCGACGGGGAGGCGGAAGTTGACGGCGATGTTCGACCGGAGCGTGGCCTCGAGCAGGGGGTGTACGCCCATCGTGCCGAGCGCTTCGACCAGCATCTGCATCTGGCGCTGGATCCGCGCCATGTGGTTCTCGATGCCAACCGTCTGGAGGTGCGTGCACGCCGCGCGTAGCGCTGCGTGAAGGACGACTGGCTGCGCGAACCGCGTCTGCTGATCGCGAATCTGTCGTTCCGTCTCGGCGATGACGTCGAAGTAGTAGCCCCGCGGTGTGCCCTTGGACTTGATCTCCCCGATCGCCGCCTTCTTCACGAAGGTCATCGCGAGGCCGGGCGCGGCCATGATCGCCTTGGCGCTCGACGAGGTGACGAGATCGATCTGCGACGCCTCGATGTCGATCGGGTACGCGTACGCGCTCGAGATCGCGTCGGCACCGACGAGCACGCCGCGTTGCTTGCACGCGCGGCCGATCGCCTCGAACGGGTTCTTGAGGCCCGTGCGCGTCTCGTGGCTCGTGAAGAACACCCACCGGATCGACGGATCGGCATCGAGCACGCCGCCGATCGCATCCGCGTCGAGCGCTCGATCGTGCGGCGCCTCGTAGACGACGTGGTCGATGTGATTCTGGCGCGCCTGATCGATCCACCGCTCCCCGAAAAAGCCGTTGGACGCGATGAGCCCCTTGCCGTGCGGCTGGAACGCGAGCATGCAGCCCTCGTTGGCGCCGGTGCCCGTCGTGGTCTGGATCGTGGCGTAGTAGTCGTCCGGCTGGCGGATGCCGATCAGCGCTTTGAGGTCGCGCTCGGTGGAGACGAACATCTCGCTGAAGGCGTCCTGCCGGTGATAGTTGCAGGGGGGGCGAGCCAGGTATTCCGCGACCAGCGGCGGGGTCCTGACGGGACCGGGCGTGAACAGAATCGGTTCGGCGCGTCGCATGGTCATTTCCGCGGTAGCGGGTGGGTTGACGGGGCGGTGTAGCATCCTCGCCACACCAAATTCCAGTGGTATTTGGCGGACGTTCACGGCTTTCGGTGGCGATTCCGCAGAACTGCGAGCCACGCGGGAGCAGCGATCAGGGCGACCGCCACACACGTGATCTCGCCCAAAAGCGCAGCCAACCCGAACGCCCGGATGCCGCCATTGGCGGACAGGAGCAGGGTCCCGTATCCCACCGCGGTCGTGTACGAGCAGAGCAGGACGGTCGCACCCGTGGTCCGCAATAGATACGGCGGACCCCGGTCACCATCGAGCCGATCACGGGCGGCGAGATTGACCGCGTAGTCGATCCCGATGCCGATCGTGATCGGCACTGCGATGATGTCGAGGAAGTGGGCCGGCAGTCCCGCGACCGCACACGCCGCGATCATCACGATCACACCGGCCAGCCCACACGCAATGGTGACCAAGCCGTGGCGGCGAAACCCGATCACGAAGAACACCGCGAGCACGCTGCCGATCAGGGCGACCACGATCATCTTCGGCGCGTCGGCCTCCATGGTCTCGATGATGTCGCTGACGATCAGCGACTCGCCGGCGACGACCGCGTGGACGGGAAACACGAGCGCACGCGTGCGCGCAGCAAACTCGCGGCGATGATCGACGTTGAACGAGTCGAGGCGCATCGCGCCGCGGAGCACGACGAGGCGACCGCGCGCACCGTCGCGCTCGACGAACGGCCACGCGAGCTCGATCGGCACGTCGGCGTCGGTCACCGCGCGCAGGTCGTCGGGTGGGCGCAGCTTCGCGAGCTTCGCGCGATCGTCGGACGAGAGCTCTTCGATCACCTCGGGCTGATCGAGCATCCCGCGGATCTCTGCCAGCACCGCGAGCTTCTCGACCTGCCGAGTCGGGAGGAGGTCGTCCATCGAGAACACGTCGCGGATCCACTTCGTATCACCGGGCGTGTTCTTGTCGACGCTTCGCAAATACTCGACGAGCGCCGCGGAGTCCTCGCGCTTGTCGACAGCGAACACGAGCTGGTACGCCTGGCCCGTGAGCTCGCTGCTCGACGGCAACTTCGCGCGCATCTTCGCCCACAGGTTGGTCGCGGCGTCGATCTCGGGCGTCGACGACTGCAGGTCGCGCCAGTCGCGCGTGAACGGATCGCGCGCGATGTACACGCTCGTGATCGCGATCGAGACCGCGGTGACCACGGCGAATACGACGAGCGCGCGACGATCGTTCTTGGGGTGGAGGCGCGCGAGCACGTCGCCGAGCACGGGTCGCGTCGTGCGCTTGATGCGACCGCGCCGTGCGAGGACGAACAGGATCGACGGCAGCACGGTGAACGTGGTCACCCACGTGAGCACCATGCCGACGCCGCCGATCATCCCGAACTGGCGGAAGCCACGGAAGTCCGTGACGAGCAGCGACGCGTACGCGATCGCGGCGGTCGCGGCGGCGGCGAGCGTCCCGGGGATCGCTTCGCGCATCGCGATCGCGATCGCACCTCTCGGGTCGATCACGTCGCCTTGCGCGCGGATCTCCTCGAGGAACCGCGCGACGAGGATGAGCGACGCGTTGATGCCGTTGCCGATGACGATCGCGAACAAGAACGCCGTCATCACGTTCAGGTGACCGATGACGAGCTCGGCGATCGCGAACGTGCCGAGCACGGCGACGGCGAGCCCCCATAACATCGCGAGCACGAGCCCGGCCGAGCGGTAATAGACAACGAGGGCGAAGCCAACGAGCAGCACCGTGATGAGCAGCGAGCGCGTCATGCCGGACAGCACCGAGTCGTGCTCGTGCTGCGCGAGCGTGATGTTGCCGGTGAGGCCGAACGAGAGGTCACCGCCGCCGCCGAGCTCGGCGCGCACCTCGGCGATCGCGCGCTTCACGAGTGACGAGAGCGCGTTTGCCTTCGGCGCGTTCGACGCGGAGAACGACGTCTGGATCGCGAGGAGGCGCAGCGTGCCGTCGGCGGAGACGCGCGGAGCTGGGTGCGTTGCTTTCCTCTCGAGCTCGGCGAGCTTGTTGTCGAGCTCGTCGAGGCGGTCGGTGGCACCGGTATCAGGCGTGCCGCTCGGATCGTCCTCGTCGTCGAGCCCGATGAAGAGGGGGTTGTGGCGGATCTTCTCGTCGTCGAGCCGCTTCTTCAGCGCATCGCGCGCGTCGACGAGATCCTGGAGGTCTGCGAAGAGGAAGCGGTTGTCCCACGCGAACTTCTGCCGCGGGCCGTCGTCGATCGAGAGCTGCGAGACCAGCGTGCTCGGGAACGTGGCGAAGCGCTTTGCCAGGCCCTCGCTCGCGAGCTTGACCCGCGCGGCGTCCTTGGACTCGACCACGATCTGCAGCGTGCCGAACGGACGCGCGCGATCACGCACGCTCGTCAGGTCCTTCACCGACTGCTGCGAGCGGGGCAAGAGGTTCGTCAGGTCCGAGCGGACCTCGAGGTTCTTGGCGACATACGCGCACGCCACCGCGACGACGATCGAGAGCAGCAGCACGCCGACGCGCGCCTGATCGAGCCACGCCGCGAGACGGTCTGCGAAGTGACCCGAACCGGGGCTCGATCGAGGAGCGGACACCGGTGCGGCGTATACCGCTTCGTGCACTGAAACACTATTGTCGGTTGGCCGAGTTCGCGTTAGTTCATGCCAAGGTATGCCCTTCGACGCCATCGTCCTCGCCGACTCGCCGCACGCACGCGCGCGTGTGATGGGGCTGACGCTGGTCGAGCGCGGCCGCCGCGTGGCGGCGAAGTCCGGGGCGCGTCGCGTGTATGTCGTGGATTCGGAGGAGGCGGCGAAGGGTGTGGTCGCGTGGGACCGAGATCGCGGTGACGCAGCGCTCGTCGTCGTCCGTGCGGGGGACCAGGTCGTCCACAAGCAGCTGATCGAGCCTTTGGTCGAGCCGTTGGTCTTGCCGTTGGTCGAGCCGTTGGTCGAGCGTTTGGTCGAGCCGTTGGTCGAGCCGTTGGTCGAGACGTCGGCCGGAGCGCGTGATCGGCGCATCGCGGTCTCGCCCGAGACCGACGCCTACGCGGGGGCGCTCTACGTGCGCGGCGACGCTTCCGACGTGATCGCCGCGATCGCCGAGCAGCGTGATCTTCCGATCGACGGCGCCCAGCGGATCGCGCACGGAGACATCGCGGTGCACCCCGCGACCACACCGACCGAACGCGCGGGCGCGTCGCAGATGCTTCAGCGCCTCAACATCAAGAAGGAAGACAACCCGGTCACCAAGCATTGCTACCGGCCGTTGTCGCGCCCGCTCACCCGCCTGCTCGTGTGGACACCGTTCACGCCGAACCAGATCTCGGTCGCCGTCGGCGTCCTCGGGCTATTCGGCTGCTGGCTCACCGCACAGCCCGGTCAGGCGAACCTCGTCTGGGGCGCCGCGATCATCTTCTTTGCGGGCGTCCTCGATGGGTGCGACGGCGAGATCGCGCGGCTCAAGCTCGTCTATTCGTCGGCGGGCGCGTGGATCGACACGGTCGTCGACGAGATCACGACCACGGCGTACTTCGTCGCGATCGCGTACCACGTGTTCGCGATGCACCCCGAGGCCTGGTACACGCCGTGGGTCGTTCACTCGATCTGGATCGGGACGCTCGCGTACATCGCGTCGATCTACGCGATCTACTACTACTGCATCGTAGTGGCGAAGGTCGGCGGCTCGCAGTTCTACATCGGCACGCTCGAGGTCGCCGAAGGCCCGCGCGGCGTGGGGCTGCGTCCGAAGCAGCGCGCGCCGAAGCTCCAGTCGAACGGTTGGCGGCTCGTTGGCGTGTGGCTGCTCACGATCAAGACGCGCGACTTCATCAACCTCGCGGCGCTCGGGCTCACATTCCTCGACGCGTACTGGGTCATCTATCTCCCGATGTTCTTCGGCGGCGTGATCACCGCGATGGTAGTCGTGCCCGAGCACATCCGCCTGCGGCTCCAGCTCGGCGAGGTCGCTCGTCGCGGCGGCACGCCGCACCTCGTGACCACCTGATGTCGACGAGCACGCCGCGGGTCTCGGTGATCATCCGATCGTACAACCGCCTGCCGGCGTTGTGCGAGCTCGTCGGTGCGCTGCTCGCGCAGGACCACGACTCGTTCGAGATTGTCGTCATCGATCAGTCGACGCAGAAGCCCGACGACGCGATGGCGACGCTCGCCGCCTACGAGCGCGATCCGCGGCTGCGCCTGTTGCACTTCCCGCCCCTCGGCGGGGCGAAGGCGCGCAACAAGGGCATCGAGAACATGCGCGGCGAGATCGCGGTGTTCGTCGACGACGATGACGTCCCCGTCGGCACGGACTTCCTGCGCCTCGTGGAAGCGCCGTTCACCGAGGACGGAAAGCTCGTCGCGCTCACGTGCCGGCACATCTGGGATGACGATCCAGACAAGGACCGGCCGTCGGCGGCATATCGCTTCCTCGCGCCACTCTTGTGCATGCGCTTCTCGAAGGTGCTCGGGTTGCCGGACAACTTCGCGCGCTACGACAAGCGTCTCGACGACCGTCACTACGTGCACGGCACCGGTGGTGCGTATCGTCGCACCGTGTTCGAGCGCCTCGGCGGCTGGGACGAAGACACGCCGATCGAGGACGAGACGTCACTCGGAATCCGCATGCGCCGTGGCCTCGCGCCCGGTGAATACGTCGCGTTCGATCCGCGGGCGCGCCTCAAGCGAGGCTTCGACATCGCAGGTGGTCTCGACAAGCGCCGCAACACGACGGGGCGCTACTTCGCACGGTTCATGACGTTCGTGCACGCAGTGCTCGGCCGTTACTACCCGGTGCGCGTGCGCCTGCTCTGGCCGGCGTACGTGTTCGGTGCCTGGCGGTTCACGGTCGGCTGGATCTGGGACGACTCGATGGCGCATCCGACGTTCGCGTCGCGGCTCGTCGGAACACTGGCGCTCACGCTCGCCCTGCCGTACTACGCGATCAAAGCGCTCGTGCAGATTCCGTTCGGCAAGGAGCCTGGATCGGGGGTCGCGATGCGCGGCAAGATCGGCGCCGGCTCTATCGATCGTCTCGGTCCCTCCGCAGCATCTTGAGCGACAGCCAGTCGACGAGGTAGCGCGCGTCGTCGCGGTTGATGAGGCGCACGATGCGTGCGAGCACGAAGAAGCCGATCACGTACGCGAGTGCGCAGACCGCGATCCGGGCGCCCGGGCCACCGGGCACGTAGTGCCGCCCGTACCAGACGGCGAGCGACAGCACGCTCGCGAGCCCGAGCGTCGCGGCGTAGTGGCCCCATGGCATCACGCCGCCGATCGTGGTGCGCAGCCCGCGCGCGATCAGCCACAACGTGAACGCGAGCGGCGGCATCGTCGCGACGACGGTGGCGATCGCGGCGCCGTTCATGCCGAACCACAGCGTGAACGGATAGCAGAGGAGGAGGTTCGTCACGAGGAGCATCCCGTTCGTGATGTAGAGCGCGCGTGTCTGCCCGATGCTCTGCAGCATGTAGCCGTACGTCGTCACGCGCTGGAGCATCGTCAGCGTGAAGATCTGGAAGATCGGCGCGGCGGCAAGCTGCTCGCGGCCAAACATGACGACCATCGCCTCCTCGGCGAGCGCGATGAACATCATCGCGAGCGGCAACACGATGACCTGGGTCTTGCGGATCGTCTGCAGCCACAAGAGCCGCATCTCCTCGTGTTTTCCGTCGCGGAACAGCTTCGCGTAGCGCCCCTGCATCACCGCGCCGATCGCGTACGGGATCATCGTGACGAGCGGCAGCTCCCACGCGGCGAAGCCATACAGGCCGAGCGCGGTCTCGTCGTAGAACCGGCCGACCACGTATTTGTCGATCTGCGGGTTCAGCTTGCCGCCGAGGACGGCCACACCTGCCGGCAGCGCGAAGAAGAACATGTCGCGCAGCGCCTGCTTCGCGATCCACGCGCGCTTCGGCTCGCTCGCGGGGATCGTGAAGATGCGGCGCACGATCACCACGTGCGCGGCGAGGCGCGTGATGCTGAGGCCCGCGACGAACACGGGGATCCACTCGACGCCGATGCCCGTAAGGACCGGCACCAGGACCGCGATCGGGCGCAGGAACGCGAACGCGATGTAGAGCGCCGACGCGAGCCCGGCGCGGCGCACCGCGAGGAGCTGATTCACCGCGGGCTGCGTGGGGAGCTCGACGAACAACGCGATCGCGAGCCACGGCAGCGCGCTACCGAGATCGAACGACAGCTGCCCGGCGACACAGGCGATCGCGATCGCGGGCACCGAGACATAGAGGAGCAAGAGCGATGCTTGCCGTACGATATGCGCCGCCTTCTCCGGCGTGCGCCCGACGTAGTAGAGAACGACATCGGCGAGACCGAGCGAGCCGAGCGCGACCGCGGTCTCGTAGACCGTGATCAGCGCGATGATGTAGCCTCGCTCTTCCTTCGTACACGTGCGGCCGACGATCGCGAGCACGCCGAGCATGAGCAGCGACGCGACGAGCCGGCTGTAGACGTAGATGCCGGCTTCCTTCGACGCTTGCTTCGCGTCGGAGCTCTCTACGAGGTCGCTCACAGGCGCGCGAAGCCCTCTGCGAGAGTCGTCGTCGCAAAGAAGCCGAGTTCCGCGCGTGCCCGCGACACGTCCATGACATATCGATGCGCCTCGTCGGGGCGGAGCGCAACTTCGCCGAACGCGACTCGCGCGAGGACCTCGCCGAACGGGCGGCTCGTGCTCGCGGCGACCGCACGCGCGACACCTTCAACGACCTCGCGGATCCGCACCTCGACTCCGCTCGCGATGTTGTAGGTGCGCGCTGTCGACGGGGCCGTCGAGGTCTCGACGGCGGCGACGATCGCACGCGCGACGTCGTCGACGAACACGAGGTCGCGGGTCTGCTCGCCGTGGGTCATCGGAAAGCGCTCGTCGGCGCGCAGCGCAGCGACGAGGCGCGGGATCAGCATCGGCGGCTTGCTACCTGGGCCATAGACCAGCGCCAGCCGGAACAGGAACGCGTCGCGCAGTGTGGCGTGTGCCGATGTCGCCTCGACGAGGGCGCGCTCGCCGGCGAGCTTGCCGTGCGCGTAGTCGGAGGTTCCGAGCACGGGGCCGTCCTCGCGATAAGGCAGCGGCGCGGTGCCGTAGACCTCACCCGACGACAGATAGATCACGCGGTGCACGCCGATCGCGCGTGCGCACGCCATCGGCGCGGTAGCGTGGAGGCGGATGTTCGTGGCGCGATCAGGCTGGCGCTTGCCCGCCGCCCACACGAGGACATCGGCCTCGCCGGCGAGAGCGTCGACGATGCGCCGCGTCCTCGGCGCGTCGCTCGTACCCGCGGCCGCCGTACCGTCAAGGGGGACCGTCTCGTCGACGATCGTGGTGATGTCGGCGCGAGGCAGATCGATCGCGATGTGCCCGGCGGCAGCGAGCGCAGCGCAGGTGCGCTGGCCGATGAAGCCCGATGCACCGGCGATCACGACTCGCTGCGCGCGTCTCATCGTGCGGCGAATTCTGGAGCGGCTCGCCCGATGTGGTACCAACCAGGAAGTCCGTGACGAACCGAGGGCATAGGACCCGGCGCTTTGTATGCCACGTCGGCCTCGTCGTGGCGCTGGCGGCGTGCGGCAATCGCGTAACGCCACCGACGCGCGACTGGAACGTGCCGGCGGCCACGCTGGGAACGAAGCCTCCGTTCGCATCGCCGGGGGAACGCATTCGATACCGGATCTCGGCGCTCGGGCTCGAGCTCGCCGCGCTGCAGATGGGTGTCGGCGAGCTGACACCCCTCGAGGACAAGCGGGCCGTGGTCGTACAGGCGGTCGCGGAGTCGGTGGGGCTCGCCGCGCGCGTGAAGCCGGTGCGCGTCGAGTTCACGTCGTGGATCGACAGCACGAGCGGACTGCCGCTGCTGTTTCGCGCGGTCGAATTGGACGAGGTGATCGAGGCGCGGTTCACCAAGCTCGCCAACAAGAAGTTCCCGATCTCGACGAAGGTCGGCGACGCACCGGAGAAGATCGAAATGCAGACCACGAACGGTCAGCCGCTCGAGCTGCTCGGCGTGCTGCTCGTGCTGCGATCGTGGGACGATAAGCTCGGCGCGTCGCGCACGTTCGACGCAGTGCGCTCGAGCTACGTGTGGCGCACGCAAGTGACGGTCGTCGGGCGCGAGTCGATCGCGACCGAGCTCGGCGAGCTACCGACCGCGAAGTTCGCCGCGGTCAGCCGGCGCCTCATGCGCGATGGATCGGTCGATCAGGGAACCGAGCCGCGAAAGTTCAGCGTGTGGATCTCGGACGACGCGGATCGCGTTCCACTGCGCATGGTCGCGGAGACCGACTACGGCGACATCAAGATCGAGATCGTCGACTTCGTGGCCGGACGGCTACTCGCGAACCCGTAGTTCGATCAGCTGCTAGGGGCACCCTTCTCGCGCTTGCACGCGGGTGCGTTCGCGAGGTCGCCGGCGGGCGCCTTGAACGCGACGAGATCGAACGCGAGGTTGTCGGAGCGGAGCCCGGCGGGCCCTTCGAGTGTCCGGGCGCCGGATGGCAGTCGCCCGCGCCACACGACGCTGTCGTCGATCCACGCGGTGAGCTCGTCGCCCGCGATGACAGCACGTAGATCGTGGCGATCGCCGGCGACGAGGTCGGGCAGGGGCCAGGCCTTCGTCGGTTTGACCTTGGTGTAACCGTCCGCGCCGCAATCCTCGTGATCCTTCGCACCCGGGTTCAGCTTCACGCTGACCTCGAGCTTCGGCCGCGGATCCAGACGCCACATCACGTAGACGACGTTGCAGCCGTTCCTCGCGCGCAGCTTGAGGCCGAGCTGCCGGCGCGCGGGGCCGGACGCGAGCGCCCGCTGCGCCTCGGTTTCGCCTCGGTACACGATCGCGAGCTCGGCCGCGTCGCCACCCGCGCCGCGCGCGTACGCACGTACGGTCGGCTCCGTGACCGGTGCGCCAACCTTCGCAACGCCGTGCGTCGCGCAAAGCGCGTCCGTGACGGTGGCGAGCTGCACGGGTCGCCGCGGCTCCGGTGCCGCCTCGGAGGCGCCACACGCCGCGAGGTTCGCGATCGTCGCGAGCACGATCGCGCCGACCAGTCCGAGAGCGAGCCAGCGTACGTGATGATCGAGATCGGTCGACCTCAAGGCGCGTCTCCCGACGGTGCTCCGCCCGCGATCTCGCGCAGCGCCTTCAGGTGCGCCTCGAAGTACGCGTGCTCCGCCTTGATCTTGATCCACTCGAACCACACGGTCTGGCGATAGCGCTTGCTGTCCTCACCGCCGAGGCGATCGAGCATCTTGATCTGCTTCTCGAGGTCCGCTTCGAGGGCCGCCGTCTCCTCCTCGCGCTTCTCCTGGGTCGCGATCAGCAGGGCCAGGCGCTCGGCGCTCGCATCGGCGGCCGACGGGTCCCGCCCACTGGCGATGAACCGCGCGCGGCCCGCAGCGGCGCGCCGGTTCGCGCTCCCCTGAAACAACACACCGAGGTTCACGCCGACAGCGATCACCGCGAAGTACGGCGACGGGTTCTCGTCGCTGCGATCGAGGAACGCGTCGAGGCCGAAGCGGAACGAGACGTCGAACGCGCTCGCGCGGCGCAGCTTGCCCTCGATGTGCTCGACGTCAGCATCTGCGCGTGCGAATCGCGCAGCGGCACCGCTGATCGGCCCCGACGGTTGCGGGAGGATCGACATCTCGCGCCGCGTGTCTGTGGCGAGCTGCCGGAGCTCCTCGACGCGAAGGCGCGTGGCGGTCGCTTCTTGCGCGGTGGTGCGGCGCGCTTCCAGATCCGCGTTCGTCTCGCGCAGGATCTTCTCGCTCTCGGTGAGCGCGCCGTCGAGGACCTCCGCGCGCGCTGCGAACGCCGCGTACCGCGTCTCGCCGCGCACCTGTTCGAGCGCCTCGTGGCGGCGGCACTCGGCGCGCGCGCGATCGCGTGTGGTCATGCCCTTGTAGATTCCGTCGAGGCTGACGCGCACGCCGGTGATGAGCCGGAGGCCGCCCGAACTCACGTCCGGGTTGACGGAGCCGGCGGCCTGTTCGACGAGGCCGAACTGGCCGAACAATGTCGGCGCGAACAAGGTCGCGCTCTCGGCGTTCGCCTTGCCTTGCACGTAGTCGCAGAAGCCGTCGCCGGACGCTTCGGCCTTGGCCTCGGACGTCGCGTCGGCGTGTGCGACGCCGGCGAGCCCGAGCACGATCGCGAGTACGGCGCGCATCAGAAGATGAACGGCTTGCCGCCGACGAAGAGGTGCTCCTCCATGCCAGCGTCCGGATCGTCGTCGTCGAACTTCATCTCGACGAGCTGGCCGCGCAGGTTCTTGTCCCGGTGCGGGTGACGGAACTGCACCTCGCCCGGGATGACCGCCGTCACCGTGCCGACGTGGTAGCAGAACACCATCGTCAGCTTGCACGCGTACAGCGGCTCGCCTGCCTTCACGTCGGCGAGGTTGCCGTACGGCACGAACGCGACCGTTGCTTGGTCGTTGATCGCGCGCAGGTACGCCGAGCCCTCGAGGCTCGCGAGCACCTTGTCCTGCCGCGCGAGGCTCGCCTTCAGCGAATCGCGCGCCTCGATGGCCTTCGCGAGCTCGAGGCGCGACGTGTCGTATTGCTGCTTGATCTGCAGCACCTCGTACGACAGGCCGATGTCGCCGGTGTCCTCGGCGTTCTGCAAGATCTGATCGAGCGAGCGCGTCGTCGCCTCGAGCTCCGCAGCGCGCGTCTCGAACTCGGCCTGGCGCTCGGCGAGCGACAGGTTCGACGAGCTGATCTGCGCGAGCTGGAACTTGCCCGACAGCATCGCATCGCGATCGATGAGGCCGGCAGCGTATTCGTCGCGCATGCGCTTGCGTGCTGCGCCCGCATACGCGCGGTTCTGACTCGAGATCGCGGCGCGCGTTCCGGCGGCCGTGTTCGCGAGGCTCTTCATCCGTGCGAGGGCTTGCTTGCGGTTCTCGAGGTCGCCGCGGATCGCCTTCGCGAACTCGGACTGGAACTCCTGCTGCGCGATGATCGCGCGCTCCGCCTGCGCGAGCTCGTCCGCGATCCGATCACGCTGGTCGCGCTGCGTGGACACCTGCGCCTGCAACGAGATCACCTTCTCGTCGCTCGGGGTGATCGCCATCGGCACGACCCACGAGTCGCTCACGTAGAAGAACGCGGTCGTCGTGATATAGCCGACGAGCACGACCACGATCACCGTGAGGATCGAGAAGCCGAGCAAGCGATACAACGTGACGATCCAGCTCGACGCCTTCTTCGCATCGGGGAACAGCTTCGCGAGGCGGCCCTTCAGCTGCCAGTCCGTCGGCTTGCCGAGGCCGAGCTTCTCGAACGCGGTCCATTTGTCGGCGGGCGCGGCGGCGGACGTGGGTGCGAGCATTGGCGCAGCGAGCGTGGGCGCGTGCGCGAACCTCGGATCGAACGTGGTGGGCGCCTCGGTGGCGAACTCGTCACTACTGACAGGACGAGCGATCGGGATGACAGGAGCCGGCTTCGTGTTGACAGGTGTTGGCGCGAGCGACGGGACCGCGCGTGCTACAGCCGTGTTACCGATGACGATCGGCGCTGCGGTGTGCACACTGGCCACTGCAGTTGCCGCGGGGGAAAACACCACGGGCTGGGGCCGTGGTTGCGAGTGCATCGCGACGGGCGGGGGCGCTGCCGCAGGCACTTGCGGCGGTTCGCTGGGACCGCCGTTGCGCGTCGACGCTGTCAGAACGCGCATCCCACCATGGGGAGAATGAATGCTCGGAAGCGGTGGCCGCAGATGCGCGAGCGGGTCGTTGTTAGTCGCTGCCGCCGCGGCCAAAGCTCGCGGCTTCGCGAACGGAATCACGTTGGATGGTGCGTGCCGCGCTTGCGCGGGCCGGATATCGACGGACGTCTTGTCAGCGTCCGCAATTCTCGGGGGGGCACGCCGATCGGCACGATCACGTTCACGATCTCGTTCGCGTTGATTACTCATGAACAGCAGTGACGAGATGTGCACAGACCTCGCCATGGTCATCACTCGCGTAACGCTGCGACCTCCACGCTGCGCGCATCGAGAACCTGGAGAGATCGGGTTCCACACGAGACGCAGCGCTCCCACCGCACTGCCTCGCACGCGCGATCGATCTCGTCGACAACTCAAGTAACTACATCGATTCGTGCGTGCACAACCTGCGCAGGCTTCGCGGCATCGCACTTGCTGTCGATCGCACGCGAGCACGCGTGACCACGTTTCCTATCTTCCTGTTCATCTTCGTCGTCTTCTTGAACCGCTACGTGTTCGGGTTCTATCTGACGATCCTTCGTCGTTCGAAGATCGACGAGACGATCGAGGGCTACGAGCCCACCGTCACCGTGGTCGTACCGCTCTTCAATGAAGGGAAGTCGATCTACGACACGATCGCGTCGCTCGTCGCGCTCGACTACCCCAAGGACAAGCTCGAGGTCACGATCGTCGACGATTGCTCGACCGATGACTCGTACGAGTGGGCATGTAAAGGGGCGCGCGACTTCCCGAACGTCACCGTGTTGCGCAACCCTTACAACATGGGCAAGCGCAAGGGCATCAACAACGCGGTCCGCAACTCGACGTCCGAGATCATCGTGTCCGTCGACTCGGACGTCATCATCTTCCCCACGGCGCTGCGCGAGCTGGTCGCGCGCTTCGTGTCCCCCGACATCGCCGCCGTCGGCGGTCGGGTGCACGTCTCGAACCCGAACGAGAACTGGCTCACGCGCCTCCAGACCATCAAGTACTACTTCGGTCAGGAGCACCTGAAGAACCTCGAGCGCGGCTGCCGCCAGGTGCTGTGCCTCTCGGGCTGCCTCACGGCGTATCGCCGTCACGTCCTCATGCAGCTCGAGCCGATCCTCGAGAACCGCAACATCCTCGGCATCCCGATCAAATACGGCGAGGACCGCTTCCTCACACACCAGATCGTCAAGCACGGCTACCGCACCGTCATGACGATGAAGGCGATGTGCTTCACGAAGGCAGCGACCACGCTGCGCGGCTACTTCAATCAGCAGCTGCGCTGGAAGCGATCGAACATCGTCGACTTCATCATCTTCTCGCCGAGCGCGTGGAAGATGAACCCGCTGATCTGCTTGCAGTACCTCAGCATGCTGATGCTGCTGCTCGTCTACCCGTTCGTGATCATCACGCACATCCAGCGGCACGACTTCTTCGGCCTCGCGATGATGCACATGGGCGTGATCGGCGTGTGCGCGATGGTCTATCACCTCGCGCCGAGTGTGCGCGCGCTGCCGCCGTGGCTGCGCGTGCACCCGATCGCGTTCCTGCCGATGACGGTGCTGATGCCCGTCGCGTACCTCTTGCTCACGCCGCTCGGCCTGTTCACGCTCGATAGCTCGTCGTGGGAGACGCGCGGTCACGGCGCCGTCGCGGGCCAGAGCGCTCCCGGGCAACTGCAACCACCGGCGGTGGCCAGGTGATCGTCGCCGCGCATCAGCCGCACTACCTGCCGTGGCTCGGCTACCTCGACAAGCTCGCGGGCGCCGATCTGTTTGTCGTCATGGACGACCTGCAGTACGAGGCGCAGAACTTCATCAATCGCCAGCGCGTGAAGGTGAACGCTGGACCGCACTGGCTCGTCGTGCCGCTCGTGCGCGGCGCGCAGACCGATCGCATCTGCGACAAGCGCATCGACAACGCGGGGCGTGGGGGTCGCCATCACTGGCAGCACCGTCACTGGCGAACTCTCGAGGTGCACTACGGAAAGACGCCGCATTGGGACCTCGTCGCCCCCGCACTCGAGGACGTCTACGTGCGTCGCTGGGACTTCCTCCTCGATCGCGATCTCCACATCCTCGATCTCGCGCGGCGCTGGTTCGGCATTACACGGCCGATCGTGCGCGCGAGCTCGCTCGAGTTACGGGGCACGAAGACGGAGCGGATCATGTCCCTGTGCCAC
>JBJXGN010000341.1:0-13154 GCA_046160585.1 Kofleriaceae bacterium
GCCCTTCACGCACCCGGTCTTCTTTCCGTACAGCTCGGCGAGGATCGGCCGCGCGGCGACGCCCTTCGCGTATGCGTGTCCGTGCTCGCGATATGTCGCGACCACGTAGTCCTTTTCCTGGAGGGCCGCGATCGCGCCGACACACACGGCTTCTTGCCCGATGATGAGGTGCAAGAAGCCGCCGATCTTGCCTTGCGAATACGCCTTCGCGCTCGCTTCTTCGAGCCGGCGGATCGCGAGCATCTGTCGATACAGCGGTGCGAGCTCTACGGCCGTCGTTTCGACGAGGTCACTCTCGTCGCGTTCGATTCGCTTGGAATCGGGAGTACTCATGGACACGGTCGCCACGGGCCGGACCATACCGAGAGCGCCACGGATCCCCAACCTCCCACGTGCGCGTATTTACGTCGCGTTTCGCAACGTTCGCGCTACAGGCGAAGGTCGCCCGTCGCCGTGCCGCTGCCGCTGATCGGCACGCGACTCCCACCAGTGCCCAGCTCGACGGTGTGGAAGCGGCGCGGCAGTCGATCCACGAAGAACTGACCGATCTGGCACGGCACGGGCGTAAACGCGACCTCATCGCCGAAGTCATCGGCCAAAAACGTCAGCGTGAACTCGGGGGACTGCGCGCAGCTCGCGGAGCTCGCCTGCATTCCGTTGACGGTCCACGTGACGGTCACCTCGCGAACCTCCGACGGATCGGCGCACGCCTTGTCGCGACCGCAGACCTCGCCGGAGGCGCACTCGGAATTCACCTGGCATTCGTCGCCGCCGCGTGGACACCCGGCGAGGCCAGCGAGCGCAGTGGCAACGAGAACGACGCGCGCATTACTCGACATAAAACGGGCTCGTGTAGATCCACGGCAGCTCGACGGCGGCAAGCTCGGTACCGAGATCGTGGAGGTACGGACCGAGGTGGTGCGGGACCATCGCGATCTCGACGCGATACGCGCCGGGTGCGCCGAGGTTGACGTTGACCTGTCCATTGCTGCTGATCTGACCGTCGACGTCGGCGACCTGTTGCACCACACCGCCGGCTTCGATCCAGAATACCTTGGCGATGATGCGCGGGGTTGGCAACGACGGATCGAGCCCGCGGACCGTAGGGATATCGACACGCAACGTCCGCGTCGTGCCGGGGGGAACGGTCGCACCGAGCTCGTACGTAGTGCCGTCGCTCACGACATAGGTGTCGAAGCCGTCCGGCGTGCCGAGGATCTCGAACAGCGCGTAGTTGCGCCCCGTCGCGAGCGCCATCTTCACCTGATCGACGTCGGTGGGATCCGCGACGAGCGCGATGTTGCCGAACCAGCGCATCACGCGCCGGTACGAGTCACCGCGCTCCCCGTCGGCCAACATGATCGGCAGTGCGTTCTCGTGCGCGTCGCTGCCGGCGGTGATCGCGATGCGCCGGCCTTCGCCGAGCAGCGTCTGCCACTTCGTGATCGCGGGCTCGTTTGGCGAGAGGAACGCGAGCACCGCAAGATCGGGCTCGGGGTGGCCCGGGTTCGTGTCCGCGAACTCGACCGCGCCCGCGATCGCCGACGCGGAGTCGAGGCCGAGATAGTCGCGACGGATGTCGGGATCGATGTTCGCGTGGAGATTGTAGACCTCGATGCCGTGTGGCGCGACCTCGCGCAGCGTCGCGAGATCCTTGCTCTCGGTGTGTGCGACCCACACGAGGCCCCCGGCCGCGCGATACGCCGCAGCGGCGGTAGCATCGTTGCCGTTGTACAGGGCGTGCCGCTCGTTGACGGTGCCGGTCACATGGCGGTCGAGCATGATCGGCATCAGATCGTTCTCGCCGCCGACCGTGACCTGGACGACGTGACCGTCGGGGCAATGGATGCGCGAGGCGATCTGCTCCGCGCCGCGCAGGATCGGCGTGTCGGTGCCGCGCATGCTGAACAGCGTCGTGAACTCCTCGTCCGCCATCGTGTCGTCGTGGTCGGTAAGGTTCGCGTAGTCGATCTTCGTGGTGCACAGCGCTTCGCGCAGGTGCGCCAGACACGGCTCGTTCGGTACACCGGCGGGGCGTGGATCGCCGTCGCAGGCGTCGTGGGAGTAGGGCGAGTGCAGGTGGACGATGCCACGCGCCGGGGTCATACCCCGCCGCATCCCCAGTACACTCGCACTCGGAAGTGTCTTGTCCCATGCTGGAAGTTGCGGGGGCGTCGACGTGCTGTCGCCGCACGCCGCGCAGGCGAGCGCGATCCATATCCACTTCACGACGTGACTCTATAACTACCGCCTCATGTTAGCGACGACGGAGATGCCGGAGGGCGCGTGCTAAGATCGTCCACGTCCGTGAGGGCCCGTGACGATCACCGGAACTCGGCGATCCTGCTCGTCGTTTTCCTCGCCGCATCGGTCGGCGCTGGCTGCTTGCCCCCCAAGCCGCCGCCGAAGCCCGTGTATCGACCCGGCAACCTCGTGTTCGCGGTGCTTCCTGCGGAGAGTCAGATGTTTCCGATCGCCGCGCGCGCCGCGACCGAGCGACTGCGTCGCGCGCGCGTGAAGGGACTCGACGAGCCGCGCATGTCCAACGTCTCGCTCGACGTCGTGCAGCTGCAGATCGAGTGCGTCGACGCGAACCTCGACTGCTACGAGCGCGTGGGCAAGGAGCTCGCCGCGAACCAGATGTTGTTCGCCGAGATCGTGAACGGGCCACGCAAGGATTCGATCCGGGTGACGATCACGCTGTTCGACGTGGATCTCAAGAAGCGGCGCAAAGCGGCGAGCAAGGTCTTCGCGTCCGAGGAGGACGTGGTGTGGGGCGTCGCCGAGGTCATCGCGGAGGCGACGAAGTTATGAGCGAGCCTGCCAAGCCCAAGGGCGAGGAGCTCGTCGAGATCGAGGCGATAGACCTCGAGGAGTGGGAGCGCGACAAGCACACTCCGCAGGCAGGCGACAAGATGGCCGAGCTGGTCAAGCAGACCGCCGCGCCGCCGCCGGTTCCCTCTGCCAAGAAGACGCAGACGATCGCGCACACCATGCTTCGCCCGCCAGCGAAGGAGGGTGGACGCAGCGGTCTCGACGGACCGACGTTGCGCAACGCTGGGGCGGACCTCGCGCCCACGCGCACCGACGAAGAGGCGACCGCGCCCTCGATGCCGCGAACGACGACGACCGTCGCGGCCGATCAGCTTCGCCCACCGGCCAAGGCGCCTGCTGTCGGGACGCCAAGCGTGCTCCAAACGACGAAGACGCCCGCGGCGGGCACACCCATCACGCCCTCGCAGACGTCGCCGGCGGGAGCGCCGGTCACGCGGAACACGACGGTGCGCACCCCGCCATCGGGAGTCCCGGTGTCGAGCGCACAGCGTCCGCCCGAGGCGCCCAAGCCGCCGGCCACGCCACCGGCCCGCACGCAGACACCGCCCGCCGGCGTTCCGAGCAAGGCCACGCAGTCGGATCTCGTCGTGCCCGCGAGAGCCACGCCGCCTGCAACGCCGACGCGCACGCAAACACCGCCCGCGGGAGTCCCCGCGAAGGCGACGCAGACATTGCCTGTCGCGCCCGCGAAGCCTGTCGCGAAGGTGCCCGCGAAGCCGCCGCCGCCGCCGTCGGATCTCGACGCCGAGACGGAGGGTTGGTCACTCCCCGATGACGATCTATCGGTCCCCGTCGATGCGCCGAAGATCGTCGTCGATCTACCCAAGGTCGGGAAGGCGAGCCCCAAAGTCGAGGCGAAGGTCGCGATCCCGCCCAAGGATGTCGTCGCGCCGACGCCCAAGCTCGAAGCGCTTCAATCCGAGACCTGGTCGTTGCCGGACAACATCGTCGACGACGCCGATCCCAATCTCGGCTCCGTCCCGATCGCCGCCCTCACGGGACAGATCACGCCGACACCCGAGCCGCTCGGCCAGCCGAAGAAGCGAGCGCCGAACGATCCGGCGCTATCAAAGGCGAGCGAACCCGCGCCATCGACCCCACCGCAGACGAAGCGAGCGCCGAGCGAGCCCGCGACGCGCGCACCGAGCGAGCCCGCGATTCCGCGACGTGCATCGAGCGAGCCGACGACCGTCGTCGATCCCGAAGCGGTCACTGGCATCCGCGATCCGATTGTCGAGACCGAGTCGACGCACATCGGCGCGAGGCCGGCCGTCGATCCCGACGACGCGGTCACCAACGTCGGCGCGGATCCGGCGGTCAAGCACGAGATCACGGGGGTCGGTGCGGAGCCGAGCGCCGGTGCCAGCGCTCGTACGACCACGGATGCCGTCGGCGAAGGCGCCGACGAGGTCACGAAGACCGGCGTTCGCGATCCCTCGCCGAACAAGACCCTGACCGGTGTCGCTGCCGGACCCACGCAGACGCCCGTTGCGACTCCGCCGCTGACACCGACGCGCGCGCAGACACCAGTCGCGGGCGTACCGGCGACACCGCCGCCCGTGCCCACGCAGACGCCGGTCGCAGGCCCTGTCCCAGGGCAGCCACCGTTCGGTGCCGCGACCGCTGGCACGCTCGTGAGCGCCTCGACAGTATCGCCTCCGAGTGCATCGAGCGCGACTGCGGCGACGCTTGTCAACGAACCGGCACTGCCACTGCCACCTCCTCCCGCGGCTCCCGCACCATTGCCTCCGCCGCCGCTGGTCGCAAAGCCCGCACCCGATCTCGGGCCGGCAGCGATGTTCGACGACAAGCCGCGCGGCGAGCGCGATGTCGACACCGACTCGTTCCCCATCCTTCCGGGATCGAAGAAGCCGATCCTGCTCATCGGTGGAGCGCTCGCTGCGATCCTGCTGATCGTCATCGTCGTGTTCGCGCTCGGTGGCAAAAACGACGACGCGACGAAGACCGCGAAGGTCGAGCTGACACCGAAGGATCCCGTCGACAAGCCGCCGGTCGATCCGCCGGTCGACAACACCGCGGCGACCGGCAGCAGCACCGCTAGCGACACCCCCGTCGATAACCCGCCGGTCGATCCGCCGGTCGATCCGCCCGTCGACCCGCGCGTCGACCCGCCGGTCGACCCACCCGTCGACAACCCGCCGGTCGACAATCCCCCCATCAGCAAACCGCCGGCAACAGATCCCACGAACCCGACGCGGACCACCCCGACGCGCACGACCCCCCCACGCACCAACCGCAACAACAAGATCAAGAAGCCGCCGACCGAAACCGTGACGCCCCCGACGCAACCCACAGGTGATGCGATGGCGGGCGCACGCGTGTCCTACGACGCTGGCAACAAGCGCCTCTACGCGGGCGATCCGATGGGCGCGATCGTCGAATACAAGGCCGCGCTCGCGGCGGCACCCGGCTTCGCAGCGGCGCACCGCGGCCTGGGCCTCGCGTATTCGCTCGGCGGCGACAAGTCGAAAGCGATCGCCGCGTTCAAGGCCTACCTCGCAGCCGCACCGGGCGCGAAAGACACGGCGAAGATCCAGGAGCGCATCGCCGCGCTTCAGGCGAAGTAGCGGTCAGCGGACCTCGCGAGCCGCGGACGTACAAGACGATCACGCGAGCCGCGGACGTACAAGACGATCAGGCGAGCGAGGGAACGACCTGCACGTCCGCGAGCACCCCGTAGTGATCACTCGCGCAGATCGCGTCCTCGCCATCGCCGTCTCGCTCCGCGAGCACCACGCGCGCAGCGTGAATCGTCCCGCGCCCGTCCTTCTTGCGCGAGGTGACGTAGATGTAGTCGATGCGCCGATCGATATCGAGCGACCGCAGCGGCCGCGTGAACCGGTTCTCGCTCGACCACGTGATCCCCTGTGCGGGGCCGTCGGTCGGCCCAGGCTCACGATGCAGCCGGAGCCACGCGTCTTGGAAGTGCGTGCGCCGGTTCGAGAGCGTCGTCAGACCGCGTAGGAAGCGCATCTCGTCGCTATCGGGCGTCGCGTTCATGTCACCGCACAGGATCTGCGGTGGCGACGTGTCCGTGCGGAGGTCGCGGATGGCGGCATCGATCGCGAGGACCTGCTTCTCGCGCGCGACGCCATCGTCGAGGCGGTAGTGCAGATGCGTCGTGTGAACCCACACCGGCTCGGCATCGGTGGCCACCTGCGCGGATAGGAGGAGGCGCGAGTCGGCGGGGCGGGCCTCGGGCAGCGATTGAGTTCGTGTCGCGACGATGGACTTCGCGAGGATCGCGAGACCCTCCTGGCCGGGCGCGAGCTTGGGATGATCGTCCCATTCGCACGCGACCGCGTAGTGCACGGCAAGGCCCAACGCGGCGCCGATCGTGTGCGCGGTGGTGGTGCCGCTCTTGCCGTCGAGGGGGCGCACCTCCTGGAGGCAGACCACGTCGGGTGCGAGGTCGCGGAGCTGGCGGATCGCGAGGTCGAGACGCCGATCGAGCGGCGGCTCGGTGCCCCAGAAATTCAGCGTGACGACCCGAAGATTCGCGCCCATCGTTCGCTCACTCGCGATACGCGCAGCGCGCGCCCGGCGTCTCGCAGGTCGCGACCTCGACGAGTGTGGGCAATTTTGGCCGCAGCTGCGTCCAGAACCACTGCGAAAGTAGCTCGCTCGTCGGATTAGACAGGCCCTCGATCTCGTTGAGCACACGATGGTCGAGCTGGTCCACGAGCGGCATGACGATGGCGTCGAGCTCGCCGAAGTCAAGGAGCCAGCCGAGATCGGGATCGACCACGCCTTCGAGGATCACGTCGACGGTGTAGCTGTGCCCATGCATTCGCGCGCACTTATGTCCCGGCGCGACGCGCGGCAAGAAGTGCGCAGCTTCGAAGCGATAGGTCCGCTCGAGACGAGTGGGCATGGCGCCCCTTTCTAGCACGCGTACAATGGACTCCGCTCCTTGAAGCTCGATCGTCGTATCTGGCAGCTCGCGTTCGCTCGTTCGGTCAACACGATGGGCCTGTCCCTCGTGATGACGTTCCTCGGCATCTACATCGTGAAGACGCGCGGATATCCCGCGTGGCTATACGGCGTGATCGCGCTGACGGGGAACCTCTCGCAGTCGCTGTCCAACGCGTGGGCCGGGCAGCTGTCGGATCGCATCGGGCGCAAGCCACTGATCACGACGTCGATGCTCGTGCGCGCCGTGTTCATCGCGGTGCTCGGCGTGCTCGTGCTGCTCGATGCGCCGATCTGGGCGCTCGCGATCAACCTGGTGATCACGTCGACGCTTCGCGGTTGCTTCGAGCCCGTCTCGTACGCGCTTGTCGCCGACGTCGCCACGCCCGAGCAACGCATCGCCGCGTTCGGTCTGCAGCGCATGGGCGTCAACCTCGGCTGGGCGATCGGTCCGGCGCTCGGTGGCCTCCTCACGATCTTCATGCCGTATGGCACCGTGTTCTTCATCGCGGCGTTCGGGATGCTCGTCGCGACGGCCGTCATCGCGCCGATGGAGGATCCGATCCGTGCCAAGAGCACTGCGTCGTCGAGTCCGCCGCTCGCCGAGGCGCTGCGCACCGCGTGGCGCGATCGCACGATCCGGCTGCTCCTGCTGGCGACGTTCTTCGCGGCGCTGTTGCACACGCAGATGTACGCGACGTTTTCGATCTTCATGACCGACGAGCTCGCGTTGACGAAGGCGAACGTCGGCGTGATCTACGCGCTCAACGGCGCGGCCGTGCTGATCCTGCAGCTGCCGGCGCTCGCGCTGATCAACCGGATCGGCATCGAAATCGCGCTGCCGTACGCGGCGATCGTGAACACGATCGGCTACGCGCTGATCGGCGCAGCCACCGGCATGACCGGCTGCGCGCTCGCGATGCTCGTCATCACGATGGGCGAAGTCGTCCTGTCACCGGCGCATCAGTCCGCGACGGCAGAGCTCGCGGATCCGTCGCATCGCGGCCGCATGTTCGGCGTGATCGGCTTCGCACAGATGCTCGGCGTGGCGTTCGCGCCGCTGCTCGGCGGAGTCCTCCTCGACACGATCGGCGATCACCACGGCGCGATGTGGATGATCATCGCAACGCTTGGCTGCGCGCAGACGCTCTACTTGTTCGCGTTCGTCCGGCGGCGCCGGGCGCTGTCATCGACGCGAGCGTAGGTCACTTCTTCGGAAGGCCAGACTCGATCGCCGCGACCACCTTCGGGTCGTTCGGCTTGGTCATCGGCGCGAACCGCGTGATCGTCTTGCCGTCGGACGACACGACGAACTTTTCGAAGTTCCACTGGATGTCGCCGGTCTTGCCGTTGTCGTCGGAGAGCGGGACGAGCTCCTTGTAGATCGCGTGGCGCTTCTCGCCGTTGACGTCGATCTTCTCCATCATCGGGAACGTCACACCGTACTTCGTCGAGCAGAACGTCTCGATCTCCTCGGCGGTGCCGGGCTCCTGACCGCCGAACTGGTTGGACGGGAAGCCGATCACGGTGAAGCCCTTGTCCGCGTACTTTTTCTGCAGCTCCTCGAGCTGCGTGTACTGGGGTGTGAGCCCGCACTTGCTCGCGACGTTCACGAGCAGCAGGGCCTTGCCCTTGTAGGCGTCGAGCTTGGTGTCCTTGCCCTGGAGGGTCTTGATCGGTGCGGTCCACATGGCGCGTTCCTTGGTGGGCTTCGCCTTCTCGGTCTTCTTCGCCTCCTTGGGGGCCGGCTTGGCCTCGGTGGAGGTGCAGCCGACGAACAGGGCCAGGCTGAGAAAACCGGCGAGCCTCATGTCTGCGACCGTACAATATTGAGCCGCGAGAGCAAGGGCTTTGCTATACGTCCCCGCTCTCGCCGGCGCTCCCATGCCCCACCTCTACGCCGACTTCATCGATCGTGTCGCCAAGCCCATGCGCTACCTCGGCGGCGAATACCAAGCCGTGGTCAAGGACGGCCCGGGCTTCGAGGCCGTCGAAGCGCGCGTGTGCCTCGCGTTCCCCGACGTCTACGACATCGGCATGTCCCACCTCGGGACGAAGATCATCTACTCGCTGCTCAACAAGGATCCGCGCATCGCGTGCGAGCGCGCGTTCGCGCCATGGACCGACATGGAGATCGAGCTGCGCGCGCGCGATCTACCGCTCGTCTCGCTCGAGACGCAGCGCCCGCTTCGCGAGTTCGACGTCCTGGGCATCTCGCTGCAGTACGAGCTGACGTTCACGAACGTGCTCACGCTGCTCGACCTCGGCCGCATCCCGCTCCGCGCGGCCGATCGCACCGGCGAGCACGAAGCCACGACACTCGTCCTCGTCGGTGGGCCGACCGCTTCGCACCCCGAGCCGATGGCCGCCTTCATCGACGCCGCGTTCGTCGGCGAGGCGGAGCAGCTCCTGCCCTCCGTCGTCCTCGCGTGGGCCGCGATGCGCCGCGAGATCGCGGCCGGCACGCGCACGCGCCTCGATGCGCTCGCCGAGCTCGCGTCGCGCTTCCCGCTCTACGTCCCCGCGCTCTACGCGACGTGTGTCGACGACGCGACCGGCATGACCGTCGTCGGCGCGCCGCTCGATCCGCGCGCACCCCCGCGCATCAGCCGCGCGATGGTCGAGGACCTCGACGCGTACCCGTTTCCGACCGACACGCCCGTGCCGTACGCCGAGGCGGTGTTCGAGCGCGCCTCCGTCGAGATCGCGCGCGGCTGCACCGAGGGCTGCCGCTTCTGCCAGGCCGGCATGATCTACCGCCCCGTCCGCGAGCGCTCGCCCGCGTCGATCGCCGACTCGCTGATCGGCGGCGCCGAGAAAGCTGGCTACGAGGAGACGGGCCTGACCTGCCTCTCGACGGCGGACTTCTCGAGCATCACGCCACTCGTCAAGCAACTCGCCGGCGAGCTCCGCAAGCGCGGCGTGTCGATGTCCGTCGCTTCGCTGCGCGCGTACGGCCTCAACGAGGATCTCCTCGACGAGCTCGCGCTCACGCGCATCAGCGGCCTCACGTTCGCGCCCGAGGCGGGCACGCAGCGCATGCGCGACGTCGTCAACAAGAACGTCACCGAAGCGCATGTCGAGGAGTCCTCGCGTCGCGTGTTCGCGCGCGGCTGGCATCGCCTGAAGCTGTACTTCATGATCGGCCTCCCGACCGAGGAGGACGAGGATGTACGCGGCATCGTCGAGACTGGCATCCGCATGCTGAAGATCGGCCGCGGACTCGTCGGTCACCGCGCGGAGGTCACGGTGTCGGTGAGCTCGCACGTCCCCAAGCCGCACACGCCGCTGCAGTGGTGCGCGCAAGACGTGACGCCCGAAATCAAGCGCAAGCAGGCGCTGCTGCGCGACACCGCTCGACGCGAACGGTCGCTTCGCCTCAAGCACCACCACGCGGGCGTCTCGTTCATCGAGGGTGTCCTCGCTCGCGGCGATCGCCGCCTGTCGAACGTGATCGAGTCCGTGTGGCGCGCCGGTGCGCGCTTCGACGGTTGGGAGGAGCTGTTCGAGATCGAGCGTTGGGACGCGGCGTTCGTGGAGCACGGCGTCGATGTCGCGCAGTATCTCGCAACGCGTCCGATCCACGCGCGCTTGCCGTGGGACCACATCGACGTTGGCCTCGAGGACGGCTTCCTCCTCGGTGAATATCGCAAGGCGATGAAGGGCCGCGCGTCGCCGCCGTGCGGCAAGGTCGCCGGCATGTTGATCCATCACACGAACCTCTCCGACGCTGCCCCGGACCAGCGCAAGCTGGTCTGCTACGACTGCGGCGTCGCGTGTGACCTGACGAAGATGCGCGAGGATCGCCTCGGCGCGTTGCGCTCGCTGGGGGCAACGGAACGTCCATCGCGCGGACTGCCCGTCGTCGGCGAGGGGCTCGTCGACGTCAGCGAGCGCGGCGGCGGATCACCGGCCGAGCTTCCGGCCACCTCGGCCGATCAGGGTGTCGCGCGCGCATCGCGCGATCGCGAGACCGAGCGCGCCGAGCGCGTGCGGCTCAATGGTCACTTCGGGGCGGGCGCCCCGTATTCGACGTATCGCATGCGCTTCGCGAAGGTCGGCCGCGCCGCCTTCCTCGGCCACCTCGACCTCGTGCGCCTCCTGGCGCGTACGTTTCGCCGCGCGGATCTCCCGCTCGCGATGACCCGCGGGTTCTCGCCGAAGCCGCGGCTCTCGTTCGGACCCGCGCTCGGCCTCGGCGTGCCTTCGCTCGGCGAGGTGATGGACGTCGACCTCGAGCACGTGGTGCCGGGCATTCCGAGCTGGGAGATTCCCGAGGGCGCCGTGCGGACCGAGCTCACGCCCGCCGAGGTGCACGAGCGCATCGCCCAGGTGCTGCCGCCCGGCATCGAGGTCGCGAGCGTGACGATCGTTCGCCTCGCGGGACATCCGATGTTCGCGAGGATGCAGCCAAGCTCGGCGGGTGCACGGCCGGATCCGGGGCTCGGCAAGTTGATCGACGCGGTCGACATCGCGATCCGTCCTACGAGCGACGGCATGGTGTTCGACGCCGCGCGTCTCGGGCGCCTCGCCGCCGCATTGATGGCGAAGGCCGAGGCACGCGTCGCGCGCGGCGAGAAATCGATCGACGTGCGCCCGTTCGTGATCGACATCGGCGTACTCGACGGCGATGCGGCCGCGAAGGTGTGCAGCGCTCTCGACTGGCCCGTCGCGCCGCTGTTCCGCGTTCGCGTGCGCACCACGAGCGAGGGCAGCGCGAAGCCGAGCGAAGTCGCGCGCGCGCTCGGCGTGTGGGGCAGCGACGATCCGCGCAGCGAGCACGCGCTCGTCGCGCGCCTCGGCGTCGTCGAGGTCGGGGCGCTGGCCGCCGTAGGCACCGAGCCCGTCACGAGCGATCGAGCGAACGCCGCGCCGTCGGCTCGTCGCGAGTGACGTGGTCGGATCGGGTGGGCCGCGCTGACGCATTCGTCGGCGAAAGGAGTCTGGGTTGACGGTAGCGCCCCCCGTCCCCAGCCGGGCGCGGGACGCCTCGCGGCCCGCCGAAGCGGATGCGGCGCCGGGCGATGGACACGAAGTCGGAGACGGAGCAGGAGTCGGAGTCGGAGACGGAGAAGAAGGCAGAGTCGGAGACGGAGCCTCGTGGCGAACGTCCGGGAGAACGCGCAACACCTCGCGGCCCGGGACGGGGTCACCCTTCCAGTCCGGCCGCGCACCGAGCACGTGCCGAGCGCCCGATCGGTGGTGGTGGGAGAGTGACCGCCGCGGTGACGAGCATCGCGATCGAACGCGTACGCGTGAAGAATAGAGCGCTCGGCACGGCTCGTGCGCGCCGGCCTGGTGCGGGCGAGACCCCGCCCCGGAGCCGCTCGGGCGAGAGGGCGTTTGGGGTCGGAGACCTGAGCCAAGGAGTGACGCTATGAAGAACACAAGCCATGAGGTGTCCGGATCGCGGCCTGCGCCGGTGAAGTTTGTCGCGTACGAGGTGGCGTTGGAGCTGATCGGCGCGCTGGCGCCGGTGGTCGAGCAGATCAAACGGCACAGTTCGGACCTGGCGGATCAGATCGTTCGCGCTGCGAACAGCATCACGCTCAATCTGTCGGAGGGATCGGGGCGACGCGGAAAGGATCGGAAGCGGTTCTTTCTGTTCGCGCAGGGAAGCGCAAAGGAGGTCCGCGGTGCGCTGGATTCAGCGCGCGCGTGGGGCTGGAGGATCGAGATGGGCGCTGCGTACGCGCTATTGGATCGCGAGCTGCGCTTGTTGTGGGGGCTCTGTCGGTAGCAGGAGTCGACGGCCACCGTGTTCGAGAAGCACAACTCGCGCGAGCTGTCGCTGTAGCAAATCGCTGCATGCGACGACGACGTACGAGTTCCGACATGCATCGTCGCCCACGTGTCAGAAAGATCAGACACTCGCGCGTGATCGCATCGCGCACATGAAGAAGTCACCGAGCCCGACACGATTGCGATTGATCCACGTGCACGCGATCGCGTGTCGAGAATGAAACGCGTGCGTGAGTTCGTACGCGCACTCTACTCATCGGGGGTCGATGATGCGGGCAGGAGTGAAGCTACTCGGATGTGCGAGCGTGGGCGCGATCGCGCTCGTCGTGATGCTCGGCGGCGGGGCGAGCGGCCAGAGTCAAGGCGACGCGAGCGACGAACAAGCGTTGCCGTCGATGCCGACCTCCGAGCCCGCGACCGAGCCGATGGGAACCAATCCGCGGTGGGAAGCGCACACGCTGTACGCGGCGGATCCGGGAGCAGTTCCGTACGACCGGCTCGATGCGGCGGACAAGGCGATCGTCGATCGACTGAACGCCGAGGCCGAGGAGCATGGCGCGGTGCTCGCGGTCTACGCTGCGAGCGCGCAGCAGGAGTTCGAGAGAGGCATGACGAAGCTCGCGCAGCTTCGGCTCGGCCTCGAA
>JBJXGN010000342.1:0-27021 GCA_046160585.1 Kofleriaceae bacterium
CCCCCGCGGCCGGGGAGGCGCATCACGAAGCTGGGTCCGTTGAGGACGGCCTCGTAGTCGATCCGCCCACCGTGAGCCTCGGCTACCAGCCGGCAGAAATAGAGGCCCATCCCGCGCTTCCCGCCGCCTCCTCGTACGTACTTGCCGAACAGGCTGTTACGAATGTTATCGGGAATCTGCGGACCCGAGTTGGTCACCGATAACTGGCAGCTACCCGGGTCGTTCCAGGTCTGGGCCGCGAGGACGATCGTTCCGTTCTGGTTGCAATAGCGCGACGCGTTGCCAACCAGGTTGTGCAGCACGCGCTCGACGAGAGACGTGTCGAAGCGGCTTTCGAGATCTGTGGGGCAGTTCACCTCCATCGTCACACCCTGTTTGCTGGCGGCGATGTTGATCTCCATGACCGACTCGAGCAGCTTGTGCACCTTCACGGGGGCCGCGTTGGGCTTCACCGCCGCGTCCTCGAACCGCGCTACATCGACAAAGTTGGCCACGAGGCCGCTCATCCGCCGCAACGACCTCAGCGTGGACCTGAACGCGTCTTTCTGATCGGGGTCCATCGCCACCTCCTCGCCGAGGAACTGCAGATTGGACAACGACACGGCGAGGCTATTGTTCAGGTCGTGGGCGAGGAGCGCGCTCGCCTCCGCGCCGTAGGTCATTCGGCGATCCGCAGCTTCCTTCGCGAGGCGAACCTCGACGAACGCGCGCTGTCCGCGAAGCGCCGCGGCGACGCGTCGCTTGAGCTCCGCGAGGCCCGTCGGCTTCACGACGAAGTCGTTGGTGCCGGCGTCGAAGGCCGCAGATCGACGCTGCTCGTCATCGTAGCCGGTCATCACGATGACGTGCACGGCCTCCCCGTGCACCTTCTTCAGATGACGGATGACCTCGATGCCGCTCGTCGGCATCTCGAGATCGACAATCGCGATGTCGGGCGGTGTCTCCTCGCTCTGGACGAGCGCTGTCGCGCCATCGTGGGCCGTGACGACCTGGTACCCGGCGTGGGCGAGGCCGCTGGCGAGCTGGCGACAGATTCGCTGGTCGTCGTCGACCACGAGCACGCGTCCGCCCCGGAGCTCCGATTCGCCGCCGCCTCCATCTGTCGACATTCGAGCCGTGTAGTATCATCGGGGTCCGCGCCGGCCAACTGGCGTATTGATGGTGAACACCCAGGCGAGTCAGACGGTTGACCCCAAGCGGGTCGCCGACGTCACCCTTGCGGCGGCGATCCGGGCCAATGCGGACGGTGTCTTCATCGAGCCAGACGACGAGGACGACGCGTGCTACGCGATCACCTTCGAGCGCTCTAACGAGGTGTTAACGATCGTGCAGGTCGACGCGACCCTCGGGGCCGCCGTGATTGCGCGGCTGGCGTACATCGCCGAGCTCGACCTCGCGTCCGCGTCAGCCTCCAGCAGCCGCTTGCCCGTTCGCTCCGGGACGCGTGAGGCCGAGGTCGTGATCACCGTGCGTCCGGGCGGTGCTCTGCGCGCGGATATCATGATCGTCCCGCGCGGGCGCACTCGGGCATCGTCGACGACGACTCCGGTCGTGGGCCCCAACCCCGGCGACACGATCGGCAACTACAAGGTGACCGAGTTCCTCGGCGAGGGCGGCATGGGTACCGTCTATCGCTGCGAACACGTCGCGCTCGGTCGCGAATACGCACTCAAGGTCCTTCGCTCCAAGGTCGTCGAGCGCGATCCCACCGCCGCACAGCGCTTCCTCCGCGAGGCGCGCACGGCGGCGCGCGTACGCCACCCGAACATCGTCGACGTCTTCGACTACGGCACGCTCGCCGACGGCCGGCCGTACTTCGTGATGGAGCTCCTCGAAGGCGAGAGCCTCGCCGATCGAGTCGATCGCGGCGCGCTCCCTCCCGCCGAGGTCGTGACCATCGCGCGGCAGCTCGCCACTGCGCTGTGCGCGGCACACGATCGCGGAGTCATCCACGCCGACGTCACGCCGTCCAATGTCCTCGTCGTCAGCGCTCCCGGTTCGACGGAGTTGCACGTCAAGCTCGTCGACTTCGGACTCGCCGAGCTCGCCGGGGAAGCGATGCAGGACGAGAACCCAGAGTTCGTTCTCGGAACGCCCGCGTACATTTCGCCCGAGCAGCTGCGCGGTCTGGCGCCCACCGATCGCTCCGATCAGTACGGTCTCGGCGCCGTTCTCTTCGAGCTGCTCGTCGGTCACCCGCCGTACCAGCACCCGGATCTGCGCACGCTCTGCATGATGCACATCACCGCACCGATCCCGCCCGTCGAGAGCCCACACGGTCCATTGCCGCCCAAGCTCGCCGACGTCGTGACGACCTGCCTTCAGAAGACACCGCAGTCGCGCTTCCCCGGCATGCGCGCCCTTATCGCCGCGCTCGACGAGATCGAGCGCGTCACCGATCGCCGCGGCTGGCGGCGCTGGCTCTCGAGCTGATCATGACGACGACGCCTCCACGCACCAAGCCTCTCGTGATCTGCGTCGACGACGACGAAGCGATGCTCGCCACCGTCGCGCGTTGCCTCAAGCGCGAGCCCGTCGAGATCCGCGCCACGCTGTCGGCCTCCGAGGCGCTGGGCTGGATCGCGTCCGAGGACGTCGCGGTCCTCGTCTCGGACTACGACATGCCCGAGATGACCGGAGCGCAGCTCGCCGGTCACGCGCGCCGCGTTCGGCCAGAGACGGTGCGCATTCTCCTCACCGGCAAGCGTACGCTCGAGACCGCGATCGACGGCATCAACCAGGGAGAGATCTTTCGCTTCCTGAACAAGCCCTTCGACAACGAGGTCCTCCGTCAGGTAGTCGCGGACGGCGTCGCACGAAACAAGGAGCTCCTCGCGATGTCCGGCGACCGGGAGCGCCGGGAGCGCCGTGAAGCGCTCCGTGCTGCCCTGGAGGCCGAATACCCGGGCATCTCGCAGGTCTCGCGCCGCAGCGAGCAGCCGCACGAGGTCCCGGTCGATCCATGGACCGAGGCAGAGGAGCTCGGGCTACTCGGCCTTGTCCCCGCGCTCGAGGAGCCTGCGACCTGAACGGCTCGTTGCCCCCTTCACGAGACTCCTTTGACCGATCCCGCCAAACCCGCCGCCGGAGTGCATTTCGACGAGCACGCTCGCCCTTGTGCTCACCACGCGACAGCGCCCCTCGAGTCCCTTCTCGCGCTCGCGACCATCGGATCGCGGACGTCCGGATTCAACCACGACATCGCCTCGAAGATGCAGGGTTTGATGATGGCTCTCGACGAGATCTCCGAGATCGCGGAGGCGCTCGATCCCGTCAACCGCGAACACATCACACGTGCCACCGACGGTGCGCAAGCGTGCCTCAAAGACGTGCTTGGCATTCTCAACACCAACCGTGCGATGACCAAGCCCGCGATGCGCGCACCCGTCGCGCTCTCCGATCTCGCGACGCGCGCGGGCGAGCGCGTCTACGTCACGTTCCAGGGCGCACTGCCCGACCTCGCCGTCTCCGTCTCCGCACCGACGATGATCCACGCGCTCTCCCAAATCTTCGACATCGCGGGCGGGCCTGGTCGCAGTCGAACGATCCCGATCGACGTCTCGCGCACGGCGACCCACGTGACACTCGCGCTGTCGGTCGCGGGCGCGGGGCCGACATCGCCCGAGCCGCTCACGCTCGCGACGTTCGTCCTCGCTCGCGACGGTGGCTCGCTCCGTTGCACCGACAATGGTCAGCGCTTCTTGATCGAGCTGCCGATCGCTCCCCGAGCTCACACGACATCGGTTCCTTGAGCGACAAGATGGGAGACCTCGCTCGAGACAGGCGTCGCACTAGCGCCCGGGGTGGCGGTGGATCGTGTCGAGCGTGACAACCATACGTAGCCGTCGCGGCGGCGCTGCCGACGTCGCGCTTCACGGAGCTCGAGCACTCGTCCGCGGCGGCGGCAGACGAACCCGGCGATCCTCGCGGAGGATGATCGCGACCTGATACGCTGTCCCCGTGCCGGCGACACGCGCGACGACGCACCCGCTCGGTGTGGTCTATACGCCACCGGACGTCGCGCGCGCGATGACGCGCCTCGCACTCGCGCCACTTGTCGAGGGCGCCACCTCCGATGCGATCCTCGCGCTGCGCGTCTGCGATCCCGCAGCGGGCGCAGGTGCGTTCCTCGTCGAGGTCGTCGAGCTCCTCGCGGCGCACCTCGTCGCCGCATGGCGGCGCGAAGGTCTCTCGGTCTCGCCAGACACGTCATCGACCGCGGAGCAGACCGACGCGCGATTCGATGCGGCCTGTGCGAACGAAGCACGCGCCCTCGTCGCTCGACACTGCATCGTCGGTGTCGACATCGACGCCCAGGCGCTACAGGCGGCAGAGCGCGCGTTCTCGGCGCTGTCGAGCGCGCCGAGCGTGTCGAGCGTGTCGAGCGTGTCGGGCGTGTCGGGCGTGTCGAGCGTGTCGAGCGTGTCGAGCGTGTCGAGCGTGCCGAGCGTGTCGAGCGTGTCGAGCGTGTCGGCCACGCCACGACTCGTTGTCGCCGACGCGCTCGAGCTCGACTGGCGCGTGACATTTCCAGATGTCTTCGCGCGCGGCGGCTTCGACGTGATCCTCGCGAACCCTCCGTATATTCGACAGGAGAGCCTCTCGACGAAGTCCACGCTCGAGAACTTCGAGGTCTTTGACAGCGTCGCCGACTTGTACGTCTACTTTATCGAGCTCGCGCATCGGCTCCTGCGCCCGCGTGGACGCTACTGCGTGATCATCCCGAACAAGTGGATGACCGTCGACTACGGTCGCCCGCTTCGGTCGTTTCTCGCGAACGCCTACACCGTCGACGGGATCGTCGATCTTTCGACCCATTCCATCTTCGCCAACGCCGATGCGTTTCCCTGCATCGTGTGGGGGACGCTTGGCGCGGCTCGCGATCGCAGCATCGCCGGCATTCGCGCCTCCGCAGGGGAGAGCGTCGACACGGTGGTGCGACGTACCGAAGACCCGCGCATGGATCACGGCGCCTCTGTTTCGATCACTCGTGAGCGCTGGGGTGCCGAGCCGTGGCACATCGATGCCGCGTCCGACCGCATTCTGCTCGATCGATTCGCGCGCACGTACCCGACGCTGGGCGAGGTCATCGGTACTCGTTGGTCGCGCGGCGTCGTGACCGGCCTCAACGCGGCGTTCTCCATCGATCGCGCGATACACGACGCCTTCGTCACCGCGGACCCGACGAGCGCCACGTGGATCCGCCGGTTTCTCAAGGGCCGCGACATAGAGCCCTACACGTCGAGCGCGCAGCTCGAACGCTGGATCCTCCTGATCGATCGCGGCACGCCGTTCGATTCGCTCCCGACGCCGGTTCGCGAACACCTCGCACGATTTCGCGATCGACTCGAGCCGAAGCCCGTCGATCACGTCGGCGAGTGGCTCGGACGCAAGCCCGGCCCCTATGCGTGGCACGAGCTCCAAGATCCGGTTGTCCCGCTTGCCAAGTCACATGCACCGCGCATGTTCTATCAAGACATCCAGACCTCACCCGCGTGCAGCTTCGATCCCGTTGGCGAGCTCGTGCCGGACACCACCGTGTGGATCCTGCCGTCGAGCGACCGGTACCTACTCGCGATCCTGAACTCGCGCTTCTATCACTGGTACGCGCGCCGGCGCTTTCCGCCGGCGCTCAATGGCGCCGTGCGCCCGAAGCTCGCGTACATGCAACGGATGCCGATTCCGACGCCATCGAACGATCTTCGCCGAGAGATCGAGTCGCTGGTCGAACGTCGACTCGCGATGGCATCGTTACCTGCGGCGCTCGCGCCGAACGCGACGCCGATGTCCGTACCGCGTTCGACACCGACATCGCAGGCGTCCACGACTCGCCATCTCTCCATCCTGGAGGCCCAGATCGAGCGGCTCGTCGAGATCGCGTACGAGCTGACATCGATCGAACGCGCACTCGTCGCGAGCTAACGCGCGCCGGCATCGAGCGCCGGCACCGTGCGCCGACATCGCGTGATGTCGGTCGCGCCTACCGCGTGACGATCGCGCGTCGCCAGTTTGCGATGCGATTCGACTCGCGCTTCGCGTGGCTCGAGCCAGCACAGATGTGCTTCACCGCGCTCTCCACCGTGACCCCGGCGACGAAGCCGGCGATCGTGGTCGCGAACCGCACCAGCGACGCGCGTGCGAAGCGGCGGCCGACCATGGACACCGCGATGTTGTCGATCCACTCGCGCGTGTTCGCGCGCATACGCGGAGCCAGCGCGGCGCACGCTGGACACGCGAGATCCGCGCTGGATTGTGTGGCGGATCGTGACGAGGATCCCGCGTCGCGCGCCTTCTCTTTGCGCGCCCATGCATGCAAGGCGTCGAATCGCGTCGAATGTAGGGTGCCACTCATCGCACGACCTCCCCGAGGCCGAGAGGCCCCTGCAACTTCTCGTCGTGTGCGAGGTCGTCCGCGGGGCGGGTTCGACCGCACGACCGGCACGACGCGTGACCAACGTAGCTGCGGTCGTCCACGTCACGCATACCTCGCGCGACCAGCACGCGTCGATCTCCGACGATGACCGCCCAGTGCGATCGCGTGACGCGGTCGTGCGCGATCACGTGCACGCCGTTCGTGTAGACGACATACGGTCCCTTCGAGATCGCGCTGACCATCGGACTACCAGCAGCCTCGATGAGGCTCGCGTTGTCCTCGGCCGGCGAGCGCCCGCCGATGTGATCGAGCTCGCTCGCGCCGAGACGATCGAGCGTGACACGCGCGGTCTCGATGTATGGGTGCGGGCTCACGCGACCCTCCAGTTCTGGTGGTAGACCGGGAAGCGCGGATCGTGCGCCTTGCAGTTCGGCGGGATCATCGCATCCACGAGGAACCGCATCAGGTACCCGAGATCCGAGCGGCTCAGGAACGCGTGGTCCCATCGATAGAACGCATCCGAGATGCGCTCGCTCACGTTGTGATTGGCCACCGTCGCAGCACGACAACCGGGACACTCCTCTTTCTCGACTCTGTTCATACACGACTCCTTTCCCGTCGACCCCGACGGGTAAAAACCAACGGCACGAGCATCGCGACCTCGCGATGCGATCTCTCACGCGGGCAGATCCCGCGACGACAGCTCCTTCAATTCGGCTTCGCGGCCGAGCTCGGATGTTCGATGGCAGAAGCTTCCAACGAAACGATGAGAATCACGGTGGAGGAACGAATCGACGCGATGGGGGGAGCACCAGCTCCCACAAACCAAACGTCGCGGCGAGCACGTGATCCAGCTCGCGGGTCTCCGGCGAGTGCAGCATCGCGTTGGGATCTGGCAAGCAGCGCGCGGCGAGGCGTGACGCTTCGAGCGTGTGCAAGATGCCTCGGGACCAGCCCTCACCCGCGTACACGAGACAGCCCGGCAGCCAGAGCGCCGCGAGATCTTCGAGCGCGTACGGAATCTTCTCGTCGGTGGTGCCCTGGCTGTCCTGGTACTTGCACTCGAGAGCGATGGCGCGCTGATCGCTCGAGCGAACGACGAACACGTCGATCTTTCGATCCTTGCCGATGATGGTCTTGCCGAGCGAGATCTCCGTGTAGACGTTCAAGCCGAACGACGCGTAGCTCCGATAGATGTAGCCGGCGATCAGGTCGCGATACTGGTTGCCCGTCATCCCCATCGAATCACCTCACATCATCAAGCCGAGCTGCGCGATCTCCGCGCTCGGCGGTGCGCGCAGTGGTTCCTTGGCCCCGAGCTCGTCGAGCCGAGCTCGCGTGATGTCGACGGCTTCGGCGCACAGATCGTTGCCCATGAAGTGGCGACCGTTGGAGATCGCCGCGACACCCGTGGAACCCGACCCCATGAACGGATCGATCACGAGCTCGCCGAGCTGCGTGCTCTGCTCGACGAGCACGGACGACACTTCAGGAGGCTTCTCCGCCGGGTACCCGCCGACGATGCGGGGCGCCTCGATGATGTCCGAGACACCGAGGTTGTTGAGCTTCCGCTTCCCCTTCTCGAAGAAGAGGATGCACTCGTACTTCGCGCGGTAGTGATATCCCATACCGATCCGGAGTTTGTTCCACACGATTGGCTTCCAGAACTTGAAGCCGGCAGCCTCGGCGAGCGGCTTCGCGACGAACATCGTCTCCGGATCGCAGTACAGGTAGAAGTGCGTGTTGCGCTTGAGCACGCGGTAGACCTCCGCGAACAACTCGGGAAATCGAGCGTTCGGGAAGATCTCGAACCAGTCGTTGCTCGACGCCTTGCTGTGCTTGAGCCGCGTGGTGGTGCCGATCGCCCGATGCTTCTCGAGCGATTCGTAGGGCGGGTCGGTGATGACCAGGTCGATCGACTCGTCCGGTAGCGTGCGGAGCCACTCGACGGCGTCGCTTCGCGTGAGCTGAAACCTCATCTCGTCCACACATCGACCCTCTCATCCGGGTCTGACAGTATGTTCAGTACCGCGAGACGAGCAGGAGATCTCTCCGCGTCAAGTCGCGGGCTTCGAGGCGTCGAGGGCCTCGAGGATCTGCTGGATCGATGGCCGATCGTCCGGCTCCTCGCCAACGCGCTGGAAGCTGATCGCGCCGCCGGGGTTCACGATGAACGTCGCGGGCTTCGCGATGCTGTTGCCGAAATCCTCCACGCCCCACTTCTGGATCACGACGAGACCGGCGTCCGAATAGAGCTCGAACGTCAGGCCGAGCTTGGTGCGCATCGTCTCGAGAGATCCCGGCTCGTCGGAGCTGATGCCGATCACGGAGACCTTGCGGTCGGCGAAGTCCTGCGCGTGCTTCTGGAACTGACCGAACTGGTACTGGCAGTGCGGGCACCAATGACCGCGATAGAAGATGACGACGACGGGCTGCGTCGCCCACAACGTCGAGAGCTCGACGCTCTTGCCATCGCGCGTGGTGACGACGCCGCCCGGTGCCGCGTCGAGCTCGACCACTCGCCGGATCGGCTCCTTGTTGCGAGCGCGTTCCGTTTCGGGGGTCAGGACCGGGGCAGGCGCACAGGCGGCGAAGGCGATCAGCAACAGCAGGGGACGCACGCCGCGATTGTAGCCGGATCGCGAAGTTGGCCACGCTATTTCGGTTGGAACCAACACGCGTATGCCTTTGCAACGGATCGAGGGGACGAGCTGCCGATCCGAGGCGCGACGTTCTCGCAGACGCAGCGGCTCGTTCGGCGATCCGTTCGTGTTCTCGAGATCGCTCGTCGCGGTACGCTCTGGCGATGAGCGATGCGTGGTCACACGCTGCCGAGTTGCCCCTCGCGTTCGGTGCGACGTGGCGTTCGCCCGAGCGCTGGCGTCGACTCGCCGAGGAGCGCGCTGCCGGACATCGCTACCTGATGCTCTCCGAGCTGCTCGTGCCGTCCGCCGCGAGCGCGATCCGTGAGGAGGTGCTCGCGCTGCCGATGGTTCGACTCACGACTGCGGTGATCGACGCCGATCGCAAGCTCCTCGCCGCAGCGGAGGTCTCCACATGGCTCGATCTCCTACAAGGCGATCCACTCCGCGCGCTGGTCTCGGCGGTGCTCGGTCGACCGATGCCACGCGGCCTCGTCGTCAACGCGTGGCGACTCGGACGCGGTGACCACATGGGAGTGCACCCCGACGGTCGCCTCTATCGGGGCACGATCTCGCTCGGCCTCTGCGAACGCTGGACGGCGAACGATGGCGGCGCGATCGCGTTTGGCGATCGCGATGGCGAGTCGTTCATCGTCCGGCAACGCTGGCTTCCCCACCTCGGCGACGCGTGCCTGTTCGCGCCCGATGTCGATACCTGGCACGCCGTCGAACCCGTGCGAACGGACGTGACTCGCCACTCGCTCACCGGATGGTGGACCGAGCTCGAAGACGGCCTGACGCGCGGCCGGCAACCCGAAGCGTCGTAGCGCTCGGTGGCTACACCCTTCGAATCCCTCATGACACCGGACGATCTCTTGACCCTTCTCGACACGACGGAATGGCAACGTCGATTCGTCGCCGTGACGCATGTGGAGCCCGGCCTGGCAGATAAGGACGCTGTGCTTCACCTCCTGCGGACGCAAGGCATCGACGCGACGTGGTTCGTGTTCGACAACTTGACGCCGATCGAGAGAACGCTCGCGGAGCACTACTTGCCGGTGCTGCTTCGATGGGAGCTCGCGTATGGGACTCCACGACTCGGCGTGGGCGACGCGAGACGTGCAGCCGAGATGTTCCTCTCGTGTTTCGGCCCGCACACTCGCTTCTACGCGACGATCGGACTGACGTCCGACATCGTGACGGCGATGGAAACGCGAGCGCCCGTCTCGTACGGTACGACGGGCGGAGTCTTCGGTAGCACGCTCGAATCGGGCGTGTTCGCGATCGATCCGAGAGGCGTCGTCGGCGGCATCGATATCGGCGACGAGGACTAGGCGACGAGGACTAGGCGACGAGGACTGGAGGAACCGCCATCCCGGCGCGTCGTGGCCGTCAGCCTTAGGGCGGAGAGCAGTCACTCGGACAGATCGCACGCCATGTCGGTCCCACTAGCATGGAAGTTGGGCGTGCCGGTGAGGCGCTTCCATCCAGCACCATTCCATGACCACAGGCCACCGGATGCATCTGGCTCACTCGACGACGAATCGGCGAGCACGAGGCTTCGCCCTCGCGAGACATCGAACGCCGCTGCTTGGATCGTTCGCGCTGGCACTCGAGCCGGATTTTTGGTGGTCCATACGTTCGTGTATTCGAGGACCGGACTGCCCGGTCGAGTGACGACGATGGTGTTGCGGCCACCATCGAACGCGATGGAGCTCGCAACGGCGACCGCATCTCCCGTCAATGCGGCCCAGCTCGAACCGTTGAATCGCCACATCTGATTTCCGAGCGATGTCCTTTGTGTCACCAACAAGTCCGTTCCGTTCGAGACACCGATCGGGATGTTGGCCCCCGCAATCTTCGGTACGAGGTCGGGCGGAGTTGCGGGGCTCGTCACCCAGGACGAGGAGGAATCCGAAAGCAGATAGGTCGTGTTTTCGAACCTCATCGTCGTCATCTCCGACCGTAGGCTCCAGCCGCCGAACAGGACGAAGGTTGACTGCATGTGGACGAGGATCGGGAACGCCACTCCAGTGGGCGCGACCGGCGTAGCAAGCTGTCGCCAGTTGGTCCCGTCCCACTCCCAGGTGTCGTCGAACCGAGAGCTGCTGGGAGATCGCGTGGTGCCCCCGAACAGAATGCACCGGGTTGCACTACAAGCCATCTCGTTGAACGAGCCTGCGATCGAGGCTGGGAGCGGGCCCGTGACTTGGACCTGCGAAGATGTGAGGCCGGCCAACCCGCCAAACAGCATCACTCCGCCGAGTGGATCGCTGACGAGCCCGGACCAGCCACGCGGCGAAGGTTGCAGCGGATCGGTGTCTTCCCACAGCGCTAGCTCCTGCGCGCAGCCCGAGGCGCAGCCGTCATTCGCAAGACCAATGATCCCAGCGTCGTCGCATTGCTCGCCGCGCTCGAGGTCTACGATGCCGTCTCCACAGCGCTCCGTCGACTGACAGTCCCGCGAGCAACCGTCGTCGGGCTCGACGTTTCCGTCGTCGCAGACCTCGGCACGGTCGACCAAGCGGTCGCCGCACGTCTGCCTCACGCACGCACCACCGAAACACGTCCCGGGCGAGATCCCAACGTTGCAGGTCTGTCCATCCGCGACATCACGGCATGCGGCAAGGTCACTATCGGTGGCGCAAACGAACACCTGATCGGACGCAGCAACGCACGTGCGATCGGGTCCGCACGAGTCAGGACATACGACCGAGGTGGACGACACGCAGCCAACGGCGAGCACACCCACGATCCACACGATCAACGTCTGCGAGCGGCGAGCGGCCACGTCATGCTGATGTCTCACGGCTCTGCGCGCGAAGGCGCAGCGACGACACGCGCTCTCGTTACCCTGTTGTTCAACCACCCGATCCAACCGCTCGTCGCGCCGCGAGCGTGCACGCTGGAGCGCTGTTCGCGTGGCGACAGCTCACGGTGTGGCGTGCCGGTAGACCCAGATCTCCCCGCCTGGTTCGCTGTCGACTGCCAAGTGCAAGAAGTAGGCGTTGAGCTCGGGCATGTAGAACGCGTTCATACTTTCGTAGCCCCACTGGGGACCGTTCGCAGGGAACGGTCGTCTGCTCCAGGTGGAGGTCGCCGGGGAGAACGTATAGATCTGCTCGTCGACGTAGTGCAGCACGGTGACGATGTCGTTGACCGTGTCGTACATGATCGAGGCGTCGCTGGTCCGGAACGAGCTGGGTCCCTCGCCCTGCATCGGTGGATGAGTCCACGTCGCGGTCGCGACGTCGTAGATGTAGAGCGGGCCCGTCGGATCGCCCATTCCATCGCCCATGTAGATGCGATCGCGGGCGCTGTCGTAGGTCCCGTTGTGATCGTAGTCGCGAGGACGCGGTCCCTGATCCGCGATCGACAGCCACGTCATGCCCACCGGGTCATAGAAGGTGACGCCTTCGTTGGCCGCATAGAACAGCTGTTGTCGCGTCGGCACGTACTGAAACACGCCATAGTTCACGTTCCCGTTGGTGACCATGGCGGGCGTGTCTCCAACGAGAACTTGCCGATCGAAGCGACCGGTCACTACGTCGTAGAACCACGGTGACATCTCCGCCACGGTCGCGGCATCTCGTTGTGCTTCGAGTGCGGTCAAGCCTTCGTCGATCTGTTCCTCGCCGGGCATGAAATATCGACCCATGCCGTCGCCGGCAAGCCACGAAAACCGGCGGCGAGCGTGATCGTAGGTCGCGAAGCTCCACGCGTGTATCAACGTGTGCAGCGGGATCGGCTGATCCACGTGATCGACGAGCTGACCGCGTGCGTCGATGCGAAGCGCACCGTCCCGTACGCGTTGGTTGAACACCGCGATCTCGTTTCCGGGGTGCACTGCAATCCATCGATTCGCGTACACGTCGTAGAAGTAGATGTCGTCCATCCCGAAGCCGTCGGGCTTGACGAACGCGTGGACGCCCTCGCCGGTAAAGAACGCACCGCGCAGCTCCGGCGCGAGCGCGAACGCGCGTCCTCCCCACGAGCGACCTCTCCCGACCCCATAGATCGGATCGGGCGCAGGATCCGGAAGCCGCAGCCACTCGCCGTCGCCGAGCGCCATGATGTCGACGATGTGTGGTCCCGCCGGGCTCGGGAGGTCGGCGAGCGGGCCGGCCGGCGGCGCATAGCAGCCAAGGCCGACTGCCGAGTAACCGCCATCGCATTCGCAGGTGGCCACGCCGTCCGCGAGCACGCACGTTCCGTGGCCCGAACAGGTCTCGCCGTCACAGGTAACAGCGTCGGGTGAGTCGCACGCGGCAATTGCGACCGTGAACAAGAACAGCGCACGTCCCATCATCGGTTCAAATCCAATCACACATCGCATGTTCTGTCGCCGTAGGCGTCGAACACCCGGTTGCGACGTGGACCTACGTTCGGAGGCCGCACACAGGCAAGCGACACGACATCCTGATTGCGTTCGCGTCCGCTCGGGGTGGAACATCTGGACATGTGGAGGACTTGGAAGTGGGGCTCGATCCTCCTCGGAGTCGCGGCGTGCAACGGCAATAGCAACCAGGGCGTTGATGGAGGCGGAGGCGCGATCGATACGCCACCACCGCAGGGACGAACATTCGAGGAGCGCTGCGCTGAACCCGAGGTGATCGCTTGCTTCGGTTTTGACAGCCCCTCCGAGACCACGCCGTACTTGAACGACAGCGGGCACCGGCCGCCCGTGTTCGACAGCGCCCTCGCCGCCGATGGCGCAGGATCGATCCGCATGACCGTGGCGGCGGGCAGCGGCCCCGACACCAGCGGCTCGTTCGTGCTCGACTTCCCGCCGGGCACCGGGATCGGCGAGGGCGAAACGCTGTTCGTGCAGTGGCGGCAGCGCTTCTCCCGCGCGTTCCTCGAGGCGGACTTCGGACCGGGTGCACTCGGCTGGAAACAGATGCTCGTGCACGAGAACACGTCGACCGCTGGATGTAGCCCTTCAGAGATCGTCGCCACATCCGATCGCGGCTTTGGAATTCTCTATCACGCGTGCAACGTGTTCGAGAGCCCGCGCGAGAATCCCGTCGACGGTGACATCTACGAGCACGATTTACAGCCGGGAGGCCCGAGCCGATGTCTCTACTCGTGGCTCGAGCGAGGTCTCGATCATGTGGAGCCGAGCGATGACGTCGATGAGGTGGCGTGTTTGGGCTATCTCCCCGATCAATGGATGACGTTCGCGATCGGTGTGCATCTCACTCGATGGTGTACCGACGCCGACTATGACGCGTGCCCTCCGGACAGCCGGCTGCAGCTCTGGATCGGCGAGGAGGGCGCGAGCGCGAGCAATCTCGCCATCGACTGGCCGTTCGCGTTGCGCGCCACCACATCCCCGGCAACCACCGTCTACGATTCGCTCCAATTCACGCCCTACCACACGGGCAAGAATCCGAGCGTCGCGCACCCCACCGGCGAGCTTTGGTACGACTCGGTCATTATCTCGCGCGCGCCGATCGGCGATCCGTAGCTTCGTGAGACGACGTCGACGCGCTCGCCTCGATGACTGCACGAGTGGCCATGCGACACGCTCCGCGACACATCGTGCGACGTCCGTTCGTTCGTCTCTGCATCGCGTGTCGAGCGAATCCATAGCCGCGCGCCAATCGCATCGTGGTATGGACCGCGCCACTACAACCACGAGACCACGATGACTACCCTACGCGCTGTTTTCCTGTCCTGCCTGTCCAGTCTTGTTGCCGTCGGCTGCGCTCAGCCATCCGTGGAGGACGAGCTTGCGGTCGAGGAGGCCGACGCACTCGACCTCGAAGAGGGCAAAGCGGATGTTGGCGGGACGTACACCTACTATCTTATCGAGCGAGACTTTCGACTCTGCATCTCGCCGTTTTGCGGCGGTGTCTTCTATCGTCGTGCAAACGCCAACACCACGAAGTGCATCGACGGGACCAAGCAGGACCGGTGCTACGCGGCGAGCATGGACCTCGGCCCCACCAACCTCGACTCGACCGGGCTCGCCAAGATGAACGCGGGTGAAGGCACGTTGCTGGTTCGCGCGACGATCAAGAAGGACGTGTGGGCAGAGTTCGGAACGTTCGCTCGAGTGCGCGTCACCGAGGCGTGGCCGGGTCAGTTGCCGGTGGGGCACGACGGTGTCGTGGTGAAGGTCGAAGACACCGGCCTTCGCTGCATCACGTACCCGTGCCCGAGCTTGCGCGAGCACAAGCTGAACTCGTCGTTAAAGGCCACATTGGCGGAGGTCGGATTCGAGGGCTCCGGCGCGTCGGACGAGCAGGTTGCCGCTGCGCTCGAGCAGATGCACACCAACGGACTCATCATCGCCGGCGATCGCTACCAGGTCAGCGGCCCGGCTGGCACCGGTAAGGCGCGCTCGGTAACGCAGTTCTGGCTCCGCGCGACGAACGATGTGTGCGCGATCATCGACTGCGCGGCGCCTCCGCACGGATGCCACTACGAAGGCGCGCAGTTCACGCCTTGCGACCAGCAAACCTGCGGTCAGCTGGTCTGCGAGAATCCGCCGTTCTGAGGCAAGACACGCGTCGCTGTCACGCGCGCATCCTGCGAACATCGCGATGCGCGAGACAGCAATCGAACTAACTCCCGACATTCACATCCACCAACTCCGTTGCCGCGCCGGATCAAGATCGTGCCCACGCTCGCGGTTGGACGCCGTACTATCGTGTCGTGCGGGGCCCCTTCGTGCTGCTGCTCGTCGCCGCCGGCTGCGGACGCGTCGGCTTTGGGGAAGGTGTCGTCGATGGGAGCTCGCCATCGGAAGGCTCGTCGCCGGATGGGGCGAGTGTGGTCTACGTCGGAAAGCGGACGGACGCGAACCTTTCGACGATGCAAGACACGTATCTCGATAGCGACCGCCCCCTCGAGAACTTCGGGGCGCACCTCGATCTCCATGCCGTCCCCTTCACCGACTCGCCGGTCTTGTTCCAATTCGACCTCAGCTCGCTGTCTCCGCTAGCCGCCAGCGAGGCGTCGTTGTCGCTGTGGGTCGTTGGCATCGGCCCCAGAGCCGGGACACGGTTGCGGTTCGCCCCGGTTCTCGAATCGTGGACCGAGGGTACTGGCGACTTCACGTTGGGTGTCGCGAATCATCAGCAGCGGAGTGTGGGGAACACCTGGTCCACGGCCGGCGCTGATCAGCCGTTATCACGGGGCGCCGCCTTGTTCGATGTTCCGGCCACGCCCGATGCCATGGGACGAGTGATCGTTCAATTCTCCGGCGCGATCGTCGAGACCTGGGCCGCGGCGGATAACGGCGGCATTGCGATGATCGCCGACAACCCGATGGGCGAGTACATCGAGTTCGGATCGAGCGAATTCTCCGACGAGACGAAGCGTCCATTGCTGCGAGTCATGCTTCGCTGACCTTCGCGGCTCGACGTCGCCGGCAATCTTCACCCATCATTCGATGGCGACATGGAGCGCGAGCTGTTCGTCGGTGCTGCCCACGACCACGAGCTGGAGTGCCGTGACAGGCGAGCGCTGGTACGCCGGTGCGAGTGGGTAGATGGCGAGGATGTCGCCGAAGCCTTCGGGGAGATCGACCACAACAGTCTCCCACTCCGCGATGACGAGCTCGGTCGGCGCCGGCGGCGAGATGCTGACCACGAGCTGCGAGCGCCCGACGTCGCGTGCGAGGGCCACACGATCACCGTCGACCAGCCAGCGTGCACGATAGGTCGCGGGCAGGTCGACGATTCGTGCGTACGCACCCATCGCGGGCTTCGCATAGTAGATCGCAGCGCCATTGCTACTGCGCGCGAGTAAGTGCGCAGTGCCAGCAACATCGACGAGGAGGTCGTTGGTCGAGATGATCGGATCGAGTGCTGGTGCTGCGAGGCCGTTGCTCCACGCGACCGGCGCGTCGAGCCCCGCGGGTGCGGTTCCGACAAGCGTCGCGAACGTCCAGTTCGGTGCGTTTCCCGAGACGACCTGACAGAACGTATCGAGCGTGCCGTCGGGGCGCGTCCCGGCGTGTGTGTAGGCGCAGTCGTTGTAGCCACCGATCGCGCCGGTGCGCGGACCGTTCCAACCGCCGCCGTAGTCGACGATGTACGAGAAGCTGCCTCCGCCGCCGTTGACCACGTTGGTCCACCACACGATCCGCGACGTGCCGACCACGGCGGCGCCGACGTAGTTCGCGCCTGCTCCGGTGGGGATAGCGATGGTGGTACACGACGTGGCACCGCCGACGAGCTCGTAGGTGCACTCGATCACGCGCTGTGCACCGGATGCGATCCCGTAGATGCGGAGGCGATCGCCATCGGCGATCGTCGCGGTGTTCTGCTGCACGCCCCCGAGAGGGATTGTCGCTACGCGTTGCCAACCACCCTGAGCATGACGAAACACGCCGACTCGGCGGTTGACGTCCACATTGCAGTCACCGAGCACGGCGCGCGAGCACACGTCGTCCACCCAGTAGGATGCATCCTGGGTCTGCACCAAATGGCCGAGGTGCGGGCCCCAACCACCGAACATCACGCCGGGGATCGCGCGGTGCTCGTCGGTGATCGGCGTGACATGGACCGTCCACCCAACAGCAGCGTCATCGGGTGTATCCACCGCTGCATCGTCGCTCGTGGCATCGGGCTCGGCATTGGGCGCGTTCGACGAACAGGCCACGAGAAAAGCGAGTAGAAAAACATTCGAGAGCTTTCCACCCACGCTGAGCAACACGCCCACCTTGTTGCAAGGCCTGCTCCATCGCTGCGCGCTGCTAAGTGGCTATTCCATCGTGGCGAGGCAGTCCGCTGAGGTCAGGAGTCACGAGGGCCTAGACCCTTGTCCGTGCTCGCGTCCCGACACGCTCCGATCGCAACCGACCTCTCGCCGTACGCCGACCGACTTGTCGAACCAGAGGTGTAGAAGCAACGGTGCGTCAGCAGCTCGACGCACCCACCACCGACGCGTCACTCGTCATCGATAGTGCGTCTTGTTCGATCGCGAGGCACGAGAAACATCATCTGTATTCGCGACCTCCGAGAGTCGTTCAACAGGCTCACGACTGGATAACTGGAGAATGTCGATTCGACATCGAGAACGCAGCTCTAGATGACGTTTCGTGATGGGGATTATGCCTTGTTCGTCGGCGGAACGACGTATGCTCGGTCCTGAGATGGCGGGACAGGCTCCACAGGGGAGCGATCGAGGGATTCTCGAAGAGATCGAGCGACGGGTAGTAAACGCCACCCGGATCATCGTCACGTTCGCAGCCCTACCAACGATGTTTGTCATATTGGGGGCCGCGCTTCATGCATCCGAGGCGTCGGTGTGGATGTGGATCGAGACGTTCGTCTTGGTTGGAACGGCGTCGGTGCTGTGGTCGCCGGTTTCGCACCGCAGCAAGGTTCATTGCGTGGTGGCGACGTTCGTCGCGATTTCTGGCCTCGCCCTCGTGATCTTCGGCCCTACGATCGGGACGGGACTGCTGTTCCTGATGGCGGCGACGGCCGGGTCCTTCTTTCTCACCGCACGTGGCCGATGGATCACCGTGGTCGCGCTCGTGCTCGAGCTGGCGGCGGCGACCGTTGCAGCCGCGCTCGGCGAGCTGCACCCGGCCACCTTTTCGCCGAGTCCCGGCGACTGGGTGCGCATGTCGATCAGCAGTACGCTGGTGTTGATCGTGGCTGTCGCTCTGAGCGCCGCCGTCCAACGCGCAATGCGTGCGGCCGTTGCGTCGGAAGCGGACGCGCGGCAGCGTCAACACGATGCCAACGTCGAACGAGAGAACTTGCTGCGAGCTGCTGGGGCGTCGTCGCGACTCGAAGTGCTCGGTATGCTGGCCGGCGGCGTCGCGCACGACTTCAACAATGCCCTCGTCGTCATCCAGACGAACGCCGAGCTGCTGCGTTCGACCACAGATGAAGCGGAGCGTCGAATCCTCTCCCACGATCTGATCGCCGGAGTCCAGCGCGCGTCCGCGACCGCGAACCAGCTATTGGTGTTCGGCCGTGGGGGCGCCGGCGATGTCGCCGTCTGCGAGCCCAGCGTTCAGCTCAGGGCCCTGGTCCGGGCGATCGCCCGCATTCTGCCGACCAACATCGAGGTCACTGCGACCACTGCGCCGACGGCGTGGGTTGGCTTATCGCCCGCGGATCTCGATCAAGTCCTACTCAACCTGATCCTGAACGCCCGTGACGCGATGCCAAACGGAGGGCGCATCGAGCTGACTTGCCACCAGAACGATCGCGTCGTGATCGAGGTTCGCGACGACGGCACCGGCATGACCTCGGAGGTTCGAGAGCAGATCTTTCAGCCCTTCTTCACGACCAAGCAGCACGGTACGGGCCTGGGGCTCGCCAACGTGTGGCGCAAGGTGACCACGTGTGGCGGTGCGATCGACATCGAGTCCGAGCGCGGACGCGGAACGATCTGCCGGCTGAGCTTTGTCGGGATCGAGCCCGTGGCTACGCCGCCGGCACCACCGTCCGAACACAGCGCGGCGACGCCGGTGAACCGCGTCGTCTTGCTCCTCGAAGATCAGGAAGACGTCCGGCGCACGTTCGCGCGGTTGCTTCGGCGTCGGGGCCTGGTCGTGGACACAGTCGCGACGGTGGAGGAGGCGAAGCAGAAGATCGCACTAAACACGTACGATCTACTTCTCACCGACGGACTGCTTGCCGAGGGCACGTCGGAGGGTGCGATTCGCGCGTTTCGTGACAAGTATCCTGAGAGCCCGATCATCATATGTTCCGCATACGTCGAGCAGGCGGCGATGAAGCTCGACCTCGCCGATCTGCTGTTTCTGCCAAAGCCGTTCGAAGCGGCCGATATGAATGCCTTGATCGATCGCGCACTCGGAGCGACGAGTGACGTCCCCCCGAGCACCAAACAGGGGTGACGAGAACAAGCCGTTGTCACAGTGGCGTGTGAGTACGTGCGAGCTTGAGCCACCAAAGATCGCGCGATAGGACTGTGATCCCGAGCGTGTATCAGGTCGGTCGCGCGCGAGCTGACGTTTTCGATCGTTCGATATTAGATCGACCGTGAATCGCCTCGCCGCGAACGGCCCAAAGGGTCTCGCCTCCGCATGGACAACCCTCTGGCGTGGAATCGCCGTCACGATGTTGCTCGGCGCGTGCACGAAAGGGGAGCCAAGAGTCCCTCCTGAGCGGTGCGCGCGCTACCAGGCGATGCTCGGTGTTGATCGGCACTACATCGTTGACCACCACGCGATGATTACTGCGCGGTCTGCGCAGCTGATCCCCGCAGAGGACGAGGCTCTAGTCCGTCGCGCGGTCGCGCTGTGGGAGGACAAGCCGCTGCGCGAGCTCCCACTTCCCGACGCGCCACGCGTCTACGTCGAGGCCGGGCTCGGTCAGCGAGTCGCAGAGCTCGCGGCGTGGAAGGCGACCTTGCCCAAGGGTGTGGACGCGCGTCTGATCGTGAGCCTCGACACCAGCGAGAGAATCGGACGCTTTCGCGCTCGTCATCCCGATGTGCCGCCGCATATCGAGGAGCGCCTGTATCAACTTCGCATGTCCTCCGGGATCGCGATCCCACTGGTCGACGCTGCAGGTCGCTGTGATCAGGTCCGCTTCGGTCTGGGGAAGTTGGCTAGTGATGGCGCCGACGCCGCCGGCAAGGCGGCTGCCGCCGGCCTCGCCGCAACCAACCACAACCACCAGGATCTCCAGATTGGTCGGACCGTCAAGGCGGGCCAGCTGTTAACGTAGTAATGCTGGACGCTTGTCGACAATAGATTGGTCGAATCAATCGTTCGACCGAAAGGCAACGTGGTCGACCGAACTCTCGAATCGGCGCGTGCGAGAACGGTTCCGAACGGACCATCTAAATGATGTGATTGCACCGCGAGCGAAGCGAGTTTCGCGAGCAGCTCGCTGACGTGCCGATCACGATCGAGTTCTCACTTGATGGGGGCGGCGATGCTCGACGAGGCAAGCAAAGTGGATCGCCGAGCACCGATTTGTCCGAGCGAGTGTAGTGGTGATCATCGCTGATCGCGCGAACTGTCACATCGGCCGTGGGGTGGGTCTATCCCTCATGAAGCTCCTCCCATCTATCGTTGCCGTCGCGGTCATCGCTCTGCTCGTCGCCAACCAATCGGCAACGGCCGGCTGGAAACCACCCATCACCGGAGTAACCATCGATGACATCGCGCGCACCGCAAGCGGCTCGATCTCCTCCACGCGCAACACTCCCGACAACGCCCAGCAACTCGTGTGCTGGCTGGATGGCACCACGTCCGGGATCACCGGCAACTGTCATGCACGCAACCTGGCCGGCCTCATACGCGTGTGTTCGACCACGAACGCAAACTTGATCCAGGTCATCGGATCCGCGAATGGCGATAGCCATGTCACCTTCACCTGGAACGTGAGCAACGTCTGCACCGCGATCTCCGTCTTGCAGAACTCCGCGTCGCCGCCCAAGGCTCCATAGCCACGGCCATCGCGACTACTTCTTCTTGTCTCGCTCTTCTAGTGTCGCGATCAGGATCGGGAGAACAATACGATCCTTCGGGCGCCCTGCTTTGGTGTTCACGGTGATCAGCGTCGGAAGGTCGAGTACGCGAAGCAAGCGTCCTTCATCCGTAATGGACTCGGTGTTGCCCGTAGCTCTTCGAAACCTAGGCCATCGAGCTCGCAGAGCGGATCGATCGGCCCGAGCGACTACCGTTCGATGAAGTCTGCCAACCTCAAGGCCGCGAGATCGTTGCAGCGGTGTGGACGCGTGAAATAGGGCGAAATCAACGTCGGTCGGGACGCGCAAATCAACGTCGATCGGACGGGCTATCATCCAGCCGGATGCAGTGCCCCGACGAGGCAGAGATCTCGGAGTTCGCGGGGCGGGCCCTCGCACCGAGAGCGGCGTCGCGGATCGAAGCGCACATCGCGGACTGCGACGGTTGTCGCGAGCTGGTATTTGCCCTCGCGAGCCGGGGCGAAGTGACGGGATCCGACGGCACGGAAGCGGAGACTCGACGCGTCGGGCTTCGAAGTGCTCGACGTGATCGGGCAAGGTGCGATGGGCGTGGTCTATCGGGCGCGCGACCCGGAGCTCGATCGTCTCGTCGCGGTCAAGGTCTGTCGCGCACACGCCAAGCTCGATGTCGACGGTGAGGATCGCTTGCGACGCGAGGCACAGGCCCTTGCGCGCCTCGCACACCCGAACGTCGTGACCATCCACGAGATCGGCCCGAGTGACGGCAGGACGTACGTCGCGATGGAATACGTCGACGGCGTCACGCTCGATTCATGGCTTGTCGAACCACGACAGCCGCGCGCCATCGTGAACCTCCTCGTTGCAGCGGGACGTGGCTCGCGGCCGCGCACGAGGGTTGGTGCATCGAGACGTCAAGCCGAGCAACATTCTCGTGTCGGCCGCTGGTGTCGCAAAGGTCTCCGATTTCGGCCTCGTCAGGATTCCACCACGAGACGCTGCGCTTGCCGGCACGCCATTCAGCGGTCCTCGCACAGAGCACCAAATGATGCTGAGTGTGACCGGCTCGATCCTCGGGACTCCGGCGTACATGGCCCCCGAACAACTCCGCGGCGAGGTCGCTACCGAGGCGAGCGATCAGTTTGGCTTCTGTGTGACGACCTACGAAGCACTCTACGGTGTGCGTCCGTTCGTCGGCACCACCATCGGAGAGCTACTCACGGCGATGCAGACGGCCGCACCGACGCCTCCAGTACCTCACGTCCATGGCGTCGTGCCATCGTGGATCCTCGACGTTCTTCATCGCGGGCTGCGGGCGCGTCCCGAGGACCGCTGGCCTTCGATGATGGCGCTGGTCGATGCACTCGAGCGCGATCCCGTCGCGGCACGACGTCAACTGCTTCGGCGCGTCGTCGTGGCCGTCTCGCTGGTGGCGCTCGGTGGGCTCGCCGTATTCGGTCTCGTGCGCAGCTCGAGCGCGCCGGATCGTCGCTGTCAGGACATGGGCGAGAAGTTTCTGGCGGCGTGGAGCCCGCACCGTGCGGCGTTCGGCAGCCGGATCGTGATCGGCGCCGTCGTTTCCGACGTCACTACCGCTGGCACCAGCGACAACGAGGTCAACTCCACGGCATCGCCCGCGAGCCGCTTTCGCCACCAGTAGAGTCGCGCTGCCGAGTAGCCGCGGCGGCGGCCGAACGCCGCGAGCGATTCGCAGCTCCGCCTCCACTCGTCGAAGATCCGCTTCGCATCGTCGGGGCTCCACGCATCGCCAGGGTCCGGCATCGAACGCATCCGTCGAGAGTCTCGACAGCGGCGTCCTCGCGGAAGCGGTTCACGCCCTAGCTTCGACTGCTGTCCACCGGACGCTCACCGTGCGCGGCGAGATCTACATGACGAAGGCCGAGTTCGCGGCATTCTAATGAGGCGCGGGCGGCCGCGGGCGAGGAGCTGTCCTCCAACACGTGGGCCGTGATCGCGTCGTCCAGCCGGCGACTCATGTTCGGATCCACTAGCGCTTTGAGGTACGAGGCCACCGGGCCGCCGACAACCTTCGCCACAGTCAGACCAACTTCGGGCATTGGTCGCTAAGGTGCGGACGGAAGCGCGGTTCGGCAACCACCGAACTCAGTGTTAGGTCCGCAACGTTGACGGCGGAGCACGGCCTCGCAGGTCACCTCATCGCCGCGACACTCGGACACGATGAGAACGGACGACGATGGCAAACGGTAGCTACTGAAAAACAAAAAGGCCTCGCATCGCTGCGAGACCTTTCCGTTTCCTGGTGAGCCTAGGGGAAATATCGAACGACCGGCGAGACCTCTAGAGTGCAATTTTCGACGCGCTGAAAGATCTCGCGGCGTTGAGAAGCCGTTTCGTTCCCGAGCTCCGGTTCTACGACGAGGAACTTGGGGAACGATTGCAGCAATCGACCTCCGATAACGGCTCGGGTAGGCTTAGTCATGGCCGTTCCGCCGCAGCTCCTGCAGCAGCTCCTTGCTCTCGACGAATCGGTCCGACGAGAGATCGCCCACGCCCTTTTGGCGAGCGTCGACCCGTCGGACGATGACGGGATGAGTAATGCCGAGCGCGAGAAGCTGCACGCTTCGATCGAGCGCTCGATCGCGCAATCCGGAGCGGGCCAGGGGATTCCGGTCGAGCAAGCGATCGCGCAGATTCGTGCGAAGAGAGCAGCTCGGGCTCGCGACGTTCGCTGACGTGTCGATCACCGTCGAGATCTTGCCCGAGGCCCAGCGCCTGGTCGACGAAGCCGACGAGCGCTGGATCTCCGAGCATGGCTTCGACGCGATCAACCCATTGCTCGACGACATCCTCCGCACAGCAGAGGTGTTGCGCGAGAATCCCGAGATCGGGGTTGTGTATTCTCGGGGTGGATTTCGCCACGAGGTTCGGCGGCTGCTCTTGCGCTCTGGTTGGCACGTCTACTACCGATTCCACTCAGACCGCGGCCTCGTCGAAATCGTCGCAATCTGGTTCGGGAATCGCGGAAGCGGACCACCGCTCTAGTTTCGGCGTCGAGTCGTTCGCCGAAACGGAGCGACGAATCGTGGGACTAGGAATCCTATGCTGGGTCGGGCGCAGCACGATCGGCGAGCGCAGTCGCGAGAAAGCGAAACGTCCACTCCTCGGCGAACTTTCGCGAGTCCGCGAACACGATCGGGATCTCGCGATACCGGATCTGCAGACGCGCGAGGACATCTGGAAGCCAACCCTCTTTCACGCGAGGGACGTCGAACAGGGCTGGATAACGTCCTTCAACGACGACCGCTGCAAGCGGCAATTCAGCTAGCGCGCCCAGTTGAAACACGAGGCTGCCGTTCGATAACGATCCGATGAAGTCCTCGATCGACTTGCGCTCGACGACGGCGAGCCATCGATCACCATCGCGAACTCCATAATCGCCGGCGGGTAGCGCCTCGTGCGCGAGGGTCGCGTCTCGGCCTGAGAACCGGAACGCATATTTCTCCCGCGTATCGACGTGAACGGTGAACCCAGCGCTGAGCGCACGCCGCTGCGGCACGCGTCCGCCAGGGTTCGCCTTCATCGCGCTCGCGCGCGTCTGCCAGAAGATCATCGAGCGTCCGCGAGACTGCGTGAACACGAATTGTGATCGGTCGAGTCGGGGGCGATCGAGAACAAGGTCGATCGCTGCGCCGCGATGTCGACATGACACGACCGGCACCTTCTCCACGATCTCCAAGCCGTCTGACCACGCTGCCCCATACGGATGACAGTAGACGCGCGCAGTGGTCGGCCACGTGTCGCGCGCCTTGAAGACCAAGCCTCCGTCGATCGGGAGGCGCACGAGATACTTGAGACTGCTCTCCGCGTCGGGGTTCTTTGCTACGACGAAGTCGACCTCGGTCACAGGCGACATTCTGGCGGCATCCAGAACGCCGCTCTAGAGCTTTCGTCGGCGTTTCGCTTCGTTGGCGCGGTTTGCGTTCCCGCTGGGAACGATTCACGTGAGCGCCGAGAACAAAACCGCCGCGTATCTCTACGCGGCGACTTCGTTTCCTGGTGGAGCCTAGGGGGAAATATCGAACGACTGGCGAGACCTCTAGAGTGCGATTCTCGAGGCACTGAGAGATCTCGCGACGTTGAGGGTCGCTAACGTTCCCCATTCATATTCTCCGTCGAGAATCCGGGGGAACGGTTGAGGGTACACGGCGCGCTGAGGGTGGCAGCGACGACGGCCCGGGGATGGCAGTGAGCGAGCGCCGAGCTTCGTGCTGGTGAGCTGCGCGTTCCCACAGCATCGTCCGCTGACGGTCGATCACCGTCGAGATCTTGCTGGAGGCCCAGCGCATGCTCGACGACGCCGATGAGCACGGGAATCGAGCATGGGTCGGTTTGGTTGAGGTGGGCGTGTCTCGTGCTCGGGTTAACGATGTATCCAAGGCTGCTGCGACGTGCCGCTTCGACCGCTCGTGAACACCGCGGAGTGTCCGTCGGGAACTAGCCACAGAGCGCGCGCGATCACTGCACGACCATTGGTGTCCGAGAACCCTGCTGTGGAGTATGATTCGTCCATGATCACGGGCGCGAGATTTGTCGTCGGCATCGCATTGCTTGCAGCCGCGTGCGGCAACAAGATCGAACGCTCCGAACGCGTCGAGAACGTCGCCGAGCAGTGCATCAACAGGGAGCTCGTGCCGCTGCTGGGGCAGCTCGAAGCGGCGGTCCCGCTCCTCGAGGCGCAGAAGGGTTGGAGACAGGTCGACATGGGAGGCGAGCAACGAGCGCTTCGAGAAAAGGTCGTCCTTGCACGATCGTATCTCGTGGGCTTACTCATCGGAGCGAGGAAACTCGCCCACGCACCTGCATGCAAAGCATCGCTCGACTCTCTCGTCGCAATCGCCACCGAGCTTGCGAATCAGGCGGACACTATCGAGGAGAACTACGAGGGGGGCACCGGGTTCGTCACGGAGGCCATCGGCGAAATGAACGCGACGCTGAGACGCTACGCGGAATGGAAAGCTGCCTTCATCGCCACTACGTACATCGCGCAAGAACCATTGTCGTCGCCTGCAACACTACCGCCGATCCGTCGCACGCAAAATCGCTGCGGTGGTTCGTGTCTTTACACCGCGACCTCGAGCTCACTCCGGCTGAACGGCTCCAGCGCCGGTGTGATCGACGACGGCACCGTCATCGATCAACTGGCTCCGTCGCCGACCTCGATCGTGTATGGCGGGGGTTCGATGCCGTGATCGGTAGGATGTAGTTCCCGATCCTCAAGATCGTCGCGATTGGCCATACGCCGCGAGCCTGGATATTGGAAGGCGAGGCTCGGGGGCTGATGGGACCATCAGAGATGTGCGCCATCGCGGAGTCGAGCGCAGCCATGAACCGTGACGCCACGGATGGATCGGCCGCTCGATAATGAACGAAAGCTTCCCGCGCTTCCGCTTCCGCTGCGGGATGAAGCTCGATGCGCACCAATCAGTCCTCGCGAGTGATACGAGTTCGGGCATCGTTCCAAGGAACGGCTTGGACCGCGCCCGAATCGATCTGCCGCAAGCGCTCTGCAATCTCGGTGCTCCACGATGCGTCGTGCTCGGCAGCATCCACATCTTCGGCGTCATCGAG
>JBJXGN010000343.1:0-3361 GCA_046160585.1 Kofleriaceae bacterium
CCGTCGAGGTAGAGCCACTCGACGCCCGCGTGGGTGAGCTCGTCCTGCACGAGCTCGAGGTGCGACGTGAACTGGCTGAAGATCAAGGCGCGGTGACCTGCGCTGCGCAGCTCGTCGACGAGCTCGAGCAAGCGCTGCATCTTCGAGGAGGCGACCGGCGACTCGGCGTCGTGCAGCTTGGGATGCGACGCGAGGAGGCGCAGCTTCGTGAGCGCGGCCAGCACCTGGAAGCGCTGGCGATCCTCGGGTGTCTTCTTCGCCTGTTTCGACAACTCGGCCACCGCGAGCAGGCGAACGTCCTCGTACATCTGCGCCTCGGCCGTCGACAGCGCGATCGGCACCTCGATCTCCGTGCGCGCCGGGAGCTCGCGTGCGACGTCACCCTTGGTGCGGCGGAGCAGGAATGGCCGGATGACGCGCGACAGCGCGGCGCGTGCCTCGGGGTTCTTGTCGCGTTCGATCGACCTCTGCACTCCCTCCGGGAGTGCTGCGCGCTCGACGTTCGTCGAGCTTGCGATCGGTAACATGTAGCGCTCGCGGAACTGATCCCAGCTGCCGAGGAGACCCGGGAACACGATGGAGAACAGCGACCACAGCTCGCCGAGGTGATTCTCGAACGGCGTGCCGGACAGCGCGAGCCGGAACGCCGCGTTCAAGCGACGCGCGGCCTTCGCGCGCTGCGTGGACGGGTTCTTCAGCGCCTGCGCTTCGTCGACGACGAGCGTGTCGAACGCTACCCCGGCGAGCATCTCGATGTCGCGCGCGAGCAGGCCATAGCTCACGATCAAGACGTCCTTGGGGCCGAGCTTCGCGAGCGCGGCCGCGCGATCGGGGGCCTCGACATAGACGATCGGCCGGAGAGACGGCGCGAAGCGCTTCAGTTCCTCCACCCAATTAAGCGTGACGCTTGTCGGTGCAAGCACGAGCGCCGGGCCGCGCTTCTGACGATCGAGCAGCACGGCGATCGCCTGGATCGTCTTGCCAAGGCCCATGTCGTCGGCGAGGCACGCGCCCGCTCCCCACGCGGCGACGCGCGTCAGCCACGCGTGGCCATCGATCTGGTACGGGCGCAATGTCGTCGCGAGCGACGCGGGGGGCTTGGGGCGCAGCTTCGTCGAGCTCGCGAGCTTCGCCGTGATCTCCTCCCACGCGGGCGGCTGCTTCACCTCGATGCCCGCCGCGAGCGCGTCGCGAATCGCGGGCACCGCCCCCGGCGAGAGCTCGAGCTCGTTGCGCGTCGTGTACGTCTGATCCGCGATCGCGACGAGCCGCTCACGCAGCTTGTCCGTCAGCTCGACCCACCGATTCTCGTCGAGCCGGACGAACCGCCGCTGCTCGCGAACGGCGAGGAGCATCGCGGCGAGCTCGAGGCGCCCGGCCTCGACGACGACGTGACCGTCGATGCCGAACCAGTCGCGCTTTCGCTCGATGCGGATCTGCAGCTGTTGCGGCGACACCGACGCCACGACCGTGTACTTGCGATCGATCCACTCCGCCTCGATGCCGGGCGGCGGCGTCTGCAGCCGCTGCACGAGCGAGATCGCGACGTCGGGATCGCTGATCGAGAACACGAGCGGTGGTCCCTCGACCGCCTCGTCCAGCTGCGGCAAGCGTGCCAGCAGTCCGCGCACGCGCTCCATCTCCGTCAGCGGCTCGCGCCGCACGTAGCCACGCACTCCGTCTCGCACGACGAGCACGTCGCGCGGGCCGTCGCTCGGCGCGAAGATCGGCGCACCCGGCGCGGGCCGCACGAACGCCTCGAGCTCGAGCGTCGACGCCAGCGAGCTACCAGGCGAGCCAGTACCCTTGGGGTGAGCCGGAGCCGGCGTGATGCGCAACCGGCACACCATCGTCATCTCCTCCGCCCAGCGTGCTCCCTTGAGCGAATGCGGCACGCTCACGGGCATCTTCTTCTCGAGGCTGCCGAGCTTGGTCAGCAGCGCATCGTGCGCTTCTGGTGGAAACAGATCGCCATGCTTCTCGAGCACCGCGAACAGCTGGCGCGCCTCGTCGCTGACGTCGATCAGGATCACGCGCTCGTGCTCCGGCTCGACGACGAGCAGCGGCTCGCCCTCCGCGAACGTCTTCATCAGCGGTACGAGCAAGCGCGGCGAGAACCGCGCGCCGTCCACCGCGGGCTCGATGCGGATCTCGTCGCCGACCGGCAACGCCGTGAACCCGAGCGGGAACCGCTTCACGCTGACGATCTGCTCGCCGTCGACCAATCGCACGCGCGGATGCCCGACGAGCGCCGAGAACGCACGCGACGCGTACGTGCTCGCACGATGCACCGCGATCCACCCCGCGAGGTGCTCCGCGATCTTGATGTCCTGCTCGCTCATTGCAGCCGCGTGATCCGCGAGCAGCTTCGGCGCTGCGATCCGCGTACCGGCGCTCATGCCGCCGCGCTTGAGCGGCTTCTTCACGACGGCCGACAACGTCGGCGCGCCGTACATCTCGTCGATCTCCCACCACACCTCGACCTGCGCGAGCTTGATCGCATCCTCCGCGTTCAGCTCCGCGATCGCCGCCAGCGCGCGTTTCCACGACGGGCGCAGTAGCTCCTCGGCCACGCGCTCGGCCTCCTCGGCGCGCTGCGGATCTTCGAGGAAGTCGAGCATCTCGTCGATCACCGCGAGGCCGTGGGTGCACGCGACCTTGCCGCACGAACACGCGAGTTTCGGCGGTACCAGTCCGAGCTGCGTCGACACGATTCCGAAGCTCGACAGCTTCGTCTGGTCGACGGCGCGCTCCTCCCAGAGCACGCGCACGCTCTTGCCGTCGAACCCGAGGCGCCCGCGCTTCCTACCGGCGCGCGATCGCGGCCACGCATCCGCGCGGATCGTCTTGCGCAGCTCGCCGAGCTTCGTCCACAGATCGCGCACGGTCGCGTCCTTGGACACCGGCCCCGTCGCCCGCGTCTTCTCCTCGGCCATGCCACCGACGACATCCTCGGCCGCACGCGCCATCCACTTCGCCGTCGCGACCGCGGCCACGCGATGCAGCTGGCGCACGCCGAGATATCGCGTGACTGCCTCCATCGAGCCCGTCTCGCGCAGCGTCAACCGCGCGAGCATGTAGTGGAGCCCGGTCTCGTTCCGGTACACCTCGAACAGCACCGGCAGCAACACGAGCGCGCTCGTTGCGAGCTCGTGCTCGACATGCTTCTCGCGCGCCCACGTGCCGAGCTGCCCCGCGGTCTCGAACACCTCGCCGCCGACTACGTCTGAACCGGGGATCCCGGGGTGTCCCCGGGTGTGCGCCACGGGCGACGGCACACCCGCGAGGTAGTGCAGCGCGAGCGCGACGGCGTGTTTGCACATCTCGCCCTCGACCGGACACGTGCATTGCCACGACAGCT
>JBJXGN010000344.1:0-15398 GCA_046160585.1 Kofleriaceae bacterium
AGCACCGCCGAATGGCGGTGCGGAGGAACAATGACAAACCCGACGAACATCGGGCGCGTAGCACCGCCGAATGGCGGTGCGGAGGAACAATGACGACCAGCCTCGTACGACAGAAGCCGATCGATGAAGAGACGAAGCACACGTTCGTCGGTCTCTGGATCCTGCGCCAGCTCGACATCGGCGTGAAGCAGGGCGGCATGGAGTTCCCTGTCGTCGTCGACGGTCAGCTCACGCCGCTCGACGAGCATCTACAGCAGCTCGCCGTCGACGAGTTGATCGAGATCGACGTCAAGAGCGCGAAGTACAAGCTGACCAAGAAGGGCATCAAGTATCTCGGTGATGTACTCGACGAGGCGAGCGACATGGTCGACGAGCTCGACGACCTCGAGGTCGACGAGGCGATCCGCGACCTCCAGTCGCGCGGACTCGACATCTTCCGCGCGCGGTTCTTGTGGGGCTGGTTCGAGGGGGAGTTCGATGATCTCGTGATCTGGCAGGAGCGCCGTGGCGTGAAGCCCGTCGAGCGGCTGTGGGGCTTCTATCTCACCGGCGACGACTTCTATCGCGAGCTCGCGAACGAGCTGGCGCAGTCGACCAACTAACCAGAATCGACTTCCTTCGGCGCATAGGCGCCACGGCAGCTGTCGATGGCGCGCGCCATGTCACCGGCGAGCGCGCAGTCGATCGCGAGCGTCGCGCCGCTCGGATGCGTGACCGTAAGCTTGGTGCAGTGAAGCGCGAGCCGGTGCAGATCATGCTGCGTGCGGAAGATGCGGTTGTGCTCGCCCTTGCCGTAGCGCACGTCGCCGATGAGCGGACACGATAGGTGCTTCAGGTGCCGGCGAATCTGGTGCAAGCGACCAGTATGCGGGCGCGCCTCGACGAGCGCGTAGCGACCGAAGGTCTCCTTGCGCCAGATCTCGGTGCGTGCGTCGACGCGGTCTTCTCCCGGCGCGCGGGGAATCGGATGATCGAGCAGCACGTGCTCGGCGGGGTGGCCGCGCGTGATCGCGAGGTAGCGCTTGTCGGCGTCGGGCCACACAGCTTGGAGCGCGGCAGCGGCCTCACGATCGAGCGCGAACAGCACGATGCCCGACGCGCCGCGATCGAGGCGATTGACGGGATAGACCCACGTGCCGACCTCGTCGCGTACACGCTGTAAGAGCGCGTCGTCGCTCTCGTCCCATCCGCGATGCGTGGATAGCCCGCTCGGCTTGTCGACGGCGACGCAGCGATCGTCGCGGTGGAGGATCACTACTTCGCCGGCGAGGCGAGGTGATCGCGGAAGAAGTCGATCTGAACCTGCTCGCGGGCGAGCGACAGCTTCGGGTCCGGCACCATGTGCGTGCCCGACAGCGTGATGACATCGGCGCGCTTCGCGGCGACGAACAGCGACTCGATCAGCGCGAGCGTGTGCGCGAGGTGGACGTTGTCGTCGGTGAGGCCGTGGATCAGCAGCAGCGGGCGCGACAGCTTTGCAGCGTGCGTGAGCGCACTCGTGTGCTCGTAGCCGGCGACGTTGTCCTTTGGCTGCTTCATGTAGCGCTCGGTATACGCGGTGTCGTAGAGCTTCCAGTCGGTGACCGGGGCACCCGCGACCGCGGCGTGGAACACGTCAGGGCGGAGTAGCACGGCCATCGCGCTCATGTAGCCGCCGAACGACCAGCCGTAGACGCCGACGCGCGACATGTCGAGCTCGGGGTGCTTCGCGGCCATCGCCTTCAGTGCGTCGACCTGATCGTCGAGAGGAACCGTGACGAGGTCCTTGAGGATCGCGCGCTCCCACGTGCGGCCGCGATGCGGCGTGCCGCGGTTGTCGCTGCGCACCACGACGAAGCCCGCGTCCGCATAGAACTGATCCATCACGTACGCGTCGCGCGTCGACAGCACGGTGATCGCGTGCGGGCCGCCGTACACCTTGAGCAACACGGGGTACTTCTTCTTCGCGTCGAAGTCGCGCGGCCGGGTGATCGCAGTGTGGTGCGTCCGTCCGTCGATCTCGACGGTCCCGAGCACCGTCGTCGGAACGAGCGGCGGCTTCTCGGCGACGCTCGGGAGCTCGCGTGCGGTGCCCGAGCCCGACGCCGTGATCGCCATCGTACGTTTGCCACCCGCGGCGAGCGCCGTATCGATGACAACGACGCCGTGCTTGACCCTGACCGCGTTGGACACGCCGTCGTCCGTCGACAGCTTCTGCGGCTCGCCACCGGCGAGCGGTACGCGATAGACGTCCTGCTTCGTCGGGTTCGGGTGCGCCTCGACGATCGCGAATGCGCCGTCGATGCCGACGAGCGACGACAGGCCGAAGCCCGCGGGCGTCAGCGTGCGAACGAGCTTGCCCTCGTTATCGTGCAGCGCGAGGACGTATTCGCCAGAGGCTTCGGACATCCACAGAAAGCCGGAGCCGTCGTCGAGCCACTTCGGTGCGCCGTGGTTCACGTTGAGCCATGTGTCGTCCTTCTCGGTGAACAGGACGCGCGTCTCGCCCGAGGTACGGTCGAACTGGAGGAGTGCGAGCTCTTCCTGATCGCGATCGATGACGAGCGCCGTCGGATCTTTGCGCGACCAATCGACGGAGACGAGGTACTCGTACTTCTTGTCCCACGTCAGCGTGCGTGGACCCGGACGCAGCGACGGGCGCTGCGTCGGCTTGGGCGGCGGAACGTCCTCGGGACGGAACACCGCACGTATGGCGAGTCCGACGATCGCGTTGTCGGTGCCCGCGCGCGGATACTTGAACTCGACGGGCTTCTTGTCGTTGTGACGCGGATCGGCGACGTAGAGCGTGTCGATCGCGCTGTTGTCGATGGTCTCGAAGATGATGGCCTGGCTGTCCTTGGACCACCAGAAGCCACGCGTGCGACCGAGCTCCTCCTGGGCCGCGAAGTCGGCGACGCCAAACTGGAGCTGGCCCGTGGCGACGTTCGAGACCTCCTCGAAGCGACCATCGTGGAGCGCGAGGAGCGTGTTGTCGCGAACGAACGCGATCTTCGTTCCGTCGGGCGAGAGGCGCGGATCGTAGGCGGCGCCCTTCGGGTCGAGCTTCGTGCGCGTGCCGGCCCTGCGGTCGATCAGGTAGAACGCGCCGCCGAGTGGCACCATGACGATGTTGCCGTCGTCGGAGACCTCGATGTCGACGATGCCACGCGACACGGTGCGAGTGCGTTCGCGACGCGCCTTCTCCTCGTCGGACAGGTTCTCCGTGCCGGTGCCGAGCAGTTCTTGCGCCGTGGCGAGCACCTTCACGGTTCCGTCGGGTGCCAGCTCGTAGAGGTCCGCGGTGAACGAGCGAGCGCCCGTCCGGCGGAACAACACGGCGCCATCCGGCGTGATCGCGAGGGGGACGGGTAGGCCGAGGCGGAAGTTGTATGTGGCCGCGGAGTCTGCGAGCAGCTTGTCGTCGAGGGCGGGCCAGGTCGTGGGCGGGGAGGTCACGGTCATGGGCGTCGTCTTCGTGTGGCACGCGACCAGCGCGAGGGCGAGGAGGGCACGCTCGACGACCGTCGAGCGCGCTGTACTCCCGAAGGGAAGGTAAGTCGTACGCACGGCGGCATCCTAGCTCCAGTCTTCGACGAGAACCGCCGATTTCTTGCCCCGTCTGCGGGCGGTTGGGACGATTAATTATGCGTAACGAACGACGTCACCGGCGCGCCAACATCACCCGAAAGGCCCTGGAGTATCAGCTGCTGTCCTGCTGCGAGGACGGCCGGATCGAAGCGATGGTCGTCGCCGACGGGGACGGCCTGGCGCTCGCGGCGTCGGGTGACTCCTACGCGTGCGACGAGGTCGCCGCGCGGATGGTCCTCGTCGGGCGCCGCATCGACGAGTTCTCCGGGACGCTGCTCGGCGCGGGCCACGCGTGGCAGGTCCAGATGCGCAAGATCGCGTTCGAAGGCGCCGAGCTACTCGTGTGCGCGGTCGGCGGGACGCCCGAGTCGCGCCAGCGGCAGATCAAGCGCGGCGCCGAGGGTGCGCTGCGCATCCTGCAAGCCGCCTGATCTGACTACAGTCTGCGCTCGCATGACGCATCGCTGGGCTCCGTGATGCATCGCTGCGCTCGCGATCCAGCGCTATGCTTTGTGCCATGCGCATCGCCATGGCTCTCGTGCTCGCACTGGGCGCGTGTTCTTCCTCCGATCCCTCGTCTCGCGTGTCGGCCACCGACGCGCCGAAGCTGCTGATCGACCGCAACTGGATGGATCGCATGCCGGAGACGGACCGCGACAAGCTCTACGTCTATCGCTTCGTGCCGAGCATGGGCGGCGGCGTGTTCCAGGACCGCACGCTGTTCAAGGGCACGTTCGAGCTGTTCTCGTTCCAGGCGACCGGCGAGAGCATCACGTTCGATCTGCACGAGACCAAGGACAAGGTCACGAGCCGCTACACGATCGAGCGCGTCGACGGGCCGAAGCCGTTCGACCTGAAGCTCACGATCCCGGAGGACCCGCGCGGACCCAAGGTCTACTTCGGCATGCGCAGCGAGACCGATCGCGACGGCGGCAAGCTCGAGCAGCGCCTCCGCGCGATCGACTGAGTCACTCGCGGAGCATCGCGATCAGATCGGTGACTCCGATGTCGTGACCCAGCTGCGTGAGCAGCGTCGTGATCTGGCCGCGATGGTGGGTCTGGTGGTTGAACACGTGCACGACCGACCACCAGAGCGGTGACTCCTGCTTCTTGCCGCGCCGGATGAACACGAGGTTCTCCGCGAGCTTCGCGTCGGTGAGCTGGTCGACCCAGGCGGACAGTTCGCCATCGGTGTGCGTGCGCTCGCGGCGAAGCTCGTCGAAGTCGGCGCACAGATCCTGGTCGAGCGAGTGGATCCCGGGCGCCATGAATCCGTCGGGGATCTCGGCGCCCGTGAAGCGTGCAAGCCAGATGCGGTCCGCGATCAGCAGATGGTTCAGCGTCCCGTGGATCGACGTGAAGAAGGCGCCGAGGTCGCGCTTGCGTTCGTCGTCCGGAAGCGTGGCCACGAGCGCGTACAGCTTGTCGTTCATCCAGCGGTTGTAGCGAGCGAGCGCACGCACCCAGTCGAGCATGCCGGCACTCTACCGCTTGCGGCGACGCGCGAGCGCGGCGAGCACCGCGAGTACGAGCAGCGCGGTGCTCCGCGGATCGCCCCCGATTGAGCAGCAGCCCGAATCGAGCGTGCAGTCGCTCCGGCACTCGTCGTTGCCATCGCACTCCTCGTCCTGGTCGACGATGCTGTCTCCACATGCGGGGATCTTGTCGATGCCGACGAGGCAGACGTCGTCGAGGTTCCAGCCTCCGAGTGCGCGCGACGAATCGGTCGAGAGCGTCCATGCCACGGTGATCGGTGCCGTCGCGGCGATGTCGGTGACGTCGACATCGACAAAGCGCCACTCGCGATCCTGGTGCGTCAGGAAGCCGTCGCCGAGCGCGTTCGTCCAGCGCGTCGTGCCGTTCACCTCGACGGTCGCTTCGTCGTACAACGCGTCCTCGACGACGAGCCAGCGCCGGAACTGCAGGCGCACCTCGCGATACATCGACGCGTCGGCCATCGGCGTGGTCACGCGCGTCTGCGCGACCGACGCGTAGCGCCCGTCGCCGTCGAGCTTCGTGCCGAAGACGTTCGCGCCGGTGAAGCCAGCGACCGGATCGCCGGCAAGGCCCATCGGCGCGCCCCACGACCACGGCGACGGCGAACCGACGAGCGACTGTGTCCACAGCGGATCGGCGTCGAATCGCTCGCACCAGATCTCGCTCGTCTCGCCAACGAACGCCGAATACATCGGATCCGCCGCGTTCTCCGGAAAGTGCCGCCGCGTGCCGTCGGCGTACACGACCTCGATCGCGAAGCGCACCGCGCGCGCGCCCGTGCCCGGTAGCGTCGCTCGGAGTCCGTCCGGAGCCACGGTCATTGCGGTTGTCGCCGGCGGCTGGTCGACGAGCAGCTCCGCGCTCGCGACCTCCGGTTCACAGGCGAGCGATCCGCGCGTCATCAGCAGCTCGACGCGATCGCCGTCGACGTCGAGCGGGCCGAAGCGCGTGATGCCGGTGTCTGCGGGAGCGAGACCGTGCCGGGCGAACGCGACATCGATCTCGCACTGGTTCGGCGTGCCGTTGCCGAGGTCGCCGTCGTCATCGTCACCCACGAGCGCGGCCATGTAGCTGTTCGAGATGTTCGGTGCGCGCTCGAGCACGCCGCGGAACACGCGGTCCATGCGCGCGCTGCCGTCGACAGCGCCGTGCCGATCGATCAGCAGCCTCCGCAGATCCCACAGCGCTCCGCCGATGATCAAACCGCTCTGGTGCTGCGACGGCACGAAATCGTCCGGCGCGATCTTCTCGAACCCGGCGGGATCGAGCTCGCGCACCGGCGCATCCCCGACGCGCTGATAGCCGCGGCCCATCGCGGACGTGCCCGTGACGCTCACGGCGAAGAAGTCCGCGAGGCCTTCGCTCAGCGCGAGGTTGTAGTTGCCGACGCCCGGGATCAGCGACTGGAAGTGCAGCGAGTGACCGAGCTCGTGATAGACGACATCGGCCACGCGCGCGGTGTTCTCGCACGTCGCGTCGCCCGCATAGAAGTGCAGGTCGTCTCCCGTCGACGACGCGTTGCACGCCGCGCCCGGCTCGTTGACGGTCAGCGTCAGCTGCTGGTCGATCCACGGAAGGCCGGGCACGATCTGGCGCGCGCGTGCCTTCGCGATGCTCGCGTGCACGAACGCGCTCAGCTGCGCATCCGCCGCCTCGTCGCTCGCGAGCGACCACGTCGTCGGCTGGCCGTCGCTCACCACGAGCGTCCCCGTCGGCGGCGCGCTTGCCGCATCGACCACACGTACGCGCGGCCCTACGAGTGCCGGCGTGACACTCCCCGTCGGCCCCGCGAACGTGAACCCGCCGTCGAGCCCGGTCGTCACCGCGCCCGCGTCGACCGTGATCGACGCCTCGCTCGCCGGTAGCGGCGCGCGCATCGATGGCCGCGGGTTCGGTACGTCGTACACGAGGGTGCTCGTCGCGTCGCGCACGCGGTTCTCGCGGACGAGCACGCGCCCGTCGAGGCCGACCCATTCGTCCCACGTGCCGCGCACGCGATGCTCCGCGATCCGCACGCGCCCGTCGACGGTGACGATCACGCGTCCGTGCTTCGCGTCGACGATCTCGGGTCCGAGGGAGATCGCGACGTAGGGTACCGCCTGCGACTGCGCGAAGAAGATCGCGTCGCGCGCGATCACCACGTGCAGCTGGCCGCCGCGCACGCGCATCCCGCGCCACGTCTGCCAGAAGCTCACCGTGCGCTTGCCGTCGTGGGCGACGTTTGTGGCGAGGACGAGCTCGTCGATCGACGCCCCCGGCACGAGCTCGGGCAGATGCGCCGCGATGAACGTACGTGCGTCGCGCTCGGCGATCGCTGCATTCTCGCTCGCGCCAGGCACCTCGCTACGTCCGACCCACTGGCGTCCAGGCACTTCGCGGGCGAACGCCATACCGCTCGCGAGGAGCATGGCGACCACGAAGAAACTGCGCACGCCCCGACCTTGCCACGATCTCGTCGGACGCCACGCGAGATCGATCACGCGTCCGGTGTCCGGCCGAGAACCGGACACCGCATCCGGCGGCGTCACCTCACGATCGCCCGACCGTGCCGCAGCCTGGGCGGCATGCCGGATCTTCGTCCGATCTGACAATCACCTTCTCCCTGAAGGTCGACACGGAGAAGGGGAGTGAGGAGAGCAGAGATGGTTATCGCTTCGCGAAAATCAATCTTGTTCACGTGTTCAGCGAGTGCGCTGTGATCTCGTCGAGAGATCGAGACGGCCCTTGAAAGGCCTCTGCTCGCCTCACTCTCCTTCTCCGTGTCGACTGATCTGGGAGAAGTCGAAAGCCAAGAAACAGGCGTCGCTGGCGCGGGACCCGCAATCGTCGCGCTCCACGCCAGCCGAAAACGACACGAGGCCGAGCAGTCGTGCCCGGCCTCGTCGGTAGCGCGAGAGGGCTACGCGCGGGCGCTCGCGGCGCCCTTCTTCTTCGCCGGCGGCGGGGCCTTCTTCCCCTTCGCCGTCTTCGCGACCGGCGCGGCCTTTGCGGGCGCCTTCACCGGGGGGTTCGTCTTCGCAGCCTTGTCGGCCTTCGCAGGCACCGCAGGCGTCTTCGCCACGACGGCGGGCTTCGACGAGCCGTTCTTGCCGTTCGCGTGACCGTGGGTGTGCGCGCCGTTGCCGTTCTTCGCGGCCTTCTTGTCGGCCTTGTTCGACTTCGCAGCGGCGGGCGCTTCGACGACCTCGATCTTCGCCTCGATCTTCGCGGCCTTCGGAGCCTTCGGCACCTTGATGCCGGCCGCGGCCTTGAGCTTGTCGACGAGCGGCGTCTGTTCCCACGAGAAGCCATCGCGGCCGAAGTGACCGTACGCCGACGTCGGGCGGTAGATCGGGCGGCGGAGGTCGAGCTCCTGGATCAGCATGCCGGGGCGCGCGTCGAACGTCTTGAGGACGGCCTTCGTGAGGAGCTCGTCGGCGACGATGCCCGTTCCGAACGTGTCGACGAGCATCGAGACCGGCTCGGCCACGCCGATCGCGTAGGCAAACTGGACCTCGCAGCGGCGCGCGAGGCCCGCGGCGACGACGTGCTTCGCGATGTAGCGCGCGTAGTACGCGGCCGAGCGATCGACCTTGCTCGGGTCTTTGCCCGAGAAAGCACCGCCGCCGTGGCGGGCGTAGCCGCCGTACGTGTCGACGATGATCTTGCGGCCGGTGAGGCCGGCGTCGCCGTAGGGGCCACCGATGACGAAGCGGCCCGTCGGGTTGACGTGGATCTTTGTCTTCTTGGTGATGAGGTGCTTGGGGATCATCGGCTTGATGACCTGCTCGATCACGGCCTCGCGGATCGTCTCGGAGGAGACCGAGTCTGCGTGCTGCGTCGAGACGACGACGGCCTCGACGCCCTTGATCTCGTGACCGTCGTAGCGGACGGAGACCTGCGTCTTCGCGTCGGGGCGGAGCCAGTCGATGCCGTCGATCTTCTGCTTGCGGACGAGCGCGATGCGCGACGCGAGCTGGTGGGCGAGCTGGATCGGCAGCGGCATGAGCTCGGGCGTTTCGTCGCACGCGAAGCCGAACATGAGGCCCTGATCGCCAGCGCCCTGCTTCTTGGGATCGCCGCGGTCGACGCCCTGCGCGATGTCCGGAGACTGCTGCGCGACGGCGACCATCACGGCGCACGTGTCGGCGTCGAAGCCAGTGTCGGAGCCTACGAAGCCGATGTCACGAACGACCTCGCGCACGATCTTCGGATAGTCGAGCTGCGCCTTCGTAGTGATCTCGCCGGCGAGGAGGACGAAACCGGTCTTGGTGACCGTCTCGCACGCGACGCGGCTGTACGGATCGACCGCGAGGCACGCATCGAGGATGGCGTCAGACACCTGATCGCAGAGCTTATCGGGGTGACCTTCGGTGACGGACTCGGAGGAGAACAGGTAGCTGGCCATAAGTTGGGCGGACTATTCAGCGACGGCCAGGCGCTGTCAACACGGATAAGAGGTACGATATAGCGGATGAGGTTGGCGCTCGTTTCGATGCTCGTCGTCGGACTCGGCGGGGCCTGTGGCGGCAATCCCCCGATCCCCAAGCGCGGGGTCGTCGAGAGCGATCTGGGATCCTGGAAGTTCCGGCGGTTCCAGGGGCCGCTGCTCGATGTCGAGGTGTGGATCGACGGCAACAAGGGTGTCGCGCACAGCGCCAGTTACATCACGGCAGATTCCGAGAAGCGCGGGCAGATCTCGGAGAAGGACCTCGTGAATGTAACGGTGACGAAATACGAGAAGGACGACGGCATCGTCCGCGAGACCGTGCGCTTCGCGCGCCGGCTTGCCTCGGAGAAGGGCTATCAGGTCGAGGAGGAGAAGGTCGAAGGCGTGCGCCTTCTTCTCATCAAGGGACCGAGCGAAGCGTGGGCGTTGTGGCCGTCGCGCGGGTACGTCGTCAAGATCGGCGGGCAAGGGCGCACCAACGTCCCCGAGGGGCTCATCGAGGACTACGGCGATCGCTTCACCTCGAAGCTGCCGGGTGGCTCGCTCGAGGGACCGCTGCCGCCGGGCCCCGAGGAGTTGCCGAAGAAGGGCAACGAGAAGGAGCCGTACGATCCGAGTAACCCGCGCCCCGACCTGGACAACTACGATCCGGACAAGGTGAAGATTCCGGAGAAGAAGATCGATACCTCCGCCGACGAGGAAGACGAGGAAGACGAGGAACCCGAGGACGACAAGAAGTCCGACAAGAAGAAAAAGAAGAAGTAGTGCTGAAGCAGCTGCGCCACGGATCGGCAGAGGCCGCCGCGATCCTCGACCGCACGACGCGAATGGCCGGCGAGATCGACGCGCAGGTCGGCGCGATCCTCACCGAGGTCCGCGTGCGCGGCGACGACGCCGTCGCCGACTACACGCGCCGCTTCGACAAGCGCGAGCCCGTGGACGGATCGTACGAGGTCGATCGCGATCGCTGGGAGACGATCGCCGGCCAGGTCAGCGGGCCCGTGCACGACGCCCTCGAGCTCGCCACGCGGCGCATCCGCACGTTCCACGAGAGGCAGCTCGATCCCGAGGTCGACATCACGCTCGACGGTGTGCGCCTCGAGTTGCGCGTGACGCCGCTCGCGCGCGTCGGGCTGTACGTGCCCGGCGGGACCGCGCGGTATCCATCGAGCGTGCTGATGACGGCGATCCCGGCGAAAGTCGCGGGCGTCGCCGAGGTGATCATGGTGACGCCGGGCGCATCACCCGAGACGTTGCTCGCGGCGCGGCTCGCGCACGTCGATCGCGTGTTCGAGATCGGCGGTGCGCAGGCCGTCGGCGCGCTCGCGTACGGGACGCGCTCCGTGCCGCGGGTGGACAAGATCGTCGGCCCGGGCAATGCGTGGGTCGCATCCGCGAAGCGGCAGGTCTACGGCGAGGTCGACATCGATTCGATCGCGGGGCCGTCCGAGGTGCTGATCGTCGCCGACGACACGGCGAACCCGGCGTGGGTCGCGGCGGACCTCATCGCGCAGGCGGAGCACGACACCGAGGCGCGCGCGATCCTCGTCACGACGAGCGCGCAGATGGCGTCGTACGTCGCGGCCGAGCTCGTCTCACAGACCGAGACGCTGCCGCGCAAGGACATCGCACGAGCATCGCTACGCGCACACGGTGCAGCGATCGTCGTCGGGTCCATCGACGAGGCGATCGCATTCGCAAACGCGTACGCACCCGAGCACCTCGAGCTGCAAATCGCGAACGCGCGCGAGCACGCTGCGCGCTGCACCACCTCAGGCGCGATCTTCGTCGGGCCCTATTCGTCGGAGGCCGCGGGCGACTACCTCGCCGGCGCGAACCACGTGTTGCCCACCGGCGGTGCCGCTCGCTACGCATCGCCGCTCGGCGTGCACGACTTTCGCAAGCGCACGTCGATCATCGAGTACACGGCCGAGGCCGCCGCCGCACATGCGTCCTCGATCTCGACGCTCGCCGCGTCCGAGGGTCTCGACGGCCATGGCCGCTCCGCGATGATGCGAGCGAAGAAGTGACGCGCACGAACAGCGACCGGCGCTCTCGGGGGCGCGCGTGAGCGACGCCGACGATCTCGGCCCGCTGCTCGCGCGCGTACCGGACTTGCTGCGGGGATCGACCGCGTATCACGTCGCGCAGCCGCCCCGCGTGGTCGCCAAGCTCGACGCGAACGAGCTGCCGTACGGCTTCCCGCCGGAGCTACGCGCGAAGCTCGCGACCGCGCTGTCCGAGGTCGCGCTCGAGCGCTATCCCGATCCAAACGCACGCCGCCTGCGTGCGCTCCTCGTCGAGCGACTGAACTGTGAAGCTGGGGTATCGATCACCGGCGAGCAGCTCGTGTTTGGCAACGGCAGCGACGAGCTCATCGCGCTGCTCGCGAACGCGTTCCCTGGACCACTGCTCTATCCGTCGCCGTCGTTCGTCTACTACAAGCTCGCCGCGATCGCGCGCGGGCTGCCCGCCGTCGAGGTGCCGCTCACCGATCGCTTCGAGCTCGACGAGTCGGCGCTGATCGCCGCGATCCAGTCGTACCACCCGAGCGTGGTGTTCCTCGCGTTACCGAACAACCCGACCGGTACGTTGTGGCGCCCCACGATCGCGCTCGAGCTCGCCGCGCGCTTTCGCGACACGGTCGTCGTCTCCGACGAGGCGTACCTCGCGTATTCGTCGGTCTCGAACCTCGCCACGCTTCGCGAACACGGAAACCTCGTCGTGATGCGCACGTTCTCGAAGCTCGGCCTCGCCGGCATGCGCGTCGGCTACACGATCCAGTCGTCGGCGATCGCGCACGTGCTCGAGAAGGTCCGTCCGCCGTACAACGTGTCGTCCCTCGACCAGCGCACCGCCGAATTCGCGCTCGAACACGCGATGGACTGGTGCGAGGCGCAGGCAGGGCACGTGATCGCCGAGCGCGGACGCCTCGCGACCGCGCTCGCGACGAAGGGCTTCGAGGTGTTCCCGTCGGCTGCGAACTTGTTGCTCGTGCGCGTGCCGTCCGGCTTTGTATCCAGCGCGGGTGGCGCGACGCTCGACGCGCCAGCGCTGTATCAGCAGCTCCTCGGTGCGGGCATCGTCGTGCGGTTTTTCGGGACGGCGGGACCGCTCGCGGGGTGCCTTCGCATCACCGTCGGGACACCCTCGGAGAACGACGCACTACTCGCGGCGCTAGGGCACTAGGCCGGTTCGGTTGGTGAACCCGTTCATGGTCCCGAACCATGTGAGCCTTCTCCCACCCGACGCAGTTCGTTTGAGGGGCGGACGCACTCAGATGAGGTTCACTTGGGGTCAGTCATCCCCGCCATGGGACCGAGACCCTCGGGGGCCTCGGGAGCATGAAGGTGGCTCCGTCGACGAGATCCGCGATTTCAACGAGTTCGCATTCAAGATCGTGCTCTGCGCGCACATGCACTAGGTCTTGCATGAAGCTTGCTGTAACAATGGTTGTCGTGCGAGTCGCCCTCCTCGCTTTCTTGTCCGCTGTCGTCGCCTGCGATGTCGGCGAGGTCCCCATTAACGGTGGTGGAACGGATGGAGGTAGCGGCCCCGATCCGATGATGGGTCAGATGTTCACGGCGAGCATCAAGCCGATGGTCGATGCGATGGGGTGCACGGCGGGCGGCGCCGCGGGCACGTGCCACGGCAACGTACAACCGCCCGTGTTCACCACGTTCGAAACGCTGACCGCGAACAGCAACTACACGTACGTGAGGAAGCCGAGCGCGGCGAACAGGCTCGTCGTCGGCCCGCTGTCTCTCGTCGCCGGGATACACCAGGGCGTCGCGTACTTCGATGCAGCGCAGCTCGTGACGCTCTCGACGTGGATCGACATGTACGGCGCGCCCTGATCGCGCGTTCGATCGCTACTTCTTCTTCGCAGCGATCAATCGCGTGTACGCCTCGGCCGCGCTCTGGCAGACCTGCTGGAACACGCCGATCTGGATCGCCGAGAGATCCGCGGGGCCGTGGCCGTACACGATGTTCACCACGCGCTTGCCGATCGAGATCGTGCCGGCGGCGACATACGCGGGCTCCGCGCAACCGAGCACCTTGTAGACGTACGAGCTCACCGTCGACGGTGTGAGCGCGCCGTGGAAGACGCCGTTTTCGGCGGCCATCGCCGCCTGGATCGGCGACGGTGAATCGAGCGGGACGAGGACGTGCTCGACGTTCGCGTAGCCGGAGAGGTTGCCGATCGCCTTCCACCCGAACGCGAGGTTGTCGCGCACGGTGAACACGACGGCGGCCGCGAATGACGACGCCGCGAAGCCGAGCAGCGCCTCGACGATCGTGTTGCGATCCGTCGCCGTCGCGAGGTTGCGCATCACGACGTCGCCGGTCATCGCTGCGACAGCAATCGGCGCCACGATCGGTGGGATCGTCGACGGACCCGTGCGGGTGCGCGGCTGCACGCTGACCGTGGGCGCAGCCTCGGCCGGTGGGGCGTCATCGGCGTCGAGCGTGTCGATGAGGTCGTAGGCATCGAGCTCGATCGCCTCCGAGTCGTCGAACATCTTCGCCATCTTCATGCTGCGCAGGCGCGGACGCGGTCCGGGTGCAGCCACCGGCGAGGCCGGCACCGGTGGCAGGCCGGGCAGCGGTGGGGCGGGCAGGCCGACGTCGGCGGCGCCCTCGTCGCCGCGCGGCGCGTCCGAGAACTTCACGAACCGCGCGGGGCGCGCCACGCCGTAGTAGCGCTCGATGTAGTAGTAGATGCGGACCTCGGGCGCGACACGCGGTAGCACGCGATAGCCCGTGATCTGGTTCAGGGCCTCGAGCGTCGCAAAATCGTGCGGGTCCTCGATCGCCGCGATCAGCTGGCGGTCCTGAACGACCAGCGGCACGCACTTGTGCTTGAACGCTTGCTGCGGCTGCAAAAGTCTCACGGCTGCGCGCTTGGCTCGCTCGAGCATCGCGCCGGTCGCGATGGGGATGCCGAGCTCGAGGCCGAGGTAGACCGTCAGCGCTTCGAGGTCGATGAACCCGTGCTCGAACAGGACCGTCCCGATCCGCCCGCCGTCACGCGCCTGATACTTGAGTGCGGCGTCGAGCTGGGCTTCGTTCAGTCGCCCATCTCGCACGAGCATCTCGCCGAGCTTCATCTGAATGCGAACGTATCACGGTCGTGCTACTGCACCAGAAATGCGGCATTGGTGGGTGGCCCTCGTGGCCGCAGGGCTCGGGTGCGGCGGCAAGAAAGAACCGCCGGCGCCGACCGTGGCCGACCGACCGCCGCCCACGAACCCGACCGCACCGGAGGTTATAGAAGCTCCCAGCTTCCCCGAAGGCACGCGCTCGCTCGAGCTCGTTCGCACCGTCAGCGTTCGTCTCGAACCGGGGGAGGACGCGCGGCGGATCGGCACGATCGCGGTCGACACGCGTGTGCGCTGGAACGAGACCGCGCCGGGCAAGGGCTGCAAGCAGCCGTGGGTGCAGATCGAGCCGCGCGGCTGGGTCTGCGCCGATTACGTACGCCCCAGCAAGAAGGCCGCGCACGGGCGCGAGGTGCCGATGCTCGATCGCGGCGAGGTCGTGCCCGGCGTCTATGGCAAGGTCACCGTCGCGAACCAGGTCACGTATCAGCTGAAGAAACCCGACCCGCCGAAGAAGGGAAAGAAGAAGCCCGAAAAAACCGGCGCGAAGCCGGCTACGGACGGCCCGGTCACTTCGACCACACAGGTCGATCCGTCGGCGACCGAGGTCGGCCCGCAGCCGACGATGGTCGAGGGCCCGCCGATCGTCGGTAGCGTGACCGTGCGCCAGTACGACGAGATCACCGTCGGCGGCAAGCAGTACTGGAAGGTCAGCAAGAAGGACAACGAGTACGTCCTGCGCTCGGCGATCTCGCAGCACAGGCCGTCGATGTACACGGGCGCACGCTTCGGCGACGAGACCG
>JBJXGN010000345.1:0-3668 GCA_046160585.1 Kofleriaceae bacterium
CGGCAGTGGCGGACGCGCGCGCCAGTCCCACAGCTCCTCCTCGCGCTCGCGCGGCGGCCGGATCGTATCGAGGGTGCGCTGCCAGGCGGCCGGCAAGTCGGGGAGCGTGTACGCGCCCTCGCCCGCACCGTCAGCAGGTGACAGACCGCTCGCCCCGGCAAGCTCGAGTGCGACATCGAGGGTCTCGCGCAGCAGGCCGGCGTCGAAGTCGATCACCTTCTTCGAGGTCGCCCGGATCTTGTCGTTGTCGTCGAGGTCGCGTTTGATCTTACCGCGATCGCGCTGCTGCTCGAGTTCGTCGGTGACGACCGCGATCCGGACCTCGTCCGCGCCGACGCCATCGAGGGCGATGAGGGTACGATCGTCGATGCCACGGGCGAGCGCGCGCTCGACATCGTCGAGCACCACTGCCGCGAGGGAACCCAGCTCCTTCTGGATGGTGGCGCTCTTGGAGATTAGGGTCTCGAGCACGCGGTCCTCGGGACGGTGGTCGTAGACGAAGTAGTGACAGCGTACGACCTTCGCGGGCTGCAACGCGCGATCGATGCGCCCGTTGCGTTGCTCCATGCGCGCCGGGTTCCACGGAACGTCGAAGTGGAACAGGTCGGCGCAGAACGCCTGCAGGTTCAAACCTTCGCGTGCGGCATCGGTCGCGATCAGGATCCGCACCGGGTGCTCGGCGGGTGAGCCGTTGAATGCGCGCTGCACGATCTCGCGCTGAGCATCGGACATCCCGCCGTGGAACGTCATCACTCGCTCGTGGCCGTCTTCGGTGTGGCCGAGCGCGCGCGTCAACTGGTCGACGAGGTAGTTCTTGGTGTCGCCATACTCGGTGAACACGAGCATCCGGCGATCGTTCCATCCAAGCGCCTTCTTGCCGGCCTCGGGGATACCCGCCGCCGCGCACTGGTGGGTGCGGATCCAGCCGAGCAGTGCCATCAGTTTTGCGTCGGGCACCTCGCGGTGGCGTCGCGCAAGCTGGAGCATCGACGTGACCAGCGCCCGAGCGTCGGGAATCGTCGGAAGTCGGCGCGCACGCGCACCATCGGCGGCCACCTCGGCGATGTCGCGAACCTCGTCGTCGACGTCCTCGTCATCATCAATCGGATCTATTTGCCGTTGCGGCTCCTCGTCTGGAACGCCGTCGCCAAGGCCGAGCGAGCGCGCGTGAGCCTCCATCGTGCGTGCGAACGCATTGATGCTCGACAGCAGGCGCTTCTGGAGATTTACGAACACCAGTCGATCACGGCCGGAACTCGGCGCGGCGAGCGCGGTGTATTCCGCGAGCAGCCGAGCCAGCTCGATCTCGGGCGCATCCTTTGTCGCAAGCGCGAGCGCGAGAACCTCACGCTCGGGGAAGCCGTCGGCTTGATCGAGGGCGCGCAGGTCCGACTTGAGGCGCCGCACCATGATCTGCTCGAGGGCGCGAGGGTCAGGCTTCACGCCGCGGGTGAATCGCTGGCGATCGAGCAGCGACAACAGGGTCGAGAAGCTGTTCGAGTGTCCATTGTGCGGCGTCGCCGACAGGAACAGCCGGTGATCGAAGTGTGGCGCGAGCTGCTGAATCACCCGTGTCGTGTCCGACGGCACTGCATAGCGGCTGCTCGAAGCCGGGGCCGCGGTGTGGGCCTCGTCGAGAATCAGCAACGTCTTGCGCTCACCCTCGGCGAGCATCGCGGCGAGCGGCGCCTCGTACTCCGGCCGTCGTAACGTCTGGTACGAGATCACGAACCGCGAGTGCGTGAGCCACGGGTTCACACCGAACCCGCGATCCTGGCGCCGCCGCTGAACGAACGCGCGGTTGTAGAGCTCGAACCCGAGCCCGAACCGGGTCGCCATCTCACGCTGCCACTGCGGACACACCGACGCCGGCGCGATGATCACGACAAGCTCAACCTGGTTGCGGAGCAGTAACTCCTGCAACACGAGCCCGGCCTCGATCGTCTTGCCGAGGCCAACATCGTCGGCAATGAACAGATTAGCGCGCGGCAGATCGAGTGCGCGTTTGAGCGGGGTCAGCTGGTGGAGCATCACCGTCACACCTGCGCGGAACGGCGCCTGGAACAAACGCGCGTCGGTTGCGGTGACGCGATTCCAGCGAAGCGCGTTGTAGTAGGCGCCAAACGTCCGCGGCGGATCGATCCGATCGATCTCGCCGAGCAGTTCCGTGCGTTGATCGAGCACGCGCGCTCCCAGCTCGAGTTCCCACAGGACGTCGGTGCGATGGCCCTGGTTGTCATCGTCGAGGCCGATCAGCGCGACGCGGGTTGCGTCGGGGCCGACTCCGTTGTGAACGGTATCGACCAGATACTGGCGGTGGCGGACCACCACGATGTCGCCCCGACGCGGGACATCGCGGGCACCAACGTCCTCGAAGATCGGCGGAATCGTGTCGCGGCCGCGTGGGAGGCCCGCAGCATCGAGGAGTGCACCAGCGAGATCGGCGCGCGACCGGCTGGACGCATCGATCTTGTGCTCACGGCATGCGGCGCGTAGCTCGTCGCGCACGAGGTAGCCGAGCCAGGCTGGCAATGGCAAGCGGGCTCCTTCAATCAACTTCTCTATCTGCGAGTCCTTGCGCGCTGCTGCCGGAAGGGCGACGCCAAGCTCACGTGCCAGCTCGATGAGACGTACTTGAGTGAGGGAACGCAGGACTGAATCTGGAGTCGGCCCCGCCACCGTCCCGACCATATCCGATTCAAATCGTCGACAATGGATCCGGTCGCACCTCCAAGAGGTGCCATTGGGGTATCCGCGATCCTCAGTCGCCGCGCGCCTCTTCACTACGACGTGTTGGTCCTTCGACGGCCGACTTTCGAACGATAAAAACCTACGGCTTCTCGAAGCGCTCGGATCTCCTACGGGAGTGGCAGATCTGCGGAACCTGAACACGCGCACAGTGTCATGGCTGCGAACTAGGGTTGTCGGCAAGCGAGGCGAGCAATGCAGAACGACAACGACCGAGACCTGATGCGCGGCCTTCCGCAGGCGTGTGAGGAAGGCGCGACCGACAACAACGGCAACCAGCCGTGGACCGAGGAGGATCGAAGCGGGTCACTGGCGACCGCGGAGTGGATCCGCACGACGTTCTTCTCTGCCACTGGAGGCTCGACGCGTCCGAGACCGAAGCTGAGACGCATCGGTGATCAGCTGTTCACAGATGATCAACTCTGGAAGGAGTTCGAGAGCCCGGATCCTGAGCGATGCCGACTCGCGCTTGAGTCGATCGATGCGCTCGCGAACCTCGCTGAGGTTCGGGCGCGGAAGCGCAATTCACACTTCTTGGTCGAGCGTCATGCTGTCTACGACATCGCGCTATTGAGCGCCGACATCGATGGCAATGATCGCGAGCTCTACGACGCCGCGGTTCGCGTATGGGACGAGGTCACACAGCTCGCCGCGCTCATCGACTGCGAGGCGAACGACGACGAGGAATGGGAGCGTTCGGTTGTCGCAACCGAACACGGGAAGAGCGCGGTGCTCCGAAGTTCCGCCAGCGATGCGGGAGGGGATGCGGATGAAGCTCACCCCCGATGACATGGAACAGGAGATCGCCGCTGCAGAACAGCGCGACGAGTTCACTCCAAGCGAATCGTGGCGTGCGTCGTTCGAGAAGCAGGCGAACGGACGCACGTTGGAGAAGCTCTACCGGATCGCGCGCGCACGAC
>JBJXGN010000346.1:0-14941 GCA_046160585.1 Kofleriaceae bacterium
CTCACGCTCGAGGACGTCCTCGAGATCTGCGACCTCGAGAAGCCGTGGGGCGTGATCGTCCAGTTCGGCGGGCAGACGCCGCTCAAGCTCGCGGTCGCTCTCGCGCAGGCGGGCGTGCCGATCCTCGGTACGAGCGCCGACGCCATCGATCGCGCGGAGGACCGCGAGCGGTTCGGCGAGGTGATGAACAAGCTCGGTCTGCGTGCACCGAAGTGGGGCATCGCGCGGACGCTCGACGAGGCGCGCGCGCGGGCGGCCGACATCGGCTTCCCGGTGATGGTGCGCCCCAGCTACGTGCTCGGCGGTCGCGCGATGGAGCGCGTCTACGATGCGCGCGGCCTCGAGGACTACTTCGCGCGCGTACTCGGCCTCGGTACCCACGTCGGATCGACCGCGGCGCGCGGTGGCATCGGTCAGGATGAAGGCGCGACCGTCGGCTTCCCGTTGCTGGTTGATCAGTTCTTGTCGGACGCGGTCGAGCTCGATGTCGACGTCGTCGCGGACAAGACCGGCGCGGTCATCGTCGGCGGCGTGATGGAGCACATCGAGGAGGCGGGCATCCACTCCGGCGACTCGGCGTGCGCCCTGCCGCCCTACTCGCTCCCCGCGGATCTCGTCGACGAGGTGAAGCGCCAGGCGCGCGTCCTCGCGACCGAGCTCGGGGTCGTTGGTCTGATGAACACGCAGTTCGCGATCCTCGGCGGCGATGTCTACGTCATCGAGGTCAACCCGCGCGCGTCGCGCACCATCCCTTTCGTGAGCAAGGCGATCGGCAAGCCGCTCGCGAAGATCGCGGCGAAGGTCATGGCCGGCAAGACGCTCGCGGAGCTCAACGCGTTCCCACACGGCGAAGTCGAGCCGCGCCACGTGTCGGTGAAGGAAGTCGTGTTCCCGTTCGTGAAGTTCGAGGGTGTCGACACGATCCTCGGTCCCGAGATGCGGTCGACGGGCGAGGTGATGGGCATCGACTCCGACTTCGCGCGCGCGTTCATGAAGAGCTGGATCGCCGCGGGCGGAAAGGTGCCGACGAGCGGCACGGCCTTCCTTTCCGTACGCGAGGCCGACAAACCCGGCGCGGTAGAGATCGCGCGGCGCCTGACGAACCTCGGGTTCAAGCTCGTCGCGACGCACGGCACTGCCGCGTATCTCGCGAAGCACGGCCTCGCGGTCACCGGCATCAACAAAGTGCTCGAGGGGCGCCCGCACTGCGTGGATGCGATGGACAACCACGAGATCCAGCTCGTCATCAACACGACCGAGGGTCTGCAGGCGATCCAGGACTCGGTGTCGCTGCGACGCGCGGCGCTGATGAACAACATCGCGTATCAGACGACGCTGCGCGGTGCGCGCGCGGCGCTCGAAGCGATCGCGGTCGCAAAGCGCGGCGACATGCGCGTCGCGTCGCTGCAGAAGTACGCATCGCTATAGCGAGCCACCCAGCGCTACCGATTGCGGTATCGTCGCTGCGTGAGGGTCGCGACCGTGGTGTGCGTCGTGTGCGTGCTCGCTGCATGCAGTGATGGCACAACGCCGATCACCGAGAACAGCGTCGAGTGGACGTGGACGTGGGCCGATCGCGCGTGCCCGGGGGACATCGATCAGGTCTCCGTCGTCGTCGCGCGGCAGTTCCTCGTGAACAACGTCGTCGTGCAGGAGGACGTCGCGGCGAGCGAGACGCCGTGCGCGAGTCGCATGGAGCCACTCGTGTTGCCGGACTTCGGCTCCGACTCGACGCGCTGGATCACGTACGCCGACTTCGTGACGAGCGGCGGCAAGATCTACGCGCAACGCACGAAGACGTTCGACACGTTCCCGAACACGCCGGTCGCGAACGTCTTCGAGACCGAGGTCGCGGGCAACCACGGCTACGTCGAGCTGACGACCGTATTCGTCGATGCCACCACGCAGGCGCCGCTCGGCGCGTGCCCGCACATGGTGATGAGCTCGACGAGTGGATCGATCTCGACAACACGCACGCCGCACGGCTGCGAACCGGTGATCCTGCCCGGCGTGTCCGAGGGTGGGCACCGTGTCTACGTGGCCGCCTTCGACGGACCATCGACGAGCCCGACGATGCGGTTCGGGTCGGTCGATCAGGACGTCGACGTGAATGCCGGCGACACCACGCAGCTCACCGTGATGATTCCCGACTAGACAGCGGACATCTTGCGTGCAGGCGGCCGCCGATGTTGGTCTCGTGGAAGTCGCGGGAACTTTCTTCCGCGCGCGCTGTCGGAGTGCCCATGTGGATGCGGACGCTGGCGCTGATCGCGCTCGCGCCGGCCCTGGCATTCGCGAAGACGTCGGTCTCCGGCGCTCCCGATGCTCGTGCTGGCGGTTCGGAGCGCGAGGGATCGAGGATCGACACTCGCGGATCACGCCACGACGCAGCGACACCGCGCACGGACGCGCGGACAGCGCGTGCCGACGAGCCGAACGAGAGCACGGCGACGATCGTCCTCGGACTGGCCGGTCGAGACATCGTGATCGACAAGCTGCGTGTCGTGATGCCGACCCGGGCGTCCATGCGTGGCGAGAGCGTGAGCACCCGCGGCGGTACACGTGGCGAGGGCAAGCGAGCACGCGGCAGCGACGAGCTCGACGGCATGCACAGGGTGCGGCTCGTGTTCACGATGTCGACGCCGTCGACGGATCGCCGGCAGGCCGTGATGCCGCTCGGGCTCCCCGAAGGCGCGCGGATCGTCGGCGCCGCCGTCGCGATCGGCAACGAGGCGCGCATGGTCGCCTCGATGATGTCGCCCGCCGGAGCGCGCGAGGAGTACCAGGACGTGTTCCGCATCGCGGAGGATCCACTGCTCGTCGAGCGGGTCGATCCGGCACGCGACGTCCACGCGATCGCGAACGACGCGTTTGACGTTGGCGCGACGCCGATCTTTCCGACGGGGGCGGCCCCCTCGCTCCAGGCGTTCGTCCCCGTGCCGCCCGAAGCGACGGATCGTGGGGGCTACGTGAACTACGTCGTGCGCGCGTTTCCGCTGACCGAGCGCGACAAGGCGCGCGTGGAGCTGACGATCGAGCTGCCCGACCACACCGCGCGCCTCGAGATCGCGAACGAGCAGCGAATCCGCACGCTCGAGATCGAGCGCGCGACGGCGAGCGGTCCCAACGTTCGCCGGCGTCACGACGTGCGCGAGCCGATCGCATTGGATCTCCCGGCGCCGCTCCGAATGCCGGTGAGCATCGCTCGCGTGGCGGACCGTGTGGCGGACCGCATGTCTGTCGACGCGACACACTCGCTGTACGCGGGCTTCGCGCCGCCGATTCCTCTTCGAGGCCGAGCCGCGGTACCGACGGTGAGCATCGACATGCCGCATGGCCCGTTGCCCCACTGCGGCGTCGATAAGACGACCATCCGCCGCGTGGTGAAGCAGCACATGGCACAGCTCGCGCGCTGCTACACGCGGGTGACCGAATATCGCGGCGGCCAGGAGGGCACCGCGGTCATGCACTTCTTCATCGCGCAGGACGGCACGGTGTCGAACGCGTTCGTCGACGGCGAGATCGAGGACGTGCGAATCACCGAGTGTCTCGTCGACGAGCTCGTAAGGTGGCAGTTCACGCCGGGCGACTCGGGCGTGATGGTCCACTACCCGCTCACGTTCAAGCTGGCGAAGAACTGAGTGCGACACCGAGCGCCCACGGACGACACGGTGCCCCACGAAGTGTCAGTGGCAACCCTCGGTCGTGTGTGGTGTCCTGTCGTCATGCCGAGCTCGTTCACGCCGCCTGCGGCGCCCGTCCCCGTCGGTCTCGCGCTCGTTCCCGCCCTCGTCCTCGGGATCGTCGTCGGTTGTGCGCGACCCACGGCATCGCAACCGATACCTGCCGCGCCCGTCGCGAACTCCGTCGTCGTGCACAAACCCGCCAAGCCGGTGATCGTCGACTACAAGACGCGCGGCTACTTCTACGCGTCCGCGCCGATCGACGAAGGTCTCGGCGGCCACTCGACGTCGGCCAACGTGCCGCAGAGGAACGGGCTCGAAGAGTCCGGCAGCGGCGTCTACGCGCGCGTGTACCTCGACGAGGGCAAGACGCTGGCCAAGGGCTACGACGCGATCCGCGTGGTGATCGTCAATGGCACGGGCAAGCCGGTGAAGTTCGACGCGAGCGACGCGCGCCTCTACGTCGTGCAGGAAGCGATCGGCCCCGATGGCAAATGGGCGCCGATCGAGTACCTGCCGACGAGCTCGTGCGGCAACAGCTATCACACGCTCACGTTGCCCGCGAACGCGCACTGGGAGTTCCTGGCGCCGCGCTACGATGGTGCGTTCGCGACGAAGCTGCGTGTGAAGGTCTCGCTCGACAACGGCTACGATCCCGGGCTCACGACGGTGTTCTACTCGAACGAGTTCGCGGGTCGCATCAACCTCGCGCAGTTCACCGTCGAGCAGGGTCACACCGCGACGAACATCATGGACCCGTACAACAACTGATCCCAGGCGCGCGGTCGAACACGCGATGTGCACGCACGTGCCTCGCGCATCAAGCGAGCGCGACGTCCTCGGTGACCACGCCGTCGATCGACGCGAGCAGCTCGCGATACCAGGCGGCTGTCTTCTTCGATCGACCGTCGAGCGCGTGCGTTCCCCACACGATCGTGATCGTCGCGTGCGTACCCTCGTGCGTCTTCGTCCGCTGCGCGTCCTTCACCGGCGTACCGGTCGGGCCCTGCGCGTCGTAGAGACACACGAGGCCGCTCGCGTCGATCGTCTGGCCGCTCGGGTTGAACACGTAGCTCGTTGCTGCGGGTGCGATGCGGATCGCGAGTGCGCCGTCCACGCGATCGAGATCCACGAGCGAGATCGGCAACCCCGAGTGCAGCGACGCGACGTTGCACGCATCGACGCCCGCGTTGATCCGCGGGAAGCGTCCCTCGGTAACTGCTGCCGTGAGGTACTCGCTTGCCGGCTTGCTCCGGCCCGAGGGCTTGAAACCGCCGTGGCGCAACAGATCACGGACGGCCGTCTTCACCGCGTCGTCGGTCGCGACGGGCGCGGTCGCTCCTGGCTCGGCGAGTGCGACGATCGGCGCGGGTGCGGCGAGCTCCCCGAGTGGCCTCGGGAATCGGGTCACGAACGCCGCCACGTCGAGCAGCGGATGTGGTTCGACCAATAGTCGGAGCACGGTGGGCGGATGTAACCACGAGTGCACGGATTCTGGGGCGCTTGGGATATGTTCCGGCCGTGAGTCTCGGGGCGACCACTCGCCCGTCCCGCTTGGGGCGGTACGAGCTAATCACCCAGATCGGTCAGGGTGGGATGGCGGAGGTTCAGTTAGCCATCCAACGGGGACCGGCTGGGTTCGAGAAGCTCGTAGTGGTGAAGCTCATCCACGAGAATCTCGCAACGCAAAAGGCGTTCGTGGACATGCTGCTCGAAGAAGCGCGCATGGCCGCGCTCGTGAAGCACCCGAACGTGGTCGACATCTACGATCTCGGTCAGGCCGAGGGCCGGTACTTCATCGCGATGGAGTACCTCGAGGGCGAACCGCTGCTCGCGGTGTTGCGCGCGGGTCGCGACGGCAAGCGCCTCGACGCGCTGTCCACCGGCCGCCTGATCGCCGACACCGCCGAGGGCCTCGACGCCGCGCACGAGCTGCGCACGATGGCGGGTGATCCGATCGAGCTCGTGCATCACGACGTGTCGCTAGGCAACATCGTCGTCCTCTACAACGGGCAGGTGAAGCTCGTCGATTTCGGTGTCGCGAAGGCGACCCAGTCGGCCGGGCCGACGATCCGCATCCAGGGAAAGTTCAGCTACATGGCGCCCGAGAAGCTCAGAGGCGGATCGGGCGACCGGCGCAGCGACATCTGGTCGCTGGGCTGCGTGTTGTGGGAGGCGCTCACGTTGCGCCGCCTGTTCAAGGGCGGCAACGACGCCGAAACGATGAAGCAGGTGCTCGAGACGCAGCTCGTGCCGCCGTCGTCGGTGAACCCCGATGTGCCAAAGGACTTCGATCCGATCGTGATGTGTGCGCTGTCGCGGAATCCGGCGGGCCGCTACGCGACGGCGAAGGAGATGGCCGGGGAGCTCGAAGAAGTGCTGCGCGAGCACAAGTACGGCGGCCGCAATGATGTGATCGCGAAGTACATGCAGAGCACGTTCGACTCGCACATCATCGCGCGCAAGAAGCTCCTGCAAGAGGTCAGCAGCAAAGGCCGCGCGAGCGCCGACGTGCTCGAGGCCGCGTTCGACGAGATGTCGATCGCGTCCGGGTCGCCACAGAACATGGACACGTCGGGAGCGTTCAGCGTGAAGTTCGCGCGTGCGGCCGGTGATTCGTTGCCGCCTGCGACGACGCCCGTCGAGGATCCTCTGCTCGCCCAACGCCCCCGCACGGCGTCGCCGTCCCTCCTCGAGAAGACCGCGCCGCCGATCGCGCGCCCGCTTACGAACGGCGCGTACGAACCCGAGCGCGCGGTGACGGGCGGCGGCACGGTCGCAAAGCGATCGAACAACACCAAGATCATCGCGATCGTGTTGGTCGGCCTCGCGCTCGCCGCAGCCGCGGTCGTGTTTGCGATGCGCGGCGACGACGACGCGCCGATCGCGAAACCCACGCCCGACGGCAGCGGCTCCGTGATCGCCCCCGCGTCCATTGCGGACGCGGCCTTTGCCGAGGGAACCGGAGACGCGGTGGTCGAGCCATCGGCCACCGATGCCGCGATCACCACGCCAACCGTCGACGCGGCCGCCGATCCCGTCATCGAGCCCGACAAAAAGCCCACGACGGGGAGTGGCATCAAGCCGCGACCCACACCTCCCACACCGAAACCGAACGCACAGGAGCTGTTCAAGACAGGCATGCAGGCGTTCGTGAAGGGTGACGCGAAAACTGCAGTCACGTTGTTCCGCAAGGCGACCACAGCGAACCCGAGCTACGGCGCCGCGTGGCGTGCGCTCGGCCTCGCACACGAGAAGCTCGGCGAATGGGGGCCCGCCAAGACGGCCTTCCTGAGGTACCTAGCGGTCTCTCCAAACGCATCGGACGCGACGCAGATACGTGAGAGAATCAAGAACCTGTGAAGGCGCTCCTCGGAGCACTCGTGGTTCTTGCAGTCGGGTGGGACGTTGCGGAGGCAGCTCCGCGACCCCGCAATTCGAGTGATTCGTCGGAACGGAAGAATCGCTCGGTGCTCGTGTTGCCCATCGACGGCAGCGTCGACCCCGGCGTCCGCGCGCGCCTCAACGCGAACGTGCAGAAGCTCGCGAGCAACATCGACGGCAAGGTCACCATCGGCGACACCACGTTCGACGAGACCGCCGCCGCGCTCGGCTGCGACGCCGAGATGCAAATCTGCGCAGACTCCGTGCGCGCGACGCTGGGCGTCGACGAGCTCGTGTTCGGTCGCGCGACGACCACCGGCACACAAACGACGCTCGTCGTGCGCCGCGTGCGCAGCAAGACCGCATGGCGCGAGGGCCAGTCGACGTTCTCGGTCGACGACGCGCCCGAGAAGTCCGGCACCACTGTCGACACGGAGCTCTCACCGCTGTTCGACGTCACACCGCCACCGCCACCGCCAATCGTCGACACGCCACCCATTGCAGAGACTCCGCCGCGCGTCGACGAACCCTCGAACAGCGTGCGGACCCGCGGCATCCTGCTCGCCATGGGCGGCGGTGTCGCCGCGATCCTCGGCGTCGTGTTGTGGGTCAACGTGTCAAATACGCAGGACGAGATCGACGCCGCGAATCCAACCGACGCGGACGACTTCCGCGCCCTCGAAGAGAAAGAAGACAAGGCGCAGCGCAACGCGATCATCGGTGACGTGCTGGTCGTCGCGGGTGTTGCTCTCGCCGCGTGGGGTGGGTGGACGATCTACCAGAGCCGCGAGTCCGCCGTCACCGTGACGCCGACCGCCACGCCGACGAGTGCGGGCGTCTCGATCGGAGGTCGCTGGTGAAGCCGTCGACGAAGGCGCTCGTGTCTCAGGCCTCCTCGCTCGTATCGCTCGGGCTCGGCGCGCTGATGGCGATGACCAACGCGAGCTGCTGGGTCGAACGCCGCACCTCCGACTTCGCGTGCGAGACGGATGACGATTGCATCGGCTTTCTGCCGACGCGCGAGTGCGACACGGGCCTCGGCTACTGCGTGCCGGGCGACAACCCGAACGAGTGCCCGTTGCAGTGCACGGGTGGTTGCGACATGAACGCGCGCACGTGCACCGTCATCTGCGGGTCCACTACGCAGTGCAACGATATCGTCTGCCCCAATGGCTTCGACTGCACCATCAACTGCAGTGCGGGCGCCTGTGACTCGATCGACTGCCGCGGCGATCAGGACTGCACGATCATCTGCACTGGCGGCAACGCCTGCGGCGACATCTCCTGCCCCGACACCGGCAACTGCAGCGTCACGTGCACCGGCGGTGGTGCTTGCGCTGACGTCGACTGCAACGGCTCCAACTGCGACGTGATCTGCTCCGGCGGCAACGCGTGCGACAACGTCGATTGCGACTCCGCCTGCCGCTGTGACGTGAGCTGTATGCAGGGCGGCTCGTGCGACCGCCTCGACTGCTCGGCCCCCGCGTGTGAATCCGCGATGGGCTGCACGTCGACGCAGACAGGTTGCCCCGCGACCTGCAATTGAGTACCAATACCCCTTCGGCCATGAGCGACAAATTCCCGATGACCCCCGCGGGGTTCGCGTCGATGAAGGCGCACCTGAAGCGCCTCAAAGACGTGGAGCGCCCGGCCAACAGCCGCGCCATCGAGATCGCCCGCGGTCACGGCGACCTCTCCGAAAACGCCGACTATTCGGCCGCCAAAGAGGAACAAGGCCTCATCGAGGCCAAGATCCGCGAGCTCGAAGCGAAAACCGGCCTCGCGGAGGTAATCGATCCAACCAAACTCTCGGGTTCGAAGGTCAGATTCGGGGCGACCGTGACCATCGAAGACTCGGAGTCGGGCGAGGAATCGCGCTACATGATCGTCGGCGAGCATGAAGCCGACATCAAGCGCGGGCGCATTTCCATCGGCGCCCCACTCGCTCGCGCCCTCATCGGCAAGGACGTCGGCGAGACCGTCGTCGTCCAGTCGCCCAAGGGCAAACGCGAGGTCGAGGTGACCAAGGTCGAGTGGCTCGACGTTCCGCCTCTCGAGGAGCACCCGTGATCCGTACCCGTAGCTTCGCTGTCATCGCTCGTCGCCTGGCCCTCGCGGTCGTCTGCTTCGCCGCGCTCGCCGGCATCGCCGCCGCGTGCAAGCAACAAGAAGGCGACCGCTGCCAGTCCGACGAGGACTGCGAGTCCGGCCTGTCGTGCAACCAAGCAACGTCCGTGTGTGCGCGCGCGGGATCCGAGACCGCGATCGACGCGACGACGCCCGACTTCCTCGACGCGGAGCTCGATCCGGACGCGCCCATCGACGCCCCGGATGCGCCCGACGTCTAGGCTGGCGACGTCGCGCGACCGGACCGTCGTCTCTGCATCAGCTCACAGCCCGAAGGCGAGACCGATTACGAGGACCATGGCCGACCGCGTATCGTGGTCGATGTCGGCTCCGGCCTCGCCATCCGCGGCTGCGAGTGCGGCCTCGAGATCTCCGTGCGACGGCCGGTTGAGCTCGAGGGCGAGGTGAGCGTGGAAGCTCAAGCGCCGCGAGATCCCGGCAGCGATGCCCACGGCACCGATCGAGGTCAACGACGAGGAGACAAACCGATCTTTCCACACGAGATTGTCGAGACCGATCCGCGCCAGCGTCAGGCCGCCGCCGACCGCGAGCTCGAGAGACGTGGAGTTGACGACGGTGTTCGTTCCCCCACTCCCACTACCGCCAGCGCGGCGATCGTTGCAGCGCCACCTGAAAGTCGAGCACGGAACACGATCAGATCCGAGTGCGTCGTTGCGCGTTTCAGCGAGAACGCCGTTCGTTGGGGATAGACTATGACGATGAGGTCGCTGCCTGGGGTTGCACTTGCGGTGGCGTGCGCATGCAGTGCGTCGGAGACGCTGGAAGAGGTGGAGCAGGCCGAAACCGTCATCGCTCCGCACACCAGTCTCTACAACTTCGACACCGATATCGATCACGCACGCGCGATGGCGCGTGACGGCGATGTGATCGTCGTCGGTGCGCCGCGCGACGACGCTGGGATGCAGATGCGAACCGGACTCGCCTACGTGCGCTATCGCAACTCGGGCGGCACCGACGCGTGGGGCGTGGTGAGCGAGCTACGCGCGAGCGACGCGGCCAACTACGATTGCTTCGGTCGCGCGGTCGCGATCGCGGGTGACGTGATTGCAGTTGGCGCGAAGTGTCATGCGACGTCGACCGGCGCGGTGTACGTGTTCGTTCGCGACCAGGGCGGGATGGACAACTGGGGACAGGTCGCAAAGCTCACGGCGGCCGACGGTCAAACCTACAACCGCTACGGTCGCGCGCTCGCGATCACGGGCGATGTGGTCGCCGTTGGTGCGCCAGTCTACGACGAGCGCACGATCTGCCTCGGCGCGGGCTGCCCCGCGCGCCACGGCGCCGTGTATCTCTACAGCCGCAACGTCGGCGGCACGAACATGTTCGGTTCGATCAAGAAGCTGCAGTCGACGGACTCGAACCCCAATGCGAGCTACGGCGATCAGTTCGGCATCGCGCTCGCGGCGGCGGGCGACATGCTCGCTGTGGGCTCGCAGGCGCAGACAAGCTTTCGCGGCGCCGTGTACTTGTTCGAGCGCAACGCAGGCGGCGCCGACAACTGGGGCGAGACCAAGAAGCTCGTCTCCGGCCTGACGACCCAGCATTGTTTCGGCGGCGGCGTTGCCGCCACGGCGACCCACGTTGCCGCTGGCGCACCCTGCGAGACGACGAACGGCTCGCTGTCGGGCGCGACGTACGTGTTCGGCCGCGATCAGGGCGGCGCCGGTCTGTGGGGTCTCGTCAAGAAAGTGACTGGCTCGGGTGTCGACGCGAACGATCTGTTCGGCGACGACGTCGAGCTCGCCGGCGATCGCTTGTTCGTCGGCGCGATCGGCGCGGGCGCGACCGCCGGTGGTGCGGTGTTCGCGTTCGATCGCGCGCAGGGCGGCGCAGACAACTGGGGTGAGCTGAGGCGCGTCGAGCTGGCAGGTGCGACGCTCGGCGATGACTTCGGCGTGGCGATCGCGAGCGATGGCAACGTCGCGCTCGTCGCGGCACCTGGCCGCGATGACGCCTGGCGCAATGCCGGTAGTATCGTCACGCTCGGGCGCGACGAGGGCGGCACGAACAACTGGGGACAGGTCGGTACGGGCATCGCGCCGCCCACCGCGGTGTCGTTCTCGCCGACCTCGTCGGCGCATTTCGGCAGCTCGATCGCGGCCGAGGCCGACATTCTCGTCGTCGGTGCGTACTCCGATCGGTTCGTCGCGAACAACGCGGGCTCGGCGCTCGTCTATCGCCGCAACGAAGGGGGCGCGGATGCGTGGGGGGGCGTTGCGAAGCTCACGCCGCCCGCAGGCAGCGATCAACATGTCGGCTGGTCGGTCGCGATCAGCGGCACGACGATCGTCGCCGGCGGTTACCTGGTCGGCGGCGGCATCGGCGCCGTATTCGTGTTCGAGCCCGACGGCGCAGGACGCTGGCAGCGCGTCAGGCAGCTGTCGCCGTCGGATGCGGTCGCGAACGGGTGGTTCGGAATCTCCGCCGACATCGACGGCGACACGATCGTCGTCGGTGCGCCGGGTCGCTCGGCCGCGGGCATCGCCGGCGCGGCGTACGTGTACGAGCGCAACCTCGGCGGCGCGAACAACTGGGGCGAGCGCAAGAAACTCGTCACCTCCGACGCTGCGATCAACGACGAGGTCGGGCGCGGCGTCGCGATCGACGGCGACACGATCGTCGTCGGTGCGGCCGGCGACGATCACGGCACGTTCACGAATCCCGGCTCGGCGTACGTGTTCGAGCGCGACACCGGCGGCGCGGGCAACTGGGGTGAGGTCGCAAAGCTCGTCGCTGCCGATGCGGTCGACTACCAGTCCTACGGCGGTGATGTCGACATCGACGGCGACGTCATCGTGATCGGTCACCAAGACTCGAGCTTCAACGGACCCGAACGCATGCAGGCGTATCTGCATGGCCGCAACAGCGGCGGCGCCGGCGCGTGGGGACTCATTCGCAAGCTCGAGGATGCCGACGCCGGGTTCGCCGACGCCGCGGGCAACGATGTCGCGATCGCAGGGCCGCTCGTTGTCGTCGGTGCGCACCGCCAGTCGAACACCACCGGCACGATCTACGTGTTCATGCGCGACCAGGGCGGACCCGACAACTGGGGATTGTTCGGCAAGCAAACCGGCAGCGACACGGTCGCGAGCGATGCGTTCGGCAAGTCCGTCGCCGTCGCCGGCGACCACGTGTTCGCCGCCGCACCTGACAAGGACTACATGACCGCGTCCGATGCGGGCAAGGCGTACGTCTTCCGCGTCACCGACCCGTGTTTGCCGAGCCCGTGCGTGAACGGCGGGAGCTGCAGCGTCGTCGATGATATGGCTGCGTGCACGTGCACTACCGGTTACACCGGAACGACGTGCGCCGACGACATCGACGAGTGCTCCATCGAAACGCACACGTGCAGCGCCGATGCGACGTGCACGAACGTCGTGCCCGGTTTCTCGTGCGCGTGCAACGTCGGCTTCACTGGCGACGGCATGGAGTGCACTGCCGACGGCGATCCGGATCCGCCACCGGGGATGCCCGACGGCGGCTGCTGCAACACCGGCGCCCATCCGCAAGGCACGTGGCTGCTCGTCGCACTGGTCGTGCTATTCGCGCGGCGACGTCGCCGGTAGTCTAAACCGAAGTTCCGCAGTGCTCGATCGTAAGTGAGCCCACCGCCATTCGCCGCCGATGATCCGCTCGACGCGCGTGCAGTCAACCAGATAGTGAGTGTCCTCGTGCGCCGATCGCGCGCTCGCTCGCAACCCGATCCTCGCGATGCCGCCGACGCGATCCCGCCTCCGGCGCTGACGAGCGAGATCACGTCGGGCAAGACCAACGTGCTCCTGCTCTCCCGATCGAGTGAGCGCGCACCTTGTCCAGATCGTCAGTGCAATCCATCCACATGGACGAGGTCGTCGATCCACCCGTGCCCGTTTCGTCCTCGACCATCTGGACCACGCCGCAGTCGCATGCGAGCCGGCGCGCCGTTTCCGCGGAAACGCAGGTCCCGTCGCTCGTCACCGCGAACGGATCTGGCGCGGTGTGCGGGTTCGCCAGCGTTTCGGCCGCGACCGTGACCACGAGCTCGGTCGGCACCGCATGGACGCGGTCGCCACGAAGTACGTCGCGGGCGATCGCCACCAACGCGTCCGCACATTCGAAGCGGCGCTTGGGATCGCGCTCGCTGGGTGGAATCCGCGGTGGCGGTTCCGCTGCGAACCGCGCCACGACCTGCGCGGCGTGCGTGGCGATGCGATCGGCGAGTGCGACGGATGCCCTGGCGCAGGAGGTCCACTCCGCATTACGCCCGAGTCGCCAAGTACGGCGATAGCCGCGCGCTACCGGATCCGCGCTAGCGAATCGTCCGCGCGCATCGGAAACCGACGTGCGAATACCGCTTCGTCGGGTCGTAGATCAGATTGAACGGATCCCGCAGGTTCGATCGCGCCAGGAACGGCGGCTGCCTCCACGATCCTCCGCGCACCACGCGCGGCGACGAGTTCGTCCCCTCGCGCACCGGATTGTGCGGTGGCAGATCCCTGTATCCAGCCTTCAGCGGATCACGGAAGTGCGAGTCAGCGGTCCACTCCGCGACATTGCCCGCCTGATCGCGCGTGCCATACGGCGACTCGCCCCACGGATACGACCCGGGCTTCGCGAGGAACGGATGCCCATCACTGTCATCGGGATCTCCAAAGAACCGCAGCGGCAGCGACGCGGGCTGCCGCTCGATCTGCCGCATCGCGACGGCGCGCGCCTGTCCGTGATTGAAGTCGAGCGGCCGCTCGATCTCGCCCCACGGCCAGTCGTTCTCCTGATAGATCTCGGGGTCCTCTTTGCCGTCGCCGCGCGCGGCGCGCTCCCACTCGGCCTCCGTCGGTAGGCGAGCGCCGCGCCACGTGCAGTAGGTGACGGCCTCGTCCCACGTGACGTTGACGATCGGCCAGTCGCCATGGATGTAGCGCTCGTCGCCCGCGATCATCGCGTCGAGCGTGCAGCCGCCCGTATCGATGCACGCGCGATAGTCGGCGACGCTGACCTCGTCGCGATCGATCATGAACGCGTCGAGCGTCACGCGGCGCGGAGCCATGTGGCGGAGCTCGTCGGCGTATTCCCCACAGAAGTCGATGCTGACGCCCGCACCGGTGATGACGGAGGGGATGTGATCCGGTGGGTAGTAGGCGAGCCGGCACTGCTGTTCGGTGGCGGTGGCGAGGTCTTCGGAGACGCCTTGCGTGAACGCGCCGGCGGGGACCTGAACCTCCACGCGACGCGGAGCCTCGACGCGGACCGAGCGGCCGCGGTGATCACCCGCGACAACGAGGCTCGCCGGCACGGCGACGAGCAACGCGGCGAGAGCGAGACGCATGCGCAGATCTTGGACCACGGTCACGTGCCGAGCAACCACGCGAGTGCGATCCGCACACGCGCGGCGCCGCCGGCCGGGGCGGCGGTGAGCCTTTCGAGAAGCTCGGTGGTGGTGCGATCGCGTCCCTTGCGCGCGACGAGCCGCACGAGCGCGGCGGTGGCGACCTCGGGCGAGTCGTCGGTCGCGAGCACGGAGAGCAGCGCCTCTGGTGCGGCGGGCACCGCGGCGACGCGGACCTGCGCGGCGGCGTCGGTGATCGCCTTGGCGACGAGGGCGGGCTGCGTGTCGCGAAGGAGCGTGACCGCGGCGGCACGCACGTCGGGGTCACCGTCGGTGACCAGCGCGATCAAGGACGCCTCGGGCAAGGCCCGCGCGACCGCGATGCGAACCTCGGGCGCGGGATCGGCGGCGGCGTCGACGA
>JBJXGN010000347.1:0-4103 GCA_046160585.1 Kofleriaceae bacterium
CGCCGCCGTCCGCTCGACCGTCGCCGGCGCGGCGGGTTCGCGCATGGCGTCGTCCGCGGTCGCGCTCGTCGTGCCGCCCGTTCGCTTCGTCGCGTCGAGTTGCGGCGCCGCATCGATCCACTGCCAAGCGAACCAGGCACCGACAAGAGCGACGATCACCACGGCAACCCGGACGAGCGTGTGCAACGCTGGGCGCGCACCTGCCGCCGAACTCGCCTCCTGCACCATCGACGCGCTCCCGGTCTGGAATCGAGCGCCCGCATGATGGCGGCGGACCGGCGCGAGCGGAACCAGGGATTGGCCGGTCAGTTCCCGCTCGTCGACTCCGTCGCGGTGCCGTTGCGCAGCAGATGATCGACCTGCACGCGGATCTCGTGCAGCGCGCTCGCGCCGGCGGCGCTGAGATCGAAGCGGCGCCCATCGCGCGGTTGGCGCGTCACGCGCTCCTCGTCGACCACGTACCACCAATGACTGATCGACTCCGCGACTCGCACGCGAATCGGCCGACCGAAGAACCCATCGCGCGCGAGTTGCTGCAGCTCCTTCTTGTCGTTCTCCTCGCCCGAGGCCGCGGCGATGTCGATCCGCAACAATCCGCTCCAGCCAACCGGCTCTCCGCCCGTCTCGGTGAGGTGAAGCACCATCTGCGGGGAGCGCGTCTCGACCCCCGCGGCACTGACGTCTCGGTAGTCGAGTTGGCTGAACAGCATCACCGATACGACGCGGCCCTCGCGTTCGTGCGTGACGAGCCGCATCCCGCTGAATGCCCCCTCCGCCGTCCGATAGGCCACCCAACCCGTTCGCGCGCCACGGCTCTCGGACACGGTGTCCGGGATCAACCAGGCGCGCGTGAGGTAGTCGCGAGCGCCGGTGAGATATGCCGCCGGATCGAGCGTCCCATCCTGCAGCCGGCGCACCGCATCGCCGATCGGCCCGGTTCGATCCTGAGTGATCCGATCGACGAAGTTGGTGCCACTGAGTTCCCGACGGAACCGGCGCTCGACTTCGGCTTCACTCTCGGGGACCTTCTCGCCGTTCGCATTGTCGGCATCCGTCGGCAACCCAGAATCGACCACGACGATCGCGACGTCCTCAGCTGCTTGACCGAGCGCAACCGACTGCTCGGGATTCGCCGGGGTCGGCATCGTCCGATCCGCCTCACGCGCGGGTTCCTCTCGCAACCCCGCGACGTCGAGCAGATCAACAGACGATCGAGCGTCGCGGATCACCGGCGGCAGCGGGTCGACCGAGTCGTCCTGTTGCCAGGTGCAGACGATCGCAACAACGCCGGTCACAAGGAAACTCGCGGTGACGACGAGTGACGACGGACGGCGAAGTGCGCGTGACATCGAGAATCTCCCGTGCGTTCATCGTGGCTTCGCGGCAGTGGCGGCGCGAAGAAGTACTGGGATCCGAACCACCTCGCCATCCTGGAATGCCACCAAGACGACTCGATCTCGAACCGCGACTGCTCCCGCTGCCGCTCGATCGACAAGCTCCAGTTCGACGCGACGGCCGCAGCGAGCGTCTCCAGATCGCAAAGTAGCACGGACGCCGGGTGGTGCCGACACCGTCGGCTCAAGCACTATCGGCTCAACATCTTGCGGAATGAGGTCAATCATCGTCGCGACCCCGTCCGCCTCGCCGACCAACGCCGCCATCGGGCGCGACTGCCATCGACGACGGGTGCGCAGCGTAACATGGAATCGCATCCGCCCTACGATGTCGCCGGCCCAGTCGACGTCGAAACCGAGGTCCATCTGCTCGACAAGGAGCGGCGAGTCGAACTGCATGCTGATCTCGCCGGATTGTCCTTCGCGGATCGTGTGCCCGACGACTTGCACACCAACGGGGAGCGAGTCTGCCACGATTGCCGGGCGCACCGTCTTCCCGTCAGAGGACTGCCACCGAAACACCACCGGAACAGGCCTCTCTCCACGCGGCACCTCGACCTCTCCTCGGAGAGGTTGAATCGAGATCCACTCGCACGCATCACCACGAATCTCGCCACGAACTGTCGTCGTCCGACCGTCGTCTCGACACCCGAGTACCGCGATCGAACGAGTGAACAGACCAAGACGATCCGGTACTTGGAAAGACCCGCTGATCACGATCGGTTCCCCCGGCGCCCACTCCGAGGCAACGCGCGGCGAAGTGACGATGCAACCGCAGCTGGCGTGAGTACGAACGTCTCGCAGGGCGCCGCCACCCGGGTGTTCGAGTTGCAGTTCGAACGGCACCCACAACTCACTCTGCACCTTGCCCAAGTCGACGCGACCGCGTCCTTCGGCCACCGTCACGATCGTCGACCGGGGGCTGCTCCGATCGCATGCGGTCGTGGCACCGAGCACGACGAGCATGGTCAAGCAAGACACGAGCACGGGACCGCGGCCTCCGCGATCCATCGATCGCGAGAGCCGGGCCCCGGTCTCCTGTGGTCGTGTGGTTCGCAACCGTGGCATCAGCAGTCGGTCACGCCAGAGCATTGCGGGCGAGACTCAGTCACGTTCGTGCAGTTCGTGGTGCAGTTGCCGAGCGCGTTGTTGCAGGTGGTGACGTAGCAGAACCAATCTTCGCCATCCACGCAGGTGAAGCCTGTCTCCCACTCGAGTTCGAAGTAGTCGTGGCAGATGTCGTAGTTCAGCCCCGTTTTCTTTTGATTGCGCTGAGGGCCGATGGGATGACAGGCCTCGGTGCAAGATCCGCCGTAGAAGATGCAGTCCTCGAAGCAGTCATGCGCGAGGACGCTTGGCACGCTCAGCCCAAGGCCTGCGGTCACGAGCAGCGCCGCAAGAAACGTCATCCGTCCCGCCCCCGTGCCACTTTCTCTCCTGTTCCACATTTCTCGCTCTCCTCATATGAAGTCGATCCCTGGCCTCCCGTCCGCGCGGACGCGTTGCGAACCAGGGATCGAGTCAACATTCTTCGATCGACTACGACGCGCCAAGCCGCGACGCATCCTCCAACCAGTAGCGCAGCAAGCGATGCGATCCACCACGATCGCGACATGACAGGAGACGCGACGCGCCCTGCAGCGTCAATGCGCGGAACCGTTCGAGCTGACGCGACCAGTAGAGGCTGCTCCACATCCCAATCGTCGATGACCGGATCGAATCGCGGCACATTCGGCCGCTCGGAGAAGCTGTGGCCGCGCCAGCATTCCGGGATCTCCACGAGCGAACTAGTGAATCTCGTGACAACCAGATCTGAGACAGTCTCGCGTCCGTCTATCTTCGACGTGACTTGCCATCGCTCGCTTCCAGCGGCGGCGAAACGCACGTCCTCGATGCTCTGAAGTCGCTCGACGTTCACCTCTTGGTCGACACGAGTCTCACCGGTCACGTCGGACTCGGTGCGATGAATCAGGATCGGAAACGCGTCACTCTCCCAATCAAGTACTGCGGTCAACTCGACTCGCTCGGATCGCGCAGTCAATCCAAGCAACTGTCGAGCTGGATCGCTCCAGGCCAGCTGAATGGAATCGTCAGCGTGTGCCCAGAGGAGTTCGACAAGCCCGCGCCCCCCAACGGACCAACCGAACTCGAGTGGTGCGATCGGAGGAGGAAGTACCGGCTGATAGCCGCCGACCTTTTGTGAGCGCGCCCGACCGTAGCCGCTCGGCGCGAAGTCGATCGTCGTAGTCGCTTCGCCATCGAACGCCTCGCAGAGGCGCACCCAGTTCACATCAGTTGGACTCGTGTTGCTTCGGAGTTGTCGTGCGAGGCTCCAGCGCCGCTTGTCCCGGGAGATCTCGATCAGTGCGGCACCTGCCTCCGCGCCGGATTGCCTGTCGCTGGTGACCGTGAAACGTACGTCGAAGCACGCGGAACGGGTCTCCTTGCGAGTGGAGTGAGCTGTCTCAAGCGCCGCCCGCACCGATGCCACTGACGGCAACGGCGGATTGTCGACCGCGATCTCCGAGACGATCGCAATTGCAGAGGCAACGAAGCTCACTCCGATCATGGGGGGCGCCATCGAGATTCGCTGACGATCGCTCGCGTCGTGGACGCGTCGCTTGCATCCTGCGACACCGAGCCTCTAGCGCGGCAGGCGCGCAAGGGGAAACCCTGAGTCGTGACGCGCGGCGCGATCTCGCGCTACTC
>JBJXGN010000348.1:0-16579 GCA_046160585.1 Kofleriaceae bacterium
GAACCTCACGCCGACGACGCGCGCGAACATCGAGACCAAGACGACGCGCGCGATCGACAACTTCAAGTCCGCGCCGAAGGGCAAGGCGATGAAGATGTCGCGCGAGGACGCGTACAACCTGGCGCGCTGATCGCTACTCGCGTTCCCGTCCCAGAAGGGAGACACGGAGAAGGGGAGTGAGGGGAGCAGACATTGTTTGTCGCTTCGCGACCACTCACCCCCGGAAAACCTCGTTCAAGAACGGCCACGCCGTCGCCGGGTGTTACGGAGACAGGTCGGCGAAGCTCAGTTGCAGATCGCGGCTGATCATCACCGCGCGCTGGGGCGGGACGTCCTCGAAGCCATCCTTGGGATCGCCGTCACCACCGGAGACGAGCAGGAGGCCGCGGAACGAGTCGTCCTTCTCGCCGCGATCGTTGTTCACGGTGAGGCGGCGCACGCGGAGCGGCTCGGACAGGTGCGCGAGGATCATCGAGCGGCCGTTGGTCAGCGCGATGTTGCCGAGGGCCATCGCCGTGTCGATCGGCGTGTCCGTCGCCTTCGCTACCTTCTCGAGCTCGTTCGCGACGAGTTTGATCGTGGCGGCGAGCGCGCGGCGTTGCGTGGCGGTAGACAGGTTCGGATCGTCGATGTTGCCCTCGTCGTGCAGCATCGCGAGGAACACGTGGAACACGAGCTCCGCCGACGTACGGCCGCGCATGTTGCGGCGCAGATACTCCGGCACGTGGGGCAGCAGCGCCGGAGCGATCGCCTCGAGCTTGGTCTGCGACTGCGCGAACAACCACCGACGGAAGCGGAACGGCGGCGTGTTGTCGGTGCCCGACGGAGAATCGCTGCTGTCGCGGACCGCCTGACCGATCGCGCAGTCCGTCCGGATCTCCGCGAGCGGTGACGCGAGGTCGATCGGTGTCGTGCTCGCCTTGGGCGTTCGAACGAGAAGGACGTCGCCACCCTGGATGTAGCCGAGCCCCCAGCGACTGATCGGAGGCTGCGCGACGAGCACCGAGCGCACCGGCTCGAGTGCGGCCGGAAGCCGCTGGGGTTGATTGCACATGCACGCGAAGAACTTCATAGGAGGTAACTGCCGGGACGGTCGGAAGCCCTCGAGGGCTTGCCGGATGCCACGGTCATCGTTCGTCAAGGAACCCAGCTCCAACCCGCCGCGAACATCCCTAGTATAGAGCGCTCGTCGGATCGCGCCAATGTAAGAGTCGGGTAGTGGGAGGGCGTGATCACCTTCGCACGATCGTGCGGAAACTAAGCTGCTGGAAGCGCACGCACGAGCTCGTCAAATACCTTCCCACGCTCGAGCTCGTTGAACACCTCGTGCTTCAACCCGACGAGGTCGTGATAAGTCGCACCCTTGACCTTGTCGGCGACCCTGCGTGAGGTCACGGGGTCGGTGAGTGAATCTGCGCCACCGACGAGCCAGGTGGTCGGCACGCGGATCTTGCTCGCGTGGTCGGCGACGTGCTGTTGAGCCGCACTCGATTCGACGAACCAGCGCGGCGTCGCCGTCGAGAAGTTCAGCGAGTCGGCGTCGTGTGCGGCCTGCATCGCCGGATCGGAGGTCAGCTGCGAGGAGGCGATGTTGTTCGGTTGCTTCAGCTTCGGTGCGATCCGCGACGCCACACGCGCGAGCACCTTCTGCCAGCCAGGGACCGAATGTTTGGGGCTGATCGCGAGGAACGGTGACGAGACGATCACCTTCGTCACGTCGGGTGGTCGATCGCTCGTGAGCGCGCGAAGAACGATCAGCGATCCGTGTGAGTGACCGAGGAGGACGAACGGTGCATTCGGCGCGAGTGCGCGCGCGGCGCCGATCATCTGCGCGAGGTCATCGAGGTAGATATCGAAGCGCTCGATGAAGCCGCGATCGCCGGGCGATTGTCCGTGGCCACGCACGTCGTACGACAGGACGGCCCAGCCCGCGCTGACGAGCACGTTGGCGACCTCGCGATAGCGACCGCAGTGCTCCGCGTAGCCGTGCGTGATCAAGATGGCGCCCTTCGGGGTACCGGTTGGGAGGAACGTCTCGGCGTAGAGACCGCCGATCGTCTGCGTCTTGGTCGGAGTGAGAGGTCCCGGTGGCTGCACGGCTCATCTATACACTCCGCATCGCCGTTCGGGGATCTGCCCATTCCGCTACCGCGGAAGCGTTGACGGTTTGCGAAGCAGCGCGGTAGGGTCCGCGTCGTGCGAGGTAACGCGTATGGATTGCTAGCGTTTCTTTCGCTGGTGATCTGCCTCTCGGGCTGCGCGAGTTGCACCAAGACCGAAGCGGACATTGAAAAGAGCCAGAAGTGGCTCGATATCGCGAAGGACTCGCTGTCAAAGCGACAGCTCGAAGCCGCCGAGAGCGAGGTCAACAAGGCGCTCGCGTTCAACAACGCGAACGACGAGGCGTACAACATTCGCGGACTCGTCTCGATGGTGCGGGCGTACGAGACCACGCGCATCCTCGAGGTCGACGCGTGCCTCACCGGCGTCGATGCCGAGGCGACGCGTGTCGACCTCGACAAGCAGCTCAAGAAGGCCGATGACGACTTCGCGACCGCGATCAAGACCACTCCGGACTACGGAGAGGCGTGGTCGAACCGAGGGGTCGTCCACATCCTGCTCGAGGACTATGGCCGTGCCTCGGAGCTCTTGACCAAGGCGCTCGAGTACCCCGTGCGCCTCGTCGATCCAGCGGTCACGCGGGCGGGTCTCGGGTGGTCGTTGTTCCACCAACAGAAGTACGTGGAGGCGGCCAAGGAGCTGCGATCGGTGATGCAGTTCAAGCCCAAATGGTGCATCGCCACATATCGGCTTGGACGGGTTTACTTCGCTCGTGAAGAGTGGGAAAAAGCTGCGGAAAGTTTCGAGACGGCGTCGGACGACCCGTCTTGCGGGTCACAGGAAGCCAGCCTCTACCTGATGAAGACGAGAATGCAGCAAGGGCTTGTCTCAGACGCACGCAACGCACGTGATGCGTGCCTCAAGATCTCGCCTCAGAGCTGCATCGCTGCTCAATGCCGCGCGGATGGCGGCGCGCTCGGGAGCTCCAGTGGATCGCCGTAGCACTCCTCGATCGGGCACGGTTGTCGACGCGAAGATGAGCCTCGCGTTGTGGCTGCGTGCGGGTCGGGCGCATAAGGGGTTCTCGCTCGAGGACGTCGCGAAGATCACGAAGATCCAGGCGCGTATCCTCGAGCGCCTCGAGGCGGGCAAGCTCGACGGACTGCCGGCCGAAGTGTTCGTGCGCGGCTTCATCCGTTCGGTCGCGAAGTGCGTCGGCCTCGACGAGTCCGAGGCGCTGACGCGCTACAGCGCGGCGCAGGGATCCCCGACGACGATTCCGACCGCGACTCCGTCGGCGGTCGCGTTCGTCGAGTCGATGTCGGATCTCGCGCCGACGACCTCGAGCCTGCTGGCGCCGGTCGTGCTCGTATCGAATCCGCCGCTCTTCCCGGCGGGGAGCATCGAGCGCCTTCCCGCGAACGCCGGCGAGATCGACGACGAGCTCGATGACGTCGAGATCGACGTGGAGTCCTTGATGCTCGCGGGTGCGCCTGTCGAGGCACCAGCGAAGACCGCATCCGTCGTGTCGAACGCTGTCGACGCGAGGATCGAAGCGGTCGCGCCCGCGCGGGCAGCCGTCGAGCCCGCGCAGATCGCCGTCGTCCTGCCCACGATGATCGAGCCGGCGAACGTCGAGTCTGCGGACGCGGTCCTGGATGCGACGCCGGCGGACGCCGCGCCCGTCGAGACGACGGGCAAGAAGAAGCGTGTGCGCAAGCCACGCGGGACCGCCGCGCCGAAGGGCAAGCGCAAGGCGATGGCGACGGGAACGCCGTCGAGCGCGATTCCCGTGGTCGTCGCGAGTGACGGTGCGAGCGGCGCCGTTGTGAACGCCGTTGTCGAGATCGCGGCGATCGAGAGCGCTACTGTCGTCGCGAACGCCGCCGCAGCGAACCAGAGCGCTGCTGACGTCGAAACGGTGGCGCTCGAGCGCTCCGCTGTCGGTGTAAACGTCGCTGTCGAGAGCGATGCGGTCGATGGCGCGCAGGTCACGTGCGACCTGGCTCCGAGCGTCGGTGTGGCGATCGAGAGCACCGCGGCGGACGAGCTGTTCGGTGCGTCGAGCACGACGATGATCGACGCGAGCGACCTCGTCGATGCGACGAGCGAAGCACGCACGACCTCGAGCGAGCTCGAGCCCGCGACGAGTGGCACGTGGAAGCCATCGATGCCGGCGGTTACGGCGAGCAGCGTGCCGTGGCGCCGTCCGTCGCTCGGGATCTACGCGACGAGCACTGCGCCCGTCGTTCCGACGCTGGTGATCGACGACTCCGATCCGGAGACCGCGGCGAGCCAGCAAGATGATCGCGCGCAGTCGAACGTCCCGCGCCGGTCGTTCCTGCCGCCCATCCTCGCCGAACGCGCAAAGAATGCGGCGAGCGGACAAGGGACGCTCACCCTCGCGGTGATCATCTTGCTCATCGCGGCGACGCTGACGTTGTCGTACCTGATGCGGCGGCCGAGCTCGAGCGGCGACGGCGTGACGCGTGCCGATGGCACCGCCCTGCTCATCGGCTGAGGCTCATCGGCTGAGGGATCTGTCCGTGTACGGCGACGCCGAAGCGCTAAGCTCGCGCGCATGGGAGACGGCTCGCTCGGGGTGGTGTTGAAGACGACGCCGCTGCGCGAGTCCGATCTGCTCGTATCGTTGTACACGGACACGCATGGTCGCGTGAGTGCGGTCGCCCGTGGCGCGCGACGATCGAAGGTACGGTTCGCGGGGACGCTGAGCCTGCTCGTGCTCGGCCGGTATCAGCTCGGTCGCGCGCCCCGCGGCGAGCTGTGGAACCTCGAGAGCAGCGAGATGGTGCGAGAGTGGGTGCACCTCGCGAACGATGTCGTCGCCGTGGCGCATGCGAGCTATGTCGCCGAGCTCGTCGGCGCGATCGTTCCGCCGGAGACACCGGAGCCCGAGGCATTGGCGGTGATCGTCGGGTTGTGGGACTGCCTCGCCGAAGGGGGCCCGTCGCCAGGTGCGTTGCGCGCGGCGGAGATGACGTTGCTCGAGCTAACGGGGCATGGGGTCGCCATCGAGCGATGTGCGGCATGTGGGTCGAACGATCTCGACGGTGGCGCCATGTTCGACCCGAGTCGCGGTGGGGCCATCTGCCGCCGCTGCGCCGGCGGGTCGCGGGGCGCTGGCGTGCGCCCGTTCGAGCCAGAGACCCGGGCGTATCTCACGGCGATCGCAAAGCTCGTGACGCCGCAGGCGGCCCGCGCGATCGACAGCGATGTGCGCTTCGGGCCGGGCGACCGATCGGCGGGGCGCGACGCGATGCTCTCGATGATCGGCTCGCTTGTCGACCGGCCGCTTCGCTCGCTCGAGTTCATCGCGAAGCTCGGGGCGGCGGCGGCGCGGCGACCGTCGTAGGTGTATCATCGACGGTCATGAGGGGCCGTTTGCTCGTCTTGACGCTCGCGTCGGTCGCCGCACTTCCGATCGGCGGTGCGTTCGCGCAGGGAGCGGATGACATCGAGATGGAGGGCGATCCGCCCGCCGATCCGCCCGCCGATCCGCTTCCGGCGGATCCTCCGGTCGCCGATCCGCCCGCCGATCCGCCGCCCGCGGATCCGCCGGCCGATGCGCAGCCTGCGCCGGTCGTGAAAGATCCGAAGGCCGCGAAGAAGTGGCACGACGCGGGGAAGCAGCTCGTCCAGAAGGGCGACTACAGCACGCGCAAGAACAAGCTCGATGATGCGAAGGCGCAGTACGAAAACGCGGTGACCGCGTTCGAGAAAGCGATCGAGACCGGCGACGACGTCGGCGTTCACTACGACCTCGGCCTCGTCAACGAGAAGCTCGGCAAGCTCGAGGTCGCCGCGAAGAGCTTTCGCACCGTCGTCAACGCGAAGGCGGGCGTGAAGCCCGACGTGATGAAGAAGGCGACGGTGAAGTGGGATGACCTGTCGACGAAGATCGGCCTGCTCACGCTGACGATCACGACCGAGGAGACGACGGTCTCGCTCGCCGGCAGCGAGATCGGCACGTCGCCACTTCCCGAGGCGTTGATCCTCGCACCGGGGACGTACACCTTCTCGTTCGCGTCGGACGGCTATCAGCCGAAGGACGTCGAGATCAAGGTCGAGGCCGGATCGGAGAGCGAGCGCACGATCGAGCTCGAGCCGATCAAGATCGTCGTCGAGCCGCCGAAGATCGACACGACGGAGCCCGTCGAGGTCGTGAAGCCGAAGCCACCGAACATGTTGCCGATCTACATCGGCGGCGGTGTCGCGGCGGTTGCGCTGCTGACGTCGGTGATCACCGGCATCGTCGCGACGTCGCACCACGGGACCTTCACCGCGGCCAACTCCACGTTCGACGAGCGCGAGGATGCACGGGTCGCCGGCGAGAACATGGCCGTCGTGTCCGATGTGTTCCTCGTGACCACCGTCGTCGCGGCAGGGTTCACGGGGTACTGGTACTGGTTCAAGTACCGGCCTGCGTTAAAGAAGTTCAGGGGAGAGGATCAGCCGTCACCGGGACGTCCGGGCGCGCCGAACCCCGACGACACCTCGTCCAGACAGAGGCGAGCACCCGTGGCGGCCAAGGTTCACCTCGTACCTTGGGTCAAAACCGACGCTGGCGGGCTCTCGTTCGCCGGATCATTCTAGGAGACTCATGGCGAACCCCGGATATCCACCAGGCATGCAACTTCCGATGGGCCCCCCCGGTATGGGTCACCCCAACATGGGCCCTCCCGGTATGGGCGGTCCCCAACCTCCACGTCCGCAGGCTCGCAAAGGAACATCGAAGGCCGTGCCGATCGTCGTGAGCGCAGGCCTCGCGATCGGAACGTTCTGCGGCCTCTTGTTCGGACTCGGTACTGGTACGGAGGATGCGGTGGCGGAGCCGGCGAAGGGCGACACCAAGAAGGACGGGAAGGACCCGTCGATGAGCATGGAAGGTTCCAAGGTCACCGACCCTGGAACGCCGAAGATCGACAAGCCGGCGACCGCGACGGCAAGCGCGGGCTCGGCAGCTCCCGCGGCCGGATCGGGCGCAGCACCTGCGCAAGCATCGGCGGCACCCGCCACGGGGAGCGCTGCGCCAGCAGGCGGTACGACGACCGCGGCGGCTGGTTCGGGCGCAGCACCCGCCACGGGGAGCGCTGCGCCAGCGGGCGGGACGACCGCCACAGCAGCACCAACGGTGAAGACTGCGAAGCTGACGATCGAAGTGACGCCGGAAGCGGCGGCCAAGGACGTCAAGATCACGATCGACAGGAAGGAGATCACCGGCCTCGCGAAGGATGTCGAGCTCACGGACGGCAAGAAGACGGTCACGCTGACCGTGAAGTCGAGCGGCTATCACAGCGTCAACGATCAGAAGGTCGACGTCGATGGCGACATGACCGTGAAGATCGAGATGAAGAAGAAGGCCGCAGTTCCCGGCGGACTCCCGCGTCCCGGTGGCAAGAAGGACGGCAAGTCGTCCAAGACCGGCGGCGGACTCATCGACATCTAGTCGCAGCGACGATCGACGACGGAAGGCGGCCACTCGTGTCCGCCTTCGTTGCGTTTCGGTCAGCCCTTCACGGCGCCGGCGGTGAGTCCGCCGACGAGGTACTTCTGCAGAACGTAGAACGCGATCATCACGGGAACGCTCGTGACGACCGCGCCGGCGGCGAACAGTCCCCAGTTTGCGCTGAACTCGGTGACGCTCTGCTGGATGAGGACGGGCAGCGTGTAGTTGCGTTCGTCGGTCATGAACGTCGAGGCCATGATGAACTCGTTCCATGCGGTCATGAACGAGAACAGCGCGGTCACTGCGATCGCGGGGCGCGACAACGGGAGAATGATGCGGCGAAAGATCATCCACGGTGACGCGCCGTCGATGCGCGCGGCCTCCTCGAGCTCGCGCGGCAGCGAATCGAAGTAGCCCTTGAGTGTCCACACACAGAACGGGATCGCGGTTGTCGAGTACACGAGCACGAGACCGAGGATCGAGTTGAGCAGGCCGAGCTTGTCGAGGATCACGTAGAGCGGCAGGAGCAGCAGAGTCGCGGGGAACATCTGCACGACGAGGAACATCGTCAGTCCCATCTTGCGACCCGGGAAGCGGAAGCGCGATAGCGCGTAGGCCGCGGTGCACGAGAGCACGACGCCGACGACGGTCGTCGCGAGCGCAGTGACGATCGAGTTGAGCGCGTGGCGCAGGAACAACAGCTCGCCATTCACGCCGTGCTCGCGCTTGGTGAACAACTCGACGAAGTGATCGCCGGTGACCTCACTCGGGATCGGCGAGATCGAGAGCGAGAACTGGCGGCCCGGCTCGATCGCCTTCTTGAGGATGAGCAGGACCGGATAGAGGACCGCTGCGCAGAGCACGATCAGGCCGACGTACGTCGCGATCGTTACCAGCAGATTGGGGCGGCGCGACGTCATCACGACTCGTCGTCCTTTCGTTTCACGATGCGTGCGCCGAACACGGTCCACAACAGAAGGATCAGGAAGATGACGGTCGCGTACGCCGCGGCCATGCCGTAGCGCTCGCCGCGCTCGAACGCCCAGCGATACGCGTCGGTGACGAGGATGTTCGTCGCACCGCCTGGCTGCCCACCCGACACGAGGTGGATCACGTTGAACATGTTGAACGTCCAGATCGAGCCGAGCGCGACGGCGGGGCCGAGCGCGGGGCGCAGGTGCGGCAACGTGATGTGGCGGAAGCGCTGCCACGGCGATGCACCGTCGACCGACGCCGCCTCGTACAGCTCCTTCGGGATATTCTCGAGGGCGCCGATCGCAACGACCATCATGAACGGGAAGCCGAGCCAGGTGTTCGTGATGACGTTCGCGGAGAACGACGTGAAGAACGATCCGATCCACGAGACACCGTCGAGCCCGGCCGCATTCAGGATCTGGTTGATGCCGCCGTACTCGGTGTTGAACATGCCCTTCCAGATCAAGGCGGTGATGTAGTTCGGGATCGCCCAGGGAAGGATCAGCAGCATGCGGAACAGGCCCTTGCCGCGGAGCCAGCCGCGCGAGAGCACGAGCGCGAGCGCGACGCCGATCGAGACGTGCAAGAACACGTTGACCACCGTCCACAGGACCGTGACGCCGAAGATGAACCAGAAGTTCAGCGGATCGTCGAGCGGACGCCCTCCGCCCGAGAGGATCTCGCCGAAGTTGTCGAGGCCGACGAACGTCCACGTACCGTGATGGTGGTCGTAGAAGCCGATCAAGAGCCCGATGATGAACGGCGTCGCCACGAGCACGAGCATCGACACCGCGGCGGGTGCGAGGAACCCGAGCGCGACGCGATGTGCGCGTAGCCCTGCCGCGAAGCGATCTGTGAGACGCGCGTGTTGTGCGAGCGCGACGCCGACACCGACGAGCACGATCGCCGTCGACGCGATCCACGCTTGCCACAAGACACATGGGATCGCGAGCGCCGCGATGCCGATCGCGAGACCCGCGCGGACGGCGCGACCGCCGACGAGTGCACCTGCTGCGGCGAGTGCGGCACCCAGGCCGAGCACGCCGAGGATCGCGAGCCACGGGTAGGGAGCGGGTCGCGCGGGCGTGGTGATCGCGACCGCGATCCGCGCGCGAGGAGCCACGTCGGGCTTCGCGGCGTCGTCGGTCGAGGGCTTCGCGGGGATCACCGCGATCGCGCGACCCGTGCCGTCGGGCAAGAGCTCGGCGCGAACGCCGGCGCGTGCGTTGGGCGATGTCGCGATCGCGCGCTCGAACCGATTCGCAGCGTCGTAGAACAGCTTGTCGTCGGCCTTCGCGGCGCGAGCGGCTGCGGTGTCGGTCTCGTGTGCCGCCCCGAGTGGACGCCACCCGCCGCTCTCGAAGACCTGGCGTGTACGCAGGTACGGCCGCTTCGGGTTCGGCGTCGCTGCGCCGACGAGTACCGCGTGCACGTCGGGCAGCTGCTTGCCGTCGGCGATCGCAGCCGCGGCGCGTGTCGCGAGCTCGATCTGGCGTGACGCGAGCTCGGTGTTGCGCACCACGACGAACGCGACCGTCGCGATCAGCACCGCGAGGCACGCGGCGACCGCGAAGTCGCGCAGCTGGCGCATGACGGTCATCGCGCCGGCTCCGCCGTCGTCGCGGTTGCGACCGTCGCGAACACGGCTGTCGCGGTCATCGTGATCACTTGCGGGCCCCTGCGAGATAGCCCGCGACCTCGCGCTCGACGGAGAGCAACTGCGGTCCAGGCTGCGCGCGGCCCGACACGACCTCGCCGAGCGCGGTCTTGTACGGCGTCCACACCATGCGCATCGCGGGGTGGATCGGCATCGGCACCGTGTTCGCGAGCTGCGCGCGGAACGCGGCGAGCACCGGATCTCCACCGACGGCCGGATCGTCATATGCGCCAAGGTTCGGCACGACCTGCTTCGCGATCTTCGCGCGCTCGATCGCAGATGCGTCGGAGGTCAGCGCGTCCATGACGGCGAACGCCGCGTCCTTGTCTTTCGCACGTGCGGACATCAAGAGACCCTCGGCGCCGAGGAACGGCGTGGCGGGCTTGCCGGTCGCGCTCACCGTCGGGAGGACGGCGATCTCGTAGGGCACGCCCTTCGCGATGTCCTGTAGGAACCACGGCCCGCTGATCGCGGTCGCCGCGCGGCCCTCGTTGAACAACGTCGCGACCAGCGGGCCTTCCGCGCCCTTCGGTGCGGCGCCGCGCTCGACGAGATCGCGCGCGAACGCCATCGCGGCGGCGGCCTCGGGTGTCGCGATCGCGAGGGTATCGCCGTCGAGGATCTTGCCGCCGTAACCGAACAGCCACGGTGCATGGCCGTAGAGATCGTAGTTCGCGTAGGCGACCGCGTAGCCGCCCTTCGCCTTCATCGCGGGTGCGAGCGCGACGAGGTCGTCTGTGGTCGCGGGCGGGGCAGCCACGAGATCCGGGCGATAGAACAACGCGAGCGACTTTGTCGCCATGGGCAGTCCCCACAGCGAGCCTTCGTAGGCCATGCCGGCGAGCGCGGCGTCGGTGAAGCGATCGGCCCGCTCGTCGTCGACCCAGAACTCGAGCGGCTCGATGATCTGCGCCTCCGCCCAGTCGCCGATGCGGTCCTGCGGATAGATGAACAGGTCGGGGCCGTTGCCGCCGGGGATCGCCGACGTCAGCTTGTCCCCGAACGAGTTGTACGGAACGCCGACGAGCTCGACGAGCGTGTCGGGGTGCGCCGCGTTCCACTGCGCGACCGTCTTCGCGAGCGCCTCGGCCTCGGCGCCCTGGTACGCATGCCATAACACGACGCCGTGCGAACGTTCGCACCCGCTCGCGGCAATCAGCGCGAGCGCGAGGACCGCGGCGCGAACGGTCACAGCCGCAGCTCCGTCGCGCCGTCGAACAGGTGGACGCCCGATGGATCGAGCCAGACCTGCACGGTGTCACCGGGGCGCGGCGCGCTGTTCGCTTCGGTGCGCATCGTCAGCGGACCGGCGGCCGACTCGAGGTGCAGCACGACCTCGGCACCGAGCACCTCGCGCATCGCGACCTCACCGGAGAGCGAGACGCTGTCCGGTGCCGCGGACAAGGAGAGGCGCTCGGGGCGAATGCCGACGACGACGCGATCGACCGCTTCCTTCGCGGGGCGCAGTGCGGGTCGCTTGGCGAGCGGGATCTCGAAGCCCGTACCACGTGCAGTCTGGCGCTCGCCGCTGGCCGCGAGATCCGCGCTGAGGAAGTTCATCGACGGGGTACCGAAGAAGCCGGCGACGAAGCGATTTGCGGGGCGCTCGTAGATGTCGACGGGCGAGCCGATCTGCTGGACCACACCGTCCTTGAGCACGACGATCATGTCGGCGAGTGTCATCGCTTCGATCTGGTCGTGCGTGACGTACATCGACGTCGTCTTCGATGCGGAGTGTATGCGCGCGATCTCGCGCCGCATGTCGCTGCGCAGCTTCGCGTCGAGGTTCGACAGCGGCTCGTCGAACAAGAAGACCTTGGGCGCACGCACGACGGCGCGGCCGATCGCGACGCGCTGGCGTTGCCCGCCCGACAGCGCCTTCGGCCGGCGCTCGAGGTACGGGCGAAGCCCGAGCGAGTCGGCGGCGGCGAACACGCGCTTCTGGATCTCGCTCTCGGCGAGGTGCTTGATGCGCAGTCCGAACGCCATGTTCTCGAACACGGTCATGTGCGGGTAGAGCGCGTAGCTCTGGAACACCATCGCGATGTCGCGATCGGCGGGCGGCACGTGCGTGACGTCGCGGCCCGCGATCTTGATCGTGCCCGCGGTCGGCTCCTCGAGGCCGGCGACCATGCGCAGCGTCGTCGACTTGCCGCAGCCCGAGGGTCCGACGAGCACCGCCATCTGTCCCGACGGGACGTGGAGCGCGAGGTCGGGGATCACGGGACGAGCGACACCCTCGTACTGCTTCTTGATGCCGATCAACTCGAGCTCGCTCACAGCTCCGTGGCAGAGCAAGCCTCACGCCATGCTAAGCGGCGGATGTTACGGGGGTTGCGCACATCCCGCGTTGCGAGTGGCAACGCGCGACGTCGCCGATCCAAACGAGCCTCCGGCTACGGGTGTGATCGGCGACGCGAGCATCAACGTCGCGTCATTACCCAAACATCCGGATGATTGACCGATCGTTCCAGGCGCGGTACCCGTATGCAGTTCAGATGGCCCGCCGTACTCCTCGTCGCCGACCGCTGTTTGCCGGCAATCGAAAGGCGCGCCGCGTGAAGCACCAGATGCTTCCGGTGGGCTTGCCGGCACCGCTCGCCACCGCCTCGAGCCAGGTCGACGGCGCCAAGCTACGGGTGCTCGGTTCGGGTGACCATGCGTTCCAGCAGATCGTCGACCGCGTCCGCAACGCCGAGCGCACGGTCGAGATCCGCGCCTTCTTGTGGCGTGACGACGAGGCGGGCAACCTGATGGGCGAGGCCGTCCTCGCCGCCGCCGATCGCGGCGTTCGCGTCACGATCCACAAGGACAAGATCGCTGCCGTCTACGAATACACGGGCGGCAACAAGCAGAGCTTCTTCCACAAGCGCGTCGAGCCGATCCGCGCGTTCCAGGCATGGTTCCTCGGCGCGGTCTATCGCGCGCCTGGCTCGTTCAAGCAGCGCCCGAACGCGCTCTCGCAGCGCATCCTCGAGCACCCGAACGTCGACGTGCGGCACCACGCGAAGCGCTTCGATCACAGCAAGGTCTACATCATCGACGATCGGTACCTGATCCTCGGCTCGATGGGCGTCGGCGACAACCATCGCCACGAGTGGATCGACGTGATGGTCGAGGCGGAAGGCTCCGAGCACGTCGCGCGCCTGCGCGAGCGCATGGCGGGCAATGACGAGTTCGATCCGTCGCGCGGCGTCGACTTCCTCGTGCACAGCCGCGAGGCGCACCGCAAGAAGAGCTGTCCGATGATGAGCCACAGGCTCGCGCTCATCGACAGCGCGAAGCAGTCGCTCGTCGTCGAGATGGCGTACTTCAACGACCGCCGCTTCACCGCCGCCCTCGCGCGCGCCGTGCAACGCGGCATCGACGTCACCGTCGTCACGGCCGACCAGGCTGACGTCCTCGCGAACATCAACCGCGCCACGTGCAACACGCTGATGCGCCTCACCGGCGCACCCGACAACCTGACCATCGTGCTCGTGCCTCGCATGGTGCACAGCAAGGTCGTCGTCATCGATCACCGCTTCAGCGACGTCGGCAGCGCGAACTTCACGTCGCTCTCGCACGGCGTCTACGACGAGATCAACCTCTACGCGGACTCCGAGCCGTTCGCGCGCGCTCTCGAGGAAGAGATCGAGCGCCACGCCGCGGAGGGCGTCGTCGTCGACTCGCGCCTCACGTACCGCAAGATGTACTCGGGCATCGAGGCCGCGATCATCGCGTACCAATCGCGCAGGGGCGGCTAGGGCAGGCGATGGTTTCCGTCGACACCGGAGAGCGCGCCAAACAGGAGCGGCGACGCCAGATCCTGGGAGCGGCGAAGGTCGTGTTCGCGGAGGCCGGCTATCACGGCGCGTCGATCCACGCGATCATCGAGCGCGCGCAGATCGCGCGCGGCACGTTCTATTTGTACTTCGCCTCGAAGGCCGCGGTCTTCGACTCGATCCTCGACCAGGCGCTCGCCGATCTGCGCGGCCTGATCCACCGCATCGACGTCGAAGATCCGAACGCAGCGGCGCCGCAGGTGCAGCTGCGCTCGCAGGTGATCGCGACGCTCGAATACATCATCAAGGATCGCCCGCTCGCGACCATGCTCCTGTCCGCCGGACAGACGCCCGACGTCGAGGCGGCCGAGCGCATCGATTCGTTCTACACCGAGATGCGCGACCTCCTGAAGCGCGCGCTCGAGAGCGGGCTCGAGATCGGCCTCCTCCGCAAGTGCCATCCGACCCTCGTCTCGGCCGCGATGCTCGGCCTCATCCGCGGCGTGATCGAGCAGCTCGTGCTGCGCGACAGCGAGCTCACCGTCGATCAGGTCGTCGACGAGCTGCTCATGGTCGCGCTGCGCGGCGTTTTGAAGTAGCCAGGGGCCCGCGAGAGCACTGGTGCGGCGGCCCGCGAAAAAAGGGTAGAACACGGTCGGGGATGGCGCATCACTTGCAGGTTTGCCACCGCACCGAGTGCAGGTGGACATCGCGGCCCGCGGTGTAGCGACCGCCGCCGGCGTACGGCTCGGAGTACGTCCACATACGAAGCTGACAGAACGGGTCGCCCTTCACGTGCACGAGCGCGTAGCCATAGCGCTCGCGATACGTCGGGATTCCAAACTCGTTCGTGAGGATCTTCCAGCCGGGCTTCGTGTGCAGGAAGCGCTTGATCGACGAGCCGCGGTACCACTGCTGGAAGAACTTCTTCGCTTGTGCGCAGCCCGGTCCGCTGCACGGATCGCCCGGGAGGTCCCAGGTAGGTGCGGCCGCGCGCGCCTTGGCCTCGAGCTCCGCGTATTCCTTCGCGAGGCCACCGAACAGCACCTCGGCATCGGCGGCTGTCATGTTCACCAGCGGGAGGATCGGTTCGATCCGCTTCGCGAGCATCTGCTTCACCCGCGATCCACTCATGTAGTCGGCCCACGTGGGAACGCCGTCGACGTCGACGTAGCCCTGGTAGTGGTCGAAGTTCTCGATGAGCTTCTTGGGGCCCGAGTGCTTCAGGTGGTGCGCCATCATGTTCTTCACGCCGAGCTGCAAGAGCTCCATGCCGTTCGCGGCGGATGCGCAGAACCGCACATCCGGGGGTGCGATGTGCGAGATGCGCGCGCACGACTCGCCCGCAGTCGGCCACCGCTTGCACAGCGCGGTGGTCGCCGTTATTGCGCTCTTGTATGCCGTGACCTCCTCGGCCGTCTGGAAGAACTGGTGGTGGCCATCGGCGAGGTTCGTCAGCACGCTCATCCGCTGGTAGTCGCTGCCGGTGGGGGAGCTGCCGCTCGCGCGAAGGGCGTCGCGGAACTCGGTGCACACCTTCTGCGCGACCTCGATCGCGCGCTGGTTGTCCTCGTTCGCCTTGCGCTTCGCGGTGTCCTGGTCGGTCTTCGCGCGGGACAGCACCGGGCCGAGCGCCGCTGCGTAGCGTTCGAGGTCATCGAACTTCGCGCGGAGCTTCACCGCGTCGGGCATGCGCGCTCGTTTGTCACTGAGCTCGAAGAAGGCGCTGCGCGAGGCTTTGAGGTGTAGCGAGAGCTGATCGTAGAGCCCCTGCACCGACTGGAGATCGACGCCCGCCGGGATCGTGGTTCCGTCGAACAGCTGTGGGATGCGGTCGATCTTGGCGAGGCTGCGCTCGATGTTGCCGATCGCGTCGGCGTCCTTCTTGTCGAGATAAGACTGCGCGGATGCGGTGGTTGCCATCCAGCCCAGTACGAGAACGAACACGAGAAATCGCATGGCGGCTGGATGTGCAAGCGGCCGCCCATCCGACCCCCCGCGCAGTTTGGCCTAGTTGCGTGGGTGGACCTCGGAGCACGCTGAATCGGCGCGCCGGGGCTGCGTTCGGGGAATGCGTTGTGGGTCGGGAAGAATCCTTGGTGCAGATCGGCAGTTGCATCTGCTCGACGAGGAGTGAAGATAAGACCCGGTGACAGACGCGCGCGGAATCATCGGGAACTATATCGTCGAGCGCGAGCTGGGCCGCGGTGGGATGGGCGTCGTGTACGCCGCCAAACATCGCGTGCTCGGTCGCCCCGCCGCCATCAAGCTCCTCCTCGCGAACACGTCAGACGATCGCGGCCGCGTCGAGCGGTTCTTCAACGAGGCGCGCGCCGCGATGGCGATCGATCACCCCGGCGTCGTGAAGATCTACGACGTCGGCATCTCGGCCGACAACCACCCGTACATCGCGATGGAGCTCCTCGACGGCACCGCGCTCGCGTCGCTCGTCGTGCCCGCCGGTCTTCCGATCCGCCAGAGCGTCGACTACGCCTGTCAAATCGCGTCGGCCCTCGCGGCCGCCCACGACGCCGGCGTCATCCACCGCGATCTCAAGCCCGAGAACATCATCATCTCCCGCGATCGCAGCAGCGCGATCGTGGTCGACTTCGGGATCGCCAAGCTCGCGCACCAGGCGACCGTCCGCAAGGCCAC
>JBJXGN010000349.1:0-7487 GCA_046160585.1 Kofleriaceae bacterium
ATGCCTCATCACGTCCAACAACGACCGCCCGTAAGCCGTGTGCCGGAAATCGGCATGCACGGTTTGAAAGGGGTCCTTGCCCCAACCCACCACTCGGTGGCGGAAGGCTAGGTTTCTACCAATGATCGGGTACCCAGCGGGTTGGACGCTGAAGCCGGGCGTCGTGTATTCGACGTTGATTCCGCCGGCTGGTCTCTCGGTCGGTGCGATCCGGTATCAGGAGCGCGTGCGCCCGTTGCTCCGGCTCGGGCAGCTCGTCGCACGACGACTCGAGGTGGTCCCTGCATTCCAGCTCGCACAGCTCGCGGAGCCCGAGGTACTCACCACGCGTGAGGGCGAACACGCCGCGCTCGTCGTCGCCACCGGTGAGATCGAGGGGCGTCCGGCGCAGCGCTCGATGGGGTTCGTCTTTGGCGACGACTTCTACGCGCGCATCGAGGGCGTGGCTCTCACCAGCGAGGCGTTCGGTCCGCTCAACGACATCGTGCGCGACCTCGTCGTGACCGACAGCCATGCGCTCGGCGTACGCCGGCGACGTTTTCGCTACACGCCTCCGCCCGCGTGGCAAGCGCTCGTCCGCGGCTTCCAGACCGACTGGATCCCCAGACGATTTCCCGCCGAGTGGGCGATGATCACCGTCCACCCAGCGAACCCCGTCCGCGAATCGGTCGGCGACATGTTGCGCGCATTCGTCATGCAACAGGTCCTGTTCGGCGTCGAGCTCCAGGAGGAGCTGGACTACCGTGAGGTGCAGACGTCGAGTGGGCTCGTCGGCGGTCTTGCCTCCATCGCCTGCCTACAACACGGCGTTCGCGCCCTCCGGTCAGTCGTAGCGCTGCTCGACTTCAGACACGTCTACGTCCTCGAGATGGTCTCGCGCACGGTCCCGCTGTGGCCGGCCCATACCAAGGAATTCGAGGCGTTTTGGAAGTCGGTACGACCGATCCCCGTGGCCGAAGCGGCTGCGGGACGTGGTCTGCAAGAACATTGGGCGGACTAGGGAAGTTCGCAGCGCTCGCGACGTAACAGTACGAACAGGAGAAAAAGCTCATGGGTGGTGGAATCCTGATGCCGTTGATTCACGCGGCCGGCGGTCTGTTCGAGGGGTGGCACGGCCACCACGAACACGAAGCCGGTCACGAGGCCGAGGGCAATGTCGGCATGGCCAGTGGCGGACTCGGCATCCTCGATGCTGGAATGCACTTGCTCGGTAGTGCCGGCGGTCTGTTCGGCACGGGAACCGCCGGCGGCCTATTCGGTATGGGCACTGTCGGAACCGGCGCCGGGAGTGCGGCCGGTGCCACCGGTGCGGCGGGTGCTCTCGGTTGGCCGGTCGCCATGCTCGCCGGTGGTATCGCCGGTGGTGCAGGCGGCATGGGCCTCGGCCACGGTATCGGCTCGTGGGCGAACTCCTTCTTCGGCGAAGGGACGATGTCCGAGGAGACCGAAGGCAACGTAGCCCTCGGTCTCGGCGGTGCCGGTGCGATCGCGGGTCTCGCGTGTCCGGCGCTGGCACCTTTTCTCGCACTCGGCGGCGCAGCAGCAGCCGGGTCGGGAATGCTCTCCGACTATCTGCGCTCGGATGCAGGCGGCAATCACGAGACCGCCGCGGAAGCGGTCTCTGTCGGTGGCATGGGACTCACGGGCGCTGCGATCGGTGCGGGCATCGGCTCCATCATCCCGGCTGCCGGCACCGGCATCGGCGCGGCGGTTGGTGGCGGCATCGGCCTCCTCGGCGGCCTGGCAATGTCGATCTTCGGTGACTAAGCAGGTCGCGGAGTCGGCGCGCCGGTCATGTCGTAGAGCGAGTCGATCCGCTCGACCTCGTCGGTCGTGAAGTCGGGGACCACTTCTCCGAGACGTCGAAAGATCTCCGGCCGCAGCTCTTCCCACTTCGCGGCATCCGCCGGCTCCGTCCGGCAGACGATGACCCCGCCGTAGTACAGGAGCTCGAAGACCGCCGCGAGCTGCCCTTCGACCGGAACACCCGCCGCGTCCCGCAGGACCGTGGTCACGAGCGTCAGTGGCCACCCGAGCTCCGTGGTCGCGTCGGCGATGTGGACCTGCTGGACGCTTCCATTCGCCGGCATGTGCCGACGGAGGATGTTCTCTCCCCACGCCCGCCGATCATCGGGAAGCGGGATCAGCGGCAGCACCTCGATGCGCACGCTCGTGCCAGCGAGGCTGTGCATGGTGAGCTCCGGCGTGACCACGGTGAGCCAGCCATCGGGTGGAACAAACGTGAGTTTCACGCCGCATGATACCATCGGCAGCAGTGCTTCTCGACGCGGTGTTGTGTGAAGCGGCTCGTCGCTTGGAGCTCGTCGAGGTGCAGGGTGCAACCATCGATGATCTCGCAGCGCGGCACTCGATCTCTCCCGCGTTCCTTCCCGCGATCCTCGACGTCCTCGCCGACGCGCCCGCACCGGCTGCACTCACGTGCGAAGCGGATGCCGCGGCGACGCTCCTCGTCGACGTCATTCGCCGAGGGACGCCGCTGACCACGGAGGAGCTGGCGGCACACCCCGAAGCACGGCTCTGGGGATTGCCTCCGGACCTCGCGTCGAGCGTCGCACAGGCAGAGGAGGTCGCCGCACTCGCGGCACGGCACTTCGCGACTCCCGGCGTCTTCCTCGACGTAGGGTGCGGCGCGGGTGTGTGTAGCGCTGCGCTGTTCCGAGCGACACCGAACGCCGCCGGCATTCTCGTCGATACCGCGAGCGCGATCCGTCAGGTGTGGCGCCTGCTCGCCGAGTACCGCATGCGCTTCAAGCTCGTCGCGGGTGACGTGCGCGCGGTGACCATCAAACACCCGCTTCGCGTCGCGCTCGTCGTCAACGTCTTGCACACGCTCGGTGACGAGGCGCCGTCGGTGGTGGCCGCCGCGGCTCGTCACCTCGAGCCCGGCGGGACGCTCGTGATCTCGGGGTTCACTCCGCAGAGCTCGCGTGGTCGCCGGTTCGCGCTCGTCACGACACTACTGTCGTCGACGCCGCTGCCCGTTCCCGACGCCGACGATCTTCGCCACTGGTTCGACGCTGCGGGCCTGGCCGATCCCACGACGGTGGAGTCGCGGCTCGCGGGCTATGTCCACACCGTGGCCCGCCGCCCGTGATCGACGCGACGACGCAGCGCCTGTACCGGATCCTCCTGGGGCGCGAGGGACGTCTCGCCGACGTCGGCGAAGACCTCCGGCGCGAGCGGGCAGGAGACGTCGCGCTCGTGGCTGCGCTCGACGGCGCGCCGTATCCGATCACCGTCCCCGATACGCCGTTGCCCGAGGGATGGGTCGAGCTCGAGCGCTGGGCAGTGTCGTCGTGGCAGCTCGCGACCCCGTGGCTCGATGCCGAGCACGCGCACGGCTTACGTGTGCGTGCCGAGGATCTGGTGCGTGGACTCGCGCTCGATCTCGTGCGTTGCCGCCGCACGTATGGTGCCGTCGTCGGTGCGGCGCGAGTACTCCGCTGGTTGGCGGTGGTGCCTCCACCACCCGAGCATCGAGACATCGTCGACACGGCGGCGCTGCACGTCGCCGCCGAAGGAGGCATGTCCGAGGAGGTCGCGTTCCACCTCGACATCCGGAGGCGACTTCTTGCGCGATGACTGCCTCGCGAAGGCGTGCGGCTGGATCGACGCGCGGCTCGATCTGTTTCGCGAGCGCACGACCCGCGATGCGCGGTGGCCACCGAGCCTGAAGTCGATCGCCGAGCTCGGACACGCGGCGATCCTGGTGGGCGCACGCGGCGATGAAGAACGAGCGCAGCGCTGGCTCGCGCACGCGTGGCGCGCGATGCGCGACGGTGATGCGGTGCTCGATCTGCTCGCGCATTCGGCACCGGCGATAGTGTTACTCGCTCCATTTCGGGCAGCGGGCCTGGTCGACGAGGACGTCGTCGCGACGGCTGCCGCGCGAGCGCGTACGATGCGTTCGACGCCGGAGGAACAGCTCTACGTCACGGCGGCGCTCGGCGACCGCCCGGCGGGGATCCTCGCTGCGCGCCCGCCACCGTGGTCACTCGACCTGCGGGCGGCGTATCAGCTCGCGCACGAGGTCTTCTACCGCACGCGCTGGGGCCTCGATGCCCACGTGCTGGACGCAGCCGAGGCGACGTGGCTCCGTACCTGGCTGCCGGTCTGGAGTCAGGACGCGATGGAGCAACTCGATCTCGATCTTCTCGCCGAGCTCGCGATCGCCGCGCACGGCGCTGGAGCGTGTGCGGAGGTCGCGTCATGGGACGCGCTGCGCGGTGGCCAGCGCGACGACGGTGCAATGGCACGCCCCCCGAGCCGTCGTGTCGACTTTGGCGCGACCGGCGATCGCGACTTCGACGAGCATCATCACTCGACGTTGGTCGCGATCATGGCGTGGGCCGTGTGCCACCATTGATCGCAGCACAGCTCCACGCGCGCAGATGCGACTGCGCCAACCCGTGCGAAGGCGCCAGTACGTGTTCGACCCACTCCTCCTCGGCGACGGGCAGTCCGGCATCGTCGAGAAGGGCCTTGACCTCTTCCGCCGTCCACATCTCCTCGACGGGAACGTGCCGCGGGTCGTAGCCGAACGTGCCCAGATTCGCGAACACGCCGGAGGGACGAAGCACGCGTTTGATCTCGTCGATCAGTGGGGCTAGGCGGACGACATCGAGGACGTACACGCAAACGACGGCGTCGACGCTGGCATCGGCCAGCGGTGTAGCAAGTGCGTCACCGACGACGTAGGTAACGCGTGCGGCGTCCGCCGTCGCATCCTCCGGAATCCTGCAACGCTCGCGCGTGCCGATGCTCGCCACGTCGGGCAGGTTGAACACGACACCGTCGCAGAGGTCGATCGGCGCCTCCCCGAGGTACGCGAACGTCAGCGCCATCGGGATCGACACGTCGAGGGCAACGACATCGCGGAACCTTCGTGTGAGCTCCCATGCAAGTCGGCCCATGCCGGCGCCGACGACGAGGACGCGCTCGCGTCCGGCGTTCTTCACGCGGCGCGCGATCGCGTCTGCCATCGCCGTGTTGCTCGCTTCCGACATCGCACGTCCCGACCAGTCGCGCAGCAGCAGCGGACCTGGAAACGAGCCGAACACGCGCGTCCCCGTCGGCGCGCCCGGACCGGGTGTGACGCCCGAGATCGCGAGGCTCTCGAGCCATCGATCGAGGAGACGAATCAAGAGCTCGGTCGCTGCCACCTGACGCTTCAGCGCCGGGCTTCGCCGATGATTCGCGGCGATCAGCGTACGCATTCGCTGATCGAGTGCGGCCTCCGCGCGGCGCGCTTGCGCGATGCGAATCGCCGTATCGGCGACGTGCGTGGCAGCGTCGTCGAGCATGACGGGGATGCCATAGGCGAGGCGCGGGTAGATGCGACGGCACCCGGTGCAGGTGAGCTGCCTCGGTGACGTCCCCAACTCGCCCTTGCACGTGGGGCAGCGAAGACCATCCAGCACCCAGCGAGTATGCCCTAGCGGAGAAGTTTCGGACCTTCCGCGTTCTCGTCGCGTACGACGGGTGCGGTGGCAGGGGCGGTCGGTGGACGCTTCACCTGGATCGGTGGCGGTTGCGGGGGCGCGCGGAACGGATCTTTCTCGAACGTCGGCGCCGGGCCGAGCACGGGGCCGCTCGGTCGCGGCTCGTCGGGTTGCGGCTTCTTGTACGGCGGCTCCTCGTCGTCGCTCGCGCCCATCGCCATCGCGGCTTCCGCGTTCGATGTTGGCTGGAAGATCGGCAGCGCGGTCACGATGTGGAAGAAGCCGAACATCAGCGGGAACGCGCATTGCCACGTCATGCCGAGCAGGAACAACACGCCGGAGAACACGATGAGGCCGATGCCGATCGCGAGCACGCGCCGCGCGGTGCGCCGCTTCCGCGCGACGATCAGGAACTCGACGATGCAGAGCGCGACGAGCAGGCCGACCGGGATGCGGTACTCGATCGGGGTGCCCCAGCCGTAGCGATCGGCGAGGGCGTCGTCGACCTCGTGATAGTAGGTCGTGTGAATCGTGCGGAAGCCTTCGACCGAGATCTCCGGTTGCTCGCGATAGAAGATCAGCGTTCCGCCCCACGACCAGACGTCTGCATCGAGGACCGCGAAGCGCCGGTAGCGGAAGCCGACGGTGTCGTCGTCTGCTTCCTTGTGGAGCTCGCGAAGTTCCTCGGGCATCGGCCCGAGGTTCATGATCGGGTCGTCGGTGGTGATCAGGCGGGTCCGCGTAGACGCCGTTCCCGTGCATCCTGCGATCGCAAGGACCACCATGGCGAGCCCGAGGATCCTGGCGGCAACACCCATCTGTGGGTACGGACGGTATAACACCGCGTTCCGTCGCATCGACTCGAAGCAAGAGCCGGGCCACGGGCCCCTTTACTTTCGGGACCTGCCCGCGTAGGCTTTCTTCAAGCCTCGTACCATGGAGCTTTGATGTTCCAGCGCTGGCTTAAGTAAACGGAATTACGAAGGAGTCCTCCATGGGCATGGAGATGCGCCAGGAACTGAAGCTGTCGCAGCAGCTGGTGATGACACCGCAGCTGCAACAGGCGATCCGTCTCCTGCAGCTGTCCCGCATGGAGCTGGCCGAGCTCGTCCACGACGAGATGCTCGAGAACCCGATTCTTGACGACGAGCTCGACCTCGACATGGAGCGCTCGCGCGAGCGCGACGAGGCCGGCAGCGACATCGAGGTGCAGCACCAGATGGAGGGGGCGGGCTCGACGGAGACCCCACTCGAGGGCTCGGTCGTCGACGGTGTCGCGCAGACGGAAATCAAGGGAGACGCGTCCGCGGTCAACGAGATCGACTGGGAGAACTACCTCGACAATTACTCGATGGGTCCGCCGATGCCCGCGTTCCGGGGCGACGGCGAAGAAATGCCGTCGCTCGAAGCGACGCTGACCAAACCGGCGAGCCTGTACGACCACCTCGCGTGGCAGCTGAAGATGACCAACCTGCCGCAGGACCGGCTCGAGATCGGGCTCGAGATCCTCGGCAACATCGACGCGGACGGCTACATCAAAGACCCGCCGATCGAAGAGATCGCCGCGGATATGGGCGTGGATCCGATCGCGTGCGAAGAAGTGCTCGAGAAGATCCAGAGCTTCGATCCGATCGGCGTCGGCGCGCGGTCGCTCGCCGAGTGCATGCTGATCCAGGCGGTCGCGGCGGGGCAGGACGACGACCTCGTCGTCAAGATGATCAAGAGTCACCTCGGCAACCTCGAGAAGAAGAACTACGCAGCGATCGCGCGTGACCTGAAGCAGCCGCTCGACGAGATCTACGAGGCGGCGAAGGTCATCATGGACTTCGATCCGCGCCCGGGTCGGCAGTACTCCAACGACGATCCGCACTACGTCACGCCCGACGTCTACATCCACAAGGTCGGCGACAAGTACTTCGTCGTCCCCAACGACGACGGTCTGCCGAAACTGAAGATCAGCGGCTTCTACAAGAACGCGATGGGCAACTCGGCAGCGTCCAAGGACTACGTCCAGGACAAGCTGCG
>JBJXGN010000350.1:0-42217 GCA_046160585.1 Kofleriaceae bacterium
CGGTAGCGCTCGCGTGCCTCGGCAAGGAACGGTGCGCCGGCCGTGAGTGCGGCGAGCGCAGCACGCTGCATCGCGACGGGCACGTTGTAGACCGAGTGGTTGACGAGCTTCTTCATCGTCGCGATCAGCGGCTCGGGACCGAGCGCGTAACCAACCCGCAGACCCGCTTGTGCGTACGACTTGGCGAACGAGAACACGGTCAGCGTGCGATCGGCGGCAGCGTGCAGCGACGCGATCGAGACGTGCTGCGACTCGTACCCGTAGTCCTCGTAGACCTCGTCGGACAGGATCCACAGCGTGCGAGCTGCGGCGAGCTCGGCGATCGCGACGAGTTGCTCGCGCGAGAGCATCGCACCATCGGGGTTGTTCGGCGTGGCGATGTAGATCGCGGCGGTGCGCGGCGTGATCGCGGCGGCGATCGTCCTCGCGAGCTCGGCGGGCACGAGCGCCGTCGAATACGGGACCTCGACAGGGACGACGTTGTAGCCGAGCGCGATGCCGCGGATCAGCGGCCAGTGCGGCGTGAGCAGGATCAGCTCGTCGCCCGGATCGCAGGTGGCCTGCACCGCCGCCGACAGGGCGTGCGTCGCGCCGACCGCGACCTGGATGTTCGCGGGCCCGAGCGCGAGCTGGTTCTTCGCGTGCGCCTTCATGACGATCGCGTCGACGAGCGGCGTCCAACCGTTCGGGCTTCCGTAGGCATAGAGATCGGAGGCCGAGAGCTCGGTCCATACGATCTCGTCGAGACGCGCGGGCGGCGCGAGGTGCGTGTCGCCGATCTGCAGCGGAATGACGTCACCTGGATAGCGCGCGAGGTGCTCGCGCAAGCGCGCGAAGATCGACGCCGGCACCGCAGCACCAGCCGTCGAGACATCGGGGAAGCGCGCCACGCGCGAACCTTATCACCGCGCGGTCTTCCGCATCACCGGCGTCGTCTTCGAGCGCACGCGCGTGCTGTCGACATCCCGCGCATCGCCTCGTCCAACACGTCGTCCATGAACTGCTCGTCGAGCGTCCGGCTGATCACCCGTGGATCACCCCGCCGGTCGCGCCGGCAGATCGCCCGGCCTGCCCCACCCGTGATCCGCGCCGCGGCGGCGCTGCGGACACGTCCAGAGTCGACGGCCGCGTGATAGGTTCGCGGCGATGTCGTCGACCGAGCTCGCTCCTGCGGACGTCGTGTCCCCGCGCCGGCGCCCGCTTGCATTCGAGCTCGTGTTCGTCGTGCTCGTCGCGATGTGCGTGTTGATCCCGGGCATCTGGCGCTACTCACTCGTCGATCCGTGGGAGACGCACTACGGCGAAGTCGCGCGCGAGATGCTCCAGAACAACGACTGGGTGCACACCGAGTGGCGCGGCACCATGGATGGCAACCCGAACGACAACGAAGGGTTTCGCTCCAAGCCCGTGCTGCAGTTCTGGCTGATGGCCGCCAGCATGCGCGCCTTCGGCGTCGTGGAGAACGGCGGCTACTCGGGCGAGATGACGGACTCGGCGCTGATCATGGTGGCGATCCGCATGCCGTTCATCCTGTGCGCGATCGCCGGGCTGACGCTCGTGTGGTGGATGCTCGCGCGACTCGTGAGTCGAAGACTCGCATGGCTCGCGTTACTCGTCGTCGGAACGATCCCGATGTTCGCGATGATCTCGCGCAACGCGATCCCCGACATGCCGCTCGTGGCGTGCACCATGGGCGCGATCGCGCTGTTCACGATGGCCGTGGAGGACGGCGCGCGGCCGATCCATCCGCTGTTCCACTTCACGCGGCGCCGCATCCCCATCGACGCGCGCCATGTCGTTTTCGCGCTCGCGGGCGGCTTCGTCCTCGTGCAGGCGATCTATTACGCGGTCCATTTCGCGCAGCAGCCGGGCCTCGGCGTCCGCGGTCGGATCCCGAACCCCGCGCTGTGGCTGCCGCTGATGATGGTGTTCGTGCTCGCGGCGCTCCATCGCGACTTCTTCCTCATCGTCCGCCTCCCGAGCATCCTCGTCGGCGGGATCATCGCCGCGATCGTAAACGAGCCGATGCCGCGCCGGTCCCCCGGACAATCGCGGTGGCGTCACTTCATCGACAACATCCTCGTCCCGTGGGAGCGGCACGTCCCCGATCGCTACATCACACGCTTCATCCTGTGGCCGTTCGCGTGGCTGCTCGCGTTTCGCCCCGGCAAGAACTGGGAGACCACGAAGGGCTGGGTCGATCGGCTGTTCATCATGCGGCCGATCACGCAGATGCGTCAGGTGTATCTCGTCGGCTGCTACTTCCTGCTCGGCGTGAGCTTGCTCGCGAAGGGCCCGCCCGGCCTCATGGTCGTGGGTGCGGTCGGCGCGTTGCACGTGTTGCTCCTCGGGCGCTGGCGCGAGCTCGTCGACGGGGACTTCGAGATCAAGCGCGGCCTCCTGCTCATCGCGGTCGTCGCGATCCCGTGGCACGTCGCGATGTACCTGCGCGACGGCATCCGGTTCCTCGACGAGTACCTGATGCAGCACATCCTGAATCGCGCCGCCGTCGGCGTCGACAACTCACCCGGCACGTTCGCGTTCTACACGCACATCATCGGGCACGGCATGTGGCTATGGGCCGCATTGATTCCCCCCGCGCTCGCAGCAACCTTGATGCGCGCACGCACCGATTCGCGCGAGGGACGCGTGCGCTTCATGATCGGACTTTGGGCCGTGGTCGCGGCGTCCGTGTTCTGCCTCGTGCAGACCAAGTTCAATCACTACTTCTTGCCCGCGATTCCGCCGCTCGGCCTCCTCGTCGCGTTCCTCCTCGAGGACATCGCGTCCAAGCGCGAGCGTCTACATCCGCTCTGGATCGTGTTCGGGATCGGCATCGTGTTCCTCACGACGCGCGATCTGATGTTCGAGCCCGAGCGCTGGATCGAGATGTTCGTGTTCCGCTACGACCGCCCGTGGCCCAGCCAGGAGCCGTGGTCCGTCGACACGTCCGATGGCTTCCTACTCCTCGGCGTCGCCGCCGCGATCGCGATGCCGCTCCTGGCGACGCGCTTCTCGCGCATCGCCGTCGCCGCCTACGGCACGGTCGCGATCGCGGCGACGATCTTCGCGCTGCAGGTCTACATGCCGATCGCCGGGACGCACTGGGGCATGCGCGACGCACTCGCGAAGTACTACGAGATGCGCACGGTTTACGGACAGAAGCTCGTCTACTACGGCGCCGGACAGCTGTACGCGGACTGGCACGACGTGAAGGACGCGTGGACGTTCGAGACCAAGATCCCCGACACGCTCCACCAGGGCCAGCCGATGACGATCACCGTCGTTCTCAACAAGGCCGAGGACGAGCGCGTCACCGAGCAGGAGCTCGTGCTCGTCGGCAAGGCGACCTCCATCGGCGATCACTCCATCACGGTCACGCTCGCCCCGGGCGAACGCGCGAAGCTCCAGCCGCTCGTCGAGCGCGGCAAGAAGGGCTCGCGCCGGGCGCGCCCGCCGCTGCGCACCGTCGACGCCGACCGCCTCATCGGATGGCAGCTCTACTGGCGCGGCGAGAACTTCTGGTCGGGTGGGGAGATCTGGGCGATCCTCCCGGAGCAGAAGACGCAGTTCAACAAGGTCGACAACGTCGAGTTCAACAAGTACCTGAACGACCGCACACGGGCGCCACTCGGTCGTCGCTACTTCATCGTCACCGAAGCGGGCCGCATCAACAGCGCGCGCTCGCTCCTGCCCACGCCGCGCGGCCGCGACTCGTTCGAGGTGCTCGACACCACGAGCAACAAGTTCTCGCTCGCGGCGTTCTGGCTCTGATCGCGCTAGCGCGTGCAGTCGCCGTCAGGCCGACGCCTTCCACGCATCGAGCGCGGCGATCCGCTGAAACCACGTCTCGACGTTCGGGAACTCCGCGACCGGAATCTCGGCGCGATGCGAGTACATCATCGACGATGCGAGCGTCAGATCCGCCACGGTCAACGAATCGCCGACGACGTACGTGCGTCCTTCGAGCCGCCCGTTCAGCACCGCACCCCACTTGCGGAAGTTCTTGATGCCCTCCTCGATCTTCGCGAGGTCCGGATCGCCCATCCCGAACATGCTCTTCAAGAGCTTCTCGAACGCGATCGACGCCACCACCGGCGAGAAGTGCGACGAGTCCCAGAACTGCCAGCGCGTCACGTCGGCGCGCAGCTTCTCGTCGCGCGGCAAGAGGCCCGACTCGGGCTTCAGCGATGCGAGGTACTGCATGATCGCGCGCGACTCCGTCAGCACGAAGTCGCCGTCGACGAGCGTCGGCACCGCGCCGTTCGGATTGAGAGCGAGGTACTCTGGGGTCTTGTGCGCGCCCTTCGTCATGTCGAGGACGTGCTCCTCGAACTTGATGCCCAGCACGGCGGCGGTGAGTCGTACGCGGCGAACGTTCGGCGACATCGGATGAAAGTAGAGCTTCATGTGTGCAGCAGAGCCGTGCCGACCACGCACGTCAAGGCGCGCGTACCTAAAGAACCGGCGCTCACACGATCAGCGTGGTGTGACAGGTAACGCCTTCGGGCATGCCACGCGAGGCAGCTCGTCCCCCGAACGATCGTCGCGAACTGACCGACCCTCGACAGCTACGAGCGCGACAGCACCGCCGACAGCAGCGGTTCGTCCTCGCCGAACTGCTCCTGCAACAACTTCCGCACCATCGGCGGCGCGTTCTGGTGATCGAGGTACGCGCACCGCGCCGCCTCCTCGAGCGTGAACTGCGCCCCGCGGCAGTAGCGCGCTGCGTACAACCCGTGCAGGCGCGCGACCAGCTCCGCGACAAGCCGGCGCTCCTCGATCGCGACGAAGCCCTCGGCGCTCGTCAGGTTCGCAGTCTGCGGGTACACGCTCGCCTGCGGGAAGCTCGCGTCGGTCTCGAAGCCCGTCTCCGTGGCGTTCTGATCGATTTGTGCGATCAGTCCGTCGAGCTCGCTGCCGAGAACGAGGCGCACGTTGCTCGCATAGCGACCGTAGTGCTCGACGCCCGCGTACGTGTACGTGCGGTGCTCGGTGCGGTACCGCGTGACCGGACGCGTGACCGAGCGGTATGCGGTGCGGTACTTCGTGACCGTGCGCGTGCGCGACTCCGAGCGGTAGACGGTCTCGGGCACCGAGCGCGTGCACGTCGAGGTTCCACAGCTGTACGACTCCGTCCGGTACTCCGTGTGCGGGACCTGCTCGGTGTAGTACTCCGTGTCGGTGTACGGCTCGTCGTACGACTCCTGCACCGTCTCGTGGTCCGTGTACGGAATCTGCTCGGTGTAGTCGGCGGTCCGCGTGACGCTGCGCGAATTGAACGACGTGCCGATCGTGCCGGATAGCGTCGCGCGGACCGGCGTTGCGCCGTCGGTGGAGAACCACACGCTCGCGCGAAACGCGTTCGCGAGCGCGATGCGAAGGCGCTCGACCTCGCCGCTCGCCGTTCCCTGAAGGTTGCCCGTGACCGCGAGGCCGGCGCGCAGGTTCGGCAAGCGCATCGGCTCGACCGCGCGGATGCCGAAGTGCATGCAGTAGCGGTTCGCGATCCACGACCAGTACGGCGTGATCGTTGTCGGCGCGAGGCGCGAACACACGTCGCGCCCGGCCGACTGGATCGCGTGACCGATCGACGCACGCCACTTGGCGAGCTCGGGGTTCGCGAACAACTGATGATACTGCAGCGCGATCGATTCGCCGACGAGCGGCCCCGAGGTGCGTACGCGATTCGCGACGACGCTCTCCAGCCAGTCGCCGGCAAGGGCGAGCTCGGTCTCGAGCAGCTTCGTGATCGCGGGCTCGGTCGTCATGCGCCACGCGTCACGTTGCACGAACAGCTTCTGGAGCTGCTGCGCGGCGAGCTCGCGATGTCCCGCGAGTCGAACCTTCGTGACGTACGCGAGCTGCACGCGCAGTGCACCGTTGCGAGCGCGCGTGCGGCGGACCTTCACCTCGACATCATCGGGGTGCTCGCGCGCGAGCTGATCGTAGAGCTCGGCCGCTTCGAGGAAGCGCCCCTCGTCGTAGAGCTCGTCCGCACGACCCTTCGTGGTCGCGCATGACGCGAACAGCGCGAGAAGGAGAAGGAGGGCGACCGGACGCATGGCCAAGGTTCGGACGAGTGCCATAACACTTCGTTGCGCAACTACGAATAACTGTGTGCGGATCCACCCATCGATCAATCCTCGACGGTGAAGCCGGTCCAGCCTACGTGTAGGTCCGCCTGTTTGGCGAGGGATCCGCGTCGAAAGAGCGTTCCACTCTTACGTCCTCGTGGGCAACGGATCTCCCGACGCGGTGTCCCATTGGTCGCAGCCGGATAGACCTGATGCCGGGCTGGCGCGTGGAATGTTGGTGCTATCCTCGATCGTTGAGACGCAGATGTGGGCTCGCAGCCCCGGTCACGTAGGAGTTCCCGGTGCAAGCTACTGATACATCGGCGATTCAGCGGCTGATAAGCCAGGCGCGGTCTCGCATTCGTACGCAATGGGCGCTCGAAGGAGCGACCTCGGGTTTCATTCTCGCGACAGCGAACGCGCTCATTGCCATCTGGCTGATGCGCGTCGAGCGTGTCTCGACAACCACGGGGATCATCCTGCTCGCTGTTTCGGGGTTGTTCATCGTGGGCGGCGCGTTGATCAGCGCGCTCCGCCACATCGACGACGAGATGCTCGCGCGCAAGATCGACCGCGCGAGCGGCCTCTCCGATCGACTCTCGACCGCCATCGCATTCCGGCGCGCGCTCGCGACCGGCGACCACGCAACGCAGCCCGACGCCGCAGAGACCGAAGACCTGATGGTCGCCGCGATCAAGGATGGCATCCGCGCGGTCCCCCGCGCCAACGTCGTCGCCGCCACACCATTCGCCCAGCCTCGCGATCTCAAGGCGGCGGGTGCGTTCCTCGCGGTGTCCGCGATCATCGCGCTGCTCATCCCGCCCCCACCCGATCGCGTGCCAGCGCTGCATCGCATCGATCCGGATCACGTTCGCCCGGGCGAGATCGTGAAGCTTCACGGCAAGCACCTCACGCACGGGTTGTCCGCGACGGGACTCTCCAACGAGCAGCGCGGTCTTACGATCGACGAGGCGCTGCTCGCCAACCAGCCCTACACGGGTGGGTTCGTCCCGACCGATGGCTCCGTCTATCTCGGCGCCGGCCAAGATGCGCGACCGATCCAGGTGCTCGACTGGACGAGCACGGTGATCACCGCGCGCGTCCCCGAGGATCTCGCGCCCGGCGATTCATTCCTGACCGTCTACATCGGCAAGACCAAGATCGGGCCGCTCGGCGTGCGCATCGTCGACCTCAAGGATGACCAGTACAAGAAGGAGAACGCCGTGCTCCTCGATCCGGAGGAGCGCGCGTACATCGAGGGCATCCTGCGCCAACTGAAGGACGTCGCGCGTCGTGACAACGTGCCCGAGCTCGAGGAGTTCGCGCAGAAGCTCGAGCAGATGCTGAAGGATGCCGAGGAAGGCAAGATCACGAAGGAGCAGCTGCTCGAGGCACTGCAAAAGGCCGAGGACGCGCTGAACGCGAAGGCCGAGCCCAACCAGGCCGAGATCGACAAGGCCATGCAGGAGATGGGTAAGGAGCTCTCGAAGGAGAACGTCACCAAAGAGCTCGGCAAGGCGCTCGAGAAGAACGACCTGCAGAAGGCGAAAGAGGAGCTCGAGAAGCTCGCGAACCGCCTCGATCCCGAGCAGGCGAAGAAGGACCTCGAGGAGCTGAAGAAGCAGCTCGAGAATCCCGAGCTCACCGAGCAGGAGAAGAAGGACCTCCAGAAGAAGATCGACGACCTGAAGAAGCAGCTCGAGGACCCGAAGCTCACCGACAAGCAGAAGGAGGATCTCCAGAAGCAGATCGACGAGCTGAAGAAGGAGATGCAGGACCCGAAGCTCTCGGAGCAGCAGAAGCAGGAGCTCCAGAAGCAGATGGAGAAGCTCGAGGACAAGCTCGAGAACAAGAACCTCACCGAGCAGCAGAAGGAGCAGCTGAAGGAGCAGCTCGAGCAGATGCAGAAGCAGATGCAGAACAAGGACCTCACGCCCCAGCAGAAGGAAGAGCTGCAGAAGAAGATGGAGGCGCTGAAGGACCAGAAGCCGATGACCGAGCAGGAGAAGCAGAAGCTCCAGGAGAAGCTCGAGCAGGTCGCGAAGCAGATGGAACAGAAGGATCAGAAGAAGCAGCAACAGCAGATGCAGCAGCAGCAGAAGCTCGAGAAGCAGATCCGCGAGCTCCAGAAGAAGAAGGACGAAGCGAAGGACGAGAAGGAGCAGCTCGACGCCGAGCGCGAGCTCCAGAAGAAGAAGGACGAGCTCCAGAAGCTCAAGAAGGACGAGCAGGACAAGCAGGACTCGGCGCAGCGCGAAGCGCTAAAGCGTCTGCAGAAGGACATGGAGAAGGCAGCCGAGCAGCTCGAGAAGAAGCCCGATCCGAACAAGAGCAAGGACGAGCGCGACGAGGAAGAGAAGGAGCGCGATCGCCAGGCGTCACAGAAGCTCAAGGACGCCGCACGCGAGACAGGTCGCGTCGATCAAGACCAGCGGAAGCAAGCCGCGCAGAAGAAGATGTCGTCGCAGATGGACGACCTTCGCGAGGCGATGCGCCGCGCGAAGCAAAAGGGCAACAAGGGCCCGCAGGACCCGTTCGGCAAGGGAAACAAGAACAAGGATTTTCAGGCGCGTGCGCGCGGACAGAAGGGCTCGGGCCAGGCGTGGAAGCCCGGCCAGGGCCAAGGCAAGGGACAGGGCCAAGGTCAGGGTCAGGGGCAAGGCCAGGGGCAGCAGCCCGGTGGTCAGGGCAACCAGCCCGGCGGCAAACAGTGGGGCACCGGGACCGGCCCCGATCTCGCCGGCGATCCGACGGGCAAGAGTGGAGACACGAAAGACGAGGACCTGCAGGGCGTCTCTGGAAGCAAGGGCACGTCGAAGCGCGAGACGATCCTGTCCGCGGCGCAGAAGGGCTTCGCGTCGACGAGCTACCAGAAGGTCTACGCCGACTACCAGAAGATCGTCGAGGAGGTCATGCGCAACGAGAAGCTGCCCTCCAGCTACAAGTATTACGTGAAGCGCTACTTCGCGAAGATCCACCCGAACACGGGCAACGCCGAGACGGCGCCCACGGCACCGCAAGCACAAGGAAGCAAATGACCGAAGCAGCTATGACCCGCGACGTCGAAGGCACGGTCCATCAGTTCACGGCGGATCTGCAGCGTCTGCGGCAAGAGATCGGGACGATGATGGTGGGCCAGAAGGAGATCATCGAGGGCGTCCTCATGTGCCTCCTCGGCGGTGGCCACGCGCTGCTCGAGGGCGTCCCCGGCCTTGGCAAGACGATGCTCGTGCGAACGCTCGCCGAGACGATCCACGCGAACTTCTCGCGCATCCAGTTCACGCCCGACCTCATGCCTGCGGACATCGTCGGCACGAACGTCATCACGGAGCAGAACGGGCAGAAGGTGTTCGAGTTCCAGAAGGGACCCATCTTCGCGAACATCGTCCTCGCCGACGAGATCAACCGCGCGACGCCAAAGACGCAGTCAGCGCTCCTCGAGGCGATGTCCGAGGGCTCGGTCACCGTCGCGAAGCACACCTACCAGCTCGAGAAGCCGTTCTTCGTGCTCGCCACGCAGAACCCGCTCGAGATGGACGGCACCTACCCGCTTCCCGAGGCGCAGCTCGATCGCTTCTTCTTCAAGCTGATGGTCGAGTATCCGGACAAGCAGTCGCTGCACACGATCATCGATCGAACGACGTCCGATGACGTCCCGCGCCCGCAGGCCGTGATCCACAAGCAGCGCATCATGGAGATGCGCGAGCTCGTCCGCAAAGTGCCGCTCGCACGCCAGATCCAGGACTACGCGGTTCGCGTGGTGCTCGCGACGCACCCGGAGAACCCCGAAGCGACCGCGATGAGCAAGCAGTTCCTACGCTACGGCGCGTCGCCACGTGGATTGCAGTCGGTCATCCTCGCCGCGAAGATCCGCGCGTTGCTCGAGGGCCGCTACGCGGTGTCGATCGACGACATCCGTCACGTCGCATCGCCGGCGCTGCGGCACCGGCTGATCATGAACTTCGAGGGCGAAGCCGAAGGGATCCGACCCGACGCGATCATCGCGGAGATCCTCAAGGCGACCAAGGAAGTCTGAGGCGTAAGACGTGGGACTCATCCACTCGATCAGCGGCGCCTTCAAAGCGGACAAGTCCGACGACGGTCGGACGCGTAGCAGCGCCGAAGGCGCAGCGAAGGTAAGCGATGCCAAGAAGGCCGCGCGCGCGGAGGCGTTGAAGGCAAATCGCGCGGCGGACAGGTCGGAGCTGTTCGACGAGAAGTTCCTGAAGACGCTCGAGCATCTTCACATGGTGTCGCGCAAGGTGTTCGCCGGGAACCTGCGCGCCGAGCGCCGCACGCGCAAGGTCGGCTCGGGCATCGAGTTCGCGGACCACCGCACGTATTCGCGCGGCGACGACTTCCGCTACATCGACTGGAACCTCTACGGCCGACTCGACAAGCTGCTGCTGCGCCTGTTCGAGGAAGAAGAGGATCTCTCGATCTACATTCTCGTCGACGTCTCGGACTCGATGTCGATCGGCTCGCCGCTGCCGAAGCTTCACTACGCGATGCAGGTCGGCGCGGCGTTATCGTACGTCGGGCTCGCGAACCTCGATCGCGTGGCGATCATCCCGTTCGCGAGCAAGCTGATCGATCGCCTGCCGCCGTCGCGCGGCAAGAACCGCATCTTCCGAGTGTTCGAGTTCCTCAGGAACTGCGACCTAGGCGGCAAGACGGACCTCGCGGACTGCATGAAGACGTTCGTCGCGCAGAACAAGCGCCGCGGGCTCGCGGTCTTGATCTCCGACTTCTACGATCCCGAGGGCTTCGAACAGGGTCTCAACACGCTCCGCTACAACAAGTTCGAGCCGTTCGTACTCCAGGTCTACGACAAGCGCGAGGCCGAGCCGCACCTGCACGGCGACCTCACGCTCGTCGATTGCGAGACCGGCGACACCAAGGAGGTCACGATCTCCAAATCGCTACTCGAGGCCTACGCGCGCGAGCACGAGAAGTACTGCAAGGAGCTCGAGGCGTACTGCACGAAGTACGCGATGCCGTTCTTCCGCACCCACACGTCGATCCACTTCGATGATCTCGTGCTGAAGATCTTCCGCTCGGGAGGATTCCTCCGGTGAGTCTCCCCAAGGTTCCGCATATCCGAGCGGCTCGCGAGGCGATCGACGAGGGGAGTCACCGAAGGTGAGTCTACTCGGGCCGTTCGCTCTCTCCACGTGGGCGCTCATCGCCGGCGGCGCCGCGCTGCTCGCGATCAGCGCATACATCATCAAGATGCGGCGCCGCCGCTTCGAGGTGCCGTTCTCGCGCCTGTGGCACCGCGTCCTCGAGCAGAAGGACGCCAACGCGCTGTGGAAGCAGCTCAAGCGCCTCGTCTCCCTGCTGTTCATCCTCCTCATCCTCGGCCTCGTGCTGTTCGCCGCGCTCGATCCCACGCTCGGTGGAACCTCTCGAGAGGCGCGCAACGTCGTCGTGCTGATCGATGCGTCCGCGTCGATGAAGTCCACCGACGGCGGCACGGACGACAACAAGCAGTCCCGCATCGAGGCCGCGAAGACCAAGGCGAAGGAGCTCGTCGACTCGATGGGCGGCGGCGACCTCGCCCTGATCATGAAGGTCGACGGTCAGGCGACGCCGATGTCGCGGTTCTCGACCGACGCGCCGATGCTGCGCAAGATCATCGACGGCATCCAGCCGAGCGACACGCCCGCCGATCTCACGCGCGCGCTCGGCGCCGCGGCGGACGCGCTACGCGATCGCCAGAACCCGCTGATCGTGATCATCTCCGACGGTGCGTTCCCCGAGCAGCAGCTCGGCCTCGTCCACTGGGAAGCGCAGGGCGCCGCGGCGAGCGACGCTGCGAAGGCAGGACCGGTCGAGAAGAACCTCGCGTCGGTCGATCTATCGAAGATGGACGTGCGGTTCCTGCCCGTCGGCAAGCGCAGTGACAACGTCGGCGTCATCGCGTTCAACGTGCGCCGCTACATCGCGAACAAAGCGGCGTACGAGGTGTACGTCGAGATCCAGAACTTCGGCAGCGAGCCGGCCAGGCGCAAGTTGCGCCTCTACAATGGCTCGACGAACGTCGACGCGAAGCAGATCGAGCTCGCGCCCGGACAGCGCATCCACCAGATCTACGCGCGGCTCCCCGCGAGTGTGGACAACAAGCTGCGCGTGCAACTCGCGCCCGTCGACGGCCCCGGCGGCTCGGATCCGTTCCCGCTCGACGACGAGGCGTACGCGCTCCTGCCCGCGCAGAAGAAGCAGAAGGTGCTCATGGTCACCGAGGACAACCTGTTCCTCGAGGGCGCGCTGCTCGTGTACGACAACGTCGACCCGATGAAGGTCACACCCGCGGAGTACGACGCGCGCCCCGGCGTCGCCGATGGCATGGATGCGGTGATCTTCGACGAGCACACGCCGGCCGTGCTGCCGCTACCGCCGACGAACATCCTGTTCTTCCATCCGATGGGAGAGAACAGCCCGTTCGCGGTGCGCGGGGGTGCAGCGGGTTCAGAGACCGCGAACCCGCGCATCACAGAGATCGACGAAGATCACCCGGTCATGCGGTGGGTGACGCTGTCCGACGTGTTCATGGACAAGAGCAACGTCTTCGCCGTCGACGCGAGGAAGGGCGAGTCGGCCCTCGCCTACTACGTGCGCGATCCGATCGTCGTGGCCAAGCGCGACGGCAAGCGGAAGATGCTCGCGTTTGGCTTCTCGCTACCGTCGCTCGGCCGTGACGGCGCCACGGACCTGCCGATGCGCGTGGCGTTCCCGATGTTGCTGGTGAACACGCTCGACTGGTTCGCGGGTGACACCACGGACCTCTTGACGACGTATCCCACCGGACAGCGCCAGCGCGTCCCACTCGACGGAGTGGTCGGCGCGACGGAGGCCGAGGTCACCTACCTCGCCGACGACACCACCGACGCGAAGGCGAAGCTCGGCGATGTCACGAAGACGCCGGTCATCGACGGGCTCGCCACGTTCTACGGATCGCGCGTCGGGTACTACGAGCTCGCGGCCAAGGGGCCCAAGGGCGAGACGATGGCGCAGATCGAGCTCGCGGCGAATCTATCATCACCGTTCGAGAGCGACATCGCGCCCTCGACCGAGCTCACACTCGGAGGCAAGAAGCTCGAGGCGCCCGAAGCGTTCGCGATCAGTCGTAGTCAGAAGCTTTGGATCTATCTCGTGCTATTCGCGATGGGTCTCATCTTCGTCGAGTGGATCACCTATCACCGCCGGATCACCGTCTGATGGCGAACAAACTTACATCCTTCCTCACGGCGGGGAACATCGTTCGAATCCTCGCGACGATCGCGCTGACGGTCGCCGTGTTCCTCCTCCTCGACGTTTGGGTGATCGCGGACCAGACGTCGATGCACGTCGACTGGTTGCCGTACTTCGGCGCCGAGAACCCGGTCACGCTGCTCTCGCCCGCGTGGCTGTTCCTGTGCTGCATCATTCCGACGATCTATCTGCTGCGCGTCCTCTCGCTAACGGACCTGTCGCTCACGCAACAGGTGTTCCAGGCGACGCTGCGGTCCTTGGTGGTCGCCGGCGTCGCGATCGCGCTGGCGCGTCCGTCGTGGATCACGGAGCAGAGCAAGGTGTCGACGGTCGTCCTCGTCGACGTCTCCGACTCGGTGAGCGACAAGCAGCTCGACGCCGCAAAGAAGTACGTCGACGAGATGAAGGCGGCGGCCGGCGACGAAGGAAACTTCCAGCTGATCTCGTTCGCCGAGAAGCCGCAGGTGCTCCGCGGCGACAAGCTGTCCGAGCAGATCAAGCGTCATGTCGGCGCGGGCGCTGGCACCGACACGCAGGCCGCGATGCAGCTCGCCTATGGCCTATACCCCGATGGCTTCCTGCCGCGAATGGTGATCATCTCCGACGGCAACCAGACGGTCGGCGACGTCGCTACCGAGGCCTATCGCGCGAAGGAGCTCGGGGTCAAAGTCTCGTGGCGCACGTTCGATCAGGACAAGACGAGCGAGATCCGCGTCGTCGGCGTGCTCGTTCCCGACGACATCAAGGTCGGCCAGCCGTTCGAGGTCACGGCCGAGGTATGGTCCACGGAGCCGCAAACCGCGACGCTCTCGCTCCAGCAGGACGAGTTCCCGAACCCGCTCGAGCCGACGAAGACCGTCGAGCTCCGCGAGGGCAAGAACCTCGTGAAGTTCAAGTCGGACGCGAAGAAGGCCGGCGCCACGACGTACAAGCTGCGCCTTTCGAAGTTCGCGCACGACACGGAGAAGGCGAACAACCAGGCGATGATGACCGCGCCGGTGAAGGGCAAGCCGTCGATCCTCTATGTCGAGGGCGGCATCTTGCGCGAGCCCGGCAGCGCGAGCTACCTCCAGAAGGCGCTCGAACACGAGCAGATGGACGTCACGGTGCGCGGCCCCGCGGGTCTGCCGTCGTCGGCCAAGGAGCTCGAGAAGTACGATCTCGTCCTCGTCTCCGACGTGCCCGCGCACCTCATGGGCGCCGGCCAGATGGCCGCACTCGACACGTACGTCTCCGGCATGGGCGGCGGTCTACTCATGGCGGGCGGCGAGGACTCGTTCGGCTCGGGTGGCTACCAGTCGACGCGCATCGAGCAGATCATGCCGGTGCGCTTCGATGCGGAGAAGGTCAAAGAACAGCCGGACATCGGCATCGTGCTCGTCATCGATCGCTCGGGCTCCATGCAGGGCCCCAAGCTCGAAGCCGCCAAAGAGTCCGCGCGCGCGACGACCGAGGTCCTCGCGGCCGACGACTACATCGCGGTCGTCGCGTTTGACAGCGAGGCGCAGGTGTTCGTGCGCCCGCAGCGCGCCGCGAACAAGATGCGCATCTCGACCGAGATCTCCCGCCTCACCTCGGGCGGCGGCACTAACATCTACCCCGGCCTGAAGGAGGCGTACGAGATCCTCCAAAACATCAACGCGAAGGTGAAACACGTCATCGTGATGACCGACGGCGAGGCGCCCTCCGACGGCATCTCCGAGCTCGTCGGCGAAATGCGCGGCGCTCGCATCACCGTGTCGTGCGTTGGCGTTCAGGGCGCCGACAAGAACCTCCTCGCGATGATCGCCGATGCGGGCGACGGCCGCCTCTACATGGTCGAGGACATCGGCGCGCTCCCGCGCATCTTCATGAAGGAGACGCAGGAAGCGCAGAAGTCGCAGCTCGTCGAGGACGACATCTTCATCCGCGTCGCGAAGCGCGTCGAGGCGATCGAAGGCACCGGCGTCGAGACCGCGCCCTCGCTCAAGGGCTACGTCACCACGAAGCCCAAGCCCACCGCCGAGACCATCCTCATCTCGGACCTCGGCGAGCCCATCCTCGCGCGCTGGCGGCACGGTGCGGGCACGTCCGTCGCGTGGACCTCCGACGTCAAGAACCGCTGGGCCGTGAATTGGATCCGGTGGGGTGGCTATCCGAAGTTCTTCGCGCAGGTCATCCGCTCGTCGATGCGCCGCAAGGTCTACGACTCGTACGATTTGTTCGCGAAGGTCGCCGACGGCCGCGCGATGGTCACCGTCGACGCGATCGACTCGGGCGACAGGTTCGTCAACGAGCTCGAGACGAACCTGCAGGTGATCGACCCGGCCACCAACAAGGTGAGCCAGGAGCTACGCATGGATCAGACGGCGGCCGGGCGCTACACCGCCGACTTCCGCATCCAGAAGTACGGCAGCTACCTGCTCAAGGCGGTCCACAAGCGCGACGGCAAGACGGTCGCCGAGTCGCTCGGCGCGGTCGCCCTCTCCTACCCGCTCGAATACCTGCGCACCACCGCGGATCCGGAACCGCTCCGCCACGCCGCGCAGGTCTCGGGCGGTCACGACCAGGCAAAGCCCGCCGAGATCTGGGCGACGGGCAGCGAGAGCGTGAAGTACACGCAGGATCTGTGGCCCTTCGTGCTGATCGGCGTCGTCGGTCTGTTCCTCCTCGATCTCTACGCGAAGCGCGTGCGCCTCTTCGGGTACCGCACGATCAAGTTCGAGTAGTCATCGCCCGCACGACGTCACGACGTCACGATCACCGTCGACCTCGCCGCGGCCGTTCGGCGCGTGCCGGAGCTGATACAGTTCCCGCTGGGGAATGGCGCGTCGTCGCTTTAGCTATCCGATCAGCCTCGCGGTTGTCGTCGCAACGCTGATCGCGGCCACGGGCGGCTGGATCGCGTGGTGGAACTATCGCAGCGGCGTGGAGAACGTGCGGTCGCTGGCGGCGGCGCTGTTCGACCAGATCTCGCGCGAGGCCGCGGGCGAGACGACATCGTTCCTCATGCGTGCGCCGCCCGCGGGCGAAACGCTCGCGAAGCTCGGCGAGGCGCCCGGCGAGGGGCCTTCGCTCGAGGAGAAGGCGGTGCGGTTCCTCGCGGTGCTCGGCGCGAACCCGTCGTTCACGTGGGTGAGCCAGGGGCAGAGCGATGGCACGTTCGTCGGCGTGGTGCGCGCGGGCGGCGCGCTCGGCGTGAACATCAGCCGCATCGGCGAGGACGGCAAGACCTCGCGCGTCGAGCACGATGTGATCGACGGCGATTGGGGCGAGCCGAAAACGACCGAGGACACGAAGTACGATCCGCGCCGGCGACCGTTCTACACACTCGCCGCGACCGCGAAGCGGCCGGTGTGGACGCCACCGTACGTGTTCGAGGGCCAGAACGTGCCGGGCATCTCGTACGCGCACCCTGCATATCGCGACGGTCAGCTGCTCGGTGTGTTCACGATCGACTTCGATCTCGCGCGGCTGTCCGAGCTGACGCGCGAGCTCCAGTTCAGCTCGAACGGCCGGATCGTGCTGGTGTCCGAGGATGGCGTCGTTCTCGCGCATCCGCGGGCGCCCGTCGTGCGCGGCACGGAGCTCGTTCGCCTCGACACGCTCGACGATCCCGCCGTGAAGGCGCTCCGTGGGGCGGGAATAGGCGCGACGCAGTTCGAGCTCGGCGGCGAGGTGTACCTCGCACGGACCCACGCGATCGCGATGCCCGGCGGCCCGTCGTGGCAGGTGCTCGCGTACGCACCCGAAGCCGACTTCACGGCGGGCCTGCGCGGTCGCGTGATCACGTCGCTGCTCATCTCCCTCGTCGCGGTGGTGCTGGCGGTCGGCGTCGCATGGCTCCTCGCGCGTCGCGTATCACGGCCGTTGATCGATCTCTCGAAGGAGATGGAGGAGGTCGGCAAGCTCAACCTCGACGACAGCACCGATCACAGCTCGGCGTTCAAAGAGATCGACATGATGAACACCGCACTGGTGAAGATGAAGGGCGGCCTGCGATCGTTCGCGCGCTACGTCCCGCGCGACCTCGTGCGCACGCTCGTCGACTCGGGCCTCGACGCGGAGCTCACCGGAGAGCTGCGTACCCTGACGATCTTCTTCTCGGATCTCGAGGGGTTCACGTCGCTGTCCGAGACCAAGGCACCCGACGAGCTCGTGAAGTTCCTCGGCAAGTACTTCGACGACATGAGCAACATCATTGCCGAGGAGCGCGGCACGATCGACAAGTACCTCGGCGACGGGATCATGGCTTTCTGGGGCGCACCGTCGAAGGTCGAGGATCACGCACAGCGTGCGTGCGTGGCATCGCTGCGATGTCAGAAGCGCGTCGCCGAGCTGTCGAAGCAGGGCGTGAACCTGACGACGCGCATCGGCCTCGCGACCGGCGTCGTCCTCGTCGGCAACGTCGGCTCGTATCAGCGCATGAACTACACGGTCATGGGTGACGTCGCGAACCTCGCGTCGCGCATCGAGGGCCTCAACAAGCAGTACGGCACGTCGCTCATGATCAGCGAGCCGACGTACGACCTCGCGAAGAGCGTCGTCGTCGCGCGGCCGATCGACGTGGTCGCCGTGAAGGGCAAGAGGCAAGGCGTTCCCGTCTTCGAGCTTCTCGCGCTGCGCGAGGACAAGGACGCCACCGCCGAGAAGGTCGCTGCGCACTCGACGACCGCGCTCGAGGCGTACCTCGATCGCCGCTTCGCCGAGGCGGCCGACGCGTGGACGCAGGTCCTCGAGCTACGCCCGAACGACCAGGCCGCGACGGTCATGCGCGATCGCGCGCGCGCGTTCGTCGCGACACCACCGCCACCCGAGTGGACCGGCGTGTGGGTCGCGACGTCGAAGTAGCGCGCGCGCGCAAACACAACAACCTCGCAACATCTTCCACTGTAGTGTGCTTGGATGCCTGCGTTCGAGCGGCGTCCGGTGAGGGGTAGGCAAGCAGCGAGCTCGGGCTCCACGTCGGTCACCTCGACGCTCGGCGGCTTCGTCGCTCGCGACGCGAACATCGCCGCGACGCGGCGCGCAACTCCGCAGGAGTACGCGAACGCATTCGGGCACTTCACCGAGGCAAACATCGAGGAGCTCGGCGGCGGGAGCCACCAGCGCTCCGACGGCGTGCATGGACTCGACAGCCGCGGCTCGATGGTCGACGGCGGCGGCAACGGCGGGCAGTCGGGTGCGCGCGACGCCGCGAAAAATCAACCGATGATGTCTGCGGCCGAGCGCGCGCACGGTGGCACGTTTGGCGGACAGCGGATGTGGGGCGACGGCAGCGGCGAGGCGTTCTTCGGCGAAGGACCGGGCATGCGGGACAGCCGCGGACACGCGAGCTCGGGTCTCTCGAGGGCCCTCTCCCAGATGGCGACCGAGTCTCGAACGAAGTCTACGAACACGCCCGCGAACGAAAGGGGCAACGATCGTGGTAGCGGGTCGAGCGCGATCGCGAGCGAGATCGGCGGCGCCAACCCGCACGGCGGCGTCGCGAGCGCGGCGTCGGAGATCACGAACATGGTCGGCGCTGCTGCCTCGATGGTGTCGTCCGTCTTCGGCGGCGGGGCGAGCACGGCGGCGATCGGGGCCGGCACCGCGACGTCCTCGAGTGCCGCGACGGGCGCGGGGAGCCCGACCGGGGCATCGGCGAAGCGCCCGCGCGAAGATCAGGACGGCACCGGCAACGTCGTCCTCGGCGCCGCGGATAGCCACGCGCAGGGAGCACAGATCGTTCGCGCGATGAGTCGATATGGTCGCGGCGATGATGGACGCGGCGATCGCGACACCTCGACGTCGTCGACGGGAGGCGCCACGACCACACAGCGCGAGCGCGCCGGCGGCGAACGCGCGACCGAGGCGAGCGGTGGCGCGGTCAACTGGGACCTCGCGCTGAAGATCAACCAGCTCGTGAACCCCGGCGCTGGTTAGAAGCGGTACGAGATGCGACCGAAGCCCGACACCCCGAGGACCGACGGATCGTTCTTGCCCGGCATGGTCGGGTCGTTGCCGAAATACGTCAGGTTCTGGCGATTCACGAACAAGCTGCCGAGCGCCATCCAATCGCGGTTGATGCGGTAGAAGAGCGTCCCGCCCGCCGAGATGATCGACCCGTTCGAGGAGCCGTAGCAGTAGATGACAGCCATCGCGCCCGGCGCGCACTGCGTTCCGGCAGCCGAGTCCTTCGTCGACGAATACGTGACCTCAGCCTCCCACTCGCCGTGGCCATTCTTCAGCTCGCGCCCCGCGAACACGCGCACCGCGAAGATGTTCGAACGCATGAACGCGATCGCGGTGTCCCCGCCGATGCCGATCGTGCGCACGACATCGAGACCGAGCCGCAGATCCTTGATCGAGCGCCGATCGAGGATCGAGCCCGCGATCTCGACGCCCTTCGTACCCTGCAGGCGCAGCTCGGTGCCGTCGACCTTCGGAATCGTGATCGCCTTGCGCGCCCGGTAGGTGGCGCCCAGAGAGATCTCGAAGCGCTGGAACTCGCCGAGCCCCGCCGAGAGGCCGACGCGCCCCGTGTTCGTCGCGAGGCGCTTGAAGTAGGTCTCGTTCTCGACGTTCGTACCGCCGACGGACGGGTCGTTCAGGAACGCGTTCGCCTGCACGGCAAGCGTGTCGACATCGACACGGTTGACTGCGCCCGTGATGCGCAGCCGTTGATTCGGCTTGAAGTTGGCGCCCGCCGAGATGTTCGTGAACCCGACCGTCTCGACCTGCGAGCCGTAAAGATCCACGAGCGCAAAGTGATACAGGTCAAGCGTCGAGCCGCTGCGGTAGTAGCCCGTCGACGTCGCGTAGACCCGCGGTTGTTCACCGCTCAGCGGATACTGAATCACGCCGCCGAAGGCGCCATACATGTTCACCGTGCGATACGCGCCGCCGAAGCCACCCGCACCGACGAAGCGGCCGGCCGACGAGAAGCTGCCGTCGCCCTCCTTCTTCTTTAGCACCGTGTAGTCGGTCGTTAGCGAGCGAGACCCGCGCAGCGGGTAGAGCCCACCGAAGCCGATCAGCGTCATGCGCATCGACTTCGCGTAGTCCACGCGCAGGCCGTCGAACTTCACGCCGCCGAGGTCGGGCACGAACTGCCGGCCGAAGAAGATGTCGCTGCGCTTGCCGCTGCGGAACAGCCACATCTCGCGCAGGTCGTATTCGTTGGTCCCGTTGAACCCGGACTGCACGTGCGCGCGATCGCTCGACGTCATCGAGGTCTCGGGCGGCGTGTTGACGAGCCGCGCGCGCGCGTCGATGCGCGCGTCCCATCGCGACGCGGCGATGTGGCGGAAGTCCGTCTGCAGGCGCAGCTCGGTGAACAACCGCGAATAGCGCGCGGCGTTGGAGCCTTGCTCCATCCCCGCGTACGGACCGCCGCTCTCGGTCCACACGAACGAGCTCGAGGTCAGGCTGCCCTGGACGAGCGTTCCCTTCTCGGTCTTCTCGGAGTCGACTTTGTCGACGAAGAAGCGATCCTTCTCGAACTCGTTCGCGCGCTTCTTGGTACCGAGGTCGTGTCCGGAGAGGTTCTGCTTGACGAACTCTTTGGGCTCCGCGGACTTCTTCTTGTCGTCTTCTTCCTCTTCATCCTCCGCGGTCGTGGATCCTCCGCCGTCGTCTTCCTCGTCACCACCATCGTCCGCGGGCGCCTCGTCTTCGTCGTCGCTCGACTCTTCCTCTTCCGCTTCCTCTTCCTCTGCCTCGTCGTCGGCCTTCTTCTTCCGCGCGTCCGCGAGATCGGGCGTGATCAACACGAGGCCGAGTGCGATGGCGAGCCAGGGACGGAGGCTGGTCAGCGACACACCGACTCCCGTCCGAAGCCGACGTTCGCCGGCTTCCACGTGTTGGGGTTGTGACACTGCGCGCACTGCGTCTGCGCGTTGTGGTCGACGTTCGGGTACGTCAGGTTGCCGCGAACGCCGGTGATCACCGCGTCGTCGCGATGGCAGTTGATGCACTGCGGGGCGATGACGCTGAAGTTGCCGTTGCGGTGGCAATCGAAGCACGCGATCGACCGGTGCACGCCGGTCAAGTTGCAGCCGACGCGGCTGTGATCGAAGCGCGCCGGCGTGAACGACCACTGTGTGTGGCACTCGCCGCAACGTGGAGACAGGCCATTCGAGTGGATGTCATCCTGGCGGTGGCAGTTGATACACAGGTTGCCGCTGCCGGCGAGCGGACGGTTATCGCGGTGGCAGCGCTCGCACGCGATGTTGTTGTGGCCGCCCTTGAGCGCGAAGTCGCCGACGTCGTGCAGCGGCTTCACGTCCTCCCACGTCTTCGTCGTGTGGCACTGCTCGCACGTCGTGCCGTATTGGCCCTTGTGCACCGCGGGCTCCGGGTGGCAACCGAAGCAGTTCGTCGGGCGCGGCTTGAACGTGATCGATGGGTGGCAGTCCGCGCACCGCACCTGGAGGTGACCACCGTCGATGCGGAACTTCGACTGCGTGTTGTGGTTGAAGATGTTGTCGCCCGTCTCGACGTGACAGTTCTGGCACTCCGTACCGAGGCGTCCCTTGTGCGCATCGTCGTCGGCGTGGCAGCCGGCATCGGAGCACTTGGTGTTCGCCGCGACGAAGTCGCGCTGCGGATGGCAGTCCTCGCACTTGTTGTCCTTGTGCGCCCCCTTGAGCTTGAACTCGTCGACGTCGCCTTCATTCGGCTTCGGGAACGGCTTGTCGTGATCGAAGCGCAGCGCGGCCCACACACCCGGCGAGTGACACGCCTCGCACTTGTCCGAGAGCGTTCCCTTGTGCAGCGAGTCCTCGTGGCACTTCGTGTTCGCGCTGCAGCTCGCGGGGATCTTCTCGAACGTCGTGACGCCCTTCCTTTTGCGACCGGTGTGACACTCCGCGCACGGCACGTCCTTGTGGCCCTTGACGAGCGGGAAGTCGGACTGCGGTCCGTGGAAGATCGCCGTCAGTTTCTTCGGATCGACCTTCGGGTTCCCCGGCTCGATGTGGCAGTTGCCGCCACCGAAGCACTGGCCGTTGTCGTACTTCCGATCGTGCGCGTTCTTGTGCTGGTGACAGCCCATGCAGTCGACGGTCTTGCCCTTGACCAGGTTCTGGAGGTTCTCGAAGTCCGTCGGGCCCGAACCGCGGTGACAGTCGCGGCACGCCGCCTCGAGGTGCTTCGCGACGAGCGGGAAGTTCGTGCGCGCGCCGTGGTTGAACGCGGTCGGTTTCCATTTCGTCGTCGGGTGACACGTCTGACACGCCGGCGGATCGCCGCCGAACGCCTTGAACCGCTGCCCGTGCTTGTTGTCCTTCGCGTGGCACTGGTTACACGCCCCGACGGGCTTCGCTTCACCGAGCGCCTTGGTGTGGCAGTCGTAGCACTTGATGTTGGCGTGCGCTCCGAGGTCGAAGCGCGTGCGCTCGGTGTGATCGAAGAAGCGCTTCTCTGCGACCGTCTGGATCTTGAACGACTTGAACGTCGGCGAGTGGCACCACTCGCAGTCGCGCTTGCCGAACAGGTGTTGGTCGTGGACCGAGTTGTGACAGCCGCTGTTGCCGCAGTTGTCGGGCTTTGCGGTCGGCAGATTGAACACCGCCTTCGGGTGGCACTTGACGCACGAGACGTCGGAGTGGCTGCCGAGCTGCGGCATGCCGGCGTCCTTGCGATCGTTGTGATCGAACTGCATCGTGCGCTTCTGCGGCTTCCACACACTCTCGGTGTGGCAGCGGTCGCACTTGAGCAGGTCCTTCTTCTCGAACTTGTGCGGCTGATCGTTCGCGTGGCAACCGGACGAACCGCACAGCGTGTCGGTGCCCATGAACGTCTGCAGGCCCTGCTTGTTCTTCGCCTTGTGGCAGTCGTCGCAATCGATCGCGGCGTGTTTGCCGCTGAGCTTCCAGCCCGTGAGGTCGTGGTTGAAGCCAGCCTTGCCGCCCGCCTGCGACTTCCAGCCCATGATGTCGTACGCGCGTTTCTTGTGCTCGGAGTGGCAGACCTTACACGCCTTGCCCTTCACGGCCGGCGACGCGTGGAAGCCCTTGCCCGCGTTGATGCGCGCATTGAGGTCCTTGTGGTCGTGACAGGTGAGGCACTTGTTGTCGTCGATGGCGTTCGTGCCGTTGACGTGGCAGTCGTTGCACTTTGCCGGGTCGTCGTAGGCGGCGTGGCTCTGCGACAACGGGCCCGGCGAGCTCGAGAAGAAGTCGGCGTGTGCATGCCGCGGGAGCAGCAGCATCGAAACTGCGACAACCGCGATCGCGAGGGCTAATGCGCTACCAGGTCGCATAGCTCCACGACGTGTAGATGTGGGCAACTGCAAGCCCCGTCAGCAACACCGTGAACGGCACGTGAACCTTCTTCCACGAATGTAGCAGGATTTGTGCTTTGGGCGCGACGACCTGCCGGCGCGCGATCACGATCATGCGTGCCGCGCGCCGCGCGAGATCTCGACGCGTGCGGCGATCGACGCCGAGCTGCGCCAGTCGTCCTCGACGCGCCCACGTACGTGGGATGCGGCCGATGTCCTGGAACAGGAGCCACCACAGCGCGCGCACCATGCTCGGTGACTGCGCCACGCGTTGCGCCTTCTGCCGCTGCTCCGCGAGCTCCCGATCGATCTCCGCCATCGGCACGGTGAGCCGCGGGCGATGCATCTGGAAGAAGCGCTCGTGATCGAGCTCCTCGAGCTCCACGCCGCTCGCGAGCTCCGGCACCTGCGTGTAGAGGTAGCGACCGAGGAAGCCGCTCGCGACGACGATCACCATACTCCAGAACGCGAAGCTGACCCACGAGTCGAGGCGCAGCACCGAGTGCAGGCCGATGAACATCGGACCGACGGTGCCGGCCATCAGGTGGAAGTCGAACCACATCGTGTTCGACGCCAACCAGCGGAACAGCTTGATGCGCCGGAAGATGGGATAGATCGCCGCGATCACCATCAGGCCCGTGCCGATGAGGCCGCAATACGTCGACAGCTGATCGCCCGGTTTGAAGGGGACCTTCTCGAGGAGTAGCTCGGCGGGCGCGTCCACGTAGTCCGGGTGCACGGCGAGCTGCGAGAATCGATACGACAGCATCGGCGCGTACGTGCGGAGCAGCGCCTCGCCGAGCGCGATGAGGAACGCGAAGATGCCGAACAGCCACATCGCGAGCGGCGCGTACCGCCCGCGCTTCATCTTTGCGAGGCCACCCGAGCGCACCGCGACGCCCTCGGTGAACGGCATGACGGGCAGGACCTCCTTGCGATCCTTTTTCTGGAGATCCTGGTCGTAGTTGGACTTCGCGAGCTGCGCCATCTTCGGCGAGCGTTCGCGGAACAGATCGTACGCGTTGATCTCGATCAGCGAGCCGGTCGGGCACGCCGACACGCACGCCTGATCACCGTACGTCATGCAGTGATCGCACTTGTTCGCGATCCGGCGCGCGCGCGCGACGCGCGGTGTACCGGGTCCGAACTGTAGCGAGCCCTTCTTCTCGAGGCGCGCCTTGAAGTCCTTCTTGAACGTCGGCGCATCCGGCTCGATCTCGATCATGTCGATCGCGCCGTACGGGCACGCCTGCGCGCACGCGGTGCAGCCGGTGCACGTCGACTCGTTGATCACGACCTCCATCTTGTCCATGTCGAACTTGATCGAGTCGTAGGCGCACGGATCGATGCATCGCTGATCGGTGCACGTGCGGCACGTATAGATGAAGTCGAGCATGCCGAGGTGGTAGCCACCGAGCGTCAGCCGCTTCGCGCCGTACCGCTCCTCGCACGCCTCTTCGCACAGCTTGCAGTCGATGCAGAGGCCGAGCTGACGCACGCGCACCATCTCGCCCGAGACGCTGATGCCCTGGCGGACGAAGAAGTCGAGTAGCTCCTGCTTCACACCGCTGACCCACGCGAGGCGCTCGCGCGAGATCGAGATCGAGCGGCGCAGGCGCGCCTCGAACACCGGATAGCGCGCCGCGGTCTCGGCGATGAACCGATGATCGACCGAGATCAGGATCGACGGCGCCGTCGTGTAGAACGCGATCGGTTGGCCGCGCGCGGCAGAGAGCGCGCCCGAGTTGAACAGATCGTTCTCCATGAACAGCGCGATGTTCTTGAGCGCGACGCGCGCGAGCGGCGGCGGCTTGATCAGCGACTCGGCCTCGCGCTCCTCCTTGGTCGCGAGCTCGTGCGCGACCTGCCCGGCGCGGCGCTCGGCGAGGTCGTTCTCCATGAACACCGCCGCCGAGACCTGCCCCTCCTCTACGTAGACGACCGGGGCGGCCTGCCAGCTTTGGAGGCCGATCGGATCGAGGACGAACATGTCGCGCTCGAGGTGGCGGGTGGCGATCGCGCCGTTCCGGAGCCCGGTGATCAGCTCTTCGTTTCCGACTCCCTCGAACAGCGGAAGTTGACGGACCAGCGCATACTCCTGGTCCATGCCCGGCGGAAGCATCGCCCCACCGCTGGGTCCGAAGGCGCTGCGCTGAATGGCCACGTTCGACATCTCGATCAGTTGCGAGTCGTTAAACCTATCTTCGAACCCGGGCGTCCCCGTCCGTATCGTTGATTCGGTCCTCACCGCAGGCGACGACACGAAAGCAAGCGACGAGCCCGCCCCTGATGCGCGTTACGTGACTGATTCTACACGGATGCGTACAAACAGTAAGGCTCTAGGGACCAAAGGCCTGGGGTCGGCGGTCTCACGTCTCGCACCCGCCATCTATGCGTGTTTCTTCGGTGTAACTAGTGCGGTTGCCGATCCATCGCACGGATTCCCCCCTTCACACGGTGGTTCCCCCCAACTCTCTCCGAGCGCGACGCGCCCGGATCCGCCCGCACGAACCGCACCACCGTCGGTCCCGGCGATGAACTTTCGCCCGAGCTGGGATCTCGACGGTACGTACGTGTGGCTCGGTCCGCTCGGCGCCGCGAGCTATGCCGACGACGCGTGGGACTCCACGGTTGGCGGCCAGATCGCGATCATTCGGGTCCGCGAGCGTCGCGTCCTCGGGGCCATCGGCGGATCTCTGGGAGGGAGCGTGTGGTCCGCGAGCGGCGACTACCGGCTCTGGCTCGACGCGATCGTGGGAACACGCCTCGGAAAAATGGTCGGCGTCTCTGCGGGCCCACTCCTCGAGCTGTCCTACGAGCGTCGTCCTCGCGTGGGCGGTTCCGTCGGAATCTGGGCGTTTCTTGGCGTTACACCCTACGCGCGTGCCGGGTTCGTCGACGGGATCGGGCCGTTCGCCGAGGTCGGGGTGCACATCGCCCTCCCCGCGATCCGTCGGTGACACGTGCTTGGCCTCGAGGCCCATTGACAGCTGCGCATCGGCAAGCTACCTAACCTTTCCCTTTTCCGGGGCGTAGCGCAGCCTGGTAGCGCACTTGGTTCGGGACCAAGGAGTCGCAGGTTCAAATCCTGTCGCCCCGACTATCGCGGAGGCCCTCGCCTCCGCGGTTTCGTTTGGTCTCGGGTTTGCCATCGGGGCTTTAGGTTCCCTTGCTCGACGAGCGGTTGTATGGTCCGCGCCGATGGTGGCAGGGGCAGTGCGTACAGCGTCGAAGCTTTCGGTGTTGGTCGTCGATGACGATCAGGACATCCGGGAATATCTCCAGGACTTCTTGCTCGCGGAGGGCTACGACGTCACGACACTCGCCGATCCGACGCACGCGGTCGAGCGCATCCGAGACGAGGTGTTCCATCTCGTCGTCTTGGATCTGATGATGCCGAAGATCTCGGGCCTCGACGTGCTCGCGCAGATCCGCTCCGTCGACGACGACATCGCCGTCATCATCTTGACCGGCTATCCGACGCTCGAGACCGCGAGCGCGTCGATCCAGCACGAGGTCAGCGCGTACATCAACAAGCCCTTCACGCCGGCCGAGTTCCGCGAGGTCATCGCGCGCATCGCGAAGAAGAAGGGCCTCGTCCTTCGCCGCGAGGACGAGCTGCACGCGGCGATCGGCCGCCAGATCCGTGACCTGCGCAAGGCGCGCGGACTGACGCTCAAGCAGATGGCGCGCCGCACGAACCTCAGCGTCTCGCTGCTCTCGCAGATCGAGCGCGCCGAGTCGAGCGCGAGCGTCTCGTCGCTGTTCAAGGTCGCGACGGCGCTCGATGTTCGCCTGACGGATTTGTTCGGCGGCTTCTAAGTCGTCCTGGTTGCGACGTCGTCCTCCGTGGAGCTACGCGAGCGAGACGGATCGCGACCTCCCTCCCGGCACGAACCGCGTCAGCGTCGCGGACTTCACGCCGGACGGGCACTCGATCCCTTGGCGTTCCGAGATCCAAACCGATAAAAAGGTTCTGCTCACTCCGTTTCTCCCTGTTTCATCGTCTGGGATCCCGTACCGCCAGCGGGATCGCGACAGATGCGATGCGAAGACGCCACTCGCTCCGTTTGCGCTCCGTGCGCGTTCCGTTCGCGTTCGCCCCTCCCCCTTCTGCAGCGACGAGCTCGCTGCACGGCGCCACCATGTTAGCGTCCGCGCGTGCCGGTCAAGATCGCTCCGTCCATCCTGTCCGCGGATTTCGGCCGGCTCGCCGAGGAGGTCCGCGCGATCTCCAGCGCGGACTACGTGCACGTCGACGTGATGGACGGGCACTTCGTCCCGAACCTGACGATCGGCCCGATCATCATCGAGGCGGTGAAGAAGGCGACGGCGTTGCCGCTCGACGTCCACCTGATGATCGAGGACGCCGAGCGGTGGGTCGCCGCGTACGCGAAGGCCGGCGCCGACATCATCGGCGTTCACGTCGAGGCCTGCCCGCACCTTCATCGCACACTCCAGCAGATCAAATCGCTCGGGAAGCAGCCTTGTGTGGTGTTGAACCCGCACTCGCCGCTGTCCTCGATCGAACACGTGCTCGGCGACGTCGCGCAGGTGCTGATCATGTCGGTGAACCCGGGCTTCGGCGGGCAGAGCTTTATCCCGAGCCAGCTCGACAAGATCCGCGCGCTGCGGAAAATGATCGACGAGCGCGGGCTCGATGTCGACATCGAGGTCGACGGTGGCATCAAGCTCGACAACGTTGCCGAGGTCTGTGCCGCCGGCGCGAACGTCATCGTCAGCGGCTCCGGCGTGTACGGAACGAAGGACTACGCGGCGACGATCGACGAGTTGCGCCGTCGCGGTGAAGCAGCGAGAGCCTGAGACTGCTCGAACGGGTCGGCTCGCGATGTTCTCGGAGGCGCCATCGTGGTGCGCGTGCGCGCCATCGCGCAGATGCGAGGGCGAGACGGGCGCGCGGGTACGTACCATGCGCACGATGAATCCATCGCGGATCGCGACGAGCCGACTCCTTCGTTGTTTGTTGTGGACCGTTACCGCCGCGGCGTGCGGAGATGACGGCATCCGTCGTCTCGGCGACGCGGGGATCCCGGCGACCGAGCTCTCGCTCGACACGATTGTCGTCGAGGACGGCGTGTGCGGAGCACAGCCCGCGCCGAGGTCGCTGTCGTTCGAGAACACCGGCGACGGTCCGCTCGAGTGGACCGCGACGATCGAAGGCCCCGGCTTCACGATTGCGGAAGGTGCAAGCGGCAGCGCGGAGCCCGGCGACACCGCGACGCTGACCGTGCAGCCCGACGTGATCCCGACGAGCGCCACGGTCGGTCAGTTGATCGACGCGATGCTCGTCGTGCAGACGAACGCGCGCACCGAGCCGTTCACCATCCCGCTCTCCCTTCAAGTCCACGGCGGATCGCTACTCGTCGAGACGCCGACGATCGGCTTCGGACAGATCCAGGTGAGCGTACCCGCAGGTGCGACGCCCCTGATGATCCGGAACCAGGGCGACCGCGCGATCCAGGTCGCGCTCGGCGCGCCTGCAACGACCGAGTTCTCGGCGACGTGGGACGGCGCGCCGACCGCGGCGACGATCGAGCCCGGCGAGGTGCTCGTCGGAGCGAGCTCGAACTTCACGCCGGCCGACGAAGGCACACGTATGGCTGCGATCCCGATCGTCGCCACCGGCGCGGTATGCGCCGGCGATGTCGCGAACGTCGCGCTCGGCGGCGAGGGTACGTTCGCGCAGATCGGCGTGACGCCCGGAAACATCGCGTACGGGACTACGCCATGTGGCAACACCGCCACGACGCGCAACATCACGATCCAGAACAACTACAACGTTGCGATCACGTTCACGGCCGCGGTGATGACCGGCCCGTATTCGATCGCGCAGGGCAACCAGTCCGGATCGATCGCGGCAAACAGCAGCGTCACGGTTCCGGTCGCCGCGACTGCGGTCCCTCGCCTGCCTGCGAGCCTGACCACGAACTCGCTCGATGGAACCGTCCGCATCACGACGAGCGCGCCCGGTCACTCGCCGGCGACGATCACCCTCGATCAGGCGGCGAGCGGCGCGGTGCTCGCGCTCGCACCGGTGACGGGCTCGACGGTAGCGTTCGGTGACGTCGTTGCGGGGTCGCCGGAGAACCAGAGCTACTCGGTCACGAACAGCGGCACCATTGCGGCGACCGTCACCGTCGCCGCGACGGGCTCGGGCTTCACCGCCGCGGTACCGGGATCCGGATCGATCGCCGCGAACAACACGGCGGCGACTGGCTCGATCACGCAGACCGTCGCGGCGCGCGGTGCGCAGACCGGCACGTTCATGTTGTCGACGTCGACGAACCGGTGCCAGGCCGGCGGCGCCACCGTCGGCACGCTGAATCTGACGGCGACGGCGCAAGCGCCGGTCGCCACGATCGGCGCCGTGCCGGCGATGGCGATCACGTGCGGCGGCGGCGTCGGCGCGACGGTGTCGATCGCGGTGAGCAACACCGGCGATACGCCGCTGAGGCTGTCCTCTCCCGTGATCAGCAGCGGCTTCACGTTGCTGACAGCGCTGCCGATCACGATCGCGGCCGGACAGACTGCGGACGTGCAGGTCCGCGCGACGGCCGCCGTGATCGGAACGGATCGCGGCGGGACGACGCGCACGGGAACCCTGGCGTTCGCGACGAACGAGATCGGCGCGCCCACGCGCACCGTGACCCTCGCGGCCGCTGTCAACGGCGCGAACATCGACTTCGAGTTTCCGATCGGTGCGCGCGTCAACTCGATGCAGTTCACGGGGGCGGGACAGTGCCCCGCCGATCGCGTGGTCTACATCCGCAACTCCGGCAACCAGCCGCTCCAGCTCCTCGCGTGGGGATCTCCGCAGCCGAACCACTTCCGCTTCACCAATTCGGCGCCCGCGAGCTTCCTCGCCGCCGGCGCGTTCACGTCGACGACGATCACGGTGTGGTCCCCGCCCGAAAACCTCTGCGAGCTCACTGCGGCGGAGCCAATGCCGTTCGCGACGTCCGGCACCAACGTGTGCACGACCCGCGTGACGAACGCGCAGGGCGTCCCCGAGGCGCGCTTGCCCCTCACGTATCGCATCACCGGTCTCACGAACTGCTTCTGCCAGTGAGCGATCCGAAGCGCGGCGTCCTCGTCCCGCACATCGAGACGCCGTGCGAACAGCGCCTGCGCGACCTCGAGCGCATGGGCTACCCGGCGCAGAGCGCCCGCGCATGGAGCGCGTGCTCCCCCGGGACCGCTCGGGCGAGCGTGCGGCGGTGCCGCTCGGTCTCTCGCGACCGACGCTGTAGCTCGACCAGACGCTCCGCCGAATTCGGCAGCAGAACAAACCGGACGCTCTGACCCGAGGAGCGAGATCCGTTCGGCTTGGACGCCGATAGCCACGGCGTGAGATCGATCGGCGCCGCTCCGCGATCAGCTCGACGCGTAGCTGCGAGGATCCGGGGCGTGGATCTGCTCGAGCTGCACGACGAGCTTGAACTGCGCGCCGTTACGAAACAGCTCGATCTCCATGGACTGCGAGTCGAGCGCACGTGCTTCGATAAACGCGATCCAGTCCGGTGTCGGCTTGCCGTTCACGGTCAGCAAGATGTCGCCATAGACGACCCCGCACGTTCGGCAGGGCTGTCGGTTTGGCAGCCCAGAACGGGCAACCCGCCCAACGCCGACGCCAGCTTGCAGAGATCCGCACGGCTGTTCATCAGTCCACCCTATCGTCCGTAACCTCCCTACCTCAGGGCGCTCACGGCTTCATCACGGGTAGGTCCGAGGTACCGCCGGTGCCCGTGTGTGTCCGGCGCCATCTCGAGCTGCAACCACCGTATGGTCCCTGACATGCCCCCGGTGATCACCGCGCTCTACGGCGCCCTCAACGCGCTCTTCAATATCTATCTCGCGAACAACGTCTCGTCTTCGCGCAAGCGTCACAAGGTCAGCCTCGGCGACAGCGACCCGAAGGTGCTCGTCGCGATCCACACACGGCAACAACGCCGAGTTCGTGCCCCTCGCGCTCATCGTGATGCTGCTCCTCGAGATGTGCGGCGCTGATCGCGTGGCACTCCACATCTACGGCGGACTTCTCCTCGCGGCGCGGATCGCACACTGGATCGGACTGCCGCGGAAAGCGCCGAACGTGTTCCGGTACAGCGGCGTCGCGGCGACGTGGGTCCTCATCATCGCCGGCGCGATCTACCTGCTCGTGCTGCGCTTCCAGATCACGGGCGCGATCTGATCCCACGAACGCGGTCACGCGGGCGCGCGAAGCGTCGCGAGATAGAACGCGTCGGCATCGGGCGGCCACGACCGCTCGTGCGCGACGAGCTCGAGCGCCGAGCGCTTCACGAGCGCCGCGACCTGCTCCGGGCCCTCGGCGCGCGTGAACGTGCACACCGAGTAGAGGAGGATGCCGCCCGGTTTGATCCGCGGGACCACCGCATCGAGCAACATCCGCTGGAGCTCGGCGAGCCGCTTCACGTCGCTCGCCCGGAGCCGCCACTTCGCGTCGGGGTGGCGGCGCAACACGCCGAGGCCGGTGCACGGCGCGTCGAGCACGACGAGGTCGTAGTCGCGTCCGAGCGGCGCCGCGGGATCGAGCAGATCGCACACATGAACATGGATGTTCGCGAGCCCCAGCCGCGCGGCGGTCTCCCGCCCTAGCGCGAGCTTGGTGGGATTGAGATCGGCCGCGTCGATCCGCGCGTCATCGCCGAACAGCTCTGCGAGGTGCGTCGACTTACCACCGACGCCTGCGCATGCATCGAGGATGCGCAGCGGCGCGCTCGGCGACGCACCGCTCGGCAACGCACCGCTCGGCGACGCACCGCCCGACAACGCACCGCTCGGCGACGCACCGCTCGGCGACGCGCCGGTCGACGACGCGCCGAGCATGCGGGCCACGGCGAGCCCTACGAGCTGCGCGCCCGTGTCCTGCACGGTCCAGCGTCCGGCCATGAAGGCTTTGTCGCGCGACGGGTCGCCGAGCTCTTCGAGACGCAACGCCATCGGAGCGCTCGCGATCGGCGAGGCCGTCACGCCGGCGGCCTCGAGCTCCGCGATGACCTCGTCGCGCGTGGCGCGGCGCGCATTCACGCGCGCGATGATCGGTGCGGGCTGCGCGAACGCACGCGCGAGCTCGCCGATACGGACGATGCGCGCCGCGATCAACGCCTCGTTCGAACCCTTCGCACCATTCGCATCGACACCCTTCGCATCGACACCCGTCGCATCGACACCCTTCGCATCGACACCCTTCGCATCGACACCCGTCGCATCGACACCCGTCGCATCGACACCCGTCGCATCGACACCCGCACCCTTCGCATTGCCGGTCGCAGCGACAGCCGCCGCATCGACACCCGTCGCATCGACACCCTTCGCATTGCCCGCGGTCGCGAGTGCTGCGCGCACTTCGTCGCGTGTGGCAGCGGCGAGCTCGTCGAGGATCCAGCGCGGCGTCGAGTGCTCGACCTCCATGCGCGCTAGGTGGGCGTCCATCGAGTCGTTGCCGGGTACGGGCAGCGCGGGCTCGCCATTCGCGGTCAGCTTACGAAGCACCGCGTTGACGAAGCCACCGAGCTTGGCGCCGAGGACGTTCGCGGCGTCGACCGCGTCGTCGACAGCGGCATATCCCGGAACGCGATCGAGCAACAGGATCTGATAGGCGGCGACGCGCAGGACCGTCACGATCTTCGGCGGCGTGCGATCGAGCCCCGCGTACGCGCTGATCGCGCGATCGATCCGCGCGCGATGACGGAGCACGCCGTAGACCAGCTCGCTCGCAAGACGGCGATCACGATCGTCGAGCCCCGCGCGCGCGAGCTCGCCGTCGAGCGCGGGGGTGGCCCACGCGGCATCACTCGTCACGCGGTCGAGCACGCGACGCGCGACCTCGCGCGACGTGACCGGACGCGAGTCTTCGGTCGGACGCTGCTCGCTCACGCCGGCACCGCCTTCCCGCGCGCTCGTGGGCCGCCCGTTACGGGACGCACCGCCGCGGCGTCGCGATCGAACGCCGACGCCTTCGACGCGACGGGGAGCGCCGCGGCGTCGCGATCGAACGCCGACGTCTTCGACGCGACGGGCAGCGCCGCGGCCACGCCAACGAAACGTTCGTTCGCGCGGCTCATGCGGGTGTCACGGCCGGCGTTCCGAGAATGTCGCCGACCGCGATACCGCGACCCGCCGCGAACTGCTGCGCGGCGAGACGCTTGCGCCCGGGCGCCTGGATCTCGCGCACGGTGATCGTTCCATCGGTCGTGGCGATACGCGCGCCCGCCTCGTCGATCGCGAGGACGGTCCCCGGCTCCGACGACCGGGTCGACCCCGTCGAGCCCGACGACCCAGACGATCCCGTCGACCCCGACGAGCCCGACGACCCCGACGACCCCGACGACCCCGACGATCCCGACGACCCCGTCGACCCCGACGACCCCGACGAGCCCGTCGAGCCTGTCGAGCCTGCCGAGCCTACCGAGCCTATCGAGCCCATCGAGCCCGTCGAGCCCGTCGAGCCCATCGAGCCCATCGAGCCTGTCGAGCCCGTCGAGCCCGTCGAGTCAGACCGCGCGCGGAACAGCTTCACGACCTGGCCGCGCAGCGTGGCCTGCGCACCGGGCCACGGATCCACGCCACGAATGCGCGCGGCGACGAGGTGCGCTGGCTGCGCGAAGTCGATGAACCCGTCCGACTTGTCGAGCATGCGCGCGTGCGTCGCGCGCGCGTGATCTTGCGCTCGCGCCTCGAGCGCGTTGGCGGCGAGGCCCTCGATGGCCTCGAGGAGTGCAGCAGCGCCGATCGGTGCGAGGCGCGCCATGAGCTCGCCCGAGGTCTCGTCGGGGCCGATCGGCGTGCGGCGCTCGAGGTACACGGGGCCCGTGTCCATTCCCTCGTCGAGCTGCATGATCGACACGCCCGTCTCTGCGTCGCCGTTGATCACCGACCACTGGACGGGCGCCGCGCCGCGGTACTTCGGGAGGATCGAGCCGTGAACGTTGATGCAGCCGCGCGGCAGCGCGGTTAGCACGGGGACCGGGAGGATCTTGCCGTACGCGACGACGACGGCGAGCTCGGCGCCGGTCGCGACGAGAGCCTCACGCAACTCTGGGGTCTTCGCCGATCGCGGTTGCGCGACGGGAAGACCGAGCTCGATCGCGGCGGTCTTCACGGCCGGCGCGGTCAGCTGGCTGCCGCGGCCCGCCGGCTTGTCGGGCTGGCTGACGACGAGCGCCACGTCATGCTTCGCGGCGAGCGCGCGCAGGCACGGCACCGCGAACTCGGGCGAGCCCATGAAGACGACGCGCATCGCGGCCTATCTACCACACCCACGACGCTACTCGACGAGGTTCGACAGATACGTGAGGCGCAGTCGGTCGTCGCGCAGCACGCGGAACGCCTCGTCGAGCACGTGCGAGATGTCGTCGAGCTCCTGCGCGAGCTCGCGGCGCAGATCGCTCGGGAACGAGTCCTGCGCGAAGTCGCGGCGCGCCGCCTGGTACGCCCGGCGGATCTCGAACGCGGTCGCGTCGCGCCGCACTCCAAGGAGCGCGAAGTAGTCGGCGTCGCTGACGAGCTGCCACCGCGCGCGCACACGCTCGCGATCGATCGCGAGGTCTGTCTCGCCGACGAGCGCGCTCGCCTCGTCAGGCACCTCGGTGTCCATGCGCCGCGCCGTCGCGAGGCCGAGCACGCACAGGCCCCACGCGAGCGGCAACACGTCGGCGACATCGACACCCGCCGCCCGCGCCACCGTCGAGAGATCCGACTGCGCGTCGAACGCCGCGAGCGCTCCGCGCTCCTCGGGTGCCAGGTCGCCGAGGTTGATGATGCCGCCGAGCCGCTCGCGGTCCGGAACCTCGACCACCGTCGACGGCGAGCCGATGAGTCGCTCGAGCGAGCTACGATCGAGCTTGCGACGGATGCCCTCGAGGATCAGCGCTGCCGGGTGGCGCGACAACCGGATGCGCTCGGCGGACGGCGTCTCCTCGAGCACGATGTGGTACGTGCCGCGGTCCCACCCGAACAGCGAGTACACGATGTCCTCGACGTGGCGTCGCACCGCGGGGAGCAGCTCGCGGCGCTTGAGGTATCCGAAGTCGACGAGGATCTCGCCCATCCGGCGCCCGCTCTCCGCGACCACCGCCTGGCACCGCTCGTATTGCGACGCGGTGATCTTGCCCTCGCGCACGAGCAGCTCGCCCATGCGATCGCGCCGCTCGCTCGACGACGCGAACACAGGACGCCCCTGATCGAAGTACACGACCTTCTCGGTGTCCTCGCGTCGGAAGCCGATGCGCCCCGTCGACGCTTGCGCGAACATCTTCGCGAGCAGCATCGCGGCGTCGGAGAGCCCGCGCACGACCTCGCCCTGGTCGGGGAGCCCGCGCTCCTTGATCGCGGTGTCCCACGTGCCCGGCGACGTCGTCAGCTCGCGCGCGTCGAGCATGCGCTGCGCGCGGCCCTCGATCTCCGTCACGCCCCGATCGAGGGACTCCTCCTCGCCGAGCTCGGCGAGATCGATCTCGGTGTGGTGATCGTGTTTCGGCTTGAGGTCGACGCTCGGCGACGCGGTCGATGCGGCGCCGCCCTGGAACAGGCGCTGCGCCATCTTCGACATCTTCGCGCGTAGCTGCCGCGCGAAGTCGCGCCCGTCCAGCGCGAGCGAGTCGCTCGATGGCCGCACCGGCGGTTCGTCGCTCGACACCGGCGGTGGCACGGTAGGCGGTGGTGGCAACGGTGGAGCCGTCGGTGACGATGATCGCCCGCCGAGGCTTGCCGCTGCGGCGGCGGCGAAGTCCTCCTTGGTCAATGCAGCGCGCTTGTCGGTCGGACCCTCGAGGTCCCCGAGCGCATCGGCGCCGATCTCGTCGATGTCGTCGAGATCGTCGATGTCGTCGTCCTGTACGGGTCGCGTCCGGGTGCCGAGCCGCCGCGCGTCGAGCAGCTCGGCGAGCGGCATCGGCGAATACTCCGACGACGCGGCGTAGTCCGTCGGCGGCGCGGGTTGCGGCGGTATCGTCGGCATCGTGATCGGTGCGATCGGCGGAATCGGCGCGGGCACTTCGCCCGGCTCCGGATCGCGGATGATCATCGTCGGCTCGCGCGTCGGCACCTCCAACGACGACCACGACGTGCGCCCGCTCTTGTCGAGCTCCGCGGTGTTGCCCGGCTTCCACGCCGACGCCGCGGCTTCGGGGGATTCGGTCTGGCGGCGTGGACGGATCACGAGCGGCGGCGGGAGCGGCGCCGGCTCGCGCTTCGCTTCCTCTTCGTCCTCCTCGCCCAGATCCGCCATGGAGTCCGCGATCGCCTCCCATCGCGCTAGGCGCGCCGCGCGCGCGTTATGTGCGGCGGTCGCATCGCCTTCCATCGGCCCAGACGGCGCGGTCGTGCGGATCAGCAGCATTGCCTCCAGCACCGCGTTGACCGCGAACCGGAACGCACTCTCGACGACCGGGCTCGACACGAACCGATCCGGCGCGATGTCCCCCGCGTCGAGCACCGTGCGGATCGGACCGGTCGCGTCGCCGACGAGCACGATGCCGACGTCCGACCGCTGCGGCACCATCCCGCGGAGCGCCTCGATCAGCGCGCTGCTGTCACCGGTGTCGAGTGTGGCGGTCACCACCACCACGTGCGGTTGGTTCGCCTCGAACATGTCGACCGTCTCGTCGCCGCCCGTCGACGCGAGCACCCGGATGGCGCCTGCGGCCAGCAGCTCCCCGAGACCGTCGACGAGCTCGTCCAGCCGCGACGCGTCCGCCACGATCAAGACGCAAGGAGGCATCATCTCCGACACGAATCGTCGACGAGCATACCGCAGCGCGCCGGTGACGCGCATGCACGAGGGCCGCCGTCGGACATGCACCGGTGCGACCGTCGCGCCCGTCCTTCGCCGCCATCGCCGCGTGCCCAGCGCCGTCGTCGCGCGGGTACCGCCATCGTGCCTCCTCTCGGTCGTACCCCGCCAATCACGTGTGGACCGCCCGTCATCGCCGTCGCGATGTCACGATGACGTGCGCCGCCGCCACGGCCTTACAGCGCCGAGTTCGGATCCACGTCCAGCGTCACGCGGATCTTGGACTCGCGCTCGACGGTGATCGCCTGCCGAGCCACCCGGCGCAGCGCCGCACGATCCGGCCCGCGCAGCCAGATCTGCCACCGCGATCGCCCGCGCAAGCGCGACAGCGGCGCCGCCGTCGGTCCGAGGATCTCCATCGTGTCCACTGCGCCGATGTGCTCGCGCGCCCGCTCGCAGAGCTGCGCCGCCCTCCCCGCCACGTCGGCGACCTGGTGCTCGTCGGGCCCGTCGACCCGTACGACGATCAGCCGCCCGTGCGGCGGATAGTTCCGCTCGCGCCGTTCCTCGACCTCGGCGGCGTAAAACTTCTCGTAGTCGTGCGCGGCCGCGGCCGTGACCGCGGGCGCACCCGGCCGGTACGTCTGGATCAGCACCCGCCCCGGCCTGTCGCCCCGCCCCGCGCGGCCCGCCACCTGGGCGAGCAGCTGGAACGTGCGCTCGCTCGCGCGAAAGTCGGGGAGGTTCAGCCCGACGTCGGCGCACAGCACGCCGACGAGCGTCACACCGGGGAAGTCGTGCCCCTTCGTGACCATCTGTGTCCCGACCAGGATATCGACCTCCCGCCGCGCCACGCGCGACAACACCGCCTCCACGCGCGACCCGCTGGCGACATCGCGATCGAGCCGCGCGACGCGCGCCTTCGGAAACGCCTCCGCGACCGCCTCCGCGATCTTCTCGGTGCCCAGCCCTTTTCGCTCGATCGCGGCCGTCTGGCACTTCGGGCACGCCTCCGGCACGCGCTCGCCCCAGCTGCAGTAGTGACATGTCATCCGATCGAGCGAGCGGTGGTACGTCAGCGACACGCTGCAGTTCGGGCACCGAAACGCGTGCCCGCACGCCGCGCACAGCACGAACGTCGAGAACCCGCGCCGGTTCAAGAACAGGATGATCTGATCGCCCTTCTCGAGCGTCTCGGCGATCGCGGTCCGCATCGGCGCCGACAAGAACGCCTCCGCATCCGGCTGCCACAACCGCAGATCGAGAATCTCCACCGACGGCATCGGTCGCGCCATCGGTCGCTGCGTCAGCACGAGCTTGCCGTACACACCCTTCTCCGCTTGCGCATTGCTCTCGAGGCTCGGCGTCCCCGAGCCGAGCACGCACACCGCGCCGGCCCGCTGCGCGCGAACGAGCGCCACGTCGCGCGCGTGATACTTCACCCCTTCGTCCTGCTTGAACGAGCCGTCGTGCTCCTCGTCGACGACGATCACGCCGAGCCGCGCGAGCGGCGCGAACACGGCCGACCGCGCGCCCACCGCGATCTTCGCGTCGCCCCGGCGCAACCGGCTCCACTCGCCGAGCCTCGCCTGCTCGCCGAGCCCGCTGTGCAGGATCGCTACCTGGTCACCGAAGCGCGCGCGAAACCGCGCCGCGAGCTGCGGTGTCAGCGAGATCTCGGGCACCAGCACCAGCGCGGTCTTGCCGGCCTCGAGCGTCTCGGCGATCGTGCGCAGGTAGACCTCGGTCTTCCCCGACCCGGTCACGCCGAACAACAGGAACGCCTTGAACGCGCCGGCTTTCGCGGCCGAGCTGATCGTGCTCACGGCGTGTGCTTGCTCGTCGGTCAGCGTGGGCGGCGGGCCCGTGTGCATCGAATCGCCGATCGCCACGGCCTCGAGGTCCGCTTCACGATCCGTGATCTCGAGCAGGCCCATCTTCGCGAGCTCGCGCAACACCGGTGCGGAGTGCGCGATACGCCGCTCGAGCTCCGCGAGCGAGATCAGCTCGCGCGGATAATCGTCCTCGTCGAGAGCGTCCTCTAGTGATGCACTGGCATCGGAACCGGCTACATCCTCGGATGCGGTGTCGGCGGAGGCGGTGGCGGTTTCGGCCGCGGTTGCGGTATCGGAGGCGGCTGCGGTTGCGGTGACGGCATCGGAGGCGGGATCGGATGCAGATGCGGTCGCGGTCGCGGCAGCGGATGCGGATGCGGATGCGGGCGCGGCACCGGATGCGGATGCAGTCGCGGATGCGGATGCGGATGGTTCGGCGTGATCGGCGTCCACGGATGCGGTCGCGGATGCGGATGCGGATGCGGATGCGGATGCGGTCGCGGTATCGAAATCGGTCGCGGTATCGGTCGCGGGATCGGATGCAGATGCGGTCGCGGATGCGGATGCGGTCCCGGTATCGGTCGCGGGATCGGATGCAGATGCGGTCGCGGATGCGGTCGCGGCACCGGATGCGGTCGCGGCACCGGATGCGCTCGCGGCACCGGATGCGCTCGCGGCACCGGATGCGGTCGCGGCACCGGATGCGATCGCGGTATTGGATGCGGATGCGGTATCGGATGCGGTCGTGGCCTGACCATTTCGGTGCCCGAAATCAAGATCGTCGAGAGGCACGCCGAACGCGCGCGCGAGGCCCTCGATGACCATTCGCCGACGCGGCGCTCGGTGCGCACCCGCGTGGTGCTGCGCGATATCTCCGACGAGCCGAACGACTCGCTCGCGCCGAAGCCGCGCCCCGGCGCTCCTCAGATCGCGGATCTCGACAAGACCCAGCGCCGTCAGCTCCTCGAGGATCCGCTTCGTCGCCGGCGTCGCGTCCGACACGGCCAGGTCCTCGTGCGCGAGCTTCGCGACCAGCACGCGCTGCTTCGCGGGGAGCGCCCCACCCTCGCCGCTCGCAGCCGCGAGTCCCGGATCGGTCAGCGCGTAGACGGCGCGCGCCGAGATGCTCGTGCCCGCGGGGAGCGCTGCGCGAATCGCTTCGCCGGGGGGCGCTTCGTAGTAGTCCGCGATCCACATCGCGAGCTCGACGAGGTCGGGCGTCAGCGCCGGCTCGTTCGCGTCGAGCACCTCACTGATCGCGACGGGCACCACATCGGGCGGCGCGCTCGCGACCCCGCGGATCACGACGCCCGTCTGCTTCTTACCGCCGAACTTCACGAGCACGCGCGTGCCGATCTGGACGCGCACCGCGAGGTGCGGCGGCACGACGTAGGTGTAGAGGCCCGGCGCCGCGCCGACAACGGCGACGTCGACGAGCGTGCTCATCGATGCCCCGTGACGTCGGCGCATGCGCGAACGACGTTCGCACTCGCGCCGACTTCGCAGGCGGCCGCAAAGACGTACGCAGGATCCGCATCGAGCTCGCGCGCGGAGGCGCACGAGGGATCGAGCTCGAACGTTTCCGCGGAAACGCACATAGGATCGACCACGAATGTCTGCCTGGACACGCACGAAGGAACGAACGTTTCCGCGGAGACGCGCTGGTGAAATATGCGGGCGACCGCGTTCGATTTCGCCGATGTCGCGACGTGGCGAGGCGCGAACTCGGATGCGTCAGACGATCCCGCGGAGACGCAAAAAGGGCTGACCTCGGACTTTTCCGCGGAGACGCACGAAGAATCGGCCTCGAACCCTCGCGCGTACGCGTACACAAGATCGACCTCGAACGTTTCCGCGGAAACGCGCTGACTTTTGCGGGCGACCGCGTTGGATTTCACCGATGTCGCGACGCGGTGAGCTTGGGGCTCGGATGCCTCGGACGTTTCCGCGGAGACGCGCGAAGGATCGACCTCGAAGGTTTCGGCGGAGACGCACGAAGAATCGACGTCGAACCCTCGCGCGGAGGCGTACACAGGATCGACCTCAAACGTTTCCGCGGAAACGTGCTGACCAGCGGGCGCGAAGGTTCCCGCAAGAAAACAGCAATCGGCGGGTGTGAACGCTCCTGCGAATGCACGTCGATCACCGGGCCTGGACGTGCCGGCGAATGCACGTCGATCGCCGAGAACGCGCGTTGCCACCGAAACGTGCGCGCGCCGAACGGTCACGTGGACACGAGCCGGGATCGCTTCGATGTGCACGATAGATCGCGCCGACACGACCGGCGGACCTTACCATCCGCGTCGGACATGGCTTCCGATCGCACGTTCCCGCCGTCGGCACGCAGGCTCGCCGTCGCGCGCGCCGCCGGGCTGACCCCGGCGAGCCCGCTGCTCGTCGGTGCACTCGGCGCGGTGGGCGCGGTCCTCGCGCTCGTTGCCATCGGCGGCACCATCGCCTCGCGCCTCGGCAGCTGGGTTCGCGATGCGCTCGAAGGCGCCGATGGCTCTCGTGTCGGCCGCGCGTTCGATGCGAGCAGCACGGGTGTGAACGACCGGGCCGTGTGGGCCAGCGCGTTTGGCAGCGCGACCGATATCGTGCACGCGACCTTCGCGCTGGCATTGCCGATGCTCGGCACGATCGCGATCGTCGCTGTGATCGTGCACCTCACCCAGACCCGCGCACTGTGGATGCCGCGGCGGCGGCTCGACAACGCACCCGCGGAGGACTTGCAGCGCGGCACGCGAGGCGTACTCGGACTCGCGAACGCGGCCGTGATCACGATGGTGACGATCGTGTGGCTGTTTGCGATCGCACCACGGATCGCCACACTCGTCACGATCGATCGGGCGAGCGGCGTCGGCGCGACGGGTGTCGGCGCGACGGGCATCGGCGCGACGGGCGTCGGCGCGACGGGTGTCGGCGCGACGGGTGTCGGCGCGACGGGCGTCGGCGCGACGGGCATCGGTCCGACGGGCGCGACGGGCATCGGTCCGACGGGCGTCGGCGCGACGGGCGTCGGCGCGACGGG
>JBJXGN010000351.1:0-11412 GCA_046160585.1 Kofleriaceae bacterium
ACGCGCAAGAAGCGGGCGCCGAAGGAGTACCCGGTGCTGCCGGAGCTGGCCGAGATCATCTCGGCACACCGCGCGCGGCTCGAGGCGGCGGCCGTGGAGAATCCTGACCTGACGAAGAAGGGCTACATGTTCCCTTCGTCGGTCGGGACGCTCCGCACGCCGAACACCCTCGACCGCGCGTGGCAGAGCTGCCTCGCGAAGGCGAAGATCACGAAGCGCTTCACCGTTCACGGCCTGCGTTACACGTTCACGGACCTCGTCCGGCTCGCGAACGTCGATGCGGTCGTGCGGCGCGCGCTGACGGGTCACGTCACCGAGGAGATGCAGCGGCACTATTCGACGGTCGGTCTCGATGAAAAACGCGCGGCGATTCGGGGCGTGCTGCGCCTCGTTCCACCGGCTCCCACCACCGAACCCGCTTCCACCACTGGAAGTGGGGTTTCGGGTGGGGTTTCGGAGGTCGTCTTGAAGATCGCGAGCTGAGAGATGAGCGAAGGCCGCTGCAAGCCTCCGGCATTTCTCTCGAATCTTCGAGCGGGATACCGGATTCGAACCGGCGACCTTCAGCTTGGGAAGCTGACACTCTACCGCTGAGTTAATCCCGCAGAGCTGCGTAACCTTTGATCATGAAGCCTGCATCGTCAAGCCTTCCTTTCGGCTCGATCACCTGATCCTCAACCGAGGCCATCCTGTTTCTCCAGCTCCATCGGCCTACTTCCCGCACAGATGGCTTGCTATTGGAACACGTAGCCGAGCGAGACGTTCACGATCAGCGGCGTGTTCGCGATGCCGATGTTGGCGGCGTGGTGCGTCTCGTCGCGATTCGTGGTCGCGTTCGCGTACATCACTGCATCATCGCGAAGTGAGGTGGCGATGGTCGGCCAGAACCGAACGCTCGTCGAGAGATTGATCCCGCGCAGCGCATCCGTGCGGTCGCGGAACGGGAGAAACGTCCAGTATGCTCCAGCGCCGAGCGTGTACGTCCGATAGTCGGCGACATGCGTGCGTTGCCGACCGTCCGCCGAGTCGTAGGCAGCGGAGAACCGGTGGACCTTGGCCTCGAAGCGCAGGTCTACGAGCGAGCGGAGGCGCGCGACCTCGAGCGTTCCGCCGATGCCGACGCCGGTGGTGTACGGAATGTGCAGCGACACGTGCTGGCGGCTCATCTCGGCGCCGAGCGCGTCCGCGAGCTCGAGGTTCCATCCATGCGAGTACGCGATGACGAGATGGCGCCAGCGGAGGTCGACCTCGAGGTTGGCTCCACCGAGGACGAGCGGCTGGATTAGACCCGCGTTGACGGCGACCGAGAGCTTGTCGAATCGCAGACGGCGGGCGCCGGCGCTGCCGTCGGGACTGGCGTCGGCATCGGCGTCGGCGTCAGTGTCGGCGACGTTGGCGTTGGCGTTGTCGTTGGCGATGTCGTTGGCGGAGGCCTGCGAGGAGTCCCCGATGAGGAGCACGAGCGCGACCATGGCGTGTTGGAGGAGGCGCATGGCTAGAACGACACTCCGACGAGGAGTGCAGCCGTGAGGAAGTAGTCCGGTTTTCCGTTGCGCGGACCGATGTCGTTGCCGACTCCGAGGGTCGTCAAGAAGCCGACTTGGGGCGTGACGTAGAGTCCGACGTCGCTTGGTTTGCCGGCGAGTCCATTTGGCGTGAAGAAGCTCAGCTGGTAACCGACGTTGGCCTCTGCGAAGAGCGTGGGCGTGCGATAGACCATGCCGTCGAACTTGTTCGTGCCCCACGCGACGCCTGCATTCAGAAGGGCCTCGGCGTGCAAGCCACGCCACGCGAAGTAGCGAGCTCCGATCGTCGCCATGTATTCGTCGATGGTCTCGACGATGTCGTGTTCGATGTGCGGCCGGATATAGACACCGGCGATGAGATCGGCGCGTGCCCCGTCGGGCGTCCCCCACACGTTGCGCGCCGCGCGGAGGTGGATGATGCGGACCGTCGGCACGAACGGTTGGACAAGCTCCGTCTCGATCGCCCACCGATGACGCGTCGTCGTTGCGGTGGCGGTGGCCTCGGCTGCCGTGGGGTTGGCGGAGGCGGTGGCGAGATCGGCGACGGTGACGGTGGCGCTGACCGCGATACCGAGCAGGACGAGCGGTGGACGGAGGTTCGGGCTCATGAAGAAACGATGGCCGTTTCGCCCACGAGATGGAACGGTCATTCGTGATAGTGGGTGTTTCATGAGTGAAACACCAACGCCCCTCGCTCACGTGGACTTGATCCTGGCCATCGCGCGCGCGGGGAGCGCGACGCGTGCGGCGGAGGCGCTCGGGACGACGGCGGCGACGGTGCTGCGGCGGCTCGAGTCGTTCGAGGCAACGATCGGGGCGCGGTTGTTCGATCGCTTGCCGAGCGGGCTCCGGCCGACACCGGCGCTGGCGTTGGTGAAGCCGTGGGCGGAGCAAGCCGAGATGGCGGCGGTGGGAATGTTGCGCGAGCTGTCGGGGCTCGAGCGCCGGCCCGAAGGAACGGTGCGCGTCGCTGTGGTGCCCGCGACGGCCGCGCTGTTCGTGATCCCGGCGCTCCCCAAACTGCGCGCCGCGTATCCCGACATCACCGTCGAGCTCGCTCCGTCGACGGCGCTGGTCGATCTGAGCCTTCGCGAGGCGGATATCGCGATCCGGACCGTGCGGCCGGAGAAGGGCGATCTCGTGGTGCAGCAGCTCGCGAGCGTGCGCCTTCGGGTGATGCGAGCACCGTCGCTGGCGATCAAGAAGCGCGCGAACCTTCGCGATCTGCCGTGGGTCGCCTACGATCGAACGCTCGATCACATCCCGGAGTCGCGATGGCTGGCCGCGCACGTACCCGACGCGCGCGTCGTGATGCGCTCGACCGAGCTCGGAACGTTGCTCGCCGCGGCGAAGGCCGGCGTCGGTGTCGTCCTGATGGCGGATGCGGTCGCGGAGCGCGCGGGTGGGCTAGTGCCCGTGCCGATCCCGATGCCATCGTCTCCCGAGGGTGCGTTGTGGCTCGTCGCGCATGCCGCGCTGAGGCCGGTCGCTCGTGTCGCGGCGGTGTGGGACTGGCTCCTCGATTCGTTTCAGGCAGGACGGCGGAGGCGATAGCGGTCGAGCAGCTCGCCGCTCGACGAGGGGATGAGCTCGGCGGCGGCCTGCGAACGCGAACGAGCGACCGCATCTTCGGGCTGTTCGGTAGCGGGGTGCCTGGTCCGTCGGTGTCGTGCTATCACGCGCCGCATGATCGTCGCTCGTGCGCTTCCGTGCTTGCTCCTTCTCGTCGCGTGTCGTGATTCGAGCTCGAGCGGGCCTCCCGATAGCCGTCCGATCGATGGCGCGCCCGCGGATGGCGCCGAGGGCGACGGAATCGTCGATGGCCCGCCGAGCGACGTGATGCCGACGAGCGTGACGCGCGTCTGGGCGGTCGGCGACCTACTCGTCAACAACACGAACATCGCGGGCGGGTTTCCCGCCGACGCGCAGCTTCCGTTTTCGCCCGCGACGATGACGCCCATCCGCGTGCCTGGCGGCACGGCCGTGCTGGCGACGCAGACCAACAACGTATTCGACGCACGCGGGACCAAGATCGCGTACATCGCCGACGCGACGGTCACCGGTCGCTTCGACCTCAACGTCGCCGATGCAGACGGTAGCAACCCGATCGTCGTGGTCCAGGGCGGCACCGTGAACGTCGAGATCACATCGGTCGCCCTCTCGCCCGACGGGACCAAGGTCGCGTTTACGATGGACAGCGCCGCCGTCGACGGTGGTCTCGATCTCTACGTCGCCGCGACGACGGCAGGCGCCACGCCGATTCTCGTCAGCCCGAGTCGCGGCGGCGCCGTTGCGCCGGCCCTCGACGTCTTCCCGCAGCCCGAGTGGTCACGTGATTCGAAGTACGTCGCGTTCGCGGCCGATCTCACGGAGGATGGCTTCGATCAGGTGTACGTGACGGATACGAGCGCTGTGACGCCGGTGGCGGTCGAGGTCGTCACGCGCGCGGACATCACCGCGACCACGGGCGCGCGTGGTGTTCGTGGTCGCGTGCTCTTCGACGCAGCGAACAACCTCTACTTCCGCGCCCGCCTGACCGACGGGCAGTTCGCGTTCTACAAGTCCGATGTCGCGGGCGCCGAGGCCGCGATTCCACTGCCCGTGCGTGGCGACACCAGTACACCCGACGCCGGTGCATTCGGGATCACGCCCGATGGCACCAAGCTCGTGTTCTCCGCCGATGCGCCTACGCTCGGAATCTACGACGTGTACATCGCGACGACAGCCAACCTAGCCGCCGCGACCAAGATCACGACGATCGCAGCGATCGGCAATGCGACGCTCAACGCTCAGTTCTCCGGCGTGTTCGCCTTCTCCCCTGATGGCTTGAAGGTCGCCGTGACTGCCAACTTCCTGTCCGGCGGAGACAACACGTTCGAGCCGTTCGTGATCGCGCTCGACGGATCGACGACGACGCGCCTAGCTGCGGTTCCCGCGAACACGAACCAGGACACCGACGTCGTCGTGTGGGCGGACAACGCGACGGTGTTCGCGCAGGGTGACATCGTTACGAGCAACGACGCGGCGCTCTACAAACTCGACGCGACGATGGCGAACCAGACGCCGACGCCCGCGGTTACCGCGCCGACCGGCGGCGATATCTTCAACGTGTTCGTCGCTCGCCCGTAGGTCTTCGTAATGCGCGAGATGTCTCGCGTGGTCGTCCGGACCGCGCGAGATGTCTCGCGTGGTCGTCCGGACCTCATGCCCGGTCGCGACGAGTGTGGGCAACAGCGCCTTGCGGCGCCACGCAGAATTGCTCCTTCGGCGGACGCCCTCGCAGTACATTGGAACCGTGCGCTGGCTGTTGTTCCTGTGCGCCTGTGGTCGGGTCAGCTTCTCGCCCGAAGCCATCGGCGCGATCGACGCTGCCCTCGAACCCGGGGGTGACGCTGATCTCGACACGGTGGTGAACGACCTCGATAACTGCCCGACGCTGTCGAATCCCGACCAACACGACGAGGACCAAGATCTCGTCGGTGATCGCTGCGACAACTGTCCCTCGGTCGCGAACCCGGCACAGGCCGATGGGGACGGAGACACGGTCGGCGATTCGTGCGATCCGCGCCCGACCTCCGCCGGCGAAGCGATCATCGCGTTCGACGCATTCGCTGGCACCGACCTCGGACCGTGGGTCATCCAGTCGGGGACGTGGATGCTCTCCAACGACGCGCTTCATCAGGTCGCGACGGGCCCCGACAAGCGCATCTATCTCAGCACGCTCGCGAACCTCACCGACGTTCTCCTCGAGACCCGCATCACGTTCGACGGTTTCGATCCCATCGTCGACGATCACAACGCCGGCATCATGCTCCGGCTTGTTCCGGCGACGGAGGACGGCTCGGTGGTCGGTGTGTACCTCGATCCTCCGCGTACCGCCGGCGCGCTGAAGGTCTGGAAGCTGTTCGGCGGGAACGGCACCAATCCAACCGAAGTACCCCTCGCACCTCCGCAGGTCGGCGACGTCTATCGCGTTGGGGCGTTGGCGCAAGGGGACATGGTCAGCGGTCGGTTGTCGACGGGTCAGAGTGCGACCAACGCTGCGCCGACGTCGAGTGGTGCGCCCGGCCTGCGCACCAACCGCGCGCAAGCCACCTACCACTACTTCGTCGTGTACCAAGTGGGCGGCCCCTTGTGAGGCTCGGAAGCCAGGGTTGACGATGTGCCGACGAAGACTCCGAGGCGCGTCGACGGGCCGTGGTCATCGTAGATCGCGTCGGCAGTGACGCAGGGGTTGCGGTATCCTCTTGCGACGATGTGGCCCGAGGGAACGCACGACCCAGCGCTCGCCCCGGGTACCATGGTCGGCGAGTACCGTATCGAGGCGCTCGTCGGCGAGGGTGGGATGGGCCAGGTGTACGGAGCGGTCCATCCCGTGATCGGCAAGCGCGCGGCGATCAAGGTGCTGCTGCCCGAGATCGGACGGAATCGGCAGATGGTCGAGCGCTTCGTCATGGAAGCGCGTGCGGTGAACCAGATCGGGCATCCGAACATCGTCGACGTCTTCGCGTTCGGTGTCCTGCCCGATGGGCGTCAGTACATGGTGATGGAGTGGCTGCGTGGACTGAGTCTGTCCGATCGGCTCAAGCGCGGCGTGCCGTTGATTCCGGAGACGTGCGACGTCCTTCATGGCGTGGCGGCAGCGTTGGATGCGGCACACGCGAGCGGCATCGTGCATCGCGACCTGAAGCCGCATAACGTGTTTCTCGTCGACGTTCGTGACTCGAAGCCGCTCGTGAAGTTGCTCGACTTCGGGTTGGTCAAGCTCGGTGACAGCGACGACAACCGACTCGAACGCACGCGGCAGGGTGCGATCATGGGGACGCCCGCGTATATGTCGCCCGAGCAGTGCTTGGGGAAGACCGTCGATACACGCAGCGACAACTACTCGTTCGGTGTGTTGGCGTTCGAGATGCTGACCGGGCGCGTGCCGTTCGTTGAGGAGACGGCAATGCAGTTGATCGTGGCGCACATGCAGGCGCCGCCGTCGCCGCCGTCGTCGATCGCGCCTGGGATTCCACCCGAGCTCGATCGGCTTGTCTATGCGCTCTTGGCGAAGGATCCAGCGCAGCGTCCATCACTGAAGCAGGTGATGGGGACGCTGCAATACTTCCGCGATCCGGGACACGCATCGGGCGCCGGGACCGGGCCGTACACGCCACCACCGACGATGACGCCGCCCGGGATATCTCCGGTCGCCCACAGCTCTCCTTCCAACATCGGCATGGTGTCGACGATGGGGCAGTCGCACGGGCAGTTGCTCACGACGAGACAGCCCCAGCGCGGGAGATCTCGCGGACTGTACGCGTTCGTCGCGCTAACGATCGCGGCTGCGGTGACCGTGGTGATGGTCGTGGCGATGGGCGGCAAGAAGAGCGCGGCCGGCGGTGAAGCTGGCGAGACGCCGCCGATCGCGACGTCCATCGATGCAGCGGTGGTGACTCCGCCACCTGCCGTGTCGGATGCCGCGATCCTCGCGACACCACCGTCGGATGCCGCGATCGTTGCAACGCCGCCACCGCCCGCCGATGCAGCGGTCGGCGCGGTGATGTCGGATGCGGCCGCCATTGCAACGCAGTCGGAGCCGCCAAAGCCCAAACCGCCGAAGCCCAAGCCGCCGAAGCCCAAGCCGCCCGACCCGACGACCAAGCCACCTCCGCCCGAGGACGATGACGGACTCATCCGCGTGACACCAAAGAAGAACTGACATGAAGCGTGCACTCGCGATCACTCTCGGTCTGCTCTCGGCGCAAACCGCGCTCGCGCAGAAAGCGCCGAAGCCGAAGCCGCAGCCCAAGCCCGCGCCCGCGCCCGCACCTGCACCCGCACCTGCGCCGCCGAACGCAGATGTGTCGGCGCTCGAGACATCGGGCAACAAACACTTCGAGCTCGCCGAGTACGACGCAGCCATCGCGGACTTCAAGGAAGCGTTCCGGGTGTCCGACGAGCCTGGCTTCCTGTTCAATATCGCGCAAGCGTATCGACTCAAGCGCGACTGCCGCGAAGCGGCGACGTTCTACAAGACGTTCCTGCGACGCGTGCCCGATGCGCCCAACGCAGCGAAGGTTCGCGAGCGCATCACCGAGATGGATACGTGCGCGGCCACGCAACCGGTGACGCCGGTGACGCCCGTAACTCCGACGACGACCACGACCACGACGGACTCGACGTCTACCGAGCCCCCTCTCGTACTCGATGATCTTTCGCCGTCGCAGGATCCGGTGTGGATGAAGTGGTCGGGGATCGCGGGGATTGGCGTCGGTGTGATCGGGCTCGGGCTCGCGGTGAAATTCGGACTCGACGGCTCGTCAGCGAACGACGAGCTCGCCGACAAGTGTCGTACGTCGTGCACCGGTGATGTCGCGCGTGCGCTCGAGGATGAGGGCGAGGCAGCGAACCGCAACATGGCGATCTTCGGCGTTGTGGGTGGTGTGGTCATGACCGCGGGCGTCGTGCTGCTCGTGCTGTATGCGCGAAGTGGGCCTCCGAAGGAGAAGCCGTTCGTCGAGCTGTCGCTCACACCCGAGAGCGCGAGCGCCACGTACAGTTGGTCGTTCTAGCGTCGCGAGGGTTGGTCGTTTCGAGCGTCGGCGATCTCGCTGTCGAGCGAGCGATCAGCGGACGAACGACGCGACCCACGCGTCACGGCCCTGCGCCGTCAGCGGCGTGCCCGCGATGTCGGACATGCCACTCCAGCTCGCGAGAACGCTTGGGTTGCCCTGTGCGTCGACGCTCAACCCCGTCATGTTCTCGGTTGCGGTGCCGCCATATTTGGCAGCCCACTGATGGATGGGCGTGAGCCCCGCTGACATGCGGGTGACAAAGACGTCGCCCGTGCCCGTCAGCGGGAAGGACCCGAGCGTGATGGTCGCACCGAACTCGCCGCCCCAGACGACTTCGCCTGTCGGCAACACGTCGACGCCGCGACCGATCTCGCTGCTCGTAGTGCCATAGCCGAACTGGTACTGATGCGTGCCGTTCTGATCCCAGCGGACCAGGAACGCATCAAACCCTCCAAGGTTTGTCAACGACGCGCCCGAGCCCGCGAAGTTGACGGTTCCTTGATAGTAGCCGGTCATCACCCAACCACCGCCCGGGACCGCTGCCACGCCTTGTGTGCGCGCGGCCTCTCCGTTCGTGAAGCTTCCAGTCACGCGCGCCCACGCGCAGTTCAAGTCCGCGCCGTTGAAGTTCATGATCAGCGCTTCGGAACCGGTGCCCGAGATCGTCAGGTTGCACGTGTTGATCGCTCCCGGACTCGAGCGCAGTCCACCCACGACGGCGACGGCTGCGCCGTTGACGGCGATGTCGTCGATGTCGAAGCTTCCGACGAGGCCCTTGGCCTGCACTGCGGTACCGGTCGCGGTCGCGGCGCGCACGAGGAATCCGCTGCTCACGCCGTTGCCCGTGATGGTCTGCCCGTCGAACGTCGATGGATCACTCGATGAGGTGCCGGTGACGAACACGGCGGCGCCGTTCACGGCGAGGCCGCCGCAGATCTCCTGCGCAGTTCCGCCCCACGACTTCGCCCAATCGATCGTGCCGGTGGCGGCTGCAAAGCGGAACACTGCGATGTTGCCAAACACGTCGCCGGTGACAGTGTGCCCGTCGAAGGTCAGCGGGCCGCTGCCCTGGTTTCGCGCACAGACATAGACGTTGCCCGCTGCATCCGTATCGAGGCCACCGACGAACATGGCGCCGCTCGGCGTGTCGAGTTTGCGCATCCAGACGATCGCGCCATCGGCTCTCGCGTATTTCACGACGAACATCGAGGACAGGCCCGCGTCCGACACTTGGCCCGCGGCGACGACGTCGCCATTCGCATCGACCTCGAGCTCTTCGATGAAGTCGTCACCGGTCAAGCCGAGCTGTGCGTGCCAACGACGCGCGCCGTGCGTGAGGAAGCTCGCGCCGACGGTCTTTGCGTTGTCCATCGTCAGCGCGCAGGGGCTCGTGTCGCCGCTGCAATCGCCCGTCCATCCGTCGAACACGCCGTTGGCGCCCGGTGTCGCGGTCAGCATCACCGTCGACAACGGATCGAAATCGGCCGAACACGTAGCTCCGCACGTGATGCCCATGGGATCCGACGTGACCATGCCGTCACCCGTCGTCGTGACGGTGAGCCGTTGCGGCATCGTGAGATCCGCGTCGATCTCCGGCACGGTCGAACAAGCGGCGCCGCCGTTCGAGCAGAAGCCTTGCGGGCTGCACTGAAGGCCGCCCGGACAGTCGGCGTCGTTGTCGCAGGAGATCGCGCAGTTGGTGAACTGACCCTTGAAGCAGCCAGCACTCAACGCCGACGCCCCGAGGAGGCAGGCTACGAGCCATCCCTTTCGCATCACCTCGACGATACCGCGCCCAGCACCGCGATTGGGACCACGATCGCCGGTCCCATCGAGTGATCGGAATCGCACGCTCACGAACGCACTAAGAAGTAGAAGCCCGCTTAGAAGCCAACTCCGCCGGTGTCGGTACACTGGAAGAGACCGTTGTTCGCGGCCGGGTAGCGATACATCCCCGTGAAGCACATCTCTTGGTTGGTGCTGTCGCCGAAGCGAACCACTCCGTTGCCAACAGGGTTGACCCACGAGCACGTCACGTCGATGCGATCGCCCGTCTGGACTTGAAACTCTGACCCGAGTTTCCAGTACGTCTGCTCCTCGAACGAGTAGGGCATGTCATGGAGGGTTACCGCCGGATTGTTCCCGCGCTTCACCGTGAACTTGGAGTGCTTCGCGAGCACGTGCATGTGCGGCCACAGCGCGAACAGCGTGAAGTTCCGGTTGGCGTTGCAACCCGCGGTGAAGTTGGTGGTCATGCCAGTGGGCTGAATCGCGAACGCAAATCCTCCGGCGAAGACCATCTCCGCCTCGATCGGCGTCGGGGTCGACTGCGACTTCACCCAGATGCCGGAATCACCTTGGAGTGGTTCGTCACTGGCATTGAACAGGTGAAGGTTGAGGTGGATCTGGGTCCCCGCGGGAATCTTGACGCTCACGTCTGGTGGGAAGTCGAGCGGCGAAGTGCCGACGCCTGACGCGTAGAGCATCACCATGCCGAGTGTTCCGACGCCGCAGTCTTGCTCGCCGTCGGCGCCCGTCGTGCCGTTGCCACCTGCAATCGAGAGCACCGTGTGATGCGTACCGAGCGGAGCCTGCGCCATGATGTTCGTGAGGTACGTGTCTTCCGTGAGCGTGAGGCGCACGCACTTGTACGTATCGGCCGAGCCCGGCGGAACCGTCCACGTGCGACTGATCAGCTTCGTGAAGCCGGGATCGGGAACGAAGGCGTCCATGCCTCCGTTGTTACCGTCGATGTTGTTGTCGCCGCCGTCCGGGTTGTTACCGGTTCCGTCGTTCCCGCACGCCGCCACCGCCATGAAAAGACCACAGGCGATCGCTGTCCTCATGCGGCCATCATCTGCGATCTTCTGGGTCGGGTCGAGACTTCGTTCTCGTCGAGCGACTCGCATTCGCCGTAGGCCCGCCAAACCCCGAAACGGTTGTACGTGACGGGCGCCACGCTGTTTGGCGGGTGGAGGCCGAGGTACGATGACTCGCATGGCAAGCAGCGTCGCGACGCTCTTGGTCGCGTGTCAGGACCGCAAGGGAATCGTGGCGTCGTTGGCCCAAGTGCTCTACGGGCATGGGGCCAACATCCTCGACTCGGACCAGCACTCGGACCCGATCGCCGGCATGTTCTTTCAGCGGTTGCGCTTCGATCTGTCGACGCTGACGACGGATCGCGTGTCGCTCGAGAACGGCATCAAAGAGGTCGGCGAGCGGCTGCAGATGAACTGGAAGCTGTCGTACGGCGCGAAGGTACGGCGTGTGGCGCTGTGGGTGAGCAAGCTCGAGCACTGTCTGTATGACCTTCTGATCCGGCA
>JBJXGN010000352.1:0-33818 GCA_046160585.1 Kofleriaceae bacterium
TGTCGTACTCGAGACACCGGCGATCGCGGAGGGCTTCGCCCTCGAGATGCACGCGCGCGATCCGGGAGTCGAGCTCCCCGCGCCGGCGCAGGGGTACTCGCTCGCGGCTATGGTCACCCGGGCACGCGCGTGTGCCGGGGCAGCGTGGGCTCCGGATGCGGTGGAGGTGACGTTTCGTGCGCCGCCTGATCTCGCCGAGCTCCGCCGCGTGTTTCGCTGCGAGCTTCGCTTCGGCCGCGCCGCGCCGCGGCTCGTCTGCTCGAGGGCGACGTGGGATGCACCGGTCACCGACGCCGACCCCGCACTTCTCGCAGTGCTCGAGGACCACGCGCAGCGGTTGCTCCGGGAGCTCCCTCCAACGGAGGACTTCGTCAGTCGTGTGAGGAGGGTGATCTCGCACGAACTGGGAGGGGGCGAACCTTCGACTGCGCATATCGCACGATCGCTGGGCACGAGCGAGCGCACGCTTCAGCGCCGGTTGAGCGAGGCTGGACAGACGTTCGCGAACCTCCTCGACGAGACACGCGCGGCCACGGCAAAGGCCCACCTCCGCGATCCCGCCATGTCGCTCTCGAGCATCGCCTTCCTGCTCGGGTTCGCGGACCAGAGTGCATTCACCCGCGCGTTTCGGCGATGGACCGGCGCTACGCCGAGCGCCTTTCGCAAGACCATCGATTCCTGACGCGTCATCGACGGCGCTTGCTCTGTCTTCGTTTGTGCGCGTGCGTCCGCCGCCGAACACCAGTACGTGATGCCTTTCGGCTTTGTACCCGCCGATGGTTTCGCGGTCAGCGCGATCGTGGCGCCTGTCGCGAACGCGATCTCGACTGGTTCAGGACCGGTGCGGCGAAACGCCGGAGCGCGGCTCAGCTCGAACAGCGGATGCGCATCGCCAACGCGACCGAAATGGCGCTGGAACGCGCACGTGTGCCTGCTCGAACACCTGTTCCTACACGGTCCATTCGAACACCTGCGCTTCGCGATGCTGATTTGCGCACAACGACCAAACGGCCACGAGGTATGATCGCGACGATTGCGTTCCGTCGTCACCTCGTGCCTGATGAGTGCTTGTGGATTCTCCATCAACACCGGAGGTCCAAGCATCGATGGCCAATCCAACGACGATGCGACGGTCTTGGACGTCACTCCTGGTGACGGTCTCGCACGGATGGATGCTGCGTCTCGGCTATGCGCGTCGCCGACGCTGTTCCCGAACACGTACGACAACAACCGCTACAAGGTCGCCACGCTCCCGTCGGAGATGGTGAGCTGGGACGCGGCGAAAGCGCTCTGCGAGACCCAGGACGCTCGGCTCGCCGTGATCGAGACGATGGGTGAGAACGAGTACCTCGCGACCCTGGTGTTGGGATTCGCGGACTGGTCGTGGATCGGGCTCACCGATATCGCGACCGAAGGCCAGCCTCTCTGGATCACGAACACGCCGCTCGGGTCCACTGACTACCAACCGTTCAATCCGCTGATCGGTGCGGACGCCGATTGCTTCAACTTGGCGCCCGCGCCGCTCGCCGCCGTCAACGGGCGCTGGGGGGACTTTGACTGCAACGCGAACAAGGGATGGATCTGCGAGTGCGCACTCTGAGCGATCGCGTTTCTGCCCAGCTCGTGATCCTCTAGGGGCAGTTCGTCTCCGTCGTGATCCAGCGTGTCATGATGCCGATCGCGAGCGGATCGGTCTGCAGCGTCGCGATCGGCGGCATCCCGTTCACGCGCGTGCTGATGCGCTGGACGATCACCGAGGCGGCGGGCATTCCCTGTACGACTTCGTTGTCAGGACCGCACAGCATCGTCTGCGCGAGCGGAGTCTCCCAGCGGAAGTCGCGCGTCGCGCGCTCGCCGGTCGGGTTGTGGCAGTGGCTGCAGTTCGCCGCGAGATAGCCACGCACGCGTGTCTCGAGCGACGTGGTCGTGTCGTGCGGCGACGCGAACGGCGTGATGTTCGGTTGCATCCCGATGACGCCGAGGTTCGCCAGCTGCGCGAGCTGATCGGCGATCAACCCGTCGTAGTCGAAGCGACGCGCGAGCTGTGCGCTGCGCACGCCGAGGAGCGGGCCGTTCGACGAGTGATGACAGCGAGCGCACTGCGCGCGGCTCGGATAGCTGTGCGTGTGCGTCTGTCCGTTGGCGACTGGCCACGCGAACGTACTCGCGGCGTCGGGCAAGAGGTCCGCGTCGCTACCGTCGGTGCGCCAGCGGAAGCTGAAGCCCTCCCACGGCGCCAGCGTGGAGCTGCCGGTCTTGAGCAAGAACCGGGTCTCCATCACGCGACGCGACGACGCGACACCCGGAATGGTCTCGATCGCGAACTCCTTCACGAGCATCGTTCCGGGCGGCGCATCCCACGCGCCGGTGCCGCCACCGGGCACGGTCATCGTCGAGCTGTCGGGAAGCCCGATCCATCGGCGCTTCAGCGCACCGTCCGACCACAGCTCGCTGACGAGGTCGAACGGCACGAGGCCCGCGTGCGCGGTGGCGCGACCGTTCGAGATCGTGAAGCAGCCCGTCGCAGACAACGTGATCGCGGTGCCATCGAATGAACATCCGGCGATCGATGCACGCGCGCCGCTGGGGAGCCTGGCCTCTCGCGGGCCGTTCCAGCGCGCGACCCGGACGAACGAGGATCCGTTCGCGACGTCGTCGGACATCTCACCCCACGCGATCACCGGAACCCGATCGCGAAGCAGCGTGATGAACGGTCGCACGATCGCTCGTTCGGGATCGTCGTTCCACGCGTGTCCGCCGAGCAGGTCCCAACCGTTTCCATTCCAGCGCGCGAGGATGCCGCGCCAGTTGCCTTCGACGAGCTCGCGCCACGCGACGACCGGGGCGCCATCGGCGTCGAGCGCGACAGCGGGGGCTTGCGCATTGCCACTTGCGTCGATGTCGAGCTGTCCGCCGAGCGGACGTACGGTGGTGTTTGTCACCAGGACCGCGTGAACGCCAAAGGACCCGTCGAACGTGTCGTAGCCGACGAGCGCGTCGGATCCGCGGGCGGCGATCGAGACACGTACGAGGCCACCGTTCGGCGGCGCGCCGAGGGCGATCGGTGCGATCTCGGACCACGCGCTATTCCACTTCAGAACTCGAAGCGACGGCGATGTCGCGCCCGTCTCGGCGAATGCAAGGACCGGCATCGCGGGCGCGAGTGCGGCGAGCTGCGGGAGTCCGATGACGGTGCCGTTGACTGCCACGTCGAAGCCGCTCGGCGCGAGGTCGCGCCAGGCGTCGCCGTCGAGGAGACGAACACGGACCACGTTGTTCGCGGGCAAGGTGAACGCGACCATCGGATCGCCATCGGCCGGCCGCGCGAGGACCGCGAACGACCCTTCACCGGGCGATGCGACGGGGTCCCAGGCGGCACCGTTCCAGCGTGCTGCCGCGACGGTTGGGGTGACGGGTGTGCCGACCCCCGATGCGAGCTCGCTCCACACGACGAGAGGGCGCGCGTTTGCGTCGAACGAGATCGAAGGCAGCGCGGCATCGCGCTCGCCGAGCTCGTCGCCGAGCTCGACCCACGTACCACCTGACCACTGACTCACGATCACGCGGCGTGGTGGTGCTGTCGTGCTGCGTGCGAGCAGGATCGTCCCGGCGCTATCGACCGCGATCGCAGGTGCCTCGCCGGCGCGCTCGTCGCGAGCCCATGGCAACAGCGTCCACACAGCGCCGGTCTCGACGAGCGCATTGCCGGCGAGATCCGTGATTCGCGTGTCGAGGCGCAAGCGCAGCTCGCCGACGATCGCGGCGTCATCGCCGGCGATCACCACGAGCTCCTCCCCGCCGGCCGTCACGGTCACGGGGATGTCCGCGCCCGCCGCGGAGAGCGTCGCCCCCGACAGCGACGCGGGATCGATCGGCTCCGAGAACGTGATGCGAATCGGCTCGTGAAGCCATACACCGCCGGCACCATCAGCGGGAGTGATCGAGACGACCTCGGGTGGCGCGTGATCGCCACCGGCGTCGAAACCACAAGCGACCAGGCCTAAAGAGAGCATGCAGAAACGAGTGAAGTCGGGCACGGCGGCTCCAGGAGCAACGGCGGTGCCACTCGTAGCGACCCGACTTGCCCGTCATTCCCGATAGCAGCCTCGATCATCCGATCGATCGGAATGATCGGATCGATCAACGAGACATGGGCCTCGAACGAGTGACGGTGCGTGGTACAAGCAAGCCGTGCCGCGGCTGGTGGTGCACGAATCCGGCGGTGTGACGACTTCGGTTCCGATCGAAGGCGGTGATGTCCAGATCGGCCGCGATGCAAACATGCAAGTCGCGCTCGACGACACGAAGGTCTCGCGCCATCACGCGACGATCACCCGCGAAGGCACGGACTGGGTCCTCGTCGACGCGGAGTCGCGCCACGGCACGTTCGTCAACGGCGCTCGTGTAACGCGACAGGCGCTGCGCGACGGCGATCAGCTTCAGCTCGGATCGACCGTGCTCCGCTTCGAGCAGCTCGACGAGCGATCCGCCGTCGCGTTGCACGTGGCGCACACCGAGCAGCCCAAGCACTCCGACGAGCGAATCGAGATCTTCTATCACCTGGCAGAAGCCACGGCGACGATCGATGACCCCGAAGGTGCGCTGCGTCGCGTGCTCGCGGCGATCGTCGCGGTGCTCGGCTGCGACCGTGGCGTGATCGCTCTTGGCGATGGTCCGTCGACGCTGCGTCGCGCCGCCGATGTGCGCTCGAGCGACCTCGTGATCGGGCGCAACGTCGTCGACGCGGTGATCTCGCGCGGCGAGGCGGTGCTGCTCTCGAATCCCGAGCCGGGCAACACGCTCGATCGGCAAGGCGTGCGCTCCGCGATGGCCGCCCCGCTGAGGCTACGCGAGCGAACGCTCGGAATTGTCTACGTCGACGATCGCGGGCGCAGTGATCGCTTCGGCGCGCCGGACCTCGAGCTGCTCGTCGCCGTCGCACGGCTCGCGGGCGTGATCGTGGACGTGTCGGCGCGGTACGAGCGTGCGGTTACAGCGGTCGAGGTCGCGCAGTCGGAGCGCATCGCGCCCGAGCTGCTCGGACGCAGCGAGCAGATCCTCGCGGTCCGGCGGGAGGTCGAGCGATTCGCGGTGACCGAGCTGCCGATCCACCTCCAAGGCGAGAGCGGGGTCGGCAAGGAGCTCGTGGCGCGTGCCATCCACGCGACGTCGCCGCGAAGCGGTTCGTTCGTCGCGGTGAACTGCAGCGCGATGCCGGACACGCTTCTCGAGAGCGAGCTATTCGGGCACGTACGCGGCGCCTTCACGGGGGCGGACAAAGCGCGGCGCGGCAAGCTGCAGCTCGCCGATCACGGCACGCTGTTCCTCGACGAGGTCGCGGATCTCAGCCCGGCCGCGCAGGCGAAGCTGTTGCGCGTGCTCGAGGACGGTGAGGTCACCCCCGTCGGAAGCGATCACTCGGTTCGTGTCGATGTTCGCGTCGTGTCCGCGTCGCACAAGAACCTCGAGCGCGCGGTCGCCGAGGACAAGTTCCGCCGCGATCTGTTCTATCGCATCGTCGGTGCCGAGATCGCGATCCCGCCGCTTCGCGAACGTGGCGCCGATGTGATCGAGCTCGCGGAGGCGTTCCTCGCGCGCATCCGTGCGCGGCGTCACGCGCCGTCGCGAATCTCCGCGGAGGCGGTCGCCGCGATCACCGGTTATCCGTGGCCCGGCAACGTGCGCGAGCTCAGACACGCGATCGAGCGTGCGTGCGCGATCGCTACCACCGACGAGGTTCAGGCTGCGGACCTCGCGTTGCGCGCCCCGATCAGCGTATCGCCCGACGTCGCCCGCGGGTCTCTCGCCAGTCAGTTCGCCGCACTCGACGCAACGGAGCGACGCCTCGTCCATGACGCGATGGCGAAGTCCGGCGGCAACGTGTCAGAAGCGGCGCGCCTCCTCGGCATCACGCGCATCATGTTGAAGCGTAGGCTCGACCGCTTCGCGGGCGAGAGCTCCGACGAGTGAAGCGGGCTAGACCGGCTATGCTGTGAACGTGCAGCGATCGGGGATCACGACCGATGCGGGAGCGCCCGATGTCGCACCCGTGGTGTTCGTTCCCGGCGCGATGATCGCCCGGCGCTATCGGCTCGAGGCGCGGCTCGGATCGGGAGGTGCCGGCACCGTGTGGCGCTGCACGGACACGAAGCTCGACGCGATCGTCGCGCTCAAGATCGTGAGTCGCGATGTCGACCTCGAGCGCTGGCGCCGCGAAGTCGCGATGGCGCGGCGAATCGCAGATCGCAACGTCTGCCGGGTCCACGACCTCGGCGACACCGAAGATCTCCGGTTCGTCACGATGGAGCTCGTCGAGGGCGTGAGCCTGCGCTCGCGGATCGGACCGAACCTGCCGGCGTCGGAGGCGCGCTCTCTATGGCGCCAGATCGTCTCGGGCGTCGCCGCGATCCACGCGGCCGGTGTGGTCCATCGCGATCTCAAGCCCGAGAACATCGTCGTCGACAACGACGGTCGTGCCGTGATCGTCGACTTCGGCCTCGCGCGCGAGCCGCGCGCCCTCGAAGTAGGGAGCGCGAAGGCCGGCGAGGCGAGCGGATCGAACCAGACCGTGACCGACCATGGCGTCGTGATCGGAACCCCGCGCTACATGTCCCCGGAGCAAGCGATGGGCGAGGTGGTCGATGTGCGCTCCGACGTGTGGTCGCTCGGTCTCGTGGGTCACGAGCTGCTCACCGGTGATCTTCCCGCGCTCGATCGGATGGTGCGCAAGATCGCACCGCTCGCCGACGCGCGCTGGCCCGGCATGGGAGTCGTGCTGCGTCGCTGCCTCGCGACGCCAGCGAGCGATCGCTTCGCGGACGCGCGCGAGCTGCTCGCAGCACTCGCGCCGCCGAAGCGCCGCTGGCCGATGCGTCTCGCGATCGGTCTCGCGATCGCCGGTGCAGCGGGAGGTGCGATCGCGCTCGCTCGATCCGGGGACCATGCGGCGCCGACGCCGCCGCCGAACGCCACGCAGCCGGCACCGCCTCCGACGGCGCAGACGCCGTCTCGCATGCAACAGATTACGACCACGGATGCCGCGTGGCCGAGCGGCAGTCCGCTGTCGATCGCGCTGTCGCCGGACGCGAAGCGGTTCGCGTACTCGACCGGCGACGGCAAGGTCTACGTGCGCGAGCTTGCCGGCGGTGCGGTCATCACGTATCCGCTCGCAAAGGCGGATGACGGCCGACCGCTGCTCGCGGCGACGCTCGTCGCGGGTTGGTACAGCGATGGATCGGTCGCGCAGCTCGGCTCGACGAGCCGTGGGGAGTGGCAGCTGCTACGCGTGTTTCCCGATGGCCGGCAGCAGCTCGTGTACAAACACGCGCGAAGATTCGTCGCCGCGATCTCCGTAGATGATCGCGCGGCGATCGCGATCCCGGACGCGATCTTCACTCTCGCACCCGACGCGGCGACGCCGACGCAGATCGCGACGCTCGCGGGCGAAGCGATCACGCAGCTCGCGTGGTCACCGGATGGCATGCACATCGCGACGGCGCGAGTCGGCGGTGCGCGGCCGGACGCGGTGGTCCACGTGATGTCCGCGACCGGCAGCGAGGTCCGCGAGGTGTGGCGCGGACAGAGCGAGAACCTCGACATGCTACTCGCGTGGCTCGACGACAACCGTCTCGCGCATTCGTTCCAAGATCCGCGCACGCACGACACGACGCTCGAGACGATCGAGATCGCGACGCGCGCGACCAGGACTCACGAGACGTTTCGCGGCACGTACGTCGGCATCGGCAGCGGCGCGCACGGTGTAGTCGCTGTCTTGCGCGGAACGGCGAACCGCGAAGTGCAGGTTGGTGACAAGTCTTTTGACAAGCTCATGCCGGTCCACGATCGGTCGCTGCGTGCGAGCTCTCTCGCCGGGTGGACCTCCGACGGCCACGTCGTGTTCGCCGCGGGTGCGACCGAGGACAAGCTACAAGTCATGCACGCCTCACCCGGAGCAGCGCCCGTACCGTGGACTAACACCGAGCCAGGTCTCGAGATCCCCGACACGATCGTGGGCAATGACGTGATCGTGCACTACGTGCGGAACGGCGAGCTCGTGATCGACCGTATCGATCCGATCGGAACGCACACCGAGCTTTTCGCGCTACCGGTATCGTCACTCGCGAGAATGCGATGCGCCGGCGATCGCGCCCCGCCGTGCGTCCTCCAGGAAGTCGCCGGCACGATCGTGCGCTGGTCTGACGTCGATCCCGCGAACGGCGCGCGTGGTCGCGTCCTCCTCGAACGGCCGATCGGCGAGACCCGCCCAGGCGCGATCGACGGCGCGCTGTCGGCGGATGGCGCGCTGCTCGCGATCGTCGATGGTACGAGCGAGGTCACGGTGCTCGATGTCGCGACGTCTGTGGTGGAGAAGCCCCGCAACGTCGCGGGCAGCTCCCTGCAGTCGCTAGGGTTCGCTCCCACCGGTGAGCTGTGGGCGACTTCGATCGGATATCGCGGTCGCTTGTTCGGGTTGATGTCGTTCACGCGCTATCTCGATCCGAAGCCGCACTTCGGTCCGCCGCGGGATCGCGGACCGTATCGCGATTCCATGCGTAGCTATGGGCGCCCGGCGCCGAGCCCCGATGGTGCGCGTGTCGCCGTCGAGGTTCGCGAGCTGCGCCTCGATGTGTGGCGCATCGACGGGATGTGACGGTGGCGGAAGCGAACGTTCGATCAAGCGATCAACGCGATTGATCGATCGAACGCCTCGCGCGAGGGCATGCGAGTGGTCGCGCGTACTTGCGACCGGAACGAGACTTGCGTAGCCGACCGGCATGGGTCGCCGGCTCACGATCGTTTGCATCGTCGGCACGTTCGGCGCCTGTCCTAGTTCCAAGGAGGGATAGATGACCAAGCGTGTCGCGTTTGCTGCTTCCGTACTGATGGGTTTCGTGAGCGTCGCCTCGGCAGAGGAGAAGAAGCCCGCACCGACGAAAGAGGAGGCGCAGGCGAAAGCCGATGCGGCCAAGGTGGAGGTCTGCGAGAAGGGCAAGAAGTTTCTCGCCGACCGGAAAGCGAAGGGAAGCTGCGGGGCGGAGTCCGACGAGGCCGCGAAGATCACGTGCGCGAAGGACACGTGGACCAAGGTCAACGCCCTGATGACGAAGTGCGCCGCCGGGAAGCCCGCCGACAAGGGCGCCGGCTCCGGTGCGGCCGCACCTGCGGATGCGGCTGCGACGCCGAAGTGCCGCGCCGTCGACAAGGCGGACGCGACGAAGGTACTCGGCGAGGCCGAGGACAAGCTGTCCACGAGGTGCGCGCGCTTTTTGACCAACAAGATGAAGGAGACCGCATGCGCCGACGCCGCGAATACCGGCAAGAGGGTCGAGTGGGTGACCCAGTTCGATCACATGATCGGCAAGAACAAGCTCAAGGACGGCAAGGGCTCGTTCACGTGCCCGAAGGCGAAGCCGGCCAAAGAGACCGCGAAGAAGCCGTAGTCACGCCTGCCCCTCTCTCGATGCTGTCATGACGGTCCTGCGGTGGTGTCGGCGAGTACGCCGAGCTTCTGTTTCGCGCTGCGTAGATGAATGCTTCGCCACACGACGTACACCGCAGGCACCACGAACAGCGTCAGGATCATGAGTGAGACGAGCCCGCCCCACATCGGTGCGGCAATACGCTTCGCGAGATCAGAGCCGACACCGTCGTCGAGAAAGATCGGCAGAAGGCCGAACACGTTGGCGAGCACGGTCATCAGCAGTGGCCGCACGCGCTTGACCGCGGCCGCGAGCGAATGCTCGACGAGCTCCGCTACGGTGGAGATCGTCCCCGCCGCCCTCCCCTGCTCCCACGCTTCGTCGAGGTACACGACCATGACGCTCGCTGTTTCTGCAGCGACGCCAAGCAATGCGATCATTCCGACCCAAACCGCGATCGACGTGTTGAACCCGAACCACCAGAGGGTCCAGACCGCGCCAACCCCCGCGAATGGAACGGCCGTCATCACGATCAGCGACTGCGCTGCACCTCGGAAGTTCAGGTAGAGGATCACGAACACGATCGCGAGCGTGAGCGGAAGGATCCAGGACATCCGGGCACGCACACGCTCGAGCAGCTCGTACTGCCCCGTCCACTTGAGGTAGTAGCCCGCTGGAAGCTGGACCTCCGCATCCACGCGCGCCTTCGCTTCGTCGACGTAGCCACCTACGTCGCTGGTATCGATGTCGACGTAGACCCAGCCGTTGATGGATCCGAGCTCGCTCTTGATCATGGACGGTCCCATCACGGTCTCGATCTTCGCGAGTTGACCGAGTGGCACGAACGCAGCTGTCGGCTCGACACTGGTGGAAGCAGGCGCAGTTGCCGCTATTCCACCCATGTCACCGGCGCCCATGCCGCCGGAAGTCCCACCTGCGCCGCCACCCATCCCGCCCATCCCGCCGCCTCGAGAAGTTGCGCTGACCATCGAGGTCGGCACTCCTCCCATCGATGCTCCTGGCACTCCACTGCTTGTCGGTAGCGGGCGTGGAGAGAGCGGCGCGATCGGCACCAGGACGTCGCGGAGCTTATCGACGTCATCACGGAGCTCGCGCGGATACCGAACGTTGATCTGGTACCGCTCGCGCCCCTCGTACGTCGGTGCGACGTCCATGCCGCCGATCGAGGACTCGACCACATCCAATACCTCGGCCACGGTGAGCCCGTACCGTGCGATCGCCTCGCGATCGGGCGTCACATCGATGAAGTAGCCACCGAGCTCGCGTTCGGCGTAGACGCTCCGGGTATTGGGAACGTGTCGAAGCGTGCGCTCGAGTTGATCGTTGATCTGGCTGATGACCTCGAGGCTCGGACCGAAGACCTTGATCCCGATCGGTGTACGGATACCCGTCGACAGCATGTCGATGCGCGCCTTGATCGGCATCGTCCACGCACCCTGAACGCCGGGAAGCTTTGTCTTCGTATCGAGCTCCGCGACGAGCTTCTCGACGGTCATACCCGTCCGCCACTCGCTTTGCGGACGGAGGTGTACGACGGTCTCGAACATCGAGAGGGGTGCTGGATCGAGGGCGCTCTCGGCGCGTCCCACCTTACCGAAGACACGTTCCACCTCGGGGACCGACTTGATCTGCTGGTCCTGCCAGATGAGCAAGCGCTTCGCCTCGGCGATCGAGATGCCCGGCACGGTGATCGGCATGTAAAGGAGATCCTGCTCGTACAGCGGTGGCATGAACTCCGATCCGAGCCGCGCGAACGGAATCACGGTCACCGCCACCAGCGCGAGGACAACGGCGATCACCAAATATCGTGCGCGCAACGCACCTCGCAGCAGCGGCCGATACGCTGCGATGAAGAACCGATTGATCGGATTTCTCTCCTCGGGCCGGATCCGCCCACGCAGCAGCGTCACCATGAGTGCGGGCACGAGCGTGATGGCAAACAGAGATGCGAATGCCATCGAGAAGGTCTTCGCGAGTGCGAGCGGTCGGAACAACCTGCCTTCTTCCCCTTGCAACGCAAACACGGGAAGGAATGCAATCGTGAGCACGAGCAACGCACCGAAGATGGAAGGCCCGAGCTCGCGTGCGGAGCTGATCACGAGCTCCTTGCGATCGACCGTGCGACCGTCGCGTTCGGCGTCCGCGATCTTCTTGTGTGCGTTTTCGACGAGGACGCAGGCCGAATCGACCATGTCCCCCAACGCGAGCATCACGCCGGCGAGAGACATGATGTTGATCGTGACGTCCAGGTAGTAGAACGCGATAAACGTCGATGCGCTCGCGACGGGGAGCGTGATCGCGGCAACGAGTGTCGAGCGGAAGTGAAACAAGAACACTCCGATGACGACCACGACGATCGCCAGGATCTGGAGCAGATTCGTGCCGAGCGTCGTGATCGAGTCCTTGATCAGTTGGCTGCGGTCGTAGACGGGAACGACGGTGACACCTGCCGGCATCGACTGTTGGACCTCCGCGATCTTGGTCTTGACGCGGTCGATGACGTCGAGCGCGTTCTCGCCGGAGCGCATCACGATGATGCCGCCAACGACCTCACCCCGACCGTCGAGCTCGGCCAAGCCACGCCGGATGTTGCCGCCGATGGTAACGTCGGCGACGTCCCGGATCCGGATCGGCGTTCCGCGCGCATCTGTTGCGACGACAGCGAGCTCGAGATCCTCGACGCTGGTCACGTAGCCGCGTCCACGCAGCGCGTACTCGTGCTGGGCCATTTCGATCACACGCCCGCCGACCTCCGCGTTCGCGCCGCGCACGGCCGCTGCGATCTGACTCACCGAGATGTTGCGAGCCTTCGCACGCTCCGGGTCGATCTGGATCTGATACTGCTTTTCGAAACCGCCGACGCTTGCGACCTCGGCAACGCCGGGAACGCTCTGCAACCAGTAGCGAAGCGACCAGTCCTGGAACGAGCGCAGCTCTTGTAGTGATCGCTTACCGGTCGCATCGACGAGTGCGTACTGATAGATCCAACCGACGCTGGTAGCGTCCGGTCCGATCTGCGGCGTGACACCGGCAGGTAGTCGATCCTGAACGCGCGCGAGATACTCGACGACTCGAGATCGCGCCCAATACAGCTCCGTGTCGTCTTCGAAGACGACGTACACGAACGACATCCCGAACATCGTGTATCCCCGGACGGTCTTCACCTTCGGCGCGCCGAGGAACGTGGTCGTAATCGGATAGGTGACCTGGTCCTCGATCAGGTTTGGATTGCGCCCCATCCATTCCGTCGCGATGATCACCTGCGTGTCCGAGAGATCGGGTAGCGCGTCGAGCTGAGATCGCCGCGCACTCACGAGGCCCCAAATGGCGAGTAGGATCGTCGCGCCGAACACGAGTGAACGCCTGCGCGCGGAGGCATCGATGATCCGGGCGATCAGTCCCATCGGTCTTGGGTCAGTGTCCGGCATGGCCGCCACCTGGCGCGCTCGAGGCACGTAGTCGACTCTCGGAGTCGAGCAAGAACTGAGCGCCTGTCGCCACGCGTTCGCCTGCAACAATCCCCGCTTCCACGCGGTAGTAGTCGCCGACTCGACCGCCGAGCTTCACCTCACGTGGCTCCGCGTGCGTCCCGTGCACGATGAAGACGATCGACCGTGTGCCCGTGCGGATCACCGCAGACTCGGGCACCGCGAGCCCACGCGGTTGCGCGAGCTCGAGCTGCACCGTCACGAAGGCGCCGGGCATGACAGCCGCACTCACGTTCTCGAGCTCGAACCGGACTTTCCGTGTTCGCGTCCGTTCATCGATCGTCGGATACAGAAATGCGACGCTAGCGATTAGCGGCTCTGCGACCCCCTCGACGGTCAGCTTGGCACTCGTGCCGACGCGCACGCTGGAGACATCTGCTTCGTAGACATCTGCCACGACCCAGACGCGTGACAAATCACTGATCGTGTACAGCTCGATCGACGGGTCGATGAACAGCCCCTCGAATGCCTGCTTCGCGACGATGACCCCAGCGCGCGGAGACAGCACCGGAATCGTTCGCTGCGGCTCACCGGTGCGCTCGAGCTGTTCGATGACCGAGCGCGGCACGTTCCACAACGCCAGTCGACTGCGCGCGGCTTCGAGGAGCTCCGGTGACTTCATCGGAGACTTCATCAACGACGTGAGCTCGAGCTGAGCGGCGTAAACCTCTTGGCTGTACAACGAGACGAGCGCTTCGCCCTTCTTCACCTTCTTGCCGACGAACCTTGCGTAGTAGCCCTCGATCCAGCCGCGCACACGCGAGTGCACGTGTGCGGTCCGAGTCTCGTCCACGGTGACCAGTCCGACGGTTCGCAGTGTGCGGCTAAACTCGCGCTCGCTCGCGACCTCGGTTGTCAGCCCCATCGCCGTTGCTTGTGCCGGGTCCAATGCCACTGGCGCGAATCCCTCGGGACGAGTCGATGCAGTGCCCTCATGCGCGGCGTGCTCGTCGAGCACGGGTGCCGTCGCGCGGTGAGCCGCGTGAGGGTCAACGCTCGTCGACGGTTGCTCGCGAGGCCGCAGGTACCACGCGAGCGCGAGCGCCCCGAGCACCAGTAGCAATGCGAGGACGCGCCACGGATGTTCTTTGATAGCTCGCATCACGGGGTACCCTCCTCGTTCGAAGCCCGACGTAGACGTGCCCACGCGGTCCCGAGCGCTGCACGCGCAACGACAAGATCCAGTTGCGATGTCCACAGCAACTGTGCCGCCTCGATGACACTGACCAGCGGGACTTGTCCCGCCGAGTACGCCGCCATCGTCGGTGCAATCGCCTGCTCGGCGCGCGGCAAGATATCGTCGCGGAGCGCGCGGTAGCGTTCCCTCGCGGCGACAACGGCCTCACGCGCGCTTCGGGCCTCACCGTCGGCCATGCGGCGCATGGCGTCGAAATCGGCCGTTGCCATGTCGACCATCGCAGTCGCCTCGGCGACGCTAGCACGCAGCTTGCCACGCCAGATCGGGATGCTGATGCCGACCATGAGCATCCAGCCACCACCGTCGGCCGTGTACGCCGGCCCGGTACGCACCATGACCATCGGCGCATACATCGATCGCATCACGCGAACTTCAGCCTCTGCTTGCTCGATCTCGGCGCGACCGGCGCGGAGCTCGGGCCGCGCCTGCGCTGCTCGTGCAACGCGATTGCCGTCCGGAGGCTCTACTTCCGGGACGGTGAGATCGAGCGTGGGTATCGGCGACAACGGACCCCGCGCGATGCTCGTGTTGAGCATTACTTCTGCGCTGCGAACCTCCGCCGAGAGGGCGCGTTGTTCGGCCGCGATCCGAACCGTCTCGATCTGTGCACGAAGCACATCGGACTGCGTGCCCGTGTTAGACGAATAGCGCGCGAGGGCGGCTGCCTCCAGCTGCTTCGCCAGCGCGTGCTGACGAGACGCAATCTCTCCGGATGCCCGCATCTGCGCCAGCATCCAGAACGCCTGCACCGCGTCGAGCTCGACGTCGAGGCTGACACGCTCCGCATTCGCACCCTCGCGGCGTGCACCTGCTTCAGCTGCCCGCTTCCGATTCGCTCGGACCGACGAGAGAGGAAACGTCTGCTCGACCGTGACGTTTCCGTCCAGGCCCATCAGGTTGAAGGGGACGTGATCGAGCGACACCGATACCGTCGGCTCGTCGAGTGCCGAGACCATCGCTGGTCGTTCCGCGGCGGCGCGAGTGCGGGCCTTCGCGGCGGTGATCTCCGATCGCCGCGCCCGCGCAAGCTCGGCGACATCACGAACCCCGAGCGGACTTGGCAGCACGACATCCGCATAGGCAGCGGCCGTGGTCGCCAACATCACAACTAGAATCGCGAGTCTCACGGGCACACATGCTTCACGCGTCGTGCCAGGGGACCGTGAGAACCACACGGGGAGACTTCGTCATGGGGGATGCCTCGCGCGGCACCCCGCTCCAAGCGTCATTCCGATCGAAACCTGTGCAGAAGCGATCGCTGGAGCCGTCTTGCAGCGCACGCAGCCGCCGGCGCTTCGGTACGGTCTTGCGCGAGCGCTCGCGAGCGTCACTGAAGACATCACCTGTAACCAGCTTCGTCACACGTCACGTGTGATCGGTCGCGGACCTTCTTAGTCGCCGGGGCGTGCAGCTGCCACGCGTGCAGACAGCCGAGGTCTTCGTGTCCGTTAGCGAAGGTTTTCGCCCTGTTGGAATGGTCAGGGTACGAGGAGCGCACTTCGCGTGAGTGCGAATGCCTGTCCGGCAGAAAGCGCGGTGCCGTTTTCCATCAAGTTGTCGACGCCGGGCATCGTGTCGTCGATCGGATCTGGATAGAGCTGGCCCGAGACACCGCGGTTCTGAATATGTTGGAGCGCGAGGAAATGCGAAACCTCGTGGGCCGTCACACGAGCGAGCTCGAACGCCGGATAGTCGCCGCGGATCACCACGCCGAAGTAGTAGCTGCCGCGAATCGGTGGGCCCGGCGTTCCGAGCGAGAGTCCCGCGACGCCGTTGGGAAGTCGTTCGACGAGGAAGATGTCGAGACCTTCGCCCGCACGATCCGCCACAAGACTGGGCAGCATCGCCGACTGGCTTGTCGGCGATTCTTGCGGCTCGTTGAAATCGGTGATGCGTGCCAATGAAGTTCCCGTCAACCGTTCGATGCCATCGATGCGGATCGTGATGCCGGCACGTGTGAAGATCTGTTGGAGCTCGTCACGGAATGGATCGCTGATCGGATCCGCGAGCGTGTCGGAGACGATGTAGACATTCAGAGGCAGCACCGTGGTCGCGATGTCCTCCGGCATCACGATCCGAATCGTGACCGGTCCGGACCGATCGGAAGCGACGCGAAGGTGGCCGGTGCCCGCGACAACGAGTTGACCTGGTTTGTAGGGATAGACGTGCGTGAAGGTTCCGAGTCGAATCGATTGATAGAGCTGACCAGGCATGTGCCCGATCTGCTCCTGCTGGTAACTCGCCTGCATCGCGGGCCCATGCGGATCACCCGGGAGCTGGACGAGGTCGGTTCCGTCGCCAAGGGCAAATGTGCCAAGCGCGAGAAGTGCGTCTGGCGCGCCCTCCGCGACGATCGTGACCGAGCGCGTGTGCTCGGGGATGGCAAACGAGAGTGCCTCGGAGAACCCCGACTCGTCGATCGTTGCTTGGAACATCAGCTCGCGCGGCGGCGACGAATCAGCCGGATCCGTACACGCGACACACGCGAGAACGAGGAGGAACATCGACCGTCGCATCGCGCGGAGCATCGCCGCTCGTTTGTCTGCTGACCAGTGTTCCGAGCGGCCTTATCGCACCTTGAAGTCCTCGGAGCGCACGCCGTAGCGCTTGAGGAGGCGATGAAGACTCTCGCGCTCCATACCTGCGCGGCGTGCGGCCTCGGTAACGTTGCCACCGAGCTCTCGCATGAGCGTGATCAAATACTCGCGCGATGCGCGGTCACGCGCGAGATCCACGACCTCGCGGTACGACAGGTGCATCTCGGTCCCGTGCGTCGCGCGCGGGCGTAACACCGCAGCGACCTCCGTCGGCAACGCTTCCAGCTCGATCCGTGGCCCGTCGGTCACGGCTAGCGCGCGCTCGATCGCGTTCTCGAGCTCGCGTACGTTGCCCGGCCACGCATAGTTCACGAGCGCCGACAGTGCTTCTTCGGTGAAGCCTTCCGGACGCTCTTCGCGTCGCGCACCGTGGCGCTCTAGCAGGAACGCGGCGAGGGCTGGAATATCCTCGCGGCGCTCGCGAAGCGGTGGTAGCTCGATATGGATGACGTTGATCCGATAGAAGAGATCCTCGCGGAACCGTCCTGCTGCGCATCGCGCCTTGAGATCGACGTTTGTCGCGGCGATGATCCGCACGTCGATGGGAAGCTCGTCTGTGGCGCCGACCCGTCGAACACGCCTTTCTTGGAGCACGCGGTTCAATTTCACCTGCATCGCGAGCGGGAGCTCCGCAAGCTCGTCCAGGAAGATCGTTCCACCGTTCGCCTGCTCGAAGAGGCCGCGATGATCACCGGTGGCCCCAGTGAAGCTTCCCTTCGCGTGACCGAACAGCTCGCTCTCGATCAAGTTCTCGGGAATCGCTCCGCAGTTCACCGCGACAAAGCGCGACGCGCGCCGATCTCCGGTATTGTGGATCGCACGTGCGACGACCTCTTTGCCGGTCCCGCTATCGCCCGTGATCAGCACCGTGGCGTCGCTGGACGCAGCGCGCTGCGTGAGTGCGAGCACCGAGGCCATCGCCGGACTTCGCGCGACCAGATTGTCGATACGATGAATGCCTTCGAGCGCTCGTCGCAAGTCTCGCGCTTGTTGACGTAGTCGCCGTCGTTCCAACGCGCGCTCGATGACGAGCACTGCTTCGTCCGGCTCGAATGGTTTGGCGAGGTAGTCGTACGCGCCCATCCGAATGGCGTCGACCGCGGCAGGCACTGTCGCGAACGCTGTCATGAGCACGACCTCGACGTCGGCATCGCGACTCTTTGCTTCTCGCAGCACGGCAAGTCCATCAGCGCCCGGCATGCGGATGTCGCTGACGATCACGTCGAAATCACCCGCCGCCACGAGTGCCAGACCGCGGGCTCCGTCTTCGGCTGTCGTCACATCAAACCGATCCTCGGGAAGAATGCGACGGAACAACTTCGTGAAGTTCTCCCTATCGTCGCAGACGAGGACACGCGCCTTCACGGTGCCTCGTTCATCGAAGGAGTGGCTGCCATCCGGCAGAGATGGTCGCCTGGGTGCGGACGGCGAGCAACCGCGCGAGCGCAACCACCTCGGTTACAGGTGGTTGCGACTAGGCCGGCGCCAAGGTTTTCGCGTCGGCGTCTGGTGGTTGTCGTGCAGCGAGCGACCTGGCTGCGTCGAGCGGCAGTGAGAGGGAAGCGCGGGTTCCCGTCCCGCCGGGTCGTGGCTCCAAACGGACGTCCCCACCGTGCGCGCGCGCGAGGGTGCGCGCGATCGCGAGACCGAGTCCGTGTCCCTTGCTTCTCGTCGTGAAGAACGGCTCGAACAGTCGCTCGAGAACGTCGGGGCGAATGCCCGGACCATGGTCGTCGATCTGGAGCCATGCGAGACCGTTCTTCTCGCACCACGCGACCTCGACGATGGGTGCCGCCGCGTCCGGCTCGCGTACGGCCTCGACGGCGTTCAACAGTAGATTGAAGACGATCTGGCGGACCTTGCCTTCGTCTGCTTGAACAATCGCGATCGCGTTGTCGCGAAATCGGATGTCGATTCCCTGTGTGCCTCCCGCCTCCTCCAAGCGCGTTGCGGCTTCGCGTCCGACCTCTCGAAGATCCACGTCGGATCGATCGAGCCGCACAGGACGCGCGAGGTCCAACAGTCCCGCGACGATCGAAAGTGACTGGCGCACTTCATCCTCGATGATGCGAAGCTCTTCACGATCTGCGAGCTGTACTTCGCGCCTCAGCAGCGTCACGTAGCCAAGGATCACGCCGAGCGGGTTGTTGATCTCGTGTGCGACGCCCGACGCGACCTGACCGATCGATGCGAGTCGATGTGCTTCGAGCAGCTCCGCTTGATGCCGTTCGAGGTCCGCGGTCATCTGATCGAACACCCTCGCGAGCTCAGCAAGCTCGTCGTCACCAGGTAGCCCGATCCTCGCATCGAGGTCGCCTGCTCCAACGCGCACCGCACCCGCACGTAGTGCGGCAACTGGCCGCGAGATCGAACGCATCAGGAAGTAACCGACGGCAGCCGCGGCAGCGATCGCGAGCGCGAAACAGATGATCACGACGAACCGAGCGGTCCCGCGAATGCCTTCGGCAGCGTTGCGCGCCGTCTCGCTCTCGGCTTCCAGCGTGCTGTTGAGCTTCGTGTTCAGTGCAACGACCTCCTCGACCGGCTTCTCGGTCAGATCGTGAAGCTCGTGCATTCGCGAGCGATCGTTTCGCTCGACCGCCGGCCACACTTCCTCTCGAAATCGTCGATCGCTCTCGACGATGAGGCGTGTGATCTCCTTCGCCTGGTCCACACCTGGATGGCCGGCGACCTCCTGCTGGAGATGCTCGGTTGCACGCAGCGCTGCCTGTGCGGTCTCGCCATAGCGATCCATGTGCGAGTTGTCCCAAACGAGCATCGTGTGCGCTTGGTGCATGTACTGCTCGCGGGCCATCGCTGCCGCGTGATGTCCGGCGTGCTTCGCGCGGTCGAGGCGCGCGACTTCGTCTTCAGCAGCTCCGATTCGCTGGAGCGCCACGATCATCACCACGAGCGCGAGGCCGAACAACAAGAGAACAAGCCCGAACGCACCGGCGATTCGGCGAGCGGTTGTTCGTGGTTTGCGCCGGGCGGACACGCCCCCGCTCATAGCACGGGCGCAAGGGAGCTCGCGCTCATAGCACGGGCGCACGGGAGCTCGACGACCGAGCTTGTGTCGTTCATTCTGACTTCGCGACGCGATCCGTCAACGGTGTTGACGCCGCCGAGGTCACGAAGTGCGCGTCCCCAGCTCATTCCTTCGTAGGTTCGCGCTCCACCGAGCACGAGCGCAACACTTCACCCAGGGTCGCGCGATCGAATGGCTTGTCGAGGACATGTCTGATTCCGGAAACCCGGAGTTGTTGTTCGGTGCAAGACGCAAACCCCGTGACCAGCACGATCGGGAGGTCGCTGCGGATGGCCACGATCTCCTGTGCGAGATCGATTCCCGAGAGGTCCGGCATCCTGAAGTCGGTCATCACGATGTCGAACGCTCGCGGGTCGTTGCGAACCGCTTCGAGCGCAACGCGCGGGTGGCTCAAGCCAGTCGCCACGTAGCCAAGCGACTCGAGCAGCCGCAGTGTCGGACGCAAGAGCGCGACCTCGTCGTCGACGTAGAGCACGCGAAGGCCGTGGGTGGCTGTCGCGAGCGATGGAAGCGAACCGTTCGGCGCCTGCGTCGCTGGTTGGGCGGCCGTTGGCAGGAACACGTCGCAAGTCGTCCCGCGTCCGAGCTCGCTCGTGATCGCGAGGGCACCGTCGTGGTCGTCGACAATGGAGTGCGCGACGCTGAGCCCGAGCCCAGTTCCCCGACCGGGCTCCTTGGTGGTGAAGAACGGTTCGAAGACTCGTTCGAGCGTGGCCGGGGCCATGCCGGCCCCGTTGTCCTCGATGCGGATCCGTACGTATTCGGCGGGGGGCAGCGTCGGGTGCCCCGACTCGATCGTGACAGTCTGGAGGGTGAACCCGATCGTTCCGACGCCACGCTCCATTGCCTGCCATGCGTTCGTTCCGAGGTTGATCAGGACTTGCTGGAGTTGAGTCGGATCCCCGTAGATACCCGGCACGCTGGCGACGGAGACGGTCAGTTCGACGCCCGCGGGAAGCGTCGCCCGGAGGAGCTGAATCGCGTCGATCACGAGGTCTTCAGGCGCGATTTCGACCCGGCGGGTCGCTTGCTTGCGACTGAATGCGAGGATCTGGCGGACCAACTGCGTGGCGCGTTCCGCGGCCTTTGCGATCTGCTCGAACGCGTAGGAGGCTTGATGGTTCTGCGGCATCTCGTCACGTGCGGCGTCGAGGTTCAGGCCGATGATCGTGAGGATGTTGTTGAAGTCGTGCGCGATCCCGCCCGCGAGCGTACCGACCGCTTCCATCTTCTGAGACTGGCGGAGCTGCGTTTCGAGCGACCGTCGCTGCTGTTCGGCAAGGATCCGGTCGGTGATGTCGCGAGCGATCGCGATCAAACGAGGCCTTTCCGCGTCCACATTCTTGCGAGCGATCGAGAGCTCGAACCAGCGTTCGCTCCCGCCGATCTCGAGGCTGTAACGGTGGCCCATCGACCGGCGTTGGGTCACCGCCTCGGCGATTGCTCGGTCGATGTTCGCCACCGCCTCCGGCGGGAGAACCTCTGCGAGGGTGCGACCGAGGAACATCTCAGGAGGCACTGCGAGCATCTGCGGATCGGGCGCCCGAAAATCGTAGATCCGACCCGCGTCGTCGACGTCGAACATCAGATCGGGCAAGGCAGCGAGCGTCGACTCGAGCCCGGCGCGATCTTGCTGGCTCTTCTGTTCGGCCGCGCGCCGTGCGCCGATATCGACGATCACCGCGATGTGTTGGGTCGGGGTACCGCCGACCTGCCAGGTCGCAGATACCGTCAGAGCGACCCAGACCAACGTGCCATCGCTTCGCAGCAGCCGCTTCTCCAACGCGAAATCGCGCAGCTCTCCACGTCTCAGCCGCTCCATCGACGCGAGGTCCTCTGCCAAGTCTTCGGGATGCGTGATCTGCATGAAATCGAGCTCCGAGAATGCATCCCGGGGGTAGCCGAGGATCTCGGCGTACTTGCGATTCACCCGCACGAACCGTCCGGTCGAGGTGTCGATGAGCGCGACGCCGACCGCAGCCTGCTCGAACACACGAAACCGCTCCTCGCTGTCGCGGAGCTCGCTCTCGGCCCGGCGCAGTTCCGTGACGTCGCGCGAGAAACCAAGGACGCCGTAGACCCGGCCTTGCGGATCGCGCAATGGCGCCTTGAACGTGTCGAAGATCCGCAGGGTGCCATCTGCGTCTGTCGCTGGGTCGTTGGGATTGCGGATCGGCTTGCCTTCGAAGGCGTCCCGATCGTCGTGGTGGAATCCACGCAGAGACTTCGCGGAGTCGCCCTCGCACAACTCGTGACTCCAGAACTCGGTGTCGCGGCGACCGATCATCTGCTCGGGAGCGAGCTTTTGTGCACGCGCGAACGCCTCGTTGACGAGCAAGAACCGGTGTTCGAGATCCTTGACGAAGATCCAATCGGGAGACGAATCGACGACAACCCGTAGGAGATCTCGAAGCTGGCCCTGGTCGTCGTCGCCCACGAGTCAGCGTACTTCGGTTCTTCCGTGACGGTTCGATGGTCGCCAGAAAACGATTCGACGGCGATGCATTTCCCTGCCATCGATGCGGACACACAAGTCACGGTTTCCGTTCGTACATGCTGGCGAACTTCGACGAGAGCCGCGAACAGACTCAAACGTGGTTCGATCTTGCTACTCAGTGAGCGAGGTACATAGCGACAAGCGTCTCATCATCGCTCGATGACAGCTCGCGGCGCAGCAGTCGATACGTGCCCGCACCGAGGTCGACGATCAATCCGCCGTTACCCTCACCGTACCCATCCGCGAGCTCGACGGCACCGCCGGCGGGAACTGCGAGATCACGCGCCGCGCCGACCTTCTTGTGCCACAGGTACACGATGGCGAGCTTTCCCGACGTCAGCTCGAGCTCTCCGATCTCCGTCGCGTCGGCGGTGCTCGCGAGCATCTCGTCGAATAACGCGGCGTCTTGCCATGACGCGCGCGGCGGCGCGACGAGCGCGAGCGTTCCATCGTCGAGCCGATACGCTTCGAGCTTTCCCGATTTGCCCTCCAGCTCGAACGCGAAGCCGCTGCTGCCACCGACATCGACGGGGGTCGCATCCTCGCCTTTCGCGAGACCGCGCATCACCTCCGCCGGATGACCCGTGAACTGCGCCTTTGTCGCAGCCGGTTTGGTCGGCACCCAGTCAGTTGCGGACCGTGCGTCGAAGATGGCAACGACGAGCGACGCGTTGAGAGAGGAGATCGATCCGATCGCGAGTGCCGAGCCCATGGCACGGAATGTACTGGAAGATTCTTGGGCGTCCGTGTCGATTTCGTGCGACCCGCTCCGCGAACTATCGTCCGTACGGGTTTATGAGGTTCTTCGCGTCACTTGCTGCACTCCTGGTGTTCGGCTGCTCGAAGCCCGATCTCCAGCTCGAGGACCATCGGACTGCGGCCGCATACATCGAGAAGGAGCTTGCCCCGGAGACGGTCAACCCGCGGATCGCGTATTTCACGCGGAGTCCCGACGAGGAAACAAAGGCTCTTGCGTTTCAGATATTGAGGGCAGAAGCGACATGCAACGGAGATGTCGTCGCGGTCGGATACAACCCATACTCCGATCAGCTTCACATCGGTTTCGGAACGGCCAGGGCCGTCACGCAGCACCCGTTGAACCTAGAGATCGATGGACGCGAGGTTTGGAAGAATCCGGTGAAGGTCGATCGGCGCGAATTCGTGCTCGATTTCGACAGTGCTCACGAGGAGACCAAGGTCGCGTCGGTCACGCTCGACAAGATCACGATCGCTCACCGCGAACACTTTCCGCCGGATCGATTGGTGAAGGTGTCCGCGACCGGCAAGTCCGCCATCACCACACGAGTCGGCCGCGATCAGTTCAAGTATACGACCCATCAATTCGGCGTTTGGCGACTCCAGCTGCACGCGTTCTCGCCCGAGATGGCGAAGCAACTCGAGGAACATAGGAATGCGGTGTACGCCGCTCACGCGAAGCTCCAAGTGACTAAGAGGTTTCGAGACCGGATCGACCGCATACGATCCATCAACGAAGCTGCGATCCAACGCGCCGTCAAGCGCTTCGACGAGATCGCCGTTCCGGCGCAAGCAGCGGCCGACAAGCTGGCTTCCGTACCGTTCGCGGGCTTGTCGACGTCGCTATCGATCGAGCCCGCCTCTCCGTGCGTCGCGACGGGATCTACGCCGACACCGCCGAAGTCGAAGCAACCCGAACCCCGACCGTCCAAGCCAGCGGGGTCGGAAGCGATGTGATGACTCGAGTTTCCCTCCGGCTCTAGTCGACCTTCAGCACGAACGAACCGGAGTGCCCGCGCGTTTGGGTTTCGTACATCAGCTCCGATTGCGCGGGCGGGATCACGAGGTCTCCCGCGAGCTCGAGGTGCAAGATCGAGCTGACCTGCGTGGACTCGCGCGCGGTCTCGAAGTGGAACGCGAGGTGCGTCTCGCGATCCTCGCGCAGCACCCACCCCCCAGGCAGCGTGGGCTTGACGAAGCGCGGATCGTCGAGCGGCATCGCCTCGGCGCCCGCCGGTTTCGGGTCCTCGATCAGCAGGAAGCGCAGATCGTGTCGCCCGCTCTGAACGCTGACCACGCTCTCGACGTACGCCCCGCGCGGGACGCGATCACCGGACGCGAGCTCGCGAATGCGCGCTCCCTTGGCTCCGAGCTGGTACAGCTTGCGCGTGACGCCGAGCCCGTGGTTCGCCGCGGCGAGGTCGCGGCCCACCCTCCGGTACCGCAGCACCGCGCGCACCATCATTCCGGGCGTCGCGTGCTTGAACCGGAAGGTCGTCGACGTCGCGACTTGATCCCCAGGGACCTCGACCGTGTGCGCGCGCCCGTCGGGAAACTCGAGCCGCGTCGCCTTGCCGTGGCCGATCGTGTAGTCGACGCTCGCGCCGCGCTTACCGTTGCCACCCTGCTTCGCGAGCAGGTCGCTCATCGCATAGAGCACCATCGCGGTGTCCTTCGTCGAGTTCCAGCGATCGCCGCGCTTGGTCGCGACGAAGTGCGCGACGATGTCGGGGATGATGCGATCGCTGTGGTCGTACGCGGCGAACGCCTTGAGCACCACCGCGGTGACCTCGTACGGGTCGTCGCTCCAGCGCGAGAACCCCGCGGTGGTCCAGTTCACGCCGCCGTGTGTGCGCTTCGCCCGCGAGCGCAGCTCGGTCGCAAATCGATCGGCGTGCGCCGTGTCCTTGCGCGCGACCGCCATCTCGAGCGCGAGCGCGAGCGCGTAGTCCGAGCCCTCGAGTGCGTGCGCGGTGATCGAGCTCCACCAGCGATCACTGATCCGGTGCTGCTGCGAGTAGACGTACGCAAGGTAGGTGCGATCGGAGTGCGCCGCGGTGCCCTCGAACAGCGAATGCACGCGCGCGAGCCCGCGCTCCAGGACGAGATCGGCCGCGCGATGACCGGCTTTTTGGGCCTCGAGCAATCCCCACACGACGTACGGCGTGATCATCTCGTGCGTCGAGGCCGTTCCCGTCCAACCCCAACCGCCGTCGGGTTGCTGCAGCTGCGCGAGCCGCTTCATCCCGCCGTCGACGACCGACGGCAGTCGCTTCGCGAGCGCGCTGTCTTCGATCCCCATGCGATCGAGGATGCCGGCGACGCGGATCGCCGGCGCAAACCGGCTCATCGTCTGCTCGGCGCACCCGTACGGGTACTCGACGAGATAGTCGAGCGTCTGGATCATGTCGGCGGCGAGCGACGGCGCGAACGTCAGCTCGACGTGCGCGTGCTTCGGATCGACGCCGGCCGGTAGCGCGAGCGTGAGTGGACGATCGGCGAACCCCGAGGCGGTAAGGACCTGCTCGGCAGAGGACGAAACGATCGGCACGCGCTTGAGGCTTGCATCGGTGAGCCCGCCGCCTGTCGTGGTCATCAGCAGCGATGCCTGCTCGCCTTCCTTCACGCGCACCGACCACGTCACGGGCACGTTGCTGTTCGCCGGCACGCGGATGGTCACGAGCTTCGGCGACAGCAACTCGAGGCCGGTCGCCTCGAGCGACACCGCCATCTCCCGCTCGGCGCCGCCGAGGTTGTGCACGGTACCGAACACCGAGATCGTGTCGCCCTCGGTGAACTGGCGCGGCAGGATCGGCCAGATCATGACGTCGCGCACCGTACGCAGCCTGGTGACGTGCCGGCCCACGCGTGCGTCGCGGCCGACCGCGGTGACCACGATCTGCCAGTTCGTGATCGAGTCGGGCAGCTTGAAGCGTACGTGCGCCTTGCCGTCGCTGCCCGTGCGCGTCGTCGCGCTCCAGAACGCGGAGTCCGAGAAGTCGCGGCGCACGGCGTCGCCGGTGCTGTCGCCGACATCCATCGCGACTGGCTGCGCGAACGTGCGGATCGGCGCGACGCTGTGGACTGCATTGCCGCCGACGTAGTAGTCGGCGACGTCGAGCTGGCTGGTCGGGGCCGCGGCGAGCTGCGCGGGGTCGTAGATGACCGTGACGTCGGAGATCCGGCGTAGCGCGAGCTGCGGCATCCGCTCGACGAGATCGATCACGCGCGTCGCGAGTAGCTCTTTGCGGCTCCCGACCGCGAGCGTGATCGATCCGCCACCGTACGGCGGCGCGAACGCGGCCGAGATGCCGGCCTGGCGCAGCAACGCCGTGAGGAACTGCGCCGTGGCCACGGTGCCGTGGTCGACGCTCTGGACGACAAGGGTGGCGTCTCCGTGGTCCGGATCGCCGACGCGCTTGACCCTCGCGCGCGCGCGCTCGGCGATCGCGCCGACCGTGACGGCACCGAGCTCGGCGCGCAGCGCGTGCAGCGCGGCGCGCGAGTGGAGGCGCGCGTCGGCGTGCAGGAACGCGTGCGGATCCGCCGCGCGATCCGGTGCGACGCTGAGGATCGACTGATCGAACACGGAGACGACAAGGTCGAGCTGCTCCGCGCGATCGACCGCGATGCCGAGGTCGACGACCTCGCCCGGACCGTACGTGGGGTTCGCCGTCGTGGTGATGCCGAGCCGCTTGTCGACCTGGTCGATGCGCACCAGCTGCTGCGCCGCCTGGACCTTTTGTCCCGCACCCATCATGTACGCCTCGACCGTCGCGCCGTAGCCGATGCCCACCGTCGGGAGATCGATGCGCGCGCTGCCACCGTCGAGCGTGAGGCGATGACGTGCGCGAATTCCGCGCGCATCGCGCACGACGACGAGCACCGGCGCGTCGCGGTAGCTGCCGCGCACCGTGCCGGTGATCCGCTCGCCCTCGCGCACCTCATCGCGATGGAGCGTCACGAGCAGCGGCGGTCCGCTGTCGAACTCGCGCACCGCGACGCCGACCTCGTGCCACACCGTCGAGCCGTCCGCGAGCCGCGCGCTCGCGACCAGCCGATACGCGCCTGGATCGTCGAGCTCGAATCGCGCGCGATCGTTCACGACCGCGACGGTGGCGGCGAGCACATCGGCTGGCTGCCGCGCCGGTTGCGGCCGAAACCGTCCCGTGCGCAGGCGGAAGCTACCGCCGTTCGGCGGCACGATCGTGACGATGTTGTTGTCGAGCCCGTCGTTGCCATTCCAGCCGTTGCCGTACCAGACGTTCCCGTTGTCGGCGAAGAGCCCGCCGTAGTAGCTCGCGGGCGGCGCGATCCGGACCGCCGCGATGCTCGCGCTCTCGGGCGTGACCACCTGGCCGGCGTCGTCGAGGACCTTCACCGCGACCTCGATCGGTGCGCCCGCGCCGACCAGCCCCGCCGCGGCGACCTCGATCCGCGCACCCGTCCGCACGAGCGGCATCGAGCGCGTCGTGCGCTGCTCGTGCCCGTTCGCATCGACGATCACGGCGTCCACGAGCATGCGATGGCGGCCGCGCACCAGCTCGCTGCGCACCGGGATCTTGTGCGAGGCGAAGCCCTTCGCGTCGAGCTCGAGCGTGCCCTTGGTCTCGCTCGCGACGCGCCGGAACACGCCGCTCGGCACGATCTCCGCGCCGGAAGCGAACTGGAGCGCGTCCTCGCGGCTGAACGAGCGTACCGGCGGGCCGCCGGCGAACGCGTCGGAGGTGTCGCGCTCTCCGATCGGATCGTCGACGACCTGCGCGGTGAACGAGACGGTGCCACCCGGCACCGGCTTGTCGAGAAAGTCGAGCGCGCGGAACGTCAGCTCGGCGTGCCGGCCGGTGAGTGCGGCGTCTACGGCGAGCTTGATCTTCGACTTGCGAAACTCCGACAGCGTGACACGGGCGCTGCCGACGAAGCCGGGGATCGAGATCGTGTACGTATCGAGCGGGTCCTGCGGCGAGAACGTGTATTCGCCGATGAGCTTCCCGTTCGCGTCGGAGGTCAGCGCGAGCTTCGCCGCGGTCGTCTGCTTCGTGTCCGAGACGATGCGCGCCTCGACCTTGGTGTTCGCGACGATCGCGTGATCGAGCGTGCGCAGGAACGCGGCGAACGCGAGCTTCTGGCCGGGGCGATACGCCGGGCGATCCGCGATCACGAGCGCCGCGGCCGCCGCCTTCTCGATCGGTTCGATCGACACCGGATGCGCGAGGTCTCCGACGCGCACCGTGGCCTCGACTCGCTTCGGGGTGTCGATCGGGATCACGAAGGTGTTGTCGGCGCCGACCGGCGCCACGAGCATGCGATCGCCGACGCCGAGGCTGGCGCTGACGCCCTCGAACGTGGCAGAGCCCGCGACCCACCCGACCACGCGCCCGGGCTCGACCCACACGCGCAACACCGAGCCCTTCGGCGCAGGAAGAGTCGCGGGCTCGAGCGCCGACGTGGCGTCGGCGGCGGGCGGCGGTGAGGCGGAGGCACTACTGCGATCCGACGCAGCGCACGCCGCGAGCGCGAGGAGGAGGACACCCGTGATCGGCTTCTGCATGATGTGCATGACGCAGCATCGTGACCGCGCGATGTCTGGATCGTCGTAAGGGATGCGTAATCCCGCGTCCGTTCCACGCGCGACGATGCACACGCACCGGTCAGTCATTCGCGGACGCTAGGGCGCTGAACCGCAACGCACGTCGATCATCTCTTGGTGACCGGCGTGCACGTGCGTCTCGTGCGACCTGACTCGTCAGCCAATCAACTCGCCCCAAAATGGAATCTTGGTGCGGTCGACATCGCTCTGGTGAAATCTGTGGTCGCCGTCGAGGACCGTTGCGAGCTCGTCTGTCAGGTACTCGCGGAGGTTCGCGCCGTACACGATGATGTCGCTTTGGTGAATAGACAGCACGAGGCCGGCGGTCCCACCGACGACGAACCGATGTCCGAAGATCGGAAACAGCGTCGGCGCACCCGCGACGAGCTCCGCGACTCGCGCAGCGCGCGCATCGGCGTAGTCAGGACGTCGGCCCCAACTCGCGGGCCACAGGGTGTTGTTCTCGACGTCGAAGACCCATCCGCGGACGACCTGTGTGCGCGCCTCGGCGATCGCGTCGATGTCGCGTTCCCAGTGATAGAAGCCGGGGCATATCCACCGTCTTGGGCCCGTCGTCCGTGAACACGTGGCCGCGACGGGGAATCGAGGTTGCATGTAGTACCTGGAGGAACGTTCGGTGCTCCTCGGGAAACCGCGTGCCGAGCCGCAGTTCGAGGAGTCGACATCACAATCGCTCGTCCACCGCGTGCCCGGTCGCCACCATGCGTCGCCCCGTACCCACGCGCGCTCGGTCTCTCGACGCACGCGTTCCAAGAACTCGATGTCGAGAACGTCCACCGACTGATTCTAGATTCCAGAAGCCAACCGAACTGCGCGTCACTTCTTCTTCGCGGGCGACTTCTTCTTCGCCGCGGGCTTCTTCGCGGCTTTCTTGGGCGAAGGCTTCGCCTTCTCCCACACTCCAAGGGCAGCCCCTTGCGGATCGATGAACACGCCGAACGCGCCCATGCCGCCGACCTCTTGGTAGGGGACGACGATCTGCGCGCCGGCTTTCTGTGCCTTCGCGATCGTCGTCTTCACGCTGGCAACCTCGACGTAGCTTAGCCACCCGCTCGGTTGTGACGGGCTCATCTTGGCGGTGATCCCGCCGCCCGAGGTCTTGCTGCCAACGTCGACCATGACGTAGTTCCCCATGTCGGGGCCGAGATCGGAGAGCTTCCAGTCGAACAATGTCTTGTAGAACTTCTTGGCCGCGGCCACATCGTCGACGGAGAGCTCGGCGTGGACAAATGGGTTTCCCATGGTGCTCCTTGTGAGTTGGTGATCGGGCCGATGTCATATCAGGCGACCTTCGCCCTGCGATAGCACCGTTCTACGACTTCGCCGTCGTGTGTGGCCGGTGCTACGCAGCAATCAAGGAACGGCACTCGAAGCGCACCCCAACTAGCCCGCGCCGAATTCGAGGAGCTGCACGAGCTCGACGGTCCACTCGCATCGGCCGACAGGCTCGACGTGATCGCGCGCTGTACCAAACGTGCACAAGCTGCCGACGCGGCCGAGGTCGGCCACGAATGTCATGCGCGCATCGGGCTCGCCAGCCAGTCGCGCAGCGTGTCGAAGACGGCGGGCGTCCCGAGCAGATCGACGTGGCCGGTACCAAATGCGATGAAGCGGTGCGCCTCGGGAAACGCGAGGTCGAGCTCGGGCCGTGCGTGGATGCCGAACGCACTCTCGACCGGCACCATGCCGTCGCTGCGCAGTCGCGAGCTGGCCTGCGTCGACAGCGTCCCTGCGATCGCGTAGCAGCGGACTCCGCGGGGCAACGGACACGGGGATCGCGTGTCGGAGCCATGCGCGAACCGGTCTCGCCCGTGCCAGTGCTCGTCCACCACGTTGCCGAACCTGAGGTCGGTGACGCCCGCACTGCGGATCCGGCCAAGTGCACCCAGCGGCGCGCTGTACGGGCTGAGATCGAGAAACCGGTCGATCCAGTTCCCGCCGCGCTCGAGGGGGGCGCCGTGGTGCGGCGCTCCGAGCGTGATCAGCGTTCGTAACCGGTTCTGCCACATGTGTGCGTGGTCCGGCGCGACGTGACATGCGCTCCTGGCGACGAGGCCGCCCATGCTGTGCCCGAGAAACACGATCTCGTCGATGTGTACGGGCCATGCAGCGACGAGGCGCTCGAGGAGCTGCGCGAGCGCGTGCCCGTTCGTCGAGATGTGAAGCCCGCTGTTGTACAGGACATAGATCGGTGTGTAGCCGAGGTCGCGCGCGAGTCCCGCGCCGTGATCGTGCCCGGTGCGGGTGAACTGCGCATCCGTCATGCACGAACCATGAACCAGGACCACGACCTTGGACGTTGCATCCGGAATCGCGGCGCGCAGCGTCTCGGGTGCGAGCTCGAGTGTGGTGCCGGCGTGCCGCAGCTGCATCGCGAGCGCGAGAGGATTGGCCGTCTCGCGCAGATAGTCGCCGAGCACACCGTTGACGACGGCGAGGATCGCATCGCGCTGGCTGCCGGCCGTGCTCGCCTTGACCAGCGGTGCGAGCTGCGCCAAGGCGAGATCGAGGCCGGTGCCGACGAGCCGTGTGATGCCCTGGATCGACGAATAGACGGCGCCTGTGGCAAGTCGTGCCGGCGCCGCGAGAGGCTGACCGAGAACCGCAGGCCCGCTCGCGATCGTGACGTGCATCTTCTCGACGAGCGCCGTGATGCCGCGCGTCGCCTGGACTGCGAGTCGCGTGGCGCCGCGGAGCTCGTCGATATGGCTGCGTGCGTGCTTGTTGGTCATGGCTACGAGCGAAGTCTGCCACCCCCAATCCCCGAACGGGGTTGATTCGGAGGCCGCGAGGTCGCTCCAGCCGCCCGAGAGTTTCCGACGTTATCGTGTCGCCGAGCCGCTACTCGAGTGAAGGCTCGCAATCACTGCGAGTCGTCCGTGGGCGTCACGTTGTCCCCGCAGCAGCACACCACGAGGGCGGACACCACGAAGACGAGCGCGGTGTTCCGCGAAGACGCCGGCGTCATACGGGAGCCACTACCACGAGTAGCGCGTGCTCGCGCAGTACCGGGGGCCGCGGCGTCCCCCACTGCTTCGCAAGCGAGCGCGTCGACCGACGCGGTCCTCACGTTAGTACGGCGACGTCGTGATCGAGCAGGAGCTGGATCTGATGGTCGAGCTCAGCGACTATCTCGCCATCGTGATCGCATCGTGGCCAAGCAGCACGATGGCGATCGAGGCGGAATCGGCGGGCGCTACTTCTTGACCGTCCTCACGGGACGAAAGCCAACCCAATCGGCGCCGGTGGGCGGAGCCTCGTAGCGGGCGGCGATCGTCGCGTAGCTCGGCGCGCTCACGAAGCTCGAGCCGCGCACAGTTCGCTGCAGGGAGACGTCCTTCACCTCGAGCCCGCCGATGATCGGATCCGTCGAGTCTTTCTCGAAGGCAGTCTCCTTGTACTCGTCCCAGGTCATCTCGGAGGCGTTCCCCATCATGTCGTAGAGACCGTACGCGTTGGCCTGCTTCTTACCGACCGGCTGGCGTGTGGCGGAACCCGTGGTGTTGCTGTTATCGAAGTGCCAGGCGATGTCGTCCATCGGTCCGTAGATCGGCTCGGCCACGCCACCGCGACCGGCGTACTCCCACTCCGCATCCGTCGGCAGCCGGTACCCGGTGCAGTCGAGTCCCTTCCAGGTGATCTTGTCCTTCGTGATCGTGTAGCAGGCCTCGAGCTTCTCGCGCTTGGAGAGCTCGTTCATGTAGGCCGATCGCATCAGTCCAGGGCATGAACATCGCAGGACAGTCGAGACACCCGGCCTTGTAGCGCTTGGGCATCTTCTTCATGACGAAGAAGAATTCGCCGTTGGTGACCTCGGTGGTCTTCATCAGGAAGGGCCGGGTGATCGTGACGGTCGAGCTCATCTCACTCGGCCTCCGGTACTCGGTCTCGGACTTCTTGGGCGTACCGATCCGGAACGTACCCGCCGGGATCGTGACGTAGCTCTTCTGCTGCTCCGGCATCGCCTTGAGCGGCGCAGGCCAGGGGTCACCGTACTCGTGCTGGGCGGTGGTCCGCGTCGGAGCGCGACCATCGTCGGCATCGCCGGCCACACCATCCCCGCCACCGCTCACGCAGCTCCAGTTCTTGCTGCTCTTCTTCCAGCGCTTCTTCGCTTTCACGCAGGCGTTGCACGAGCTCTTGGAGCCCTTGTCCTTGAACTCCTGGTTACAGCCGGCCGGCGTGGTGATCAAGTTGCGGGCCTCGGCCACGCCGGCGCCAAGCAACGCCACGACGAACGAGGTGGCTACGGCGAACAGCGAGAAATGACATGATCTCATCGATCCCATCCCTTGGTTATGTGTACCCATGAGAGACGTCACGATGTGGTCGATCACCACGTGGCCCGGCCATCTTTGTGGTGGCGGCGGCGCACGGGTGTAACCCCATCCTGGTGCGCGAACGATTCACCAGCATCGACAACCGGACTCTGGGTCCTGTTCGATCACGACGACATCGGTGCCGCGTGGAACGTCGTCGTGTGACACGATGGTATGCGTCGTGTCCCAATCCATGTCGGTACCGTCCCAGACGTGGTTGGAGAACGAGAACCGGTGGATCTCGTGGGTTAGTGCGGTCTCGCCGTAGACGTCATAGGCGTACCGCATCTCGTCGGCGACATGCCCGTGCAGATCTTCCACCGAGTCGGCGCTTCGAGCATCTCCCGGCCCGTAGACCCTGCCGGTCACGCTCTCGAACGGAGCCGCACGCTGTGTGCAGCCCGAATCGGAACAGCTCACGGGCGTTGCCTGGAGGTTGCCACCACCGCCGGTGGTCGGTTGGGTGTGGTAGCCGGCTGCTCTCGGGTTGCCGGGATAGTTGCCGGTCGAGTACGACGATCCGACGCTCGGGGACGATGATCCGGCTTGAGGGCGATCCGAGCCACCACCACCGTGGTACCCCGACGCATTCCGGTTACCCGGGTTATTGCCGTCGTTCACGTAGCCGGAGCTGCCGCTCGACGGCGAGGTGCTCGCTCGTGCGCCGCTCGACACCGAACTGGCGTACTCCCTCACCGCGCTCACCGCGCTCGAGATCGCATCTCGCACCGCCGAGACCGCGCCCGAGATCGCGCCGCTGATCGACCACCGGCCGCTGGGATCGCGATAGGTGAACGGGCTGTTGTTGGCATACGTGTAGCGGCCCAGCTGCTGCGGCGTCCCCGCAGGAATCACGGTGTCGG
>JBJXGN010000353.1:0-6562 GCA_046160585.1 Kofleriaceae bacterium
GCGAGCATCTCGGCGATCTCGGTCTCGCTCGGAGCGATGTGGCGGCGCGCGAATGTGTCGGAAGGAGCCAGGAGGTCAGGCTGCACCCGCGCACCCTACCGCGCCGCTACCCCCCGAACAACGTCAGGTACCGCTCGGGAAACTCGGCCAGCGCCATGGCAGATCCGCACTCCGGGCAGGGCATCGTCGGGAAGTTCTTGGCACGCAGGTCGAGTAGGTGGGCGACCGCGTCGACCAGCGGATCCGCCTCCGCCCCGCACTTGCCGCACGCATATTGGGCGTGAAACGAGGCGATGCGCACGGTCCCCTTGAACTCGGGGATCAGGTTCATCTGCCCCATCAGCCCCTCGGCGACCCGCGCGAGTGTGATGGTCCCGCGTTCCTTGAGGTTGCGGACGAGGCGCACCCACTCGCGCATGCCGACGGAGTTCACGAACGTGATGGCCTCGAGATCGATCGTCACATCCCCGCGCGGCATTTTGTCCGCGAGATCCGGCAGCCCCACCACGCCATCGTCGAACCGACCCGAGAGCGCCATTCGCGCTCCGTGGATCTGTACGTCGAGGCGGCCCAACCTATGCCCGCTCATGTCGTGCCTTTCTCCGTAAACGTGTGAAACGACGCCGCTCGGCCGAGCTCGGTCGGCTTGTACCGCATGTCGAGCAGCGTGATCACCTCGGTCATTCGCTGTGGCGCGCAGCCGATCACGAACTGATTGCAGCATGCATAGGCGAGCGGCAAGCCCATGCCTCCGTCGGCGGTCGCTTGTTTGCTCGAGCTCGCGAGGCGCGGCGCGATCGCTTTTGCATCGAGCGAGCCCCAGTGATCGCGAACCTCGATCGCGAGGTAGCGCGCGTCGGTCGCCCAGCGCACCGTGACCACCTCCTGGCCAGCGAGCGCACGCGCGTGATCGCGCGGCTCGTCCTTGCGGAAGCGCGCGCCGTTCTCATCGATCGGCGCGACGTACAGCGCGTTGGCGAGCAGCTCGTCGGCGATCACGCTGACGAGCGAACCCACGCGATCGGGCAGTCCCACTGCGATCACGTCCTGCGCGAGCGCGGCGACCGCGGCATCGCGATCGCGCGCATCCTCGAGGGTGTAGCTGCGAACCTCGGCGCCCCACGCGATGTACTTCTCGAGCCCGAACACGTCGGTGCGAATCAGCTTCTGTACCGTTGCGAGTAGCTCCTCGGCGAGGATCGGCATCGGGTGCGCGATGACATGGCCCCACCCCAGGGTGAGGAGCGTGTCGAGCGCGCTCGCCTCGGCGGCCGCGAGCCCCTCGCCCGGCACAGCGATCCACCCGCGCGCCGGCTGCTCGAACAGCTTCGGGCGAGAGATCGCGATCGACATGTCGACGATCGCGATCGTCTGCTCGTCGACGGACTTCACGAGCGCATCGACGTTGTCGACAACTTCGACCGGGCACAACGTCGCGCCGACGAGACGATGCAGCGCTCGTTGCGCCTTCCGCTCGGGATGGGCGACGACGAGTTTTCCGCGGGGAGCGACCGAGGGCTGCATTAGTAGAGGACGGCGAGAGTCGCTGCACCGCCGAACGAGCGATCCAACGCGCCGCCAATATCCTTGGAGTCCGGCTCGCCGTCGAGACTCGTCGTACGGAATCCGTTGCCGACGAAGCTGAACCCGAACTGGGCGAACTCGCCCACGAGGCGGATCGCGAACCGGTTTCCCAGGACCACGTCGAAGCCGGCCTGGGCGGTGACGCCGAACACGCTTGCGCGGCCGTACTGGTCGAGCTTCTGGATCGGTCCTGCGTCCTGGATCAGGTGCGCCTTGGCCCACCCCCCCAGCGCGAGCTGCGGGATGAACGGGATCCGGAACGCGAGCCCCGGCTGGATGCTCGTGTACGTGGTGTTGGGAACGTCGAGGCTCGACGACATAGCGAGCTGCGTGCGGTCGGGGCTGAACGCGCGCTTGCCGTAGTCGCCACTGATGGTGATCGACGGGCTCGTCGCGGTCTTGCCGAACGGGATGCGCACGCGCAGACCAACCGACCACTGGTACTGCTTCGTCGGGACGGGAACACCCGGCTCGGCGGTGGTGCGAAGCGTGAGCGAGAGAGTCCGGTCGTATCCGCCCGCGAGGCCAAGACCCGCGAGGAAGCTCTTCGGGTTCATGAACGCGAGCGGATACAGCTCGCCCTCGACGCGGGCGCCGGGCACGAACGAGTTCGAATACGGCTTGGGACCTTCCGGGAAGTTCGAGCGCTGCGTGAACCTCAGGCTGCGGTTCTGGAACGACGCACCGATGTCGACCCGCACGGCGACGCGGTTTGCGCTGTGCGGGCTGACGCGAGCGACCGCGGCCTCGATCGCCGCATCGTCGGAGGAATCGGCCTCCACGTTGTCGTCGCCATCGCGCGCGAGCTTCTTCTTTTTCTTCTTCTTCTTGCCCTCGCCGTCGTCGTCGCCGCCCTCTTCGCTGTCCTTCTTCGCGACCTCTTCGTCCTCGGCACCGACAACGCCGACCTTCTCGATGACCTTCTCGCGGAGCTGGGTCTTGAACTTCGGCGACTTCTCGTTGTTGAAGGTGACCTTGAAGCCGCGCTCTTTCTTGCCACCAACGAACACCTTGAACCGGAGGGTCTTGTTTTTGCCGCTCTTGCCGAGCTTGGCGACGAGGATGGCGTCGGCGTCGAGCTCCTTCGCGACCTTCTTCGCCTGCTTGTCGGACAAATCGGGTTCGTAACCGAGCTTGTCGATCGCCTTGGTGACCTTGCTGGTGGAGATGACGTCGAGGTCTCCACCGTCCAGAGCGTCGGCGACCGCATCACGCATGTCCCCACTGTCGTCGTTCTCGATCGGAGAGACGGCGACGCGGGGTTTGGCGTGGGCAATGCCCATCCAGACGGCGATCGTGCAGAACAGCACCCAGCGCTGCATCGGTTCTGCGAGCTTACACCACCACCGTCGACGGTGCCCATGGTTCGGCCACGCTCGCCGTTCGTGCGGTGCGCGCACGAGTCGGGCGGCCCGGAGACCGGATCGTGGGTCGGATCGTGGGTCCATGGCAACGGGCCGATGGTGCTTGCCAACGGCGCAGAGCCGTGGCCAGCTGCGCAGTCATGGACCCCGTGGATCGTCGAAACCTCCGGATCACCGGCAACCACCGCGCCGTCACTGGCCGCCACATCGCGGTCGAGAACGACGTCACTGTGATCCTGACGCAGGCGTACGGCCCGCGCGGCGACAACCTCGTCGGTATCTCCGACGTCGAGTTCGACGGCCACCCCGCGGTCACGCTCGGCATTCGCGCCGGTAGCAACGAGGGCCTCGTGCACCTCTCGCCGATCCACGGGGACGGTCGCAAGACCAAGCCGTTCGACATCCCGCACGGAACGCGCTGCGAGTTGTTCTGTCCCGTGTCCAAGCAGCCGCTCGATCTCGTCGGCGAAGTCGAGGACGGATCGGGCGCGCGGTACTATGCGATCTATCTCACGCCACAACTCTCGCGCGGATCGATGGTCATGGTCAGCGACCTGTGGGGTCACTACCACTCGCGCATCATCGACGATTTCGAGCTGATCAGCGCGTGGGCCGCACGCCAGGGCGACTGAGCTCGAACAGATAGAAGTACGCGCGCAGGTTCGCGTTCGCGAGTGGCTTCTTGATCCGCGGCGGACCGACGATGCCTTCGAACGTCTCCTCGAGCAGCGGGTTCGACACGATGAACGCCGCGCGCCACCCCTCGAATCCACGCACCGCTTGCGCGAGCTCCGTGTACAGCTCGCGCAGATCGTGATCGTCGAGCCGCTCTCCGTACGGCGGGTTGCACAGGATCAGCCCCGGCGGCAGGCGACCCTCGGCGTCGAGCCGCCCCTTCTCGCGGGCGATGTCCTCGATCATCGCCGGCGCGAGCGCCCGGATGTCGGCGCGCTGCCACACGACATCGTCGAGCACGTCCGCGCTCCGTGCGTTGTCGCGCGCCGCGGCGAGCACCTGCAAGTCCACATCGCAGCCGATCACGAGCGGACGCGAGTCCGCGAACAGCGGCGCGGGCTTCTCGTCGGGGCGCGGCCCGCGCAACCCCAACACGCCGAGCGTGTGTACCTTCCGCGGCAGCGCCCTCGCCGCGTGCACGGCCTCGATCGGGATCGTCCCGGCGCCGCACATCGGATCGACGAGGATGTCGTGGCGCGGATCGAACCGCGCGAGCATCAACAGCACCGCCGCGAGGTGCTCGCGCAGCGGCGCCTCGCCCGCCTCGCGCCGCCACCCGCGCTGGCTCAGCGAGCCCGCGCCGAGATCGATCGACACCACCATCTCGCCCTTGTCGTCCTGTCGCGCGACCCACCGCGTCGCCGGACGATCCGGATCCACGTGCAGCGTCGCGCCGCGCCGCCGCGCTGCATCGATGATCGCGTTCTTCACCGTCCCCACGACTTGCCGCTCGCCGGCGGGGAAGTTCTCCACGCGACGTGCCTCGACGCTGATGCCATCGCCGTCGCGCCACAGCGCGCGCCGATCCTCGAGTAAATCGCCCAACACGACGTCGTACAGTGGCTCGAGCCGCTCCGCGTCGGTCCGCACGATGTCCCACAACACGCGGGTCGGGGTTCGCAAGTAGGTCACCGCGGCCCACGCGAGGTCGCGATCGAACGGCATCACGATCTGCCCGAGTCCGTCCTTGCGCACCTTCGGCGGCCGCCGCCCGAGCGCGCGCTGCGCCACGCGGATTAGCTCCGCCTCCATCACGACGTTCGTCTGCGTCGAGCCGACGATGCGCAGCTCGTCGACGATCACGCGACCCCGTTCAACGTCGCGAGCATGCCCGCGTCCACGAAGAACCGCTTGTGCAGGTAGAGGCCCTTCTGCGTCGTGCCTCGCGGGCCTTTCGGTCGCTCGTGCAGATACCGCTTGGCCAATCGCGCGACGTGCGCATCCCACTCGAGCAGATACCAGCTGACGATCGTCGCGTCTTCCACCTCGCGCTCGTGCCGCTCGCGACGCTCGTGGTTTTCGCGGTCCTCGCGATCCACGCGGTCCACGCGGGCCACGCGGTCCTCGCGATCCTCGCGACCTGCGCGGTCCTCGCGATCCTCGCGACCTGCGCGGTCCTCGCGGTTAACGCGGTCCTCGCGATCCTCGCGGTCCTCGCGACCCGCGCGGTCCACGCGATCCTCGCGATCCTCGCGGTCCACGCGATCCTCGCGACCTGGGCGGCGAGTGCGGTGGTTGTCGGGCGCGATCGTCGCGCGCGCGAGCCACAGTGTCCGCTGGAGCTTCGCGATGCCGCGCTCGCCCACCATCGCGATCGCCGGATCCTCGACGACGTTCCAGTAGCCGTTCGGCTCGCGCGCAACGGGCACCGTCTTGATCTCCACGTCGCCACGCCAGTCGGGCTCGTCGAGCCCGCGCTCGACCACGCCGAGTAACTGGGCGGCGCGAACGCCCCATGCGCCCTTGTCGCGCCCCCGCGCGCCGAGCCGCACACCGATCGCGTCGGTGGCGGCGTCGAGCAGCTCGTCGATCGAGTCGGGCTCGTCGACACGCGGAGTCCACGGCCGCGACGCGGGCACGATGCGCGGATACGCGGTTGCCATCGGGGCGATCCCGCGCGGCGGCGCCTGCACCACGAGGTGCCCGCCGAGCACGATCGGGCGCGGCTGGATCATCGTCGACACGCTCACACCGTCGCGCTCGATCTCGGCGCCAAGCTCCCACATCGCGACGCGCAGCTCGTCGGCGCGCGCCTTTGTCTCGTTGATCGTATGGGCGCTATCATTGGCGCCAAAGGCATGGCGTGCGCCGCGCGTTCCGTGCGCGTCTCGACTCGCGGTGGACACGCGCATCGACGTCGCGAGGTCTGCGAGCTCGTCACGAGTCATCACGTTGAGCAGCGCACACAGGTCGTTGCCCCAACGTGCGATGACGGTCGTCACGGCCTCTTCGTTGGTAGCCGCTGCCCGTGCGGGGACCCGCGTCCGATCGAAGCGCTGGACGCGCAGTGCTGCCAATCGCCGGACAGCGTCCGACGAGAGGTGCGGAGCCATACGCTCGACCGCATTCATCCGACGCATCCTACGCGGCGCGCGCCATCGACGCGAGATCGCGTCGACGCGACGAACCTCGACGCCGAACCCGCGCCGAACCGGTACGGGGTAACTCGACGCCGAACCGGTACGGGGTAAGTCGAAAACCGCGTGGACCTCTAAGCGACGGACCGGTACGGGAACGCGACGGACCAGTGCGGGACGGACCCGGGACGGACCCGGACGGACCGGTACGGGGTAAGTCGAAGCCGGGACGGACCGGTACCGAAGTAAGTCGTGAGAGAGACCCGCAAGAGAGACCGATACGGGGTAAGTCGAAAGCCACGTGCAGCTACCACCGTTGGCGGTGAGTGCTGCGAGTTGGCGGCCCACGACGTTGTCCGGTGTCCGGCCGGATGCCGGACACGCTGTCCGGCATCCGGACGATTCGTGGTCGGCTCTTCAATGGTGTCGCGGCTCTCGCTGCTGGTGTGGACCTTGCTGTGCTCGCGATCCGATGTCGCCACGTCAGATTCTTCCGAATCAGTTCTATCTGCTCACGCGTCG
>JBJXGN010000354.1:0-14059 GCA_046160585.1 Kofleriaceae bacterium
CCTGGAACGCGTCGCCGGCCAGGATGTACTCCTTCACCGCGTCGACCGCCGCGCAGAAGCCCTGGTGCGAGAACGAGGACGGCGGCACCGACGACGACGCGGCCTCGCCGATCCGCGGCGGCGTCAGCGACGGCAACGGCCGCCGCGGCGCGCGCAGCGTCGCGATGATCGCCTCGATACGAGCGCACGCGCGGTCGTACGCTTGCTCGGCGGCGCCGGCACGACCGACGTAGGGCGTCGCGACCACCTTGAGCGTCTGGCGCAGGTTGTCGAAGATGAGCAAGGTGTCCGTGAGGACCATGCACATCGGCGGCACGTCTTCGAACCCGGGGCCGGGCTGCGCGCGTGCGGGAAGGTCCTCGAACGCGCGCACGCAGTCGTACGCGATCCAGCCGACCGCGCCGCCCCAGAACCGTGGCAGCCCCGGCATCTCGACGGGCTGGAGCTCGCCGAGGACCTCCGCGAGCGCCGCGGTGGGATCCGGCGCCGCCCACTCGGCGGTGCGCGGCGGACCGCCCGCGTCGACGTCGTACCACGTGACGTTTGCCGTCCCGGCCTTCCAGCGAACCACGGCGCGTGGCGCCACACCGACGAACGAATAGGCGGCCCACGTCGCGCCGCCGACGACGGACTCGAGCAGGAACGAGTGCTCGCTCGCCCCGAGCGCCGCATACGCACTTACCGGCGTGTCGCTGTCCGCGAGCAGCTCGCGATAGACGGGGATCAGGTTCCCCTTCTGTGCGGCCGCGATGAACTCCTCGCGCGACGGCGTGAACACGTCCTGCTTATACAACGCAGCTAGCCGCGCAGCAGCGACAGCGAGCGTAGGAAGTTCCCGCCGAGGATCTTTTGAATCGCGGTCGGGGACATCCCACGGCGGAGCAGCATGTCCACGAGCCGCGGCAGGTCCAGGCACGTCTGCAGATCGCGCGGCGTGATGATCGCACCGTCCCAGTCCGAGCCGAGCGATGCGTGATCCTCGCCGACGGTCTTCACGATGTGCATCAGGTGATCGGCCACCCACGCGCCCTGCCCGTTCGTACGCGACGGCCCCAGGAAGCTCGATTCGTACATGACGCCGATCGTGCCGCCGGTGTCGGCGATCGCGCGCAGCTGTTCGTCGTCGAGGTTGCGCCAGTGCTCGAACACGCCGTCGACACCCGTGTGCGTACAGATCAACGGCAGGCTCGCGTCGTGCGCGGACACCGCTTCCCAGAAGCCCTTCTTCGAGATGTGCGCGAGGTCGACGAAGATCTTCTTTGCGTCGAGCGCCTCCACGTACGTGCGGCCGTCGTCGCTGATGCCGTTGTCGGTGCCTGCGAGCGGCGAGCTCGTCGTGCCGAGCGCGCTGTTGGACAGGTGCACGAGCGTGACGCGCACGATGCGATCGTCGAGGCGATCGAGCGCGCCATGGTCATCGAGCGCGTTGCCGCCCTGGATGCCGATCCACGCGGCGTGTTTGCCGGCCGCGACCGCCGCGCGGTACTCGCCGGTGGTCCTCACGATCTGAACGTCGTCCGGAACGCTCTCGAGGATCTGGGTCAGCTTGTCGAGGTTCTTCGTGAACACCTCGGCGCGACTGCGCGGGCTGCGCAGCGGGTTCGTGGTGATCACCCAGATGCCGCCCGTGACGCGCGCCTCCCGTAGCCGCGGGAGGTCCGCCTGGCTATAGAACCGCGCGCCGAACAACCCGCGGCCGTGCCGCTTCGTCAGGTCGTACCCGAAGATCCGGCTCCAGATGAACGAGTCGATGTGCAGATCGATCACGTCGCTCGCGAGGTACAGCTCCACCGCTTCGCGAGAGATTCGCAGCTCCTTCGCCCACGCCGCCGGATCGGACCGATGGTCGATAAAGTCGAGCACGCCAGAGTCTTACCATCCGCCGGGCGCGGTAGGCTTCACGCATGAAGAGTCAGCTCGCCAATCGCATCTTTCGAACCGTCGTGATGTCCGGCGCGATGCTCGCCACCCCGCTCGCCGCGCAGGCCGACAAGGCAGCGCCACCACCGGTCAAGAAGGGCGACGTGGTCAAGCCCGACGCGGCGATGCCGAACCCCGACGCGGTGAAGGCTGATACGTGGGCGTCGGTCAACACGCTGATGGAGGCGAACACGAAGAAGCTCGACAAGGCGGTCAATGACTACCTCAAGGCGCGCAAGGCGGCCGAGAAGAAGAAGACCACAGCCTCGTTCACCGCGACCGCGCTCGACGAGGTCCGCAAGGAGCGCACCGACCTCGTGATACGCATCGGCAAGACCACACGTCCGGCGCCCATGAACGAGGCTGCGTGGCCCGGCGTCGAGACGGCCGAGACAGCGCTCGCCGACGCGGAGACGACGCTGTTCGCCGCGATCGACGCGAAGACAGAGACCGAGGCGGACTTCGCGAAGAACACGAAGGCGATCGCGGCCGCGAACAAGTCGCGCGTCTCCGCGGTCGCGAAGGTGAAGGCGGAGCGCACGAAGGCGAACAAGCGCCCGCGCGCGCCCGTGGTCGACCGTCCGATGGGTCGCGGCTTCATCCTGTCGTAGCGCAACGCGCCACGATCGGTACGCGGTATGTCGGCCGAGATCCCGAGTTGAGCTACTAGATCCGGCCGCGCGCGGTATAACGCGCGCATGCACCCGGCCCTCCAGGACACGCTCGCCGCCGTCGACCCCGAAATCGCAGAGCTCCTCGCCGCCGAGGAGAGGCGACAGCGCGACAAGGTCCGGCTCATCGCGTCCGAGAACTACGTGTCCGGCGCCGTGCTCGCCGCCACCGGCTCCGTGCTGACCAACAAGTACAGCGAGGGCTATCCGGGCAAGCGCTACTACGAGGGCCAGCAGTACATCGACCGCGTCGAGCAGCTGTGTATCGATCGCGCGAAGTCGCTGTTCGGCGCGGATCACGCGAACGTCCAGCCGTATTCGGGATCGCCCGCGAACCTGGCCATCTACTTCGCGTTCCTCAAACCCGGCGACACCGTCATGGGCATGGGCCTTCCCGCCGGCGGTCACCTGACGCACGGCTGGAACGTCTCGATCACGGGCACCTACTTCCGCGCGGTGCAATACGGCGTTCGCAAGGACACGCATCGCATCGACCTCGACGAGGTCCGCGACCTCGCGCGCAAGGAGAAGCCCAAGCTCTTGTTCGCGGGTGGCACCGCGATCCCGCGCACGATCGACTTCGCGGCGTTCGGCGAGATCGCGCGCGAGGTCGGCGCCGTGTTCGCCGCGGATATCGCGCACATCTCCGGCCTCGTCGCTGCGGGCGCGCACCCGTCGCCGGTCTCCGTCGCGGATGTCGTCTCGACGACGACACACAAGACGCTGCGCGGTCCGCGCGGCGGCATGTTGATGTGCAAGGAGACCCACGCGAAGGCGATCGATCGCGCGGTGTTCCCGGGCCTACAGGGCGGCCCACACAACCACACCACGGCAGGCATCGCGATCGCGCTCAAGGAAGCACAGACCGATCTGTTCAAGCAGTACGCGCACCAGATCGTCGCGAACTCGCGCGCGCTCGCGGCCGCGCTCGTCGAGAAGGGCTGGTCGCTCATCACCGGCGGCAGCGACAACCACCTCATCCTCGCCGACATGACGCCGAAGAACGTGCCCGGCAAGGTCGCAGCGAAGGCGCTCGACGCCGCAGGATTGGAGCTCAACTACAACTCGATCCCGTTCGATCCCCGCAAGCCGTTCGATCCCTCGGGCGTACGCCTTGGCACCGCCGCGGTCACGAGCCGCGGCATGAAGGAACCCGAGATGAAGCAGATCGCCGCGTGGATGGATCGCGTGGCCTCGGCGCCGTCTGACGCGGGCCTCCACGAGACCGTCGCCGCAGAGATCCGCGAGCTGTGCGCGAAGTTTCCCGCGCCGGGAATCTTGATCTAGATCCGCGCAGCAACGCGTGCCCTAGCGACGACGGCGACGGCGCAGGACGAGCGCCAGTACGAGCAGCACGCTCGCGGAGCCCGCCGGGCTCGACGTCGAGCAGTTGAAGTCGAGATCCGACAGTCCGACGCCGCCCTCGGAGTCGCCGATGGTCACCGTGACGTCGCGCGTCGCGACGATCGCGCCGTCATCGGTCGCGAGCGTGACGCGCACCGGGTATGCACCGTCGGCGTTCTCGCCGATCGCGATCTCGCCCCAGCGGTCGCTCTCGTTGTCGACGACGATCAGGCCGGTCGTCTGCGACAGGACGAGGTCCGTGCTCATCGCCAGGTGATACGTGCTGGTGGCGCCGCAGGTCGCAGCGTCGTTGTTGGCCACGCGGATCACGATCGCGCGGACCCCGGAGACCTCCACGTCGAGGTCCGGCGCGGCGCGGCCGCAGTCGATCGTGTACGTCGCCGTCGCGGACGCGGCGAACGCGCTCATCATCGCGTTGGTCGCCATGAACGTGACCGTCGCGCCACTCGTCGCGGCCGCGACCGGCGTCACGTCGATGGCGACGTCGGCAAACGCGCCCGGCACGAGCGTCGTGCTCGCGCTCGTGACCGTCCAGCCGGCCGGCGCGCTGCCCGCGATATCGAACTTCTGCGCGCTACACGCGGCCGCGTCGCGGTTGGTGACCCGCGCCATGTACCGGACGAGCTGCGGCGCCGCGACGGGCGCGGGCTGCGAGACGGTGATCGTGGGTGCCGTGCGCGTACACGGCGGCGGCGTGGACATCGAGCTGATTGCAGTAGCGAGAGCGATGCGCGGCTTCGTCACCGTCCCATTCGCGCGCGTGTCCGTGATCGCGACGCCGGTGCCTTGCAGGGCGGCGAGGCCCTGCGCGACGGTCATCGACGGCCTCGCGGAGCGCATCACGGCGAACGCGCCCGCGACGTGCGGCGCGGCCATCGACGTACCGCTCTTGCCACCGACGGCGGTGGTGCTCGAGGTGATCGCCGCCGCGATCGAAGATCCCGGAGCGAACACGTCGACGAGGCTCGACGCGTTCGAGTACGAAGCGAGGACATCGCTCTTCGTCGTCGCGCCGACGGTGATCGCGGATGAGATGCAGCCCGGGAAGCCGATCGCGTTCGTGTAGCCATCGTTGCCGGCGGCGATGACGGTCGCGATGCCGGCGGCGGCGAGGTTATCGATCGCGGTCTTCATCGCCGGAAAGGTCGCGTCGCACGCGCTCGTGTGCATTCCGCCGCCGAGGCTGAGGTTCACCGCGGCGATCTTCGTGCCGCTCTGCGAGAGCGCGAGCACGCGCTCGAGGCCCTCCATCCAATCGGACGAATACGCGAGCACGCACGGAGTCGACGAGCCGCAGAACGTCTGTGACGAGAACTGCGAGAACACCTGGATCGCGACGACTCCTGCGCTCTTCGCGACGCCGCCGTGGGTGGTGTGCGACGAGGCCGTGATCGCGGCGACGTGCGTACCGTGATCGCAGCCGCCGATGCCCGTACAGTTCACACCCGCGCCGCTCGCCGTGCTCGAGGAAACGCCGCCCGGACACAGCGACGTCGAGCCGGTGCCCGTGTCGGTCGTCGAGTAACACGCCTCGGAGATGACCTTGCCCGCGAGGTGCGCGTGCGTCTTCATCACGCCGGTGTCGAGCACCGCGACCGCCCAGCCCTCGCCCGCGTAGCCGGCGGTCCACGCGGACTTCGCGCCGATCATCGTGGTCGACTCCGCGAGCGACGGTGGCGCGACCACATCGGGCTCGATCGAGACGATGTCCGGATCTGCGACCAGCTCGTCGAGCTCGTCGGCGTTCACGCGCATCACCGCGAACGGCATCGACGCGAACGTCTTCACGTGCATCTTCGCGTGACCGATGCGGACCTTCGCCGCCTCGCGAACCCCGACGATCACCCGAACGCTTCCGCGAGCTTCGAGCACGGGCACGAGCGAGTCGACCGCGGTCCGCTTGGGATCGGGGATGGGGTCGGGATCGGGAAGCGCACAACCTGCGACAAGGCCGGCACCAAGGAGGGGAAGAACAAAACGGGACACCAAGATCGGAGTCGGCACGGCCGGGGGCCTGCCTGGGCAGGTCTGGGGTAGCGGCCGACGTACTTGGTGTGTCTACATAGGGTGCGCGATGCAGATCGCTCTGTACTCGGTCATCTACGTGCTCTGGGGATGCGGCCGCCCCGACGAGCCGGCGTAGCACATGTGGCTGTTCATTCGGCTCATGCTCGCGCTCGCCGGGTTTGCCATCCGCACGTTGGCGCGCGGCGACAAACGGCCGGATACCGGCGAATACGAGGGAACGCCCTATCGATCGAGCATCCGCACCCGCAAGGGGAGTACGACCGGCTTCGAGATCAGCATGCAGCGCGCGACGCCGACGTGGATCCGCCTTCACGCGGAGAGCGCCGCCGATCGCGCGTTCAAGGCGATGGGCATCGCGAACGAGATCCAGACCGGCGACGAGGAGTTCGACAAGAAGGTCTACGTCACCTGCGATCACCCACACGTCGCGACCGTGCTTACGGAGTCCAAGGAGCTGCGCGACACGATCCGCGCGATGCTCGAGGCCGGCTATTCGAAGGTCTTCTTCGACGGCACGCGTCTCCGCGCCGACCGCCAGGCCGACTACGTGCCGACGACGCGGGACCTCCAGATGTTGCACGCTGTGTGGACCGCGTCGTGGAAGCTGTCCGACGCACCGCCGAGCCGCTTCGGCGACCGCTTCCTGTGGAAAGCGCTGCTCGTGGAGGGTGTGATCTGGAGCGTCGCGGGCTACGCGATCGGTGCCACCGTCGAGCTGTTCTGGGCCAAGGAGGACTACCACCTCGACCGCGCGGCCGTGTGGAAGCTCGGTCTCATCACGTCGGGCGTCGCGTTCGCGATCTTGCTCCTCGTGATCGCGCTCTGGATGCGCGGCTCGTCGCGCGGGCATCGCATCATCGTCGAGTCCGCGATCGTGCTTCTGCTCGCGCTACCGATCTCGAGCATCCAGGTCGTCAGCGACACGAACCGTTCCTTCGACGGCTCGGCGCCTGTGATCATCGATACGACGTATTCGGAGTGCGAGATCCGCGAGCACCGAGGACGGCGCGGTCGCAGGTCGTATTCGTATCACCTGTACCTGAACGGCCCCGCGACGTTGCCGTCGAAGATCGAGACAACGCGCGAGCTGTGCGACGCAGCCATCTACAGCATGAACCGGAACCGGAACGTGCAGATCGCCATCGGCAAGGGGCGTTGGGGTCTGACGTGGTACCGCTGGATCAAGGTCGACGAGACGACCTGGAAGAATCCAGCCTAACGCTTCTTCTTGGACTTCTTCGCTGAAGCGACCGGCCGATCGTCGGTGTGTGCGCGCCTCATCGCGACGACGTGGTCGAGGATGCGATGCGCCACCTCGGACTTCGTGCCGGCGGGCACCTCGATCGCGCCACTCTGATCGACGAGCGTTACGCGGTTCGTGTCGACCGCGAAGCCGCTGCCCGGCTCGCTGACATCGTTCGCCACGACGAGGTCGCACTTCTTGGTCGTAAGCTTCTTCTCCGCATTGCCAATCACGTCATCCGTCTCGGCCGCAAAGCCCACGAGCAGCGGCGTGGTCTTGGTCCCGCGCTTCTTGCCGAGCTCCGCGAGCAGATCGGGGTTCTGTACGAGCTCGATCGTCGCCGTGTTGCCGAGCTGGCCGCGCTTGATCTTCTGCTTCGCTTCCTTCGCGGGCCGATAGTCCGCGACCGCCGCCGTCATCACGACGACATCCGCGTCCTTCGTCGCGTCGTTCAGCGCCCACTGCAGCTGGTTCGCGTTCTCGACGTTCATCGTCGTCACGCCGATCGGCGGCGGCACCGCCGACGGACCGAGCACCAGGCGCACGTCGGCGCCGCGCCGCTGCGCCGCCGCCGCGATCGCGACGCCCATCTTGCCGCTCGAGCGATTGCCGACGAAGCGCACCGGATCGATCGCCTCGTACGTCGGTCCGGCCGTCACGACGACACGAACGCCCGCGAGATCCTGCGCGCTCAGCACGTGCGCCGCTGCCTCGAGGATGTCCGCCGGCTCCGCGAGGCGACCCGGGCCGACCCAGCCGCATGCGAGGAAGCCGTTGCCGGGCGCGACGACCTGATAACCCGCGAGGTCCATCAGCTTCTGTAGATTGTGCCTCGTGAGCGGGTGGTTCCACATGTTGACGTTCATCGACGGCGCGATCAGCACCGGCGCGCGCGTCGCGAGCACGACCGCGCTGACCGGATCGTCGGCCATGCCGTTCGCGAGGCGCGAGATCGCGTTCGCGGTCGCGGGTGCGACGATGACGATGTCGGCGCGATCGGCCATCTGGATGTGACCGATCGTCGACTCCTCGCTCGGATCGAACAGGTTCGCGAACACGGGCTTTCGCGTCAGCGCCTGGAACGTCAGCGGACCGACGAACTTCTGCGCGCGCGATGTCATCGCGACCTGGACGTCGGCGCCAGCCTTGTCGAGCAGGCGCACGAGCATCGCTGCCTTGTAGGCCGCCACCCCACCCGCCACGCCGACGACGACGCGCGCTCCTTCAAGCGGCCTTGCAGGATCCACGGAAGTACGAGGAGGACGAGGACCTTCGAACATCGCCGCGAAACTACCTCGCGACAGACATTACTCGCTAGCGATCGGGCGGGAACCAGACGATGATCGATCCGCTCGCGCAACTCGGGGGACGCATGCAGCGCGCTCTACTACTCGTTTGCTTTGTATCCGCATGCGGTGGCAACGGCGGCAGCGTCGGTGACGACGCCCCCGGTGGGGACGGCGGCGGCGTCGACGGTCCACCACCGAACGGCGTCAGCCCGGAGATCGGAGGCTGCTCGATCCTCCCGCCCGATCACATCTTCAACACGCCGATCGGCGATCTGCCGTCGGTGCACGCGAACAGCGACACGTGGGTCGCGCTGATCGGCAACAACACGCGTCTGCATCTCGATCTCGGGACCCAGACCGATCAGACGCAGAACGACTTCTACGGCATCCCGTACAACCTCGTGAACGGCAACTCGATGACCTGGCCCGAGGTCGAATACACCTCGCCCGATCCGGACTTCGACTGGGATCCGACGGCGGAGTCCGACTGCGCGAACGCGCAGAAGGGTGTCGTCAGCCCGTGCACGTCGAGCCCCGCGTACCTGCCGTTCACGAACGACGCGCTCGTCGAGGGTGGACTGTCGACCGCCGCGAACCACCTGCCCTCCGGCGATCACCACCTGATCGCGCTCGATGTCGACACGTGCCGGCTGTGGGAGGCCTATCACGTGTACCGGCCGAACAACCGCTGGGAGATCTTCGGCTCGGCGACGTTCGATCTCGCGTCGAACGATCTGCGTGTCGCGGGCTGGACCTCGGCGGACGCCGCGGGCTTCCCGATCCTGCCGCTGCTCCTGCGGCCCGACGAGGCGGCGACCGGCGAGATCAAGCACGCGCTTCGCTTCACGATGACGAGCGGCAACATTCGCGGTGAATACACGTGGCCCGCGACCCACGAAGCGAGCAACAACATGTCGGCCAACGCGCCGCCGATGGGGCAGCTGTTCCGCCTGAAGGCGAGCTTCGTGATCCCGAACGACTGGTCGACACAGAGCAAGGCGATCGCGCAGGCGATGAAGACCTACGGCATGTACGTCGCCGACGGCGGCTCGAACTGGTACGTGACCGGCGCACCGGGTGTGTGGGACGACTCGGTGTTCGACGAGATCCAGTCGATCCAGGGGCAGAGCTTCGAGGCCGTCGACCTGCGCCCGATCATCGACCGCGCGGGCTTCGATCCGACGAGCGCACGCGTCCCGCCTCCATGATCAAAGGCCGATTCTGTGTGGCTGATTCAGGTCGCCGGCACGCGCACGAGTACGTAGTGCAGTGGCTTGTTCTCGGTCGCGCTCTCTGCGAGCACGTCGATCGTCTTGCCATCGCTGATCACCTTGCGCGGCACGACCTTCTCGGGGAGCCGGTAGAACGCAGGCGGACTCTTCTCGCTCCATACGGCGAGCACGCGTTCGCGCACCGCGATCGACACGACGTGATCGTTCGCGAGCGCCGCGTGCTCGGTGGGACGTGCGCCGCGGAGATCGACGAGGCGACATCCGTTGTCGCCGCACGCCGTGTACTGCGTGGTTCCGGCGTCGGCGAACAATGCGCCACCGGCTCCGCAGCCTTCGAGCGAGAACTTGTCGGTGTCGACCTCCAGCGGCGTCGCGCCGGATGCGTCGAAGCGCAGTACGTCCTGGTAGGTCACCACGTATCCGTGCCGGCGCGACAAACACGAGACCGACGGACTTCCACTTCCGAGCTGCACCGTCTGGACCTGTGCGCCGTTCTGCACGATCGCACCCACGAGCGCGGTCGGAGCGTCGCTCTCGTCATCGAGGGCGCGTTTCGACGGTGGTGGCAGCTCCGCCCACGAGATCAGCGCACGCCCGGCGATCGGATCGAACGCGATCTGCGTCATCCCCGCCGAGATCGGCTTGTCGAGCGTGAACGCGGGCGGGTTTCCCTTGCCGTGCGCGAACACGATGCCCTCGGAGCTCGCGAACGCGACCAGGCTGTCGTCGAACGGACCGACCGCAGCGAGCAGGGAGCCACCCGTCGGCGAGATCGTCTGCGGCGCGGCGAATACCCCCTTGTCGTCGATCGAGCCGACGGCGATGCCACCGCCGAGCCCCGCGGCGCCCCACGCGCCGGCGAGACCGTATCGTCCCTCCGGTGCGAAGCCACGTACCGTGAACGCGGGCACCTTCTCGATCCGCGGTGCGGCGCCGGGAACGAGCGTGATCTGCACGGGCGTATCCTTCGTGACGCCCCACATGACGAGCGTCCCCGCGGACGAACGCGGGAACAGGTCGATGCCGGTGATCTGTGCACCGCCGATCAGCATCGGGACCACCTGCGCGGCCGGCAGCGCGGGAACCGTCGACGCGGACGCAGGCGGCAGCTTCGCGGCCTGGCGCAGATCCGCGTGCGCCTTGTCGAGCTCGCGCAGCGCATCGGGCAGATCGCTGACGCCGCGGCGCTCGTCGGCAGCGGTCTTGCCGTACGGGTCCTTGCTCACGGCGAACGACGTGGCGACCTTCGCGGCCGCACGGCCGAGCGTCATCCACGCGTGTTCGACGGGCATGAGGCCGGTGTCGTCCGCGACGCCACGCGCGAGCGCGCCGACCAGCTTGGTGCACGTCGAGCGATCCCACGGATCGGGAGTCAGCTCGCGAACAGCCAGCGCCTCGCCGCTGTCGCTCGACGCGGGCTTCTCGCCGAACAGACACGTGCGGGCGGCGGCGAGGCGCGTCTCCCACGCCAGGATCTCGGCCTGCGCGTCGTTCTGCTGCTCGTTCTTCGCGCGGATCCCGAAGAACCAGTACGCGCCACCGCCGATCGCGGCGAGGGCGACGACTGCGCCCGCGATGATCTTTCCATTCCCACGTTCCGACATCGAGGTGCTCATACCATCACATCCAGACTTGGGGGGAACCCGGGGGTGTCCCCGCAATGACCGGGGGAACCCGGGGCCCAACGATGGGGGGAACCCGGGTGTGTCCCCGGGTGTGTGCAGGCGGCGAGTCGCGAGGGCATAGTCCCCCCATGAGCGAGCTGCCACCGACCGAGTGCTTCATCGACGGACGCTGGGTCGCCACGCAGCAGCGGTTCGTCGTCACCGACCCGTTCGACAACGAGACCATCGCCGAGGTTTCGGATGCCGACGACAAAGTGATCGACGAGGGCATCGCGTCACTGTCGCGAATTGCCCCAGTGTGGCGCGCTACCCCCAGCCCCGCGCGTGGAGAGCTGCTCGCGAAGATGGCGGCCGCGATGCTCGCCGACGAGGCACGCCTCGCGCGCATCTGCACGCGCGAGAACGGCAAGGCGCTGCCGGACTCGCTCGCGGAGGTCCGCTACGCCGCGAGCTTCCTGTCGTGGTTCGGTGGCGAGGCCGCACGGATCTATGGAGAGACCATCCCCGCGAGCCGCACCGAGACGCGCATCGTCGTCACGCGCGAGCCGGTCGGACCATGTGCGTTGATCACGCCGTGGAACTTCCCGTACGCGATGCTGACGCGGAAGCTCGGCGCCGCGCTCGCCGCGGGTTGCCCGATCATCGCGAAGCCCGCGAGCCAGACGCCGCTCTCCGCTCTCGCACTCGCGAAGATCGCGCAGGACGTCGGCGTGCCCGCGGGCGTGGTGAACATCGTGCCGAGTCGCGACGCGAAGCGCGTCGGCGATCGCTTCCTCGCCTCGCGCGCGATCAAGAAGATCAGCTTCACGGGCTCGACCAAGGTCGGCATCGGGCTCGCGCGTGGCGCTGCGGAGGATCTCAAGCGTGTATCCCTGGAGCTCGGCGGCAACGCGCCACTCGTCGTGCTCGGCGACGCGGACCTCGACGTTGCGGTCGCGCAGGCCATGATCGCGAAGTTCCGCAACGCGGGGCAGTCGTGCGTCGCGGCCAATCGCTTCATCCTCGAGCGATCGATCGCGACCGCATTCACCGAGAAGATGATCGCGGAGGTGAAGAAGCTCGTCACTGGGCGCGGGCTCGACGAGGGCGTCACGATCGGCCCGCTGATCGACGACGCGGCCGTGAAGAAGGTACGTATGCTCGTCGAGGACGCGGTGAAGAAGGGCGCGCTCCTCATGCACGGCTCCCTCGAGGAGATCCGCGGCCGCCTCGTGCCACCGATGGTGCTCGCCGGGGTCACACCGGAGATGGCGCTGTGGCGCGAGGAGATCTTCGGCCCGGTTGTCGCGATCCGCACCGCCACCGACGAGACCGACGCGCTCGCGCAGGCGAACGACACGGAGCACGGACTCGTGGCGTACGTATTCGCGCGCGATCACGCGCGGCAGCAGCGTTTCTCGGAGGGGCTCGAGGCCGGCATGGTCGGCGTCAACGAAGGGCTCCTGTCCGCCGCGCAGGCGCCGTTCGGCGGCATCAAGCAGTCGGGCCTCGGCCGCGAAGGATCGCGCCACGGTATCGAGGACTACACGAACCTCAAGTACGTCGCGACGCGGCACTGATGCGCCACATGTTCACTTCGTCGTGAACGTGCGCGGATCGATGTTGTAGATCGCGCGCAGCTCGTCGAACAGCGACGGTGCGACTGTTGCGAGCCTGCGCGGCACCTCGAAGAACATCTCGCTCGACGTGGCGAACAACTCCGGTCCCTCGACGCTGCCCGCTATGTGCGTGATCGTGTGAGTGCGCATGTAGAGCGTGACCAGCGGCAGCTTCGTCAGCGCGGCCTCCCACGCCGGCCGGTCCGCGTGCTTCTGCAACAGCTCGAGCCCGTGGTCGAAGGCGTGGGCGAATTCGTGGACGACGACGTGTTCGCCTTCCGCGCGTTCAGCCGCGGCGATCACCGCGGACCAGATCAGCTCGACCTCGCCGTGCCTGCCGGCGATCGGGTACTCCGTATGGCGATAGCGACCCGTAACGTTCGGGCCGTGCTCCGCGAACGGCTCCTTGCGGACGACGATGCGTGTGACGTGATCGAACACCGCGACGTCGAGCCCCGCGACCATGAGCGCGGCCGATGCAGCGACGATCAAGCGGATGCGATCGTCGAGCTCGACACCGTCGGCCTCGACGGGCTTCTCGCCCAGCAACACCTGCAGGTCCGCGACGAACTTCGCTCGTTGCGCCTTCGAGAGGCGGCCGAACGGCGGGAACCAGGTGTCGAGCAGGAGGCGGTGCGCGTCAGTCAGGGGCTCGGTGCGCAGCCGCGCTCGCTTCGCGTGGTCGACGACGGCGTGCTCCCCGATCAGCTGGCGTCGCGCGAAGCGAATGAAACGTGCGCGCAGCCACGCGACGAACCAGCGCCACCAGCTCACGGCAATCGTTTCGCCAGGGCCTGCGTCTCGACGAGGTTGTCCTCGATCGAGCAATACGTCCACCCGCCGTACCGCCCCACACTATGTACGCCGGCGAGCGCGAGGCCATCGCGCACACGTTCCGTCTCGGCGAGCGACGCCTTCGTAATGTGCACGTAGGCCGGATCGAGCACGACGTGGTGATGCGAGACGAGCTGATGGTCGTCGACGATACCCTCGCGCCTGAGGTCGCGCAGCACACGCGCGCGCAGCTCGTCGACGTCAAAGCTCGCGTCGCTCGCGGCGCCGACCTCGATGTACAGCGACATGCGATC
>JBJXGN010000355.1:0-23885 GCA_046160585.1 Kofleriaceae bacterium
CGATGTCGCCGACGCATTTGAACTCGTCGACGAGCGAAGTCGACGTGGACTCCATCCACGGGTTGCCGCCTTGGAAGTTGCACGCTCCTCCAACGCCTTGCGTGTGGAAGTTCGCCGGTCGATTGCACGCATCGAGCACTCCGACCCGAAAGTCCTCGAGGCCGCCGGCGACATTTCGCAGTGCGGTCGCAAAACCTGGGAACGCGAGGTCGCGCAGGTCCTGCTTCTCCTCGCGCATCGAGCCCGAGTTATCGACCGAGATCACGACATCGATATGCTTGCAGGCACCGTTCGCCGCACTACCGCTACCGCTGCCACCTCCGCTACCGATGTCGCTGCCTGTTCCATCGTCGCCGCCGTCGAGGACGTCCGTTGCACAACCAGCTGCGATAAGGAGAAAGCTAGCGAGGAATGGGCGCATCTCACGACTCGACTGCAACGACCTCACCAACCTTCGTGCGCCGCAACCGTGCGGGCATACGTTCGGCATCGTTCGCGATACGGTGACATTGTCCCCAGGGTAGGGGAGGACAACTGACCCGGGCCGTCGGTCACTTGGGAGCGTCCCAGTCCGCGTGAGAGCCAACACCGAGCCTGAAGCCGAACGATCGCGTTCACGACGTGGCACGTTCGACAGCGCCGAGCGTCTCGAGCATGAACAGGTGGAGCGATGGGACGAAAGAGTAGGTTGTCGGAGCGTGCCGTGCTGCTGTTCGAGTAGCGAACGCGATGTACGAAGGGTGCGCATCGGTCCCCAGCCGGAGCTGGCTTTCCGCGGAGTTCGCGTGCGCAGAGGTTCGCTTGGAGCGGCGTACTACTTGCTGTGGCGCCACACGAGATGGCTGGACCTCATCGACGTGTGCTGGGTGTGATGGTTGCGTGCGTGGCTCTTGTCGGGTGTGAGGGTGGTTCGAGCGGTGATCCGGACGCGCTCGACGAGGGTGGCGATCCAGACGCCGTTCTGCCGTGTCTGTGTGATGCGCCGACGGTGTGCAGGAGCGGCGAGTCGTGCAGAGCCGGCGATGCTTGTCTCGAAACGCCAACGAGACGTTGTGAGTGCGCAGATGCTGGTTTTCTGGTGTGCGAATCGACGAGCTGTCCTGCAACACCCGTCAGCGATGGGACTCCATGCACGATGCCGGGCCTCGTGTGCGATCCTGATTTCGAGTCCGCGGGGTTCCGCTGCATTGCCCCCGAGAACGTGTTCGCCGAGTGTCTGCCCGGCGGAACGATCGACTCGAGGTGTCCGGCCGAGGTTCCGACGCAGGGCGCGCCGTGTTGCTGGGTCTCGGCCGGCACGCTCGAGCCCTGTGCCTACGCAGCGGACCCAGGTGGCAACTGGTCGTGCGTCGGTGACCATTGGGCGCGCGTATCGGCACCGTGATCTCTGCGGCTGACAATCAACGGTCCAAGGGCGGCAAGCTCAGCTACCTTTGGGAGAAGGTCGACTGCACGACGGACGCGACCAAGTTCGCGGCGAAGAATCAGTTCGATCGCGACGTCACCCTCGAGATTGCCGGCACCACCCTCTACGACGATCAGATGAAGAACAGCGTCGCGACGAAGGTCGCCGACATCGCCGCTGGCAAGGCCAAGCAAGCCGAGATCGCGAAGAAGTAGCTCGGGAGCGATTCGAATCGCGAAGCGCGTCAGTCGCTGCGATGCGGAGATGATCTCTACGCGTAGCGGAGGATGGTGACGCCCGCGCCGCGCCACTTCGAGAGTGGGTCGGGCGGTCCCGCGGTACAGTGAGTACGTGCACCGCGCGCTCGTGTTGGTCGCCATCACTGGCTGCGTCGACCCCGGGTCCAGCACTGCGCCAGCGGAACCGTGTGTCCGCCGGGCACCACGTGCTGCATCCCCACCGGCTGCATCCCCCGGGAGACTGCGGGGACGGCGTCATCAGCGGGGACGAGCTTTGCGACGACGGCAACAACATCGGCGGAGATGGCTGCGCGGCGGATTGCCGCTCCGACGAACGGTGGTGATGGCGCTCTCGATCCCGACCTCGGCGAGGGTGCGACGACGGGAACGCCGCGAGCCACGACGGCTGCTCGAGCGGCTGTTTGAGCGAGAGCGCGATCTGGCGCTCGCACATCGGGGTGGGACCGTCGCCGCGCCGGTACGTCGCCGCAGTCTGGGACACGGACCGCGGTCGCGCCGTGCTTTACGGTGGCGGCGATCGCGTCGGCACGGTGAGCTCGAGTACGGCGAGCTCGGGCTCGCGGCCGACGAGCGCGCGGTCGATCGTGCCAATCTCTACTCTGTGGCGGGGTTTGCGATCGGCGACGCCACCGTGGTGACCGGACTGGTCCTTCTGTTGTCGAACCGGAAGATCGCGGATCACGCATCGGTGCAGGTCGGCGATCGCGGCGCGAGCGTGACTGTTCGAGGCAGCTTCTAGCTCGTCGCGAGGTTGATCAGGAGCCCGCGAGGCACCACTCTCCGCCGAGCGAGAGATCGAGCGTGCACGTGAACCCCGCCGGGCAACCGGTCTCGCGGCACGAATTCGTGCAGTAGCCCAGGTCGCCCATGTCCCACAGACAATACGTGCCGCGGCAACTGCTCGAGGAGCACCACGTAACGCCCGGGTCGCACGTACAGCTCGCGCCATAGTTGGGCGCGCTTCCCGAGCCACCGCCACCGCCACCACCGCCACCCCCGCCCGAGCCTTCTCCATCGCACTCGGGATCGCACTTGCAGCCGGTCGTACACGCTGTCGTCGTGTCACACTCACAAAACGGCGGTTCCTCCTCGCCTTCCTCCCCCAAGAACAAGCAGGCCGGAACCACGAGCCAGAGGATCGAGAACACCAGGTGCTTCATGTTCCGCAGGTGGAGCAAGTCCTGTACCTCGCGGGAGACCGCGAGATCGTGAGCGTTCATGCAGTCGACTGCACGAACGAAGGACGACAACTAGGAAGAGCGCTTCCTACACAGCACGCGACCCGTCACTCCTCGTCACTCCTCGTCACTCCTCGTCATCGTCACGACTCGCTAGCTCGTGCCGCTTGAGCAAGTCGAAGAAGCCACGCCGCGAGAGACCTGCCATCCTCGCCGCCTTGGAGATGTTGCGTCCGGCGCGCTCGAGGATCGTCGAGATGTACACGCGCTCGAACGCCTGCGTCAGATGCTCTTTCGCGTCCTTGAACGGAAGATCGAGCAGAATCGGCCACGCCATGGTTGGTGTGGCGTCGTCCACCGAGATCGGAAGATCTGCGAACGCGATCTTGCGAGTTCCCGCGAGAGCGATCGCGCGATCGAGAGTGTTGCGGAGCTCTCGCACGTTGCCGGGCCAGCTGTACCCGACAAGTCGATCGAGGTTTGGCCCCTCGGGCTCCGCGAGGATCCCGGCCCCGCGCAGGAAGTTTTTCACGAGCAACGGAATGTCCTCGCGTCGCTCGCGCAACGGCGGGATGGTGATATCGACGACGGAGAGCCGGAAGAACAGATCCTCGCGAAACCGTTTCGCAGCGACTTCTCCACGAAGGTTCGCGTTCGACGCGGCGACCACCCGGATATCCACCGGCATGTCGCTGTCTGCGCCGACGGCTTGCACCCGCCGCGCCTCGAGCACGCGCAAGAGCTTGCCTTGGAGCGAGAGCGGCAACGAGTTCAACTCGTCGATGAACAGCGTCCCACCCTCGGCGCGACGAACCGCTCCGTCGCGCGCGGTGACTGCACCCGTGAACGCTCCTTTGACGTGTCCGAAGAGCTCGCTCTCGAGCAGCGACTCGGTCGATGTCGTGCAGTCGAAGACCACGAACGGCTGCTCGCGCCGCCCCGAGAGCTCGTGGACCGTGCGTGCGACCACTTCCTTGCCCGTGCCGGTCTCGCCTTCGATCAGCACGGTGTAGTCGGTAGGCGCGACGCGCTCGATGATCGCGAACACCTTGCGCATCGATGGACTCTTGCCGACGAGGCCACCGAGCCGCGTCGCCAAGCTGAGCGGAACGTCGACCGCGGGCGTTTCTGGCTCGACGAGCACCTCGCACGAGCCGACGACGACGATGGTCCCCGGCGGAACGACGACATCGTTCACGACGACGCCACCCACGACCGTCCCGTTCAGGCTCCCGAGGTCCTCGATGTGCACGCCATTGGGGTGAAGTGACATCTTCACGTGCCGCCGCGACACCCCTCGTGCCGCGAGGACCAGCTCGCAATCGACAGCGCTCCCCAGGGTGATGCCACCCGCAGTGATCGAAACGCGTGTCCCCTCGACACCTTCCCCCTTCAACACACGGACGCACAACCCATAGGTCACGGACCGCCGTACCGTCAGGCTCGCGGTTTCGTGCTCCCACACTCGACAACAAGCTACCACGACCAGGAAGCCCACTTCCTACCCCGGTGTTTGGTGTTGGGAAGTGGACTCGCGCCGAGCACACCCGAGACCGGACTTCCGCTGGCACGTGACGAGCAGCGTTTGCGAGTCGATGTCTCGTCGGGTGCTGCTCGTGTGGATGGCGTGTGGATGTGGTCGCCTCGGCTTCGACGAGACTGCGGCTAACGTCTTCGAGCCGGATGCGGCGAGCGATGGAGGCGTGATGGAGATGAGCAACTGCTGGGCAGCCTGGAGAACCTCGTCGTTTAGCCTCGCTGCGCCCGTCATGCTCGATACGCTCGCGGTGGGCAATCAGCGGCTGTCCAACCCCGTATTGTCCGCGACCTCGTTGTCGCTGAGCTATGTCTCGAACACGGGCCTCGGCGACATCATGATCGCGATGCGTACGGCGATCGATCGACCATGGATGCCGACAGGACCGATCGCCGAGCTCGAAACCCCTGACGAGGAGGGTCGGTTCGCGACGACGCCCGACGAGCTGCTGGGCATCTACGTTCGTGGCACTCCTCTGCAGCTCGTCGAGACTCGACGCACGACAACAGGCGAAGCGTGGGGGCCGCCGTCGCCGGCACCGTTTGTCGCGAACACCAGCGTCACGAACCTCTACGATCCCGAGATCACGCAGGACGGCCTCCGCCTGTACTACTCGAACGGAACGAACCTCCTCGTCGCAACACGAGCCTCGCGCGACGACGCGTTTGCGGCTCCACAGATCGTAGAGGTCGCCGCGACATCGCCCTCGGATCCAGTAGTGTCGCCTGACGAGCAGGTGATGGTGTTCTCGAGCCCCGGTGTGACCCTTCGCGACCTGTACATCGCGACCCGCGACCACGCGGACGGGATGTTTGGCCCTCCCATGAAGCTCCCCGGTCCGCTCATCAACACCGACATGAACGACGAAGGTGACGCGGATCTCTCCACCGATGGCTGCGAGCTCGTGTTCTCGTCGAATCGCAACGGACGACAGATCTGGTCGTCGCGCGTGATGCAGTGACGATATGATGACCGAAGTGCGTTTCGTGGTGGCATGTGTCCTCGCAACGGCCTTCGCTGGTTGCGGCGAGCCACGGTTTGTCGATTGCGGCGACTATTCGTGCCCGAGCGGGTATCGCTGTCTCGACGTCGGCGGCTGTGCCTCGCCCGAAGACGACGCCGCGTGCCCGGCAGGCGCCTCCGATGGAACCGCGTGTGCGACCGGCTTCTGCCGCGACGGCGCGTGCATCTCTCCCGCGTGCGGGAACCGGATCGTGGAGCCCGAGGCCGGCGAGGTCTGCGACGACGGCAACAGCGAGGTCGGTGACGGTTGCTCGGCGGGGTGCCGTTCGAACGAGACGTGTGGGAACCGGGTCGCGGATACGGTCGCGACGGGCGAGGACTGCGACTGCGGCACGGGCAGTGGTGAGCTTCCGAGCTACTGCAAAGGGCAGAGCAACTCGAATAGCTCCGTCGATGCGGTTTGTCGCGAGGACTGCAAGTTCGCTCGCTGTGGCGACGGGATCGTCGACAACCAGGACGAGTGCGAGGGCACCGTCGCGATGAACACGACCTGCGCGGACCTGGGTTACTACCGTGGTGCTCGCCCGGGATGTTCGAAGACCTGCGAGCTCGTCCCCGCGTGCACCGATTGTTGTAGCGATTCAGACGAAGTCGACGGGATGTGCTGCGCCGGCAGGTGTGGAGACCTCGTCGTGGATACCGACTTCGAGTTCTGTGATGGCGTGGTCCCGACGAGCTGCACCACGTTCGGATTCGACTACGGCCGACCCGCCTGCACCTCGATCTGCAGTGCCAGCTTCGCTCCGTGCGAGGTGATCGGGTGGCAGGACGTGCTCGGCGTCGGCTCGAGGGCGATCTGGGGAAGCTCGTCGACCGATGTCTACGTGTCGGGCACCGCAGGGATCCAGCACTTCAACGGGACGCTGTGGCGGGTCGAGGACACTGGAGTGCCCGAGTCGATGGCGATTACCTCGATCAGCGGCTCGTCGGCAGACGACGTGTGGTTCCTCTCGTCACGGACCGTGCTTCGCCGGACTCCGACGAGCTGGACGCGACACGATCTCGCACCCCTCGTCCCGCCGTATGACGTGGGCGTCCCTCGGTCGCTCTCGCTCTCGGATATCGTCGCGGTCGCCCCGAACCGCGTGTTCGCGGTGGGCGTCGCATCTCACGAGGAGCTCAACGACCTCTGCCCGATCGAACCTGGAAGCCCTCCGCCGCCGTGCCCTCCTACGATCACAGTGTCCGAGGGCGTCGTGTTCGAGTACGACGGCGTCTGGCACCCGCCGACGTTCATGACCTACCCGCTGTCGGCGGTGTGGGCATCGCGGACGTCTTCACTCGTCATCGCGGTGGGCGGCTCCTCGATCGCCACAAACGCGACGGGCACAAACGCGACGGGCACAAACGCGACGGGCACGTGGCAACAGCAGTCCGTGGCGCCGAGCAGCTTCTCCGACGTCTGGGGCGCCAACGACAGCAACATCTTCATCGTCGGCTATCATCTGGGCACCGCCGAAGCGCTGCACTACACCGGCACCGGACCGGTCAACAATCTCTCGAGTTGGTCTCCGACATGGCCGGCTCCGTCGCAGAAACCGATCGCGCTGTGGGGGACGAGCTCGAGCGACGTCCTCGCGGTCGTCGACGGACTTGGAGGCGGAAGTATCTTCCAGTACGACGGCGCGAAATGGCTCCCCACGCAAGAGCCGCCACAAGGAGCCACGGGGGTGTGGGGCCACGGCGGCGTCGCGTACCTGACGGGTGCGCTGCTCCGGCGTTCGACGCTTCTGTGGGCCGACGCGCGTGCGCTCGCTCCAGGTTCCGGCACGATCCACACGATCGCGGATGGGTTTCCCTCGGCCTGGGTCCATGGATACGCGCCGACCTGGGAACTTCGTCATCGGGGTCGGCTCGTCGGTAGCCCCTCGGGCCTCGCCGGAATCCCCGACATCCTGTCGTTCGATGGCGACACCGCCTACGTCGCGTCACAAGGCTCGATCTATCGTTTCGACAGCGCGACGAACCAGCTGGTGGCGGAGGAATCGACCGGAGCGGTGATGTTGTCGCTCCTCGATGGCACGTCCTCCGACAACATCGTGGCCATCGGTCAAGGACCGATGGGCGTCGCAATCTTCGAGAGATCAGCAGCGGGGTGGAGCGAGGTCGACACCACCGGGCTTGGGGGCTACGTCAACCTCGTGCGCGTGTTCGGAATCGATGCGATCGCCGTCGGGCCCGGCCCAGCACCCACCGTCCTACGGCGATCGAGCAGTGGCTGGGTCGAGGAGCATCCTGCCGAGCTGGTCGGGTTTGTCCCCCAGTCCCTTCATGGCAACAGCGCGAGTGACCTGACCCTCATCGGGGAGCGTGATTCGAAACCCGCCTTCGCCCGGTTCTCGAACGGGGTTTGGACCGTTTCGGATGTCCCAGGTGTGACGTTTCTGGCTGTTGCAGCCTCTCGATCTTCCACTGAGGTGTACGTGTCCGCAGTAACGACCACCGGCGCGAGGAAGCTCCTCGTGTACGACGGAGACGGGTGGATCGACGTCGCATCTCCCGACCCGCTGAACCTGATGGTCATCATGGAGCGCACGGCATCGGGGCTCTATGTAGGTAGGAATTCGTATCTGTGGCGCTTGTCCCGACCGTTCGGCCACCTCTAGCCCCTCTCGTCATGGGCTTGGCTACAATGGTGCCGAGTGGAGAAGTCCGCCGACACGAGCCTTCTGCAGAAGCCCGCCGACACGAGCCTTCTACAGAAGCCCGCCGACACGAGCCTGTTGCCTCGACCTGCGTTGCGCGTCAGGCACCAGACACACCCACCACTCGACTTCTCGAACCTCCTCGCGATCGATCGGTTCGGGCTGATCCGCGAGATCGCCCGCGGCGGCATGGGGCAAGTCTTCCTCGCGCGCGACACCAAGCTCGGGCGCAAGGTAGCGATCAAGCTGCTGCTCCGTGATGATCCGACTCTCGTCGCCAGGTTCGTCGCGGAGGCACGAGCGACCGCCCGGTGCACGCACGAGAACATCGTCACGATCCACGAGGTCGGGGAGCATGCCGGCCTCCCGTTCATGGTGCTCGAGTACCTCGAGGGAACGACGCTCGCCGCGCTGATCGAGGCGACGGTGTCGCCGCGTGCACTCACCGAGCTCATGGTTCCCGTCGCGCGCGCGCTCGAGCGAGCACACGAGTTCGGCATCGTTCACCGCGACCTCAAGCCATCGAACATCATCGTTACCGACCGCGGCGTGGTGAAGGTCCTCGACTTCGGCGTGGCGAAGTGGTTCGAGTCCGACGATGTGGGGGCTTCCCGTCTCTCCGCGCAGTCGGGCCAACCGTCCGCGACGGAGGACTCGCTCGTCGGGACGGTGCCCTACATGTCCCCGGAACAGTGGGGCGCGGCCGAGGTCTCGCACGCGTCGGACGTCTGGGCGGTGGGGATCATGTTCTGGCGCGCGCTAACCGGCGTCCATCCAGCCGGAGGCAGCAAGCCGATGACCGCGGATGCCCTGCGCGCGCGCTTGATCGATCTCGAGACCCCGCTGCCGAGCATCGCCACGCGCGCGCCGACGCTCTCGCCAGAGCTCGTGACGATCGTCGATCGCTGTCTCGCCATGCGTGCCACGGATCGCTACAGCGCCGGCGAGTTGCTCGCGGATCTCCAGGCGTTCCTGCAACCCCGCTCCATCCTCGACCACGAGAGCCCGTTCCGTGGTCTTGCAGCGTTCAACGAGGCCGACGCGAAGTACTTCTTCGGCAGGTCTACCGAGATCCGGAGCGCGCTCGCTCGTCTCGAGCAGGCACCGCTGCTCGCTGTGATCGGTCCGTCGGGCGTGGGCAAGTCATCGTTCGTCCACGCGGGTCTCGTCCCTGCCATTCGTGCGAGCAGCGATGGCTGGAGTGTGCGCGTCGTTCGTCCAGGGCGCACGCCGCTCTCGAACCTGGCGAACGCGCTCGCCGACGATCCGGGGCGGGTCACGGAGGTCATCGGCCAGCTCGTCACGTCGCCAGGTTTGTTCGGCGAGGCCCTTCGCGAGGAAGCGGCGCGAACGCAAGGGAAGATCTTGCTCGTCGTCGACCAGCTCGAGGAGCTGTTCACGTTGTCGAGCGATCCCATCCAGCGCGAGGCGTTTTTGCGCGCGATCCTCGCCGCTGCCGACGACTCCTCGGCGCCGGTCCGGATCATCACGTCGATGCGGGCCGACTTTCTCGATCGGCTCGCGGTGTCTCGCGAGTTCCTCGACGAGATCTCCCGCGCCTTGTTCTTCCTCGCCGCGCCAGATCGCGACGCACTCCGCGAGACCGTCGTGCGACCAGCCGAGCTCGCCGGATACGCCTTCGAAGACGGCATCGTCGACGACATGATGACGGTAGCGACCACGCGAGGCGCACTCCCGCTCCTCCAGTTCGCTGCGACGGCGCTGTGGGACCGCCGCGATCGCAAGCGCAAGCTGTTGACGCAGGCAGCGTACGACGCGATGGGGCGCGTCGGCGGCGCGTTCGTACGTCATGCCGATCAGATCGCCGCCGAGGTCTCGCGCGACGAGCAGCCGATGCTGCGCACCCTCATGACGCGTTTGGTGACCCCGGAGGGAACGCGTGCGGTGGTCGATCGCGCGGAGCTCGCCGAGTTGGGCGACGTGGATCGAGTCCTCGACCTCCTCGTCCGCGGGCGACTCGTCGTCGTTCACACCGAGCCCACGGGCCACTCCACCGTAGAGATCGTGCACGAAGTGCTGATCACGGAGTGGCCGATGATCGTTCGCTGGCTCGACGACAACCAAGCGACTCGCGGCTTTACCAGCGAGCTTCGTGGCGCCGTGCGGCAGTGGGTCTCGCGTGGCAGGCCAGCAGATCTGGTCTGGCGTGGAGCGACGGCGCAAGACGCGTTGGCGCTGGTTCGCCGGCACCAACTCGATCTCGGACGCAGCGAGCAGGAGTTCCTCGCGGCGATGGAGCACCAGCTCGGACGCACGAAGCGGATCCGGATCTTCGCGCTCGCCGCGGCGTTCGCCCTGCTCGGCCTCGTGTTTGCGGGTGGCGCGATTGCCTACGTTCGCATCGCGAACGCCGAGCGCGAGGCGCAGGCGAACGCCAGCGCGCTGGGTGAAGAGGCAGAACGCGCGCGTCGGGCAGAGGCAGAGGCAGAGCGCCGGTTGGCGGCGATCGAGGATGCCAAGCGCGAGTCCGCGGCGGCCGACGTCGCGCGAAAGTCCGCCCAGAGCGCCGCGGACGCTGCACGCGCCGACGCGGAGAAGGCCAAAGCAGCGGTCGCGATGTCGCGCGAGGAACTGCAGAGCGCGTACGAACGCGCGGTCACAGCAGCCCGCAGCGCCGATGTTGCACGCAAGGTGGCAGAGAGAAAAAGTGAGGAGGCCGCGACCGCCAACGCGCGACTCGACACGCTCCTCGCCAAGGAGCGCAAACACGCCGAGCAGCTCCAACAGGAGCTAAACAAGATCGTGAAGGAACGGTTGCGGTGAGAGTGGCCGTGGTCGCCATCGTGTGTTGTGCGTTCGCGGGCACGCTTCGCGCGGACGACGTCGACCCGTGGACGCGCGATGTCCCGATGGACAAGCAGGACGAAGCGAACGCGGTGTTCGCCGAGGGGAACGAGCGGTTCGCGGAGGAGCAGCACGCCCCCGCGATCGAGCGATACCGTGCAGCGATCTCGATCTGGGATCATCCGATGATCCGGTACAACCTCGCGATCACCCTGATTCGTGTCGGGCAGCTCTTGGAGGCGGCGGAGCAGTTGGATCTCGCGCTTCAGTACGGAGAGCGTCCGTTCCCGACCAAGCCGAGGTATCGGGAGGCGCTCGACTACCACCGCCTCCTCGCGGGCCAACTCGGATACATCCACGTGACGTGTGGCCAGCCGGGCGTGAAGGTCTTGCTCGACGGCAGGAGCTGGCTCGAATGTCCGGGGACGCGGAAGCAACGCGTCGTCGTCGGAGAGCACGCCCTTGTCGCCGAGCACCCGCTATTCGTCACGCGTGCGATTCGCAGCGTGGTCCAGGGAGGCGCGACCGTGAGCCAGGACATCACGTTGCAGTCACTCGAGGACGCGGTTCAATACACGTATCCGTATCGGCGATGGATCCCGTGGTCGGTGATCGGGACGGGCGCGACCGTCAGCGTGATCGGCGCGGTCGTGTGGGGCGCCGGGAGGAACAAGGCCGAGGACACGGAGGCGCGCTCGATCATGGTGTGTGGTGCCGGATGCACCGATGAGGAGCGTGCGGCTGCCGGGCTCGACGACGACTTCGCATCGGCGACGCTTCAACGGCGGATCGGGATCGGTATGCTGATCGGCGGCGTCGTCGTGAGCGCGACCGGCGCGTACTTCGCGATCACGAACCGTCCGACCCGCGTGCTCCCCAAGGTCGACGTGTCGCCCAGGTCCGTGGTCGCGACGTGGCAGTTCTGATCGTCGCGTCAATGCCGCATCTGCTCGCCGGTGAAGTGTCGCCACACGGTGCTCGCCGCCGTTTCCTCGCGATCACGCGGATCTAGCTCGCAGAGTCACACAGTCGTGCGACCTGGGTCTTAGTTGCATGGGCAGCATTGCTGATTTCATCCCGTGGATGCCCGGGAAGGGCTCGCTGTTGGAAAATGACAACATCGAGCCAGGGACATCGAGCAAGTACGACGACGGCACCGACAGTCTCGAGCGGCGCACCGAATACCTCAACATGAACGCGGGGAGGTGGAAGAACCCCGATGGCTCCACCTCGGAAGGAGTCGGCGTCGAAGGCGGCGAATCGAAGTGGTCGGGAAAGCACCTCGGTCGCCTCTTCGATCTGGGTTGGGACGTCGGTCGAGGCACCGGAGGCGTCAACGCTAACCGCACCACGACCGCCGACGGAACTGACGACACCTACAACGTAGGTTTCGGCGGGAACCTGGCTGAAGGGAGCGTCACTGCGTCGAGCAAGAGCGGGGGACGACGCTCTCCGGTTCGGGCTGTCGGAAGGGGCCGGGTTCGCGAAGCGCGACTACTTCACGGACATCGACGGCGACGGGGAGAAAGACGACCGCACGGGATTTGGCTTCGACGTCGGCCCAGTGTCCTTCGACATCAAGTCCGAGACGGCCGCGCGGGGAATTGAAGAGGCCTCGGAGGAGATCGAAGAGGCCAAGGAGTTCGCTCGCGAGCTCGACGTCCTACCGGAAGAAGACTCGATCGGTGACAAGGTCCTCGATACCGTCGTGGACACCGCATTTGGCTTCAATCCGGTCTCGGCCGGAAAAGCGATCAGCAAGCTGTGGTGAGCTCGTGGACGGACGCGCGCGCGTATCTGCGCCGCTCGGGGCTTCGATTAAAAATCGCCGATCCAGACCTCATCGGGGTCGAGTGGACCGTGCGAGGGCCGAGCGGACCGATCCAGCAACGCCAGCTGATCAGCGCAGTGACCGCCTTCGGGGTCGAGTACCTGCAGATCATGTCGCTCGTCGCCAGCGCCAATGCGCTATCGCCACTGGATGCACTCGTCAAGAACAGCGAGTTGCTGATCGGCAGCGTGTGTCTCATCGACAACACCTACGTAGTGCGTGCGATCCTGCCACTGGAGAACCTCGACACGGTGGCGCTCGATCGCACCCTCCGCGTCGTCGCGAACGAGGCCGCACGACTCGGAGCGCGAACCCCGCGAGCAGCGGCGCCGTACTACGAGTGACACGTTGTGTTGAGCGCGAGGACCGTGACCGATGGTGTCGTGCTGTCGCTCGTCGAAGCACGCCGTACAACGATCACGCCGAGCCGGGCAGCCTGGCCAAGTGCGCGGTGCTTCGAAGCAAGGTAGGGGTCCTGCATCAACTCTCGACCAGCTCACCGTCGATCAGCAACCGACACTCCAGTGGTGAGTGCAGCGGCATCGAGGGCTGCAACTACTAGGAGCAGGCACGATCGCCTGGGTTGCGACAGAATCCGGCAGGGGCGGGTGAAGCAATAGCCGCAGCACTGTCCTCCCTGTCCTCGGGTGTCCTCAGATACTGTGGACACGTGGGTGCGACGGTTGGCGACGACCTCAGCGAGGGCGTGCAGTCCGCGAACGGCGAAGCGTGCAAGCCCGGCGAGACGCTGTCGGGCCGTTATCGCATCGTGCGGTTCATCGCGCGCGGCGCGACAGGTGCGGTCTACGAGGCGGATGACCTCGTCGTCGGAACATCGATCGCGATCAAGGTGCTGCACCCCGAACGCGCGTGCTCGTCGACGGCGATCGAGCGCCTGCATCGCGAGCTTGCACTCGCGCGACGTATCACGCACCGCAATGTCTGCCGGTTGCACGACGTGGGCGAGGATTCGGGCCGCGTCTTCCTGACGATGGAGCTGCTCGACGGTGAGACGCTCGCGGCACGTATCGCGCGCGGACCGATCGGCGGCGAGGAACTCGATGAGATCGCGACCCAGCTCGTCGCCGCGCTGAGCGCCGCGCACAACGAGGGTGTCGTCCATCGCGACTTCAAGCCGCAGAACGTGATTCTTGTCGAGGACCGCGTTGTCGTGACGGATTTCGGGCTGGCGCGCTCGACGTTCGACGAGGACGACGCGATCAGCTTGACCGGCGACACGGCGATGATCGGAACGCCCGCGTACATGGCGCCCGAGCAGGTCGAGGGGCGCGACGCGACGATCGCGAGCGACGTGTACGCGCTCGGAATCGTGCTGTTCGAGCTCGCCTCGGGACAGCCACCGTTTCGCGAAGCCACAGCGCTCGCGACGGCAACCGCGAGACTGCATCGCACTCCTGCGCGGATCATCCGCGACGATCTCGATCCGCGATGGCGCGCGACGATCGCGAGATGCCTCGAGCGGGATCCGGCCGCGCGCTTCTCGACGGCGCAGGCGGTCCTCGACGCGCGACACGGACGCGCGAAACGGCGCCCGCGGGTCGTCGCGATCACCCTCGTATGCGCGATCGTTGCAGCGGGTGCGATCGGGTTCGCGTTCCTGCAGCCCCGCAATGACGCGGGGGTCACGATCGCGCCGATCGACTTCTTCCCGTCGAGCGTGCGCCCGGAATCTACGAAGGCAAAGGTGATGTTCGATCGGGCGAATGCGGCGCTCGCCGTCGGTGATCGCGAGCAAGCACGAAGGCACCTCGAGGTCGCCGTGGCGAACAGCCCCGACGATCCGATCGCGCAAGCGGGGCTCTCGGAGGTCCTCGGCACTCTCGGCTATCGCGAGCGTTCCGAAGAGGCGAGCCGGCGCGCGATGCGATTTCACGAGCAACTCGACGAGGAACCGCGTGCGTACGTGAAGGCGATCGACGCCGCGAGCCGCGACGACGCGACCGAGGTCGCCGCGCTCGAGAAGCTCGTCGCGATCGCACCGCATCCCGCATATCGCGTGCGCCTCGCGAACATATTCGTCAAGCAAGCGAAGCCGGACCTCGCCGAACGCGCGCTCGATGGCATGCGCATGCCGCCGATCGCCGCCGCGTTATTTGACGCGACGATCGCCGAAGCGCGCAGCGAACCCACAGCGGCTCTCGCTCACGCCATACGCGCGATGACGCTTGCCCCTTCAACGACGCGGCCGAACCAGCACGCGATGGCGCTCCTACACGCAGCGGCGGCGCACTGGCGGCTCGAAGACCTTGCCTCCGCCACACGCGACTACCTGCGTGCGATCGAGCTCGGCGACACCGGCGTGCAGTTGCGCGCTCGCGAGGGGCTCATGGACCTCGAGGGCACGAGTGACGACCTCGTGGCAGGCGCCAATCGGTATAAGGAGCAGGCGGCGTTGCTTCGCACGCTCGGCGATCGCGAGTACCTCGCGTCGACCCTGATGGACGGCGCATCGCTGTTCGCCGAGATCGGCTACTTCGGCGACGCCGAGGCGATGATGGCGGAGGCGCGCACGCACGCGACCGCGATCTCCAGCGCCGTCGAAGTCGCACGGGTCGATGCGCTCGAGGCGCGCATGGCCTCCTGGCGCGGCCAGCTCGAGCGTGCACGAACGCTCGCCGAGCGCGCGTATCACGCAGGTCATGCCGTCGAGCGCCCGGGCATTCAGGGCAACTCGTTCTACACGTGGACGATCGTGCTGCTCGAGTACGACGATCCGAGCGCGCTCGCGAACATGCGCGCGCTTCGCACCGAAACGACCGAACGGCTCGTCGATTGTGTCGCGGCGTTTCGGGAAGGCGATCTCGATCGCGCCGAACGGATCGGACATGCACTCGCGACGTTCGAGACCTACGAGGGCCGCATCGCGCACATGTTGATCGCGCAGGTCGCGATCATCCGAGGCCGGCTGGACGAGGCCGAAGCCGCGCTGGCGAAGGTGGAAGCACGCCTCGACGGCGAGCGAAGATCGCTCGTGGTTCGCGAACGTCTCGAACACTCGTGGGCGATGTTGGGCACGAAGCGCGGCAACGTCGCCGCGGCGCTCGCGCGATTCGACGCGTACATCGAGTCATGCGCGTCGGTCGGCCTCGCGTTGGCAGCGGTGCGCAGTGGCGGAGCCGCCGCCGTCCTCGCGATCGAGGGACGCAGCCCCGACGCGAAGCAGCGCGCCGCCGCCGCGATCGCGCGTGCCGAGGAGCTCGGCATGAAGCGCACGGCTCGCGAGGTTCGCGAGGCGCTCGCGCGTTGATCAATTGGAACATTGATCTGCGAGGTACTCGAGGTTGGGGCAGAACAGACCGAGGTCGTCGTCGTCTCCCGTGCACGCGCGCGAGTTGTCGTCGAGACAGGCTCCTAGATCCTCGGCCAGGCTGAGATACACGCCGCGCGCCGCGTTGCACCCGAGGGCATCGGCGACGTCCTCGCGCAGCTCGATCCCGCAGACCGTTCGCTGGCTCGCGTCTATCAGGGCGCACCGGACGTAGTACTCGCAGATCGCGTCCGGGAGCTCGGTGAGGAACTCGTCGTATGTACGCGGCCCGGAGTCCTTCGTCGCGCAGCCGGACATCGCACCGAGCAGGAGCAGTAAGTAAGCCCGCATTCTCATCGTGCCTCCGTTTGCGCGACAGCGTTCGTCGCATGTGTGCTGGTGGAGATCCGCTTCGGTGTCCCACCGTCGGCTCGACACTCGCGGATCTCGACGCTTCCGACCTCGGGTGGGATCTGCGTGATCTCGAGCGAATCGACCGTGACCCGCACGAAGTATTCGCGTCGTGCTTCGACGGCAAATCCGGCCGCCGTGTTGTCGCCGAGGTTCGCGCCGGTGACGACGATCGGCCCGGGGTCCGCCAGGTACGCGATGTAGCCGCCGTTGTGCAGCTCCAGCGACCAGCCGATGTTGTTCTGTACGACTCCGAGGAACACCGTCGAGCCGCCGCCCATGAACTTCGACGGTCGATAGAGGTAGACGATCGCTTTGTTCGGATCGGTGAGCGGTGTGGGCTGATAGGCCGCGCCAAGAGAGGGTCCACAACCGATCAGTAGCCCGACGAGAACGAGCAAAGACTTCATTGCATCCTCCGTGGTCAAAAGAACATGCCAACGCCGCCGGTCCCGAGTAGTCCGGGCGCGTCGTGTGCGTTGTTGGATTCGTTGCCCTCGTTGTTTAGGTCGATGGCTTCTCTGCCGACAACGAACGCGTAACCGATGGCACCACCCAGTTCGATGAAGAAACTGCCGTACGCCCAGCGATAGCCAACCTCGACCGTCGGAACCGCAAGTGTGGTCTTCAACAGCCAGACTGCGTTCCTGGTCGTGTAGACCTGCGTCTGCACTCCTTCGATCGCGAGCCCCCAATAGAAGCCGCGCATGTTTCCGTGGACAGCGGTGTATCGACGAAACGCCGCAGCGATACCCCAACCGCTACTGAGGCGCTTGCCCGAGCCGGCAATGATGACGTAGCTGAGAGCACCAGCCTCGATCGCGCGCAACCGCGCCTGCAGCGATGTCGATCGGCCTCCGAGCTCGAGGGCAAGTGTGGGCCCGAGCTCGAGGAACCCCACGAGATTTGCATGCAGCGCGAAACGGCTATCGGCGCTCGAATCAAGGTGCGAGACGAAGACCGGCGTGACCGGCCCCGACGTGATCGATCCAGCCGCTGTCGGTACAACCGCCGATAGCGCGTTCTGCGTGTTGTGAGGACGAACGATGCGCTCGCAGACTCCGCGCCCGACGCAGCGTTCGTCGTTGGGGCAAGGTGGGTTGCATGCCGAGACGCAGTTGCCGTCGATGCAGAGGTATCCGTCTCGACACTCCGGCGCGCAGCTAGCCGGCGCTGGTGCGAATGTCGCTGGTGGGGTCTGCTCTGCGTCGCCCTCAGCGTTCGCGATCGCCGAGCAGGCGAGCACGCATGCGATGATCCGAGTTCTCATTGGATCCTCCGTCGTGTTCGAACACGCGCGACTACTGCCGTGTGCAGACGACGACCTCGACGTACGGCGGAAGCGCCTCGACGCTAGGAACCTCCGGGGATTCGGACAGCGTCGGGTGCGCGTGCGCGTCGGCGGCACTGACCGACGCTGCGTGCGTGTGCCCGCTGTCGGAGACTGACCCCAGCGGGGCGGACCCGAGATGGAATCTCAACCCGGAGCTCGCGCCGATCGACGCGAGGCCGGAGTGATCGGTAGCGCCGGTCATGTTGTGATCGTGCGCGGCGCTGTGAGTGTGAGGGCCACCGCCGACCTCGCCGATCGTCGCATCGCCGTCGTCACCGACGAGGAAGCGGTTCCGAAACTCGAGGATCTCGATCCACCCCGCTGGGCACGGTTCGATCGAGAGCGCGAGCGCGTCCAGCGGTAGCGCGACGGTCGAGGTCGCGTGACACAGGAACAGCTCTCGATACTCGGGGATTCCTGCGACCGCGTCGGTTAAGCCGAGTTAGCTACCCACGGTATGCGCGTGGCCACCGCTAACGCTCACCGAATGCGTGTGAGTAGAGCTCGCGAGCGCCGGCGTCGTCGGACCCACGATCATGGTCGTGTGCGCGTCGTTGATCACGATGTTCGGCACGCCTGCTGTCGCGGTGTGCGTGTGATCACCGCCGACGCTCGTGAGCGATCCGTGATCGTGCACCATGCGATGGGAGTGCTGTGCGGTACCTCCGATCTCGGCGATGTTTCCGTCGAGGTCATGGCCGCGTACCAGACGCCCCGCAGCGTCGACCGAGCTCGTCCAGCTCGCACCACATGTGGTGCCTTGGAGAGCGATTGCTGTCGCCGGAAGCACCGTCGGATCACCGGTGACCTCGCACAGCACGACCTCGCGAAAGAGCGGTTCGTTCGGCGCGGCCTCCGAGGTGAACGCCACTGCCATCGCGAGGGCATGCGCGTGAGGACCGCCGGCCATGGACGTGGTCGCCGTGTGCGTGTGATTCGCGGAGGCTGCGCTGGACGCATCGTCTCTGGTTCCCTGATGGCTCTGGGTCGACGTTGTCAGGGTGACCTGATGCGTGTGCGTGGCTCCTGCCATCGCGGTCGAGTGGACGTGGGCGCCAATCGTGTGCGCGTGCATCGTCGAGCCACCGGTCTCGCCATACTCGGCGTCGCCGTCGTGGCCACGCAGATACTTGTTCGCCAGGTCCACACGCTCCGTGAAGCCAGTGGGGCACGCGCCGTCGAACGGCAGGATCAGCCCCATCGGCAGCGGGCTGGGGCGTGCATCGTCGTCGGGGACAACGATCTCCGCGTCGATTGGAGAATCGATCTCCATGTCGGGTGTTGCAGCGTCGTGATCCATCACGGGACCACCACATCCCGCGAGCACACATGCAAAGAAAAGCGATCGCATCGTGACCCTCCCTAGAAGAACGCCCCGACGCTGACCGTCCCGAGTGCGTTCGCACCGTTCTGCGCGTCGTTGGGGTAATACGTGCCGCCCTCGGAGATCAGCTCGCTCGATGCATCGGTCACGATGCCGTAGCCAACGCCGCCACCGATCTCGAATAGAAAGCTGCCGAACGCCCAGCGATAGCCGAGCTCGAGCTCGGGAATGATCAGCTCGGTCGTGTACGCGATCGATTGGTCCTCCACGACGCGCGCATGCACGAGCTCGACAGCGGGCCCCCAGAAGAACCCGCGCATGTTGCCGCGAACAGCGGTGTAGATCCGCAGTCCGGCCGCGAGCCCGTAGCTGAACTCGAGGACATCGCCCTCGGACGCATCCGCGATGATCACGTAGCTGAGCGCGCCCGCGTTGATCGCGCGAAAACGCAGCGAGAGCGATGCGGTCTTGCCGCCGAGCTCGAGCGCGACGGTGGGTCCGAGCTCGAGCAGACCGAGCAGGTTGACGTGAAACGCGACGTTGCTGCTCGCACTCGGGTCGCGGGGCGAGAAGCTCGTCGCGAGCGGCGACGCGAGCGGCGCAGCGACGGGCGCGACGGTTGGTGCGCTGACGAGAGGCGCCCTCTCGCGCGGACGATCGCGGCGCTCGCAGACGCCGCGGCCCACACAGCACTCATCGTCGCGGCACGGTGGGTTGCACGCCGAGACGCACTTGCCGCCGATGCAGAGATGGCCGTCTCGGCACTCCGGCACGCAGATGGCCGATGATGGTGGTGTCGGCGATGTCGGCGACGTCGTTGGTGCGGGCTCGCCTTGGGCGTTCGCGATCGCCGAGCAGGCGAGCACGCACACGATAGTCCAACCCGATGATCGCATCGGCAGCGGTCTCAGCACGCGACGTACCAGTCGATCGCGTCGCCAACTCCTGAAGATCTGGCGAGGACACGGGACCGAACACTGTCCTCGATGTCCTCGTGTCCTCGCCCTCGTCACTTCGCCACGTCGCGGACGCGCTGACGCGCCTCAGCGACCGCTTGCCTTGCCATCGGCGAGTCGGGACTCTTCGCGAGGATCCTCTCGCGATGACGAAGGGCCTCGCGGTAGTGCGCGAGCGCCGCGGGATCGCCGGTGGCACGAGCCGCTTCGCCGAGACCGAACCGCGCGTTCGCGAGATCGTCGAGTGCTTCGACGCTGTCAGGCTGCACGGATGCGATGATCTCGGCGAGCACGAGTGCGCCGCCAAATGCCGCGCGCGCTTCGTCGTAGCGGCCAGCCGCGAGCTGCGCGAAGCCTACCTTCTGGTGGGTGCCCAGCACGTTGCGTTGCCAGACCGGGCTCGTCGGGTCCTTCGCGACAAGTGCGAGTGTCAGCGCACGCGCCAGGCGATAGCGCTCGAGCGCCGCCGGGATTCGCTTGCGCACGAGATCGACGTCGCCGAGCTGGCCGATCAGCCGCGCACGAACGCGCTGGACCTCGGAGTGATCCGGCGTCGATCTGACGAGGTTGTCGAGGATCGCGAGCGCTTCGGCGAGTCGGTTCTCGGCCGCTTCGAGGTTATCGCGCCGCCGCTCGAACGCACCGAGCCGCTCGAGGCTCGTCGCATGGCTACGGTGGAACGTCGTGTTGTCCGGGTGACGGACGACAAGGTTCGCGCGCATCGCGACCGCTGCTTCCAGATGGCGGCGAGCGTCGGCGTCGCGACCGAGTTGCTCGAGAACCGTCGCGAGCGGTCCGCGTGCGAGCGCGGCCTCGTTCGCGACGACGGCATTGTCGGGATCTACGGCGGAGCGCGCCGCGAGCGTGTTCGCTGCGTGGACGTAGGACGTCTCGGCGTCGCCGAGCGCACCGGTGGCCATGTGGACGTCGCCCGAGAGGCCGTGGATCTGGCCGAGGATGATCCACGCGTCGTTGTCGTCGGGGGCCGCGCGTGTCGCGGACTCCGCGAGCTCGCGAGCGCGCACGAGGAACAGGAGCGAGCCTGTGTAGTCGAGTTGCGCGTACGTGACCGTCGCCGCGAGGGCACATGCCTCGGCGAGGCCGATCTGTAAGCCGACATCGTCGGGTTTTCGCGCCAGCACTGCCTCCTTGCGCGTGACGCTGTCGCGAAACGCAGCGAGCGCACCCGGCAAGTCGCCACGCTCGTGCTTCACCTTGCCGATCGCTTCGTGGACGGTAGCGACGTTGCGCTGGTCTTGCAGCTCCGTCGAACGCTCTGCATTGCGCTCGGCACCGGCGAGCGCGAGCTCGTATTCCGTGACTGCTTGATCGAGCGAAAGTGCCGCGTAGTGGAGATCGCCGATGCGTTTGTGTGCGCCGACCGGTCGCCGCTGATGCATCACGTCGTGCGGCGAGATCGCGACGAGGTGTTCCGAACGCCCGAGCGCTACCCGCGCGAGCCTCATCGCTCCGTCGAGATTGCCGCGACCGCGTTCGACGTCGATCAGCACGAACAGCGCCTGGAGCCGGCGATCGAGCGCGTCGGCGTCCTCGGCATCGTCTAGAGTACCGACCGCATCATAGTAGGCGAGCACGCTGTCGCCGATCCCGTCGAGCAGATCGAGACGGCCGATCGGCTCGAGGCGCTTCTTGAGCTCGATGAGCTGAAAATCTACGAGCTTCTCGCCTGCCGCGCGCTGCCGTTCGGCTCGTGTGCGGCGCTCCTCGGCGAGCTCGCGCTGCGCGTCGGCGAGGTTGCGTTCGTGAACGATTCGCAGGATCGAGAGCGTCGACACGACCGCCAGAAGCACGACGAGAATGCTTCCGATCGCGACGACGGCGCGATGACGCCCCACCCACCGGCGCATGCGCTCCACCATGGAGTAGCGATGCGCAGCGACGAGCTGTCCGGTCTGAAATCGCCTGAGGTCTTCAGCGAGCTCGCGTGCCGTCGCGTACCGCGCGTCGGGATCACGAGCCATCGCCTTGGCGACGATCGTGACGAGGTCGTTCGCGAGTCGCGGCTGGAGCGACTCGATCGACGGGGGCGGACCCGCGAGCACTTGGTCGAGTGTGTCGCTCGACGTCGAGCCGTGATACGGCGCTCGCCCGCCGAGGAGGTGATACAGGATCGCACCGAGGGCGTAGACGTCCGCTCGCGCTCCAACGATCTCGCCACGCGCTTGCTCCGGCGGCATGTATGCGGGCGTCCCCATCACGGAACCGGCGACGGTGTCTGTCGAGCTGGCCGTGCGAAACGGGTCGCCTTGCTCGTTCGCGCCGTGCAATTCGGCGAGGTCTTTCGCCAGGCCCCAATCGATGACAACCGTCTCGCCGAATTCGCCGATAAGGATGTTCTGAGGTTTGAGATCGCGGTGCACGATCTGGAGGCTGTGCGCATAGGCCATCGCATCGACGGCGGCGATCACCGATGCCAGTAGCGCGAGGCGCAGGGCTAGAGTCGGGCAACGGGCGACGGCGCGATCGATCGACTCGCCCTCGACCAGCTTCATCGCATAGAACGGTTCGCCGTTCGGCCACACCCCGGCCTCGATCAGATTCACGATCGACGGATGCTGGAGACGAGCAGTGATCCGAGCCTCGCGCTCGAACCGCGTGCGAAGCGAGGCGCTCGGAGTGAGCAGCTCCTTGAGCGCGACTGTTCGTCCGAGTCGGCGATCGCGCGCGATCGAAATGCGGCCCATCCCACCTCGGGCCAGTTGCTCGCCACGGGCGTAGTGCGCGGGATCAACCGCGACGAGGTCCGTGTAGTCCTCTCGGCTCGGGGCGCGCACGATGATTCTTGCGGGTGCGGCCTCGCTGAGCATCGTGCCGCCGGCAGTGTTCGGCACCGCCGTGGCTGCACTGCCCGGGTCTGGCTGGAGCGTCGCAGCGAAACGTGGATCCTTGTCGTCGGTAGGCACTCCTTCGCGCATCAGCACGCGATATGCCCGGCAGTCGCGTTCCAACGCCTGGGAATCCCGCGATCCATCTGGCGAGAATCTGTCCCGTTTGTCCTCGTGTCCTCGGGACGGTCCTCCCCCTATCAGGATCGAAATCGAGCCGCGTCGAGCTTGTGCTTGCGCAGCCAGCGCCGGATCTGCACGGGATCCTTGGCGAGCGAGCGCGCGATCGCCCGAACGTTGCCGCGATGTTCGTCGAGCAGCGCCACCAGTCGATCGCGATCGATGCTTTCGAGCGCCGCGATGCTGGGCGATGGTTCGCGCATCGGTGCAGGAAGATGGTCGAGCGTGATCAGCCCAGTACCCGCGAGTGCGACCGCAGCCCCGATGACCTGCGCGAGCTCGCGAATGTTGCCGGGCCACTGATGCGTCAGCAACGAGCGTGCAACGCGGGGATGAAACTGCATCGGGCGATCCAATGCGTGCTGCGGGAGAATCCGCGCGACGAGCAGACCGAGATCCGCGGGTCGCTCGGCGAGCGACGGCAACGTCACCGTGAAGCCAGCGAGCCGGTGCAAGAGGTCCGCACGAAACGTACCCGCGGCGACCATGGCTGCCAGATCGCGATGTGTGGCTGCCACGACACGCAAGTCGACCGACACGGTGCGCGTCGAGCCGACCGCCATCACCTCGCGCTCCTGCAGCACGCGCAAGAGTGCTGCTTGTGCCGGCAGCGGGAGGTCACCGATCTCGTCGAGGAACAGCGTCCCGCGGTGCGAGCTGCGAACGAGGCCAATTTCGTCATCGATGGCTCCCGAGAACGCACCGCGCCGATGCCCGAACAACATCGACTCGACCAGATCGCGAGGAAGAGCTCCGCAGTTCACCGGAACAAACGGCCCGGCGCGCTTCGAAGCAGCGTGGACAGAGCGCGCGGCAACCTCCTTGCCACTTCCCGTGGGGCCGTTGATCAGCAGGGATGTGGGACTGCTGGCGATGGATGCGA
>JBJXGN010000356.1:0-6826 GCA_046160585.1 Kofleriaceae bacterium
CGAAGAGCTTGCCTGCCATGCCCGCCAGCCCGCCGGCTGCTCCGCCTCCCAACAGGCCCTTCAGCGCGCCCGCGTCGAGGCCCTTCTGCTTCAGGACGTTCAGGACCAGCGGCAGGAGCGTCTTCAGGCCGGCGGTGACCTTGCCCGCGTCGAGGCCGCTCTTTGCGCCCAGCGCGCCGAGGTCGAGCTTCGAGATCAACGCCGTCACGTCGCCCTTGCCGACGAGCGCGTCGAGGTCGACGGCCCCGCTCTTGATCTTCTCGAAGCTCTGCTCCGCCGCGAGGGGCACGAACTTCTGGGCTTGCGCCTGGTCGAAGCCGGCCTTGCTCGTGAGCGAGCTGATGAAAGAGGAACCGTGTTCCTGGAGGAGCGTCTTCACGAAGTCCATGGTCATGCCTTGTTCGGTTGTTTGGCGTCGAGTTCGTTCACGCGGCACGAGCCGACGTGCGCCGCACAGGATACCCGGCCATGGAGAAGCGAAACTCACGATCCGGTTAGTCGACGCCACGACGCGGAGCACAGAGGCGTGTCGACCTGCCGCGGGCGCGACCCTAGCATGGCCGCCGCGCACGCCGCATCGACCGCGACCGACGGAACCCAGCATGCCCGACCTCTCCTCGAACCTCGCCGGGATCAAGAGCCCCAATCCCTTCTGGCTCGCGAGCGCGCCGCCGACGAACTCGGGTGAGCAAGTGATGCGCGCCTTCGACGCGGGCTGGGGCGGAGCGGTGTGGAAGACGCTCGGCAACCCGATCGTGAACGTATCGAGCCGGCTCGCGTCGATCGACTACGGTGACCGGCGCATGATCGGGCTCAACAACATCGAGCTGATCACGGATCGTCCGCTCGACGTGAACTTGCGCGAGATCGCGGAGACGAAGAAGCGCTTCCCCAAGCACGCGGTGATCGTGTCACTGATGTTCGAGACGCGTGACGAGTGGCGCGAGGCGATCAAGCGCAGCGAGGACACGGGCTGCGACGGGCTCGAGCTCAACTTCGGCTGCCCCCACGGAATGTGCGAGCGCGGGATGGGTTCGGCGGTCGGGCAGGAGCCCAAGGTGCTGGAAGAGCTCGTGCGCTGGGTCATGGACACCGCGAAGATCCCGGTGATCGCGAAGCTCACGCCCAACGTCGGCCACATCGAGGACCCGGCGCTCGCCGCGGTGCGCGGCGGAGCGAGCGCGGTCTCCCTGATCAACACGGTGCAGTCGGTCATGGGCGTCGACCTCGACACCTTCGTGCCGTACCCGCGCGTCGGCGGCGCGTCGACGCACGGAGGCTTCTGCGGTCCGGCCGTGAAGCCGATCGCGCTGCGCATGGTCGGCGTGCTCGCGCGCGATCCGCGCGTCACCGTGCCGATCAGCGGAATCGGCGGCATCTCGACGTGGCGCGACGCGGCCGAGTTCCTCGCGCTCGGCGCGACGAACGTCCAGGTCTGCACCGCGGTGATGCACCACGGCTACCGCATCGTCGAGGACCTGATCGACGGGCTCGACGCGTACCTCGCCTCGAAGGGGATGAAACGAGTGGACGAGCTCGTCGGCCGCGCGACGCCTGCTTTCGTCGAGTGGGGCGAGCTCGACCTGAACCACCACGTCGTGGCGAAGATCGACGCGGCGACGTGCATCGGCTGCCAGCTCTGCCACGTCGCGTGCCACGACGGCGCGCACCAGTGCATCCACCAGCCGGGCACGCCCGCGCACGCGGGTCACGTCGCCCCGATGGCGAAGATCGCGGCCGAGAAAGCGCGCGCGGCCAAGCCCGAGCTCCCCTACCGCGTGCCGTGGGTCGACGAGACGGAGTGCGTCGGCTGCAACCTCTGCGCGCTCGTGTGTCCGGTCGACGGCTGCATCACGATGGAAGAACGCCGCCACGCGAGCGCGAAGGACACCTGGGAAGACCGCGTCGCGACGGGGCGTGATCGCGTGCCGGGCGGAATCGCGGACCTGCGCTGAGCTCGGAGGAGATCGGCGTCCAGCGAGGTGGGCGACACCGAACGTCGGCGTGCGCTTGCGAACGCACCGCGTGCAGCCAATCCACGCACTCGCACCGGCGCGATCACGGATGATCGACGCAGGATTGGGTCGTCTCGCACGCGCCGTGACCCGCGGCTCCCATCTCCTGGCGTTTTCGGAAACACGCGCACGCGCCGAGGTGTGACCCCTTCCTCCGCGCCAGCTAGGTGGGCCGACCTGGACGCTCTTCTCCGTCGAAGCGAGGCTGTTCGCGCGACGGATGCGGGGTGAATACTCCCAACGACCCGCTCTTCACTTGGAGGCAGTGATGTCCAGGCTTCGATCCAGTTCACTACGACGCACGACGCTCCTCGCCCTGTCCTCGGCGCTGATCGGCACACTTGCGCCGGCCCAAACCACAGTCCGTGTCAGCGTCGGTCCGGGCGGAGCCGAGGCGGACGCAGGCAGCACCGACTGCGCGCTCTCGGCGGATGGACGCATCGTCGTGTTCACCAGCATGGCCTCGAACCTCGCGGTCAACGACACGCGCTCGCAGTACGACGCTTTCGCCCACGACCGTCGCACCGGAACGAACGAGCTCATCAACGTCAGCACGGCCGGCGTGCAGGGCGAGGGTGGCGCGTACGACGTCTCCATCTCCGCCGACGGCCGCTTCGTGGCGTTCAGCAGCGAAGCCTCGAACCTCGTGCCGAACGACGGGCTGTTCAACGGCGACGTGTACGTCCGCGATCGCATCGCCGGCACGACGCAGCGCCTCAGCAACGGCCCGGCTGGTGTTCCTTCGAACCAGAACAGCTACGAGCCGACGATCTCCGCCGACGGTCGCTTCGTGGCGTTCTTGAGCGGTGCCTCCAATCTGGTCGCAGGCGACACGAATGGGAGGATCGACGTCTTCGTGGCCGACGTCGCTTCCGGAGCGCTTCAACGCGTCAGCGTGAACAGCGGCGGCGGCCAGGCGAATGCTCACACTCTGCGCCGACCGGGCATCTCGGACGACGGGCGGTACGTCGTGTTTGAATCGCTGGCCTCCAACCTCGTGGTCGGCGACTTGAACGAGAGTCCCGACGTCTTCCTGCACGATCGCCTGACCGGGACGATCGAGCTCGTCAGCGTGACCGCGGCGGGCCTGCCAGCGAGCGGACCGAGCTCGTTCCTCGCGACACGCGGGCTGTCCTCCGATGGTCGGTTCGTGGCGTTCTGGAGCCCCGATCCGAGCCTGGTTCCGGGCGACACGAACGGCTGGGACGACGTCTTCGTGCGCGACCGAGTGCTCCTGACGACCGAGCGCGTGAGCGTCGACTCTGCTGGCCTCCAGGGGAACCGCATGAGCCGCGGCGGAACTGCGCTCTCGTCCGACGGACGCTACGTCGCATTCGTCAGCATGGCGACCAACCTGGTCCCCGGCGACACGAACGGTCGCGAAGACATGTTCGTGCACGACCGCCTGAACGGCACGACCGTGCGCGTCAACGTGAGCTCGTCCGGAGCCGAAGCGGACACCGACTTCACGCAGTCCGCCGCCCTCTCCTCGGATGGACGCTACCTGGCATTCGTGAGCGCTGCGACGAACCTCGTGGCGAACGACCTCAATGCCGCGCCCGACGTCTTCGTCCACGAACTCGGCGGGCCTCCGGGGGACACCTTCTGCTCCGGCGACGGCGCATTGACCGACCACACGACGCCCTGCCCCTGCGGCAACAACGGAGCGCCCGGGCGCGGCTGCGCGAACTCGGTCCAGCCCGCGGGGGCGCTGCTGTCGACCAGCGGATCGATCCAGACGGACGCCGTCGTGCTCGAGGGTTCGGACATGCCGTCGACCGTCACATGCATCTACTTCCAGGGCGACGGACTCGACGACGCTGTGTTCGGGGACGGCGTGCGCTGCGTCGGGGGTCTGCTCGTCCGACTGAGCACGAAGAGCAACGTGAGCGGCGGTTCCGCGTTCCCCGATGCCGCGGACACGGTCACGCTTTCGGCGCGGGGCGGGGTCGCAGCATGGAGCGGATTGCGGCGGTCCTACCAAGTCCACTACCGCAATGCCGCACCGCTCTTTTGTCCGCCAGCCACGTTCAACGTCACGAACGGCGTCGTGATCGACTGGTAGCGGGCACCGCCCGCGTGGGTTCTCTCGCGGCACGGGTGCGGGCCGCGCGCGCATCCGAGATTGTTCGAAGATTCTCGAAACGGAGCCACCAGGCAGCACCACCCAGGCGAATCCCACTGTCCCAGCGGCCTCTCCGCGTTTCCCTACGTCACCTTGCTCATGACCATTCCCCTCCTCGTTTTCGTGCTTGCGGCACCCGCGGTCACACAGTCCTCTCAGCAGCTGGGGGTCCATCTCCCGCAGCAACGCCTGATTCGCCGTTGCGCCGAGCCACTCTTCCCCTTTCCGCTCCTCCCGGTGGGCGCCGCGCCTTCCGACGTCGCGTGCGCGGACCTCGACGGGGACGGACGGCTCGAGGTCGTGACCGCCAACACGGCTGGCGACTCCGTCTCGATCTTGCCCAACTTGGGTCCGAGCGGATTCGCGCCCGCGGTGAACGTCCCCATGGGTGACTGGGCGCTGCAGGTGGAACTCGCGGACATGGACGGCGACGGCGACCTCGACCTCCTGTGCGCGAACGCGAATTCCCAGACGGTTCTGCTGCGCATGAATCAAGGCGGTCTGGCCTTCGGTCCGGCGATCACCATCGCGCCGGGATCGAGCCCGTATGACGTCGTTGCGGGCGACCTCGACTTGGACGGTGATCAGGACGTCGTCGTGGCAACGATTTCGAGCGGCGTGCGCACCTACTTCAACTTGGGTCCCGGCGTCTTCAGCCCGCAGACCACCCTCCCGGGCAGTTCAGCGACGCGCTTCCTCACGCTCGCCGACTTGGACGGCGATGGGGACCTCGATCTCGTCGTGAGCACCTTCTCTTCGAGCCTCGGCGTCCGCTTGAACCAAGGCACGGGCACGTTCGGTCCGACTGCGTCGTACTTGCTTCCGTCGGTAGCGGGCCAGGTCGTGGCGACCGATCTCGACGGGGATGGAGATCGCGATTTGGTCATCGGAGACGGCGGCACATTCGGCACGGGCAACACCTTCCTCCTACGCAACACGGGCGCGGGCGCGTTCGTCACGGCGCCATCGATCCCAACGGGAAATGGCGGAATGTACGTCGCCGCCGGCGATCTGGACCTCGACGGTGACGTCGACATCGTCTCGAGCAACCGCGCGGCGCGCACGGTGACCGTGAGCATGAACCTGGGTGCGCTGACCTTCGCCCCGCCGACCGTGCTTCCCGTCGGCGAGGATCCCGTCGGCATTGCGATCGGCGACCTGAACGGGGACGGCTGGCTAGACCTGGTCAGCACGGACGCGACGGCGTCGGTCGTCGTCGAGTGGCTGAACCGCGGGGGCGGCGAGTTCCATCAGCCCGAACCGATTGCGAGCTCCCCGGGCACTGCGGTGACCGAAGTCCTCGACGTCACTGGAGACGGACGCGCGGACGTGCTGCGCTCGACGTCGACGCCGGGCGGCGGGCTCTCGATCCAGCGTGGAATGGTCGGCGGCGTCCTCGCCCCGGTGCAGGAACTCCCCGGACCCAGCAACGCCGTCAGCATCGGTGCATGGGACTTCGACGCGGACGGCGACCTCGACCTCGGTTCGCTCGAACTCGGGTTCCTGCATCGCTACGAGAACCTGGGCGGCGGATCGTTCGCCTTGCCGAGCGTCGTGGACATCGGAAATCTCTCTCGGCACGTCGACGCCGGCGACCTCGACGGCGATGGCGACATCGATCTCGTTTCGACGAACCAGAACCTGCACACGGTGTTCGTGATCGAGCGTGCGAGCGGAAGCTACCTCGCCCCGGTCGCGTACAACACGCCGGGGCTCCCGGGCTCCATTCGGCTGATGGATCTCGACGGCGACGGCCAGCTCGACATCGTCACATCGCAATTCGCGAGTCCGTCCGGGATGTTCTACCAGTTGAACCTGGGTGGGCTCGCGTTCGGTCCAGTGACGGAGTTCGCAACGATCCCGGTCGGCCCCACAGAAGTGACGGCGCGCTACATCGACCTCGATCGGGATGGTGATCTCGACTTCCTCGTCAAGGGTGGCCACGGCTTCTTGAATCTGGGCGGTGGAGTCGTCTCCCCTCGGATCGCTTTCACGCCACACACGCCCTCGGACCAGCCCGAAGCTGCGGACGTCGACCGCGACGGCGACATCGACGTGTTGATGCCGGAGAATTCGTTCGGGGGATCGCAACTCGTTCGCTGGCGCGTCTACACGAACCAGGCTGGGCTGTGGACCGAGACGCGCAGTTTCGGTGGCCGATTCGTGCGCGGGAGGCTAGCCGACTTCGACGCTGACGGGGACGTGGACTTCGTGCACGGGCCGACGGGGTCGATTCTCTACGTGAGCCGCAACGGGTGTCGGTGAACTCACTGGGGAACGGATCGATCGTGATCGGGTAAGGAACGGTCGTCTGGATCACGGCGCGCCGTAGCGCGCGAGCTCCAGAGGCCGATCGCCACGCATGGCGAGCTGACCGCCGCGGACGCTACGCTCCCGCGATGGATCTGCGCATCGCGACCTGCACACCGCTGCCCGAGCCGGACGTCGACGAGGAGCTCCTGCTCGACGCGCTGCGCGCGAAGGGCGTCCGCGCGCGCATGGCGGCGTGGAACGACCCCGCGGAGGACTGGGACGCGCGCGGACCCACGTTGATCCGATCGACGTGGGACTACATCCACGACATCGACGGCTTCCGCGCGTGGCTCGCGCGCGCCGAGCGCGCGGGGCCGGTGTGGAACTCGCGCGCGCTCGTCGAGCGCAACCTGCACAAGGGCTACCTGCTCGA
>JBJXGN010000357.1:0-10389 GCA_046160585.1 Kofleriaceae bacterium
GGAGTCGTCGATCTGGTACGGCACCGTCGTGCGTGGTGATGTCCTGCCGATCCGCATCGGCGCGCGCACGTCGATCCAGGACAACACGGTGATCCACGTGACGAGCGAACGCTTCGGCACGACGATCGGCAACGACTGCACGATCGGCCACAGCGCGATCATGCACGCGTGCACCGTCGATGACTTCTGCCTCGTCGGGATGGGGGCGATCCTCCTCGATGGTTGTCGCATCGGTCGCGGGAGCCTCGTCGCAGCAGCATCTGTCGTGACACCAGGTACCGATATCCCACCCAACAGCTTGGTGATGGGATCGCCTGCGAAGGTGAAGCGCGAGGTAAACGAGAAGGAACGGGAGCAGATCCGCGACGGCGCGTCTCACTACGTCGAGCTTGCCCGTCGGTACCTTGCAGAACCGAAGGGATTCTCGGTACCGTAGTCCTGTCGATGAAGCGTTCCCGAGCAGGAACGTCTGAACCGCAACACGGATGAGGACGAAGGGCACCTCGGCGCTCCTGCTGGTGATCGCGATGCTGATGGGCATCGCGCTCCCTCGTGTGGCATTCGCGGACAACGTGGATTCGCTGATCCGCGAGCTCGACGCCAGCTCCGAGCGCGTGCGGCTCTCTGCCGTGCTGAACCTGACGAAGCTCGGCGACGTGCGCGGCATCGATCCGCTCGTGAAGGTGATCGCGAACGACAGCGACAAGAAGGTCCGCAGCGCCGCCGCGGTCGGCCTGGGCGTGCTGGGTGCGTCCGCGAGTAAGGCGCAGAAGGCGAAGGCGCTCGCCGCGCTACAGAAGGCATCGACCAGCGACGCGAGCGAGTTCGTGAAGGCAAAGGCCGAGGACTCGCTAAAGAAGCTCGGGTCGAGCGGCGGTGGTGGTCCCACACCGAGCGGTGGCAGCTCGATCTACGTGAACATCGGTCCCATGTCGTCGAAGACCGGGAATGCGACCAACGACACGAAGTTCCGCGCGCTGATCGTGAAGACGGCCGGTTCGACCCTGGCCCGATCCGCCCCCAAGATGGAGCAGAAGTGGCCGGGAACACTGCCGACCAGCGTCGCCGGCTTCTCGTCGAAGGGCTACTCCGCGTTTTTTGTCGACGGAACGCTGAACGAGCTCAAAGTTCAGACGTCCGGTAAGACAGCGACGGTTTCTTGTAAGATCAGCATGTTGCTCGCAAGCTTCCCCGACAAGTCCATCTTCGGAATGCTCAATGGCGGTGCCAAGGTGCAGGGGAGTGCGTCACAGAAAGATGTGGACCTCGCCGGTGAGGATTGTGTCATCGCCGTGGTCGAAGACTTGATCGCGAAGAAAATAGTCCCGACGATCAATTCCAAGGTTTCTCCGTGAGCAAGAACCAGCCCCCCAAAGGCTACAAGCGCAGCTGGAAGAACCTCTTGATCAACAAGAGGTACCAGCTCCGCTTCACGCTGTTCATGGTCGGGTTGTCCACGGTGCTCATGGCCGGCCTCGGCTGGTGGGTGCTACGCGTCGCGAACGAGACCACGACGGTCGCGATGGCCAGCGTGCGCGGAACGCCGTGTCCGAAAATCCCCGTGATCACCGCTGACGTCGAGGACGTTCCTGCGATCCCGATGAAGCTCCCGGATCCCGCAAGCGCACCGACGCCAACGGACGTTGGCAGCGGCAGCGGCGATGGCAGCGCGGCGGGAAGCGCTGATATGCCCGATGGCGAGGAGCCGCGCCGGCGCCCGACGGTGACGCTCGACGAGTCGTCGATGACGATGCTCGCGCCCGAGCCAAAGGTACCGCCGGACTACGGTCTGAAGGTGGTCGCGCACTGGACGTGCGAGATGCGGCTTGGCGGTCAGCTGAACCAGCTCGAGCGCGGTCGCATGCTCATCCTCTACGTGCTGATCGGGACGGGCCTGCTGCTGATCGCGGGACTCGCGATCTACGGCATCAAGATGACGCACAAGGTGGCGGGCCCGCTGTTCAAGGTGAGCCTCTATCTCGCGAAGATGCGCGACGGTCGCTTCGACAAGGTGTGGAACCTCCGCAAGGGCGATCAGCTCGTCGATTTCTACGAGCACTTCAAGACCGCCCACTCGGGCGTCGTGCAGATGGAGAAGGACGACATCGCGAAGCTGCGCGCGGTGGTCGCCGCCGCCGAGGCTGCGGGCGCGGGCGACGATCCGAAGGTCGTCGAGATGCGCGAGATCATCGCGCGCAAGGAGAAGGCCATTGAGTGACATCGCCACCACGGCTGCGCCGGGCGGTGGCCCGCGGCCAAAGTACAAGCGCAAGCTGTCGAACTACCTGCTCGACAAGAAGCTGCAGCTCCGTTACGTCCTGCTCGTCACCGTCCTTTCGGGTGTGATCGCGGGCGCGCTCGGGTACCTCATCTACCAGCAGAAGCGCGCGGCCTCCGAGTCGATCGAGAAGGACCTGCAGGCGCTCACGCACGCAGACTCGTCGCAGGAGGACTTCCAGAAGACGGTCGCGAGCGGCCTCGAGTCGGAGGATCGCGAGCTCGTCTACAAGATGGTCGGCGTCGGCGTCGGCCTCGTCGTGATCCTGTCGCTGTATCTGCTCATCATGACCCACAAGGTGGCGGGGCCACTGTTCAAGGTCTCGATGTACTTCGATCGCATGGCGAGAGGCAGGCTCGGTGTCGTCACACCCCTGCGGCAGGGCGACATGCTCCAAGACTTCTACACGAACTTCAAAGACATGCACGACGCGGTGCGCGCCCGTGCGATCGCAGACCACGAGACGCTGTCCAGCGCGCTCGCATCACTGCGCGAAGCGAAGAACAAGGCCGACTATCGCGGCGAAGCGCAGAGCAAGCTCGACGAGGCGCTCGACGAGCTCGAGAAGCACCTGAGCGAGCGCAAGAAGAGCCTCGCCGACTTCCCTCCGCGCGCCGAGACGTCGACCTGAGCTAGAGGCCAAAGCGCATGGTCGCGCCGTTAACGACCTTGCACACGGCGTTCGAGAAGTCGCTCTCGCCGGCCGCGTTGTACGCGGTGAGCCGGAAGCACGCGGTGTCGCCGAGGCGCAGGCGGAAGTCGTTCCACGCGTCGTAGGTCGCGCCCGGCATCGCCGGATCGAACGCCGGCGAGTCGACCGTCACCTCGTCGACCATGACCATGCTCGTCGCGTCTTCGCTGGCACCGAGAAACAGGCGATAGCCGAGCACCATGTCAGACGGCGCGTTCGGCAACCACGATAGTCGGATCGGCGCGCCGATCGCGCAGGTCGCACAGCGGACGTCGATCGCCACGACGGCGTCGGCGCGCGAACCGTCGGGATTCGCGATCGAGTAGTGAACGACATCGACGCCCAGATAGTCGGCCGCCGGCGTGTAGTGAAGGACGCCCGCGTCGTCGAACGACGCTTCGCCGTGTTCGGGCCCCGTCGCGACTTCGATCGTGCGTGCGTCGTCGACGCCGCGATCGTTGTCCATGACCGCGAGCTCCGCTGCGGTGGACATCTCGACGACGAGCTCGTCGTCCGCGGCGGACAGCTCGGTCGTCTCGTCCATGGCACCGCCGGACTCCTCTATGGCGCACGCGGTAATGAACAACAACGATGCGATCGCGAGGTGCTTCATGGGCCAAGCGAAGTGCAAGCAGGTAGCCAGCGGACGCATCGCGATTCTCGGCGGTTCGCGAACGCGACACGGCCACGCGACTTGCCGGCCTTGGGGACAACAAGCCAAATGTGCGGCGCTCGCACCGGCTGAGATGCAACGGATCGTGCGGCTCTCGCACGAGATCGCCGGCCGCCCCGGTCCTCGACGGCACCCCGCCGCACGTTTCGACTACGATGGACGGGTGCGCGGCCCCGCGATTTTCGTGCTCCTCGCGACGATGATCGCGCAGGTATCGATCGCGCGCGCGCACATTGTCGATCCGCCGGCTCCGAAGTACGGACCGAAGGGCTTCCCCGGGGTCGCGCACGCACAGGACACGTTCATCTACGTCGGCTATCTCCAGCTCGCCGGCGCGAACAGCCAGGGCGCGGGCGCGCGGATGCTCCAGGGCGATCCGGCGCTCGCGATCGCCGACGCGCACTCGCTCGGCGAGATCGGGCTGTCGTCGATGGACAGCCGGCAGATCGTCGAGATCGGTTGGCACGTCGATGTGCTCGTGAACGGCGACGCGCATCCGCGCCTGTTTGTCTTTCATTGGATCGACGGCGCGCCGACTTGTTACAACGCGTGCGGTTGGGTCCAAGTCTCGACGACGAATCGCCCCGGCATGCGCGTTGCCCCGGGCGAATACGGCGACTACCTCATCCGGCGCCAGGGCGAAGATTGGTGGTTCTATTATAACGGCGACGCTCTCGGGTACTTCCCGGGCTCGCTGTGGACACAGGCCGGCACGTCGTACACCGACGTCGGTCACGCGCAGTGGTTTGGCGAGATCGCAGCGGAGAGCACCGAGTCGTGCACCGAAATGGGCAATGGTGTCTTCGGCACCGATCCGACGGCGACGACGATGTCCGAGCTCGTTCTCGTCGACCCATCGGGCACGCTCGTCCCCGCGAACGCGCAGATCGGGACGGTCTCGAATCCCTCGTACTACGACATCGGGCAGACCACGCCGACGAGCTTCGCGTACGGGGGGCCGGGCGCGCGCGTCGGGTGCTGCACGCCGGAGACGTGCCTCGATCTCGACGCAGAGTGCGGACAGGTGCCCGATCGCTGCGGCACCTTGCGACCGTGCGGCGCGTCGTGTGGTGCGGGCAACCGCTGCTCGGCGACGTTCGTGTGCGAGCCCGCGCCGCCCGGCGATCCGGAGCCCGTCGACGAGGGAGGCTGCTGCGAGGCGGGCGGACAACCGTCGCTGGTGCCCGCGTTGTTCGTCGTGTTCGCACTGCGTCGTCGCCGCGGTAGGCTCGTTGGATGAAGCTCGCGATCACCGTGCTCGCGCTGTTTGCGCTCGTGTCGACGGCGCACGCCGGCGATCCGCTGACGCCGTACGCGCGGCGCATCGTGATCTCGCCCGAGGCGCCGCCGAGCCTGTCCTCCGAGCTGCCCGCGTTTCTCGCCGCGAATGCGGTGAAGGACGACGACTATCACCTGATCAAGGGACCGCCGTGGCCGATGCACCTCGTCGGCGTGCTCGCGAAACCGACGAAGAAGCCGCTCGTGCTCGTCATTGTCGATCCGGCCGCGCCGAAGGAGCCGCTGCTCTCGTTCGAGGTGTCGAGCAAGCAGCGCATCGTCATGGCGCACACCGAGGCCACGATCGCGGCGGGCTTTGCAGCCGGCAAGAGCTATGCGGTTCGCCTGATGCTCGGCAAGACCGTGCTCGCGAAGTCCATGTTGACGCTGCGCGACTGAATCGGCGCCCGCTGGACGCCGGCGCCGGTCGACCTCGCGCGGCGTGTCGAGAATCAATGGACGAGTATTGAGCTCTGGCGCACTGCCGCCGCCACCAGGATCTATTCCGGGAAGATGTCACCGAGGCAAATGCGACCCAGAGGGAGGTCGGGTCGGAGGGAGGTCGGGTCGGATCGAGGTCGGGTCGAATCGAGGTCGGGTCGGATCGTGGTCGGGTTGGAGGGAGGTCGGGTCGGATCGAGGTCGGGTCGGATCGAGGTCGGGTCGGAGCGAGGTCGGATCGACGGCGGACCGAAGCTGGATCGACGATGTCGGTTCCCGATGGACGAGCGTCGGCGCGGCGGGTTTCGTCGCGGGCGATCAGGTACATTCGCGCCGTGGGTTCTGCCTCCGCGCTGATCGAGCTCGGCGATCGATACTGGGCTCTGGGACTGCCGGCCGCGGCCAAGAGTGCGCTCGTTCGCGCGCTCGCGCAGACCGAAGACGCCATCCCGGCGCTGCGCCTCACCGACATCGCGCTCGCGCTGGGTGATGTCACGGGCGCGCGTGGATTCGCGGCCGAGGCGGCGAAGCGCGCGCCGGGGCCCGCGACGAAGATCCTGCTCGGTCGCGCGCAGCTCGCGGCAGGCGAGATCGCGGCGGCGCGCATGTCGCTCGCGGCGGCGCTCGACTCGCCCAAGCTCGGTCCGTGGGATCGCGTCCGCGCGCACCTCGTCCTTGCTCGCTGCGCGGACGCGCAGAACGACACGAGTGGCGCGGCGGCGCAAGCAGGCGCGGGTTTCGAGGCGGCGCTCGCCGCGGCGACCGCCGGCGCGTCGTCGGTCGAGGCGCTCGCGCTGCTCGAGGAGATCGCGTCGATGGCGGTCGCGCACGGGCGCGGCGGCGACGCGACGCAAGCCGTCGCCGAGGCCAAGGACGGCGAGGGCAGGCGCATGTGTGCGGCGGCGCTGCTCTCGGCGCGTCACGCAGCCGGCGACAGCGACGTCACCGACACGATGATCGACGACGAGCTCGCGGCGCTCGAGGGGCTGCGGCCGTCGGCGGCGCTCTCGCTGCGCCGGCTCGAGCGGCGATCGCGCAAACACTCGTCGACGGATCGGCTCGCGCTGGTCGGAGAGCTCGACGCGCTGATCCATGCATCGACGGGCGAGGGACTGACCGCGGTCGAGCGCGCGCGCCTCTGGTTCCTGTACGGATCGCTGTGCGCCGACGATCTCGCGACGCGCGACAAGGCCGAGGACGCATATCGCAAAGGCCTCGCCTTCCAGCCCGGGCACACCGCGGCGGCGTGTCAGCTCGCGTTGCTCGTCCTCGACCGCGGTGACCAAGCAGGCGCACTCGCGGAGATCGAGCGCGCGCTGCGAATCGACTCGAGCCACGGCCTCGCGTGGCGCAACGCCGCGCGCATGCTCGACGCGCAGTCGCCGAGCCTCGGCATCGTCGTGAGCCGCTTACTCGACGCCGCGAACCCCGGTGCGGGCAGCGCGGCGGCGTTGGTGGCGCCGCGCCTCGTGACCGCGACCGCGGAGGTCGTGCGCCACGACGTGATCGCCGGCGTGTACGCGCACGGCCATCGCGTGAAGAACCTCCTGGGCATCATCGGCGCGCGCACGCGCAGCGCGCGGAAGCTCGCGGCCGAGGGGGATGTTCACGATCGCCTGAAGGATCTCGAGTCCGACGTGACCGCACTCTACGAGGAATGGGCGCAGTACCTGCGCTCGATGCAGGCGCCGACGCCGACGGTCGAGCTCGTCGCGCTCGCGCCGCTTCTACACGAGATCGTCGTCGCGGCACAGGCGCGCACGCAGGCGGTGCCGATCGCGCTCGAGACCGCCGCGGGCCTTCCGGATCTGCGCGGCGATCGCATGCTGCTACGCGAGGCGATGCTCAACATCGTGTCCAATGCCGCCGAAGCGTGCAGTGGGACGGGCGGGCAGGTGTCCGTGCGCGTACGCGCGATCGTCGTTCCCGGGGGAAGCGCGGCGCCGCTGCTCGAGATCGTCGTGGCGGACACCGGCCCCGGCATCCCACGGTCGCACCTCAATCGTCTGTTCGTCCCCGGCTTCACGACCAAGGAGACCGGCTCCGGCGTCGGCCTCGCGATCGCGGAGCGCGTCGTGTCGGCCCACCACGGGCGGATCACCGTCGACTCCGAAGAGGGACGCGGCACGACGATCACGCTGACGCTACCGACGGATCAGGCGCAGCTCGCCGCGCTGCCGGTATGGCAGGACCGGAGCCGCTCGTGATCGGGACCATCGTCTGCGTCGACGATCAGGCAGAGGTCCGCCGGCTGCTCTCCGACTCGTTCAAGACGAAGGGCTCCAACGTCGTCGGTTTCGACGACGGCGAGGAGGCGATCGCGTGGCTCTCGTCGAACGAAGCGGACCTCGCGATCCTCGATCTCGATCTCGGTGCGGGGAAGCGCAGCGGCATCGAGATCTGTCGTGCGATCCGGCTGCGCTTGCCAGAGCTGCCGATCATCATCCTCACGGGCCACGGCACGATCGACGACGCGATCACCGCCGTGAAGGCCGGCGCTGTCGACTTCATCACGAAGGACCCCTACCTCGAGGACAAGCTCGAGATGTCCGTCGAGAAGGTCGAGCGAATCCTGCAGCACGCGCTCGATCGCAAGCGCCTCGAGGACGAGAACCGCGAGCTGCGCGCGACGAACGAGCGCCTGCGCAAGGTCGCGGGGCGGCGCTGGCAGATCGTCGGCGATTCGCAGGCGATGCGCACCGTGATGACGAGGATCGAGAAGGTCGCGCCCGTGCCTCGCCCGGTGCTCGTGCTCGGCCCGCGCGGGACGGGCAAGGAGCTCGTCGCGCGCGCGATCCACATGTTGTCGCCGCGCGCGTCGGAGCCGTACGTGACGATCAACTGCGCCGCCGTCGCCGAGACGCTGCTCGAGAGCGAGCTGTTCGGTCACGAGGAGGGCGCGTTCACCGGCGCGACGAAGCAGAAGGAAGGCAAGTTCGAGCTCGCCGATGGCGGGACGCTGTTCCTCGACGAGATCGGGAACATGTCGCTCGAGTTCCAAGCGAAGATCCTGCGCATCCTCGAGTACCAGCGCTTCGAGCGCGTCGCGGGTAGCGAGTCGATCCAGGTAAACGTGCGCGTCATCGCGGCGACGAACTCGGACCTCAAGCAGGCGATCGCCGACGGCAAGTTCCGCGCGGACCTCTACGATCGCCTCGCGTTCGAGGTGATCAACCTGCCGCCGCTCGCGCAACGCCTCGAGGACGTGCCGATCCTCGCGGCGCACTTCCTGTCGCGCTTTCGCGCCGAGGTCTCGGGCATCCCGGTCAAGGAGCTCAGTGCCGAGGCGCTCGATCACTTCGCCCACTATAGCTACCCCGGCAACGTGCGCGAGCTGAAGAACATTGTCGAGCGTGCGGTGTACATGGCGCAGGGCGAGGTGCTCACCGCCGCCGACGTCGACGCCGCGTTGCCGCCCGACGCCGGAGGCGGCGCCGCCAACAACGGTGCCTCGACGTTCTCCGACGATCCGCGGCTGCCGCTCGACGAGCGCGTCGAGGCGTTCGAGGAGTGGCTATGCCGGGACGCCCTCGAGCGGAACCGGTTCAAGCAGAAGGAAGCCGCCCATCAGCTCGGCATCACGTACGATCAGTTCCGCCAGCGCTATCGCAAGTACGGCCTGGGCAAGGACTAGGCTAAGCTTCGCTCGCCATGGGTATCTTCTCGAAGATCAAGCAGGGCATCTCGAGCAAGGCGAACGCCGCGCTCGACAAGGCGATCGATCCGGAGAAAGAGCTGGAGATGGCCATCCTCGAGCTCGAAGAGGGGAAGAAGAAGGCGATCGCGGAGCTCATCTCCTACAAGGCCACCGCGAAGCAGATGGACAACGATCTCGAGAAGTACAAGGTCAAGGCGGCCGAGTGGGAGAGGCGCGCGATGCTCGCCGTGAAGGTCGGCGACGACGACGCCGCGCGCACGGCGCTCCGCGAGAAGAAGGCGTGCGAGGTGGAGTGGACGAAGATCAAGCGCGACCAGAACGAGGCCGCGAGCTACGCCATCCAGCTCAACAAGAGCCGCAAGGAGTTCGAGACTAAGCTGCAGCTCCTGAAGATGCGCAAGGGAACGCTCGCGACGCAGATCGCGGCGGCGCGCTCGGCAGGCGGCGACGCGTTCGGCAACGACACGAGCGTGTGGGACCGCTTCCAGTCCGCCGAGGACCGGATCGATCGCGAGGTGATCGAGAGCGAGGTCGACTCCGCGATGCGCGGTGACGATGACGGAGGCGCACTCGACGCAAAGATCCTCGCGGCCTCGCGCACCGTCCAGGAAGGCGGCGGCCTCGCCCTCCCGGGGGGACCGGACGACGCGCTGGCGAAGCTCAAGGCGAAGATGGATGCCGACAAGGCCGCGAAGCAGAAGGCGCTCGCCGCCGGCACCGAGGCCAAGGCCGAGAAGTCCGAGGCGAAGTCCGACGACCAACCCGAGAAAGACGCCTGATCGATGGAGCACCTTGACTCCGTCGAGTCCACGCGGATGGGAAGGTCAGACGATGAGCACCTCGATCTCCGTCGCGTCCACGCGGATGGGAGGGTCAGACGATGAACCCGTCGATCTCCATCGCGTCCACGCGGATGGGAAGGTCAGACGATGAACCCGTCGATCTCCATCGCGTCCACGCGGATGGGCGGGAGACGATGAGCACCTCGATCTCCGTCGCGTCCACGCGGATGGGAAGGTCAGACAATGAACCCGTCGATCTCCATCACGTCCACGCGGATGGGCGGGAAGGTTTTCCGAGGAACGCGTCGATCTCCGTCGCGTCCACGCGGATGGGCGGGAAGGTTTTCGATGAGCGCGTCGGTCTCCGTCGCGTCCACGCGGATGGGCGGGAAGGTTTTCCGATGAGGGCGTCGATCTCCGTCGCGTTCACGCGGATGGGCGGGAAGGTTTTCCGACGAGGGCGTCGATCTCTGTCGCGTCCACGCGGATGGGCGGAAGGTTTCCGATGAGCGCGTCGATCTCCGTCGCGTCCACGCGGATGGGCGGGAAGGGTTTCCGATGAGCGCGTCGATCTCCGTCGCGTCCACG